>DATMVE010000108.1:0-130330 GCA_035563515.1 Pyrinomonadaceae bacterium
CGGCGTGCCAGCGACTACTTTTCACCTGCACTTGAAAGAGTGCGAGTGGCGCTTTAACCATCGGCACGATAACTTGTATCGTGCCCTGTTAAGACTGCTGCGGGAGTACCCGCTTTGACTGTCTTAACTTCATCAGACCCTATCATTTTATCCCGCGGTGGAATTACCTAAGCGAGTTTCCAGTCAGCTCAATATTTTCCAGCCTGACTTGGGCCCTTCGCTGCTGTAAACGTAAACATGTGGTAGTGACTCACTAGTTTTATGGAATAAAGTTTTTTTGCTCAAAACAGGCCGTTTTCTGAAATAATTGTTGCGCAATTAACTTACCCTCTCTTATAACAACCGGCGATCGCGATATTTCCTAATGCGGGAATAGAGTAACAATCAGGGCCGAAGTAATAGCACTCGATGCTCTTGCACAAGTGTCAGTATGAGTCCTCAACGCTCTACACCCTGCTCGACTCGCAGGACCGAGTCGCCGTGCATCCGACTCTTTACATGCGGTATCTGCTGAAGCGAGCGCGGCCGGTTGAGTCCCAACGCCAAATCGCTTACGTGGTGAAGCTCCATTGTCAATGGGTTGAGGAAAGTTCCCGGCTCCGGGATTCGTCGGTCGACGAGGCGGTGGCTTGTATTGACGGCGACGATATTTTGGACTGGATTAACGATCAGCGGAAGACAGGTGTTTCTGAGGCGACAGTCAACAACCGCGAACTCCTGGTCCGCGAGATGTACCGGTGGTTCACCACCGCTTCCGGAGGGCGCGTTCGTACTGACTTGCCTTGGTGTGATAAACCCTACAGCAAGACTCCGCACAGCAGGCTGCCACGCTTCGTAACGAAAGAGCAGGTCATCAGGCTCCTCAAAGGCATGCACAACGAGAGCCAGAGGGTGGCCGCGCATTTCATGTACGACACCGGCGTGCGCGTCTCAGAGTTAGTGCGCCTGACAAACCGGTACCTCCCCCAAGAAAGTGACTGGCCGGAGGAGGTTAACTATTATCCCCTTCTCGTCCCGGGGAGCAAGCCTTATGACGGGAGAAAGTATAAATACCGGTACACGATCATCAGCAGGCCGGTGCTCGCCAGGGTCAGACGTTACCACGCGACCCCAGAATACATAATGGCGAAAGCAGCAGATATGCCGGGGCCGGACAAACCCGTCTTCCTTAATGTTCACGGCGGGCCGCTCACGAAGGACTCGGTGCAAAAGGGCATACGGGACGCCTGGCTTCGACAGGGTGGGCGTTTTAGGGAAGTTTCTCCCCACCGACTGCGGCACGGCGCCGCTTTCTCGATCCTGCAGAGTGAGTTCGGCAAGGAACTACTCGACAGCATGCTTATCCTCAAAGGCGTCCTCGGACATAGTCAACTCAGCACCACTGAAATTTACAGCGCCATCCCAGTCACCGCGCTACAGTCGGTCGCCGGGAGGCGCGAAGTGCGACTCAAATACCGGGAAGCCCAGGACATCTACGACGCGACGTACCTGCCGAGGTACATGAATACGGAAAGGAGAGGACGATGGCGCCGATGATCGCTAAGGTGTCCGGCATGTCCGCGACTCCGCCCGAGCCCACCGAGGCCGAACCTTACGTGCAGTTGTACTGGCTGTGCGAGCGTTTCGCGAGGCGGTACGCACTCGAAGGGACGAAAATCTCTCACCGCAATGCCATGAGCGCTTATGTGAGGTTCCTGCGTCAGGCCCACGGCTACGACGAGCGGCTTGCGGCAGACCCGCGTTACTTCCTGTCGGTGCATTGCGATCAATTTACCCTTTACAGCTTCGACAAGTATTGGCGCAGTGTGGGGCACAGCACTGCGACAGTTACGACCCGAGTGTTGAGCCTGCGACAGATGTTCAACTACGGTGCTGAGAAGAAACTCACCGCGGCCGACTACTTCTACCTTCCCACGTTGGATTATAGGGGGTGCCGCGGAGAGTTTCGCGACGCATACGAGGCCGAGGAGCTGGAATTCATCTGGCGGAAGTTCAAGCCTGAAATCGACTATGCGAGGAGGATCGCAGCCGGCTACAGGCCGACGGGAGCGGGCCGCGACCCGCGGCGGGAGCCGAGGCGCCAGCGGCCGTGGGCGGAGTGGGAGAATGTAGTCTGGTATTTCGAGAACGTACTCGACTGCCGGCCGTTTATGGCGACTACGAAGTCCTATCATCACCACGGTGGCTTCTTGAGCGCAGCACACAAGTACTATGGCGGAGTAAAGGGTGTCTGGCGCCGGCTAGGTGTGGCACCGATGATTGACTTCTTCATCATCCTGCCCCTCGCAATGAAGTTATGCTGGGAGACCGGTCTTAACAGCGAATCCCTGCTAGGTCTAAAGCGGGACTGCTTTCGTGAGGCACACCCCCTGACGAATCTTCCTTACTTGCGGTACTTCAAGCAGCGTTCCACCGGGGAGAAGGACCTACACCTGCACCTCTTTGACGCCCCCAACAAGGCCGATTTGTCGCTCGAGGCCAAGCAGTCAGTCGTCATCGGGAAAACGATCGAGCTTATTAAGAAGCTGACAGAGCCCCTCGTCGGCAAGGCGGCAGATGAAATTAAAGACTGCCTCTTCATCTACCAACACTGGCGGGGCATCGCACCTCATCCCGGAAACATAGTGCTCCTCAGCTCTAAAAATATCTCCCGCTGGGCCAAAACCTTCTTCAACCAAATGCCGGGTGAGCCTGAAAGCGGTCAGCCGAGACACCTGAACCTAGCACGGTTCCGTCCGACCAAGATAACTCAAATGGTACGAGAAGGGCGAGACATCTTCGACATTCAGGCTGCCGCAGGACACGCTCATACTTACACGACGGAACTTTACATTGTGGGGCGACAAATCGCCCCCCAGGCACGCCGAGACGTGTCAGCGGCCCTGCAGCATATACACGCAAACAGGGAGGAGTTCGAGCGGGAGCCGAAGCCCTACGCGACGGCCGAAACGACCCGCCAGAGTGGCGTCATCTATAAAGGGGTGTTGTGTGATTGCAAGGACGTCTGGAATCCGCCGAAGAAGGTAAGACAACTCCCAATCTACAAAGAGGACCAACCCTGCACGCTTTACAACATGTGCCTGACTTGCCCGAACGTTATCATTACAAAAAAACACCTGCCGCCACTTGTCGCACATAAGAGGGAAATCGACCAGGCACTGTCCGACAACAACCTGGGAAACACGCCGGCCGCCGCGCTCTACGAGAAGAACATGGCGGTTCTGGAGGGCATCTTCTTAGAGTTCCCGGAGGAAGACTTGGTTTGGGCCCGAGAGATCGCCGAGTGCGCTGATTACCACGTCGACCCGGTGACGTATAGGGGGGTGGATCATGGCTAAGTCGAAACCCCGCCGCCTGAGGGAACCAGAGAAGATAGATCTAAACATAGACCTGAGAGAGATCCTCGAAGGAGGATTTGTTTTCCGCCCAGACCTACACGTGTCGGCGAATTCCTCTTACGGTGACGCCATTTGGAATTGGAACGACCCTACGAACGAGCGACTCGAAACCTACTCCCCCGACAGGCTCACAATTGATTGGCCGGAGCTGGCGTCTACTTACGATCTCACGGAGGAAATAATAGCCGACCTACGAAAGTACAGCTTCTTGCGTTACAGCCATTCGAGGGCCATCTTCCCTGAGAATACAAAGGGGAATGCTCATCCTGCGACAGTCATTAACGAGATAATTCTGGCCGCCAAGTTCATCTCTCACCTCAGGCGGCAGCTCTCTGAAGGCGGCGTGTCCTTAATTGATAAACTGAGCGATATTGAACCGGAGGATCTCGGCAACGCGCTGTCGACATACCGGCAAAGCCAGCATCAACTTCTTAAAAAGGTCCTCACCAGCTTGTGCAGCCCCGCCCTCGGCCGGCTCCTCGGATGCGGGCCGCTCAGGTGGAACCAAGACGATGTACGCACACTCGACTGGAAAATCGAGCAGGCGGAGCCATACGCGCGGTTAGAAGACGGCCTCTTCCGTTTCCTCTCCAACGAGGCGACGACGGACGTGAAGCAGTTTCTCTGGGCTCTAGGAGTCGAGCCGCAGGACAGAACAGTGCTCGGTGAGGGGAAGAACAAATATCTTTCAGCCTTCGAAAACTTTAAGGAACTCTTCGAAGAGTACATGGAGGTAAGGGCTAAGTTCATACTGGTAAGTTCGGCCGAGCAGAGTAAGCATGCGCCCAAGTATCGCAAATGGTACCGCTCCCGAAAGAAGTTGACAATCGTGTTATCCGCCTTGGTGGAACGCGCTAGGGTGGCGGCGCAACTACTCGTCGCTATGTACACCGGGGCGAGGCCGGGCGAACTCAAGTTCTTCAAGATGAACTGCCTGCGGCGCGATGACGACGGGTGGTACTTGGCGGGTACGGTACTTAAGAGGATGGATTTGAACGCCCCGCCCGACAAGGAACGGTGGGTCGCAATCCCCATCGTCCGTGACGCGGTCGCAGTTCTCGGGCGGGCGGCGAGCCTGGTAAAGAGCCCTTACTTATTCCACGGGAGTATTTATCGCGGCGGTGAGGGCGGGGAGGAGGCCCGTAAGATTAAGGGTGTAAACCTTGGCCGCAAATTCGAGGATTATCTTCGCACTGTCGATGAGGAAAGGAGGTGGCCTGATGCGTCTATTTATTTGTACATGTTCCGTCATTCTCTGGCTTACCAGATGCGAAAGGCAGGGCTTAACCTCCCCTTCATCACATTCCAACTAAAGCACAGTTACGATGCCCTGCAACGCAGGATCGGCGACGCGACGCTCGGCTACGGGGGCATCGGGGCGGACTCGGCGCAGAAGGCGATCCAAGCAGCGAACCTGGAGTTCACGCGGCAAATCTACCACCCGGACGCGCCGGTGGCCGGCGGCGGAGCCGAGCAACTCAAGATGCGACGGGCCGCGTATTTCAAGGGTATGGCGATACACGAGGTCGACGACGAATTGCGCCAGCTTGCCATGCGGGGGAGCGCGTTGGCCGACGTCGGCGTAGCCCTTTGCCAAGGCCAGAAGGAAATCGTGGTAGACGGGGTTAAAGAGGACCCGCCGTGCATGGGGCAACTCCGCTGCAATCCCGTCCGCTGCTCGAACGGGATAATCCCTGCTTTCAAACTGCCACTGTGGGAGCGCGTCGAGCGGGAGGGCAGAATCCGCGCCGCCGACCCTGAGTTCGCCCACGCCAAGGCTTACCACAATGAGGCCGCGGATGAGGCGGCGGCGGTTATCAGATTATTGCGCAAAGGCGAAGCCGGGGAGGATAACGGAGAGAAATAGTATGCCGGCAGCGCCATACGATGAGCAGAACGCCGCTGATTTCAGGGAAATGACGACAAAGATCGACAGTGCCCTGAGAACAATAGAGGAGGATCCAAAGATCCCGGCCACTGAGAAAGAACTCGCACGGCTCGCCGGCTGCAGTCGCGGGACACTGCGTTACCGAGCGTATCCCCTGCAACGGCTGAAAAACATTAAACTGGAGCGTAAACGTAAATGTGAGGGAGTAAACCCAGAGGAAGCCACAAGGGAGGTGAAGACGGCGGAAGAGCTTCTGCGCGAAGAAAAGGCTACTTTACAACAGCAATTGCACAACAGCCGGACGGAAGTCGCCATCTGGGTCCAGAAGCACCAGGAACTTAAAGACGAGCATTCCCGCACGCTGCGTGCCAATCAGTTGTTCAAGGCAGAGAGGCAAACGCTTCGCGAAGAGAACGGGAGACTCAAACAGAGGGTCAAGGAGCTGGAGGCGGCTCAAGGCATCAGGCCTGCCAACGATGTCATTATACCCTTTCCGACATCTCGCCAGGCCCGGCATAGGTCAGTATCGAAAAGCACAAAGAAGAAAACTCGGCGTGCCCGGCGCGGTTGATGTCGTTGATGTCTGAGCGCAACATTCCTATTTCGTATGAAGGATCGGTGTGTTAAGTGATGAAAAAGATCGATTGGGGTGGGGAGCAGATTATGACCGGAGCTATTCAGTTCGGTGATGATTTGCCTGGCTTATTCATCAGGGGCGGAGAGTGCATAGGTTTATCAACAGCAGTTCAGAGACTACTGGAATGCATAGGGGCTGATACCCTTCAGCGGAATCCTGTCTTGCTAGAATGTCTAATGATCTTAAATGAATTAAGGGAAACAATAGAAAGAGACGACTTAGTGAGGGGAATCATTACACATGTGACGCGGAGGAATAAATGCGGGATAGATATTAAGTGTTTAAAGTGTAATGACGAGCCGCCGTGAACAGATAGCAAGCTGGATAATTCTCTATGACGCACATGAGACATCCTGATGTGGGGATGACCGAGTAAGCTCTTAGAAGGAGCCATCCTCGCAAATCAGTCTTATCACTTCTTCCGGTAAAGATTCTACGATCTCCCTCCACACCGAACTGATCTCACCTTCTTGGGCTTCTGCGTAGAGTGATCTGCCGCCATCTGCCCTATACCGCAGGTCGATCAGTACCTTGGCCTGAAGGGTCAGCGGATTGCCTTCGGTCAGCACCACCACAGAGAGCGCATCTTCCCTAACGTACCTCTTACTTACACGCTTCTTCCCCGACATCACCTCGATCAGCTCCCGCTCTGCCTCCCTGGTCGGGGCATTCTTGATGGCGTTCAGCAGCGCGACGTAGAACCTGGTGAACGCCTCCTGGCACTGCTCGTATACCGAGTCCAGCAGCCCGTTGACCTGGATTGGCGTCCAGGATTCCCCACTCGGCAGGCTCAAGGAGAGTTCTTCTTTACGGACGGCCTCGCGTACGGCCTCCCTGACCAGGTCTGTCAGCCGGTCCGTGATGGTGTCTATCTTGATAGCGGCCGCCCAGCGGGCCTCACTGAAGCGGCCATTTGTTAGCCACTCGTCGAGCGCTGAGCCGTACTTGTCTTCCAGCGTGCGCTTAAGGAGGGGCAGGCGTTCCACCAGTATCTCCTTGATGCAGTCGAGGCAGGCCCCGCCTAACATCAGACTTTTTAGCTGCCCGCACCTCCGGCACTCGGTCTGCGGTTCTTCATTAATGGCTGGCGGCTGATCCTGACTCATTGGCGCTAAGAGGCTAGGTGTAACGATGGTCAGGAATCCGATTTCGCATAGAGCTGTTTGCCGCCCTCAGAGTGGAGGAACCACCAGGCGTAGATGGCCAGCGCCGTCCCCAGCGGGAAGAGCCAGACGAACAGGACGGCCGAGGCGAGGGCGAGTATCCTCCCCCAAGGTTTTCTCCTCAGCAGCCCGTACGCGGTAGATAAGAGAAAGGCCATCAAGAGCAGGCCGACCGGGATCATTACCTTCAGCTCTGTACTAGAGCGGATGCGTTCCAACTCCCTCTCAAGAGTAATTACCCTGACCAACTCCACGAGGGCCGCCAGTGCCAACAGCCCTCCCAGGAAGCCGTAAACGAGTCCCAGCGTCTTATTGTGATCCTGAGGCGTCATCGTCGCTCCAGCCCCTCCGCATGCACCCTACCGACGTCCACGCAAGGGACCTCTTCGATCCCCCGCAGGGTCTGGAACTCGACCCCGAGGAAGCTCTTCCTGGCCAGGGCGAAGGAGTTGACGAAGTAGGGCCAGAACTGCACCCTGACGGCCGTCTCAGAGACTTTCGCTTTCCCCGCCGCAGGCTTTGAAGTGATCTCGTAGCTGATTACCAGCCTCCTGAAATGGCTCCGGATACCTTCCCCCTCAGGCAGGGGCCGATCTATCAGGCAGTAAGTAGTGGCGGCGTACTTCTCGACGGCACGCGTGACTGTCATGTGTGACTCTATGCTCTGGGGCCAGCGCAGGGTCTCCAGCATGGGGCCGACGCCGAAGGTGACCGCATCGTCAATCGGCTGCCGCTCGCGGAGCAGGCCGATCAGGGCGGCCATCACTATCGGGTCTCGCCCGGCGGGAAGCCCCTGCGCCGAATCGCTGCGCACCTCGAACCGGTAGGTAACGTCCCCAATATCTCGCACGGTGCCTTTGGACGCGAAGACACGGCAGTTAGTTACCTGAGCTTCACCCAGACCAGAAAGCACATAATCAGCCATGTTAGCGCCGAGCAACTGACGGGCTTCAGTTAAAATCTTCTGCTCCGGTCCAACTGGCTTGAAGGCGAAACTCACGCAGGATGTGCTCCTCAATCTTCAGCAATGGTAATGACGGCAGACATTATTCTTTGATATCTTTAACTCTACTTTTTCTTTGAAAATTTCTGTTACGTTTATGAGTGAAGCGGCTTAACAAGCTATGTAATGACAGCCGCCGCCTACCAGCATCCCTCCCAAACAGCGGCACCAATCGAAGGCAATCCAAGTTTAGTTCTACTTAGACTATTTATCAAGAAAAGCGGGCGGCTTTTCTCAGAGGAGAGGGTCGCTTTTCACCTGTCAGGAGGTCATGCCTGATGGGTCAAAATAAGCCGCTCAAATACATTCCCAAGAGGCTTGGGACTAAGCTCAGACAGATCCGTGAGGCGTTAGGTCTTACCCAGGAATCCATGCTCCAACGATTGGACCTTCCACCCGTCATTACGCAAAGCACTCTCAGCGCGTATGAGCGGAATGCGAAGCTTCCTCCATACTATGTTCTTGCTCGGTACGGTGACGTCGCAAACGTTTGGATAGATGTGCTCGTTCGTGATTCACTAGATTTGCCAGAAAGGCTGCCCAGTCCGACTAGAACGAAACACGGCGGCATTCAACAACTTCCCAGTAAACGCGTGCGATGAGTTGATGCCTCTTTCGTTGAGAGGCATCAACTCACACGGGGTTCTTCTCCCCGTCCGCTACCAAAACCCTCGCACCTTAAACATTGACATCTTAAATAGTTAGGGCTATCTTGCACTCTCTACCAGCGTACTTTTCGCCAACGGCATTAGTACTTTCATTTGCTTCACGATGCCAGAGGAGAAATAGGAGCCTCAAGTTGACAACGATCACCCCCTATTTCGCGAGGGATACCAATGGCTAAACTTCAATTCTTCCCAGGTGAACGTCTGGTCGAAAATTTTGCCCTCAGACTCAGTAATGGGGATGTTGATCTCCGTTGCACAGTCGTTGAGAAGTGGGTAGAAAAGCTTGCACGATCTGTTAGTTGTGGCAGATCCCGTAAGTTCATACTTAAAAAAACATTGGGGATAAGTCTAACGGAGCGAAAAGAGCTGGAGGCAGCGATCTCAAGCTCTTTAGGCAAGGGCATCGCCGAATTAAAGTCAGAGATTAGGAGCAAGAGCGGTCTAGAAATAAGCTTTGAAGAGACCCACGAGGAGCAGGAAGAATTCAGTATTCAAGCACCCAAATGCGGCCGCACTACGCTCCAAGTGTATCAGCTACTGCGCCTGTACAACTTCTCTTATAGAGACAATCGCTCATTTTTGAAACGTTGGTTCTCATCTTTAAGGAAGTTTCCGCGAGAAATGGAGGAATGGCTCAACCGCATTTACGACATGTCAATGACGGATGACACCGATCCAGACTGCTTAATTATGTATCCAGAGTGTCAAGGTGCATCCGAGGGACGTGAGGGCCTCGTTAATTTAGACTTTGAAAACTTTGGCTTGCTGGCTAGTTACAGACGCGGCGACGATGGGATCGTGCTTATAAATCTAAACGTCTCAGTGCCTGCCAAGAACATTGAGGAATTAATGTATTCAGAGGTAACTTTCGAGCGGCGCATGATCCCCCCTCACCTATTATTTTTGAGTGGGGAACATAAGGATAAGTTATCTGCAAGGGTGTTACCTTACCAAGGGGAGTTAGCGAAAGCTCGACAAATTAGGACGAGAGGCATTCATGAAAGAAGAATGTCTTCCGAAAGCATTCAATCGGAAATCCCCTCATACATAATGAGTGGATTAATAGGCGCGACGATTATCCTGCTGCTAACGACAGAGTCCGGGCGGGAGATACTTCGGAGTACCCTTAATATAATTAGTGAAAGCATTACTCCGACACACGTAGCTACAACAGAGTATGAGGGCAGGGCAGCAAGGGGCGTATCAGCATCGGCTGAATCAGCAAGTGAAGCTGAACCTCGAGCTACATCAGCCGGCGGAGTAGCTAAGCAGGATACTGCTGGTGCTTAAAGGAGCGCCGGTCAAATGTAATCGCTCTCCTAAAAAACATTTATTTCCAATCTTACATTCGACAGCAGTTGTCAAGGGTCACGGCGGCGCATCTAAAGTTCCGCTTCATAACATTGAGTGTGCGCCGCCTACACTCGCGCTGAAGGACGGCGCTACGCGCCGACAAAATCACAGCGCTCGTATAAGGTAGACAAAGAGGGTATATATTTTTCGTATTTGGATTAAGAAAGCCTCAACTTAAGCCTTGTAATAACCAATAATTTTTTCTTCCATAAAATGCTTCCGTGGTGCGCGACCTTGACGACATCCGCGCGCAGGTCGGCGGGCTCATTCGCGAGCGCGGCTTCGGCCCGGCGCTCTATGTCGCCCGTGAGGAGGAAAGTGCGCCGGCCGTAGCGCAGGCGCAGCACCAGGGAGTCGTCGTTGCCGGAAGCCGCGTTCGGGTCCGGCGTGCGCGCGGGCCAGAGCACGTCCGCCTCGACCGCGCCGAAGCGCAGGCGGTCGCCGCGCCCCACGAGCCGCACCGGCAAGCCGTATTCACGCGCGGTCGCTGTGAGGCGCGCGAACTCTTCGTCGTCCGCGGGCGCGCGTGCGACGATTGCGGCGCGGACGCGGAAGTTGCGCGCGATGTCGTTGAGGCCGTCGATGTGATCCGCGTCGGCGTGCGTCGCGAGGATGTAATCGACGCTGTCCAGGCCGCGCCACCAAAGGTACTCCGAGACGACCGCCTCGCCCACGCCGCGCGTGTCGCGCTCGAACGCTTCCATTTCGTCGTCAGGTGCGCCGCGCCGCGCGAAGTCCGCCCGCCCGCCCGCGTCCACCAGGAGCGTCGTCCCGTCGGGCATCGTCACGAGCGCCGCGTCGCCCTGGCCCACGTCCAGAAAATCAACTCGCAATCGGCCGTCCGGTCTGCCCGCGCTCAGCGGGTGCCAGACGATTACGGCAAAGAGGAGCGCGAGCGCGGCCCCCGCGTACCGCGGCCCGATGAGACGCTCGACCATTGAAGTCTCGTCGCTCGCCGCGCGGCGCTTCAACGGGTGCCAGCGTGCGAGCGCGTAGCCCAGGGCCGCGAGGGGCGCGTAGTAGACGACGTAAACGGCCCTGGGCCAGTTCGCGTACTCTGGCAGGCGCGCGCTGGCCGCGCCGACGGCCGTGAACGGGTCGACGCTGTGCGTCATCAGCCAGCAAAGCTCTTCCGCGAGTTTGAAGAGCGGCGCGGCGAGCCACGCGCTGAGTTGCGAGAGCAGAAGCGCGGCGACGGCCGCGAGCGCGAGCAGGGCCATCAGCGCGCCGACCACTATATTGAGAAGGAGCGCGGCGAGCGAGAGGCGGTGGAAGTAGATGACGAGCAACGGCAGGAGCGCGAGTTGCACGCTCGCGGAGACGACGAGGGCCGTGAACGAGTAGCGCAGTGCGCGCTGTAGGTGCAGTCTTTCGAGGCGCGCGGCCAGCGGCGACTTGAAAAGTTTGTAGCTGTAGTTTGACCTTTCCAGTTCGCGCCGCCACTCTCGCTCGCTCCAGAAGAGCGCCTCGGCGAGCAGGCGCAGGGCGTGCGGCGCGCGCGGCGGGTAGGGCGTCGCGCGCGTAGGCCGCCACTGGCCCACTTCTCGCAGCTTCTCCAAGAACGGCCAGGCGAGGGCGACAATCGCCAGCACGGAGAGGAAGGTCAACTGGAACGAGGGGTCGAAGAGGTCCGCGGGGCGGCAGACGAGCAGCACGAGCGTCGCGCCGCCGAGCGCGTTGAGCGAGTTCGCGCGGCGGTGCAGGACGGGCGCGAGCGCGACTATCGTGAACATCCACGCCGCGCGCACGACCGCCGCCTCCGCCCCGACCGCAATCGTGTACGCCCACAGGAAGGCGGCCGACGCTATGAACTGCCACGCGCGCCGGCGCGTGACGCGCCGCATCAGCAGCAGCGCGAGGCCGCCTATGAAGCTGAGGTGAGCGCCGCTGATGACGAGGACGTGGAAAGTCCCGCCCTCGCGGAATCGCTCGGCCGCGCCGCGCGATAACTGGTAACGGTTGCCGAGGAGCGCCGCTTTCAAAACTCCGCCGGTCTGAACTGAAAACCTGGCGTCAATCTCGTAGAGCATTCGCCGCCGCCACTCGTAGAGCCAGGCGAGCGGGAGGAAGACGCGCTCGTCGTCGAGACGCTCGACCAGCAGGGGGCTCTTGACTGTGCCGGTGGCGTCCAGGTCGCGCTGCTCCAGGTATTCCGTGAAGACGCCGACGCCCGGATTGCGGAACTGGTCCGCGCGCCTGAGCGCCGCCATCAAGCGCACGCGCGCCCCGTAGCGCAACTCAAGCGCCTCGTACTCTTCCCTCACCGCGCCATCGCGCACCGGCGCGAACAGCATCACACGCCCCGCCGCCTCGCGCTCTACTCCCTTGAACCTCAGCCGCTCGATTTTCAGCACGAGGTAGAAACCGTCCGGCGCGGGCTCAGGCTGCCGCTCCAACGCGCCCGTCACCTCGACCGGCTCGCCCGACCTAATCGCCCCGCCGACATAAAACTCTCCCACACGCCCCGCCGCGACAGTCCTCTTCTCCAAGACCACCAGCGCCGCGCCCGCGTTGCAGAACGCCAGCACGAGTAGCAGCGAGGCCGCTGGCTCACGCCGCCTCACGAAACAGTGAACGGCAAGGAGCGTGCACGCCGCCGCGAACGTCAGCACAAGCCCCAGGGGCGGCGCGGCGAAGCGCGCGCCTAACACGCCCAGCGCGAAAGACGCCGCCAGCACCGCGAGCGGATGAGCGAGACACATCGAGAGGGACCAGTCCCCTTTGACGATGAACTGATTTAGTGTTGGGTGGGACGCGCAGACTATAACACGGGCTTCAGACGTTCAGAAGAGGAATTGACGTGGCGGGCGGGGACTCTCCATCCTTAAAAACAATGAGCCGCGAAGTCACGCGAAGCAAAACGAATCAGGAACAAACCTTTCGTGTCGCTTCGCGTGGCTTCGCGGCTCTTCTCTTACCCGGCCGGTTCTTACTCCCGGCAGCGCGTGTCTATGATGAGCCTGGCCTTGCGGACGAACTCGGCGGTCCAGGCCTCGGCCGGCTGGTCGCGCTCACTGTTGCGCGAGGCGCGGAAGACGCGCGTGATGAGGCCGTTACTTTTCTCGGCGTCGAGGAGGCGCTGAAGGCCGTCGGCGAGGAGCTTGCGGCCCTCTTCGCCGACGCTGGCGTCGCCGACGCTCTTGGCCGTGGTGGTGCAGCGCCCGCCGCTCACCTTGATCGGGTCCTTGCCGCTCCAGCCCTTGAGCCGGGCCTTACTCTCGCTGGAGCTGGAGTGGCCCCAGGTCGAGCCCATGTCGCTGACGTAGAAGACGGCCTGGCCCGGCTCGCAGGTCAGCGTGTTGTCCGCGTTCTTCGTCCACTTGAGGCAGGCGAACTTCTGATTGTCCGTCTTGGTGTCGCCGTGGTCTATGAAGGCGAGCCACAGCTTGAAGGCGTCTATCTCGGCGCGGCGCGCGCCGCTCTGTGCCAGTTTCTGTAGGGCCGGGGCGATGCCCGCGGCGTCCTTGTCGTCGCAGTTCGCGTCGAGCCCCTTGCCCAGAGATAGCTCTATGCCCGCGGCCGGCTGGAAGGGCGTCCACGACGCGCCCTGGAAGCCGCGCGTGAGGCTCTTCTCGCAGTCGTTGCAGGTCACGTCGGCGACCCAGTTGTCGTCCGCGAAGAAGCCGAGCGCCCTGGAGAAGCGCGACGAGAGGAACTCGCCGTAAACCTCCCCGTTCCTTTTGTCACGCGCCTGCCCCTTGAAGTGCGGCTTGACCTTGTAGCGTATCAACTCACCGTCCTCGTCCACCACGCCCTGGACCGAGCAGTGGAACTTCGGCGTCGTGCCGGCACCGGGGTTCGGGTCTTTGTTCGCGACGCAGGTGATGGGCTTCGCCATCCCGTTCTCGTCAACTTCAGGCGCGCCGAGTCTCGGCCCGCTGCTCGGGTTGTAACCGAGGACCGGGTCGTAGCCCGTGTCCGGCTCCTGCCAGACCATCGCACGCTGCTCGGCCTGCTCGCGCGCCTGCTGCGTGAAGCAGCGCTGCTGTGCCGCGGCCGGCAACGCCAGAAAGATAAGGAGCGCCGAAACGGCGAACGGCTTACGGAGCATAGATGTCCCTTTCGTCAAGAGGAAAGTCCTTGCCCGCCCAGGCCCGACCTGAGACGCGCGATTGATGGCGGAGAGTTCGTCTGCCAGATGAATTTATTTATCGCCCCGCCCGATGTCAAGAGGCCGCACCAACGGGCCACAGGCGCGAAGGCTCGCACGGCGGCTCGCTTAAAAAACAGTAGCGCCCGTGTGGCGCGACAGGCCGGGGCGAAACAACAAAGCGCAGGCATCGAGTTTAGCCGTAACTCTTTTGCACGCCTTCGGGTTCCACGTCGAAGCTCGGGCTTACAATGGTCTTAACAGATTAATTCGGATGAGGTATCATTTCCGCCTGCGCGTGCTCTGGCAGTGTCAAGGTGGTTTGATAAAACCTCTCAATCCAGGCAGAAAATCATCTCCGGGGTCGTATCCTTTCAGAAAGGGATAGAAAGGCGACGAGCTTATTAACGGGTATCGGCTTTGACGGCTAATTCATACACTTCCTAAATCCCTCATCAGGAGCCCCTAACGCTTTGACACCATCTCTCTCCAGACTTTTCCGCTACCGCTATCTCATCGCGGTTCTGACGGCCCTCTATATTATTGGAACCAGCTCGTATTTTCTCTGGAGATATGGATTTTCAGAGGAGGTCACGCAACTCGGGCGGAGCCAACTCCGGGGGTTATCCGAACTATGGTTTTCGGAACGGGATGCTCTGGTCGGGGTGGCGAAGCGCGACTCCGTCGTTTCCATACAGCCGTGGGTCGGAGGGAAGCCTGCAAACCCGATTGAAATTGACCTGCGAGATTTGCAGCAGAGAGCCATGAGGGTGTATAGCGGGCCTCCAAGTGTCCGCCCAGGGGATGAGCTTCGCGCGGAGGACATGCCTTATGCCGTCTCCAGGGATGTGACTAAATTTATTGCGGCGTGGCGAGGCGCTATAGTTATACGTGACCTTATCGCTAAGAGCACAGAATCAGTCAGCCTGGTCAGGGGCGCAGGCGATAAAAATTACAGGCCCGAAAGTGCCGAGATAGTGGCCCTGGCTTTAGTCGGGCGCGATGATATGGCCTTGCTGTGGAAGGACGGCGTGCTCGAAATTCGGGATGGCAATCGTCAAGTCGTAAATAGCCTTAATGTTGAATTGTCTAATCCGGCGGCCCTTTTCACGTCAGGCCGGCTCCTGGTAGTCGCCTCCGCCTCACGAGCCGAAGTTGACATCTATAACCTTAACCGTATGGGCCTCGGCCCGATCCTCCGACGCTCGTTTGAAGCCGGCCCTAAAGCCTTCTCTGTCGCCATCTCGGACGACCAGCTTGCCGTGGCGACCGGGACCACCGAGATAGCCTACATTGATCCGCCCTCCGCGACCACCTACAGCGCGCCCGGCCCGGTGTCCACCGTCAGCTTCTATGGACGAAATCAATTATTGGTCGGAGGAAACTTTGACGGCATCCTGCTGATTTCGGGGAGCGCGGACTCGAAGCAGTTGACGCAAACGGGCGCGCGGGTGAGCCTTCTCGCCAGCATCGGCCCTTACATCGCCTTCGCCGCTGAAGACGAATATGCTCTCTTGTCTTATGAAGGAAACAGCGGGCTTAACAGTACCGGAATCTCCACAATAGGTGTCGGAGCGGCCTTCCTACTCCTGATCATCTTATCCTTACTCTATGTCAATTGGAGGGCGGAGAGACTCCGCTTAACAACCTCCCTCTCCGTCATTGCAGGCGGAGAGCCGATTGAGATTGTCGCCCAGCCTGAAAAAGAAACTCCCGCTAAAGCTGACGAGCCGGTAAGCCCCCCGCTGCCCCGCCCCGAGCCGCCGCCGGAACTCGTCGAGATGTGCGCTTCGGGCGAATGCGTGCTCTACGGCGGCGCGGGCATGGCCGCGCGCGCTGGCTTCCCGACGTGGCGGGCCTTTCTTTCCGCGCTGATCGACTGGTCTGTCGAAAACAATTTTATTGACCGCGACCGGGCCGACTCGTTCAGGGCGGCAATCGAGGCTGGACACGCGGACTCTGTCGCCGACGGCATCTATTATGAGCTACAGCGGCGCAAGGAGCTGCCCGCCCTGCGGGGCCATCTGCGCGACGTGTTTCTGCGGGAGACTCCGCTGCCGGACGTTTACAGGATTCTCAACCAAATACCGCTGGCCGCGATCTTAACGACTAACTTTGACGATCTCTTCGAGCGCAACTTCGAGCACAGGGGGGCTCCGGTCTTCGCCCCCGCGAACGCGGACCAACTCAAGACCGCCTTGAGCAAGTACGAGTTTTTCATCCTCAAGCTGTACGGCACGCTGTCGCAGGAGGAGATGGTCATGGTCGCGCCCGTGCAGTATGAGCGGGCCGTCATCGGGAACCGTACTTTTTCGGACTTCATGGAGACCCTCTTCTTTTCCAGGACCATCCTGTTCGTCGGGTCGAGTCTGGAGGGCATCGAAGCGTATCTGGAAGGCATTACGCTGCCCGAATTTATTCCGCGCAAACACTACGCGCTGATAGCGGTCGAGGGCAGCGCATGGCAAGTCCAGGCCGAAGCGCTGGAGCGGCAATACGGGATCGAAATTATTCCCTTCACGCCGACCGAGGGCTTTCCCGAAGTCTACGAATTTCTGGAAGACCTGGCGGAACGGGTGAAGGCCAGCGAGACGGCCGTCCAGGAGGTCAGCCACGAGAAGGCGCGCATCACCCGCGTCATCCTGGAAAACATCGGGCCCTTCGACAAACTCGAACTGAAACTCGACGCCGAGTGGAACATTCTGCTCGGCGATAACGGGGTCGGGAAATCCACCATCTTGAAAGCCATTGCCCTCGCCATCTGCGGCAAGGACGCACAGCCTTACGCCGCGCGATTAATCAAGTCCGGGCAGGAGAGCGGCCTCATCGTCCTGGAGACTGATCGCAACACGGTCTACGAGACCAGGATTTTCAACAGGAACGGGAAGGGCGAGATCACTTCAAAGCCCGCCCGCCCTCTTGAAATAGAAAACTGGCTCGTCGTCGGCTTCCCCCCGCTGCGCACCGCCAGTTGGAAACGGCCGGAAGGCCCCGACGCGGAGCCGAGGACGCGCCTGACCTCGTCGCCCGAAGATGTCCTCCCGCTGGTCCGTGGCGAACTCGACCCGCGCATGGACAAGCTCAAGCAGTGGATCGTGAACCTGGACTACTGGAAGAGTAAGAAGGAGAGCGAGAGCGCGGGCAGCGGCGCACGGTACGACGCGATGATTCAGGAGTTCTTCGACCTGGTGGACTACCTGACCATAGATTTGAGGCTCAAGTACAAGGGCGTTGACGAAGAGTACGGAATCCGCGTCGAGACCAGGGACGGACAGATACCCATCGAATCCGTCAGCCAGGGGACGACCTCGCTGACCGGCTGGGTGGGCATCCTCGTGCAACGCCTGAACGAGGTCTACGGCCACGAGGACGACCCGAAGTCGAAATCAGCCATCGTCCTGATGGACGAGATTGACGCGCACATGCACCCCGCGTGGCAACAGGCGCTCGTCCAACGCCTCAGCAAGAGATTCTCCAACCTGCAATTCATCGCCACGACCCACTCGCCTTTGATCGTCGGAGGGATGCCGTCCGAACAGCTCTTCCGTTTCACGCGCGGGCGCGACGGCAAAATTGTACAGATCAAGGTGGACCCGGAGATGACGCTGGGGCGGACCGACCAGGTCCTGACCGGGGACTTGTTCGGCCTCGAAACGACCATAGACCCCGTGACCCAGGGCTTTACTTTAGAGTACCAGGAACTGCTCAGCATGAGACCCGAGGACCGCACCAAAGAGCAGGAGATAAAGCTCCAGGAGCTTCGCGCGATCCTCGGGTTCCGCATCCCGGAGACGGGAGAGACGGCACCGGAAAGGCGCGCTCAGGAGTTGCTGCAAGCGCTGCTGCTCGAACAGTTCGGCGACAGGTTCCCCGAAGTTCAGGCACAACTTCTCGACCGGGCGCAGAGACTCCTCGACGAGCTGCAAAAGAGGGAGGTCAGGCCGTGATTCACGTAAAGTTCGATCCCCTCAAGTTGCCGCCTGAGCTGCGGGCCGAGTGGGACCGATTGCAGGCCAACGTGGACACCGCGATTCGGGAGAACATCGCGGCGTGGGAGTTGTGGAAGCAGATTCAAAGTTACGAGTCGCTGCTCAAGAGGCCCTCGCCGAGCAGGGCCGAGAAAGCGGCCCTCGCCGACCTGAGCAAGGCGCTCCAGCCTTATCTTCTGCCGTCGGGCGAAGTCGCCCCGCAGCACCGCGCGGCAAGTCCCGACTTTAACTTTAAGCGCAGGCAAACGGTCTGGGCCGGGATTAAAAAGTTCCTGCTCGAACACGTCTTCCATCAGAAATGCGCTTACTGCGAAACCCAGACGGAGCAGTTTTACTATGAGGCCGAGCACTACCGCCCTAAAGGGGAGGTGACTGTTGACGCAGACCCCGCTCTCCCGCTGTACCGCCCGCTCACCGAAGACGAGCAAGGGGCGCAAATCGAACACCCAGGTTATTTCTGGCTCGCCTTCGACTGGATGAACCTCGTGCCTTCCTGCAAGTCGTGCAACGGCCCCGGCGGGAAGATGTCTCAGTTCCCCGTCAGGCAGACTCACATCCTGCTGAAGCGTCTGAAGCCTGAAGAGGCCGGCGCACTCACCCCACCGCCCTACCCCAGCCCTACGTGGCCGGGCATGTACTACCTGCGCACGGAGCAACTGGACCAGTTGGAAGACCCGCTCCTGCTGCACCCCTACATGGATAAGTCCGACGACCCGCGCAGGCACATTCGCTTCGACCATAAAGGCATCGAGTACGCCTTCGAGAACAGCCCGAAAGGCCACCAGTCAATCAAAGTTTTCCGACTCGACAAGGACACCCTGCGGCGCAAGCGTGCCGACGCACAGCGGAAGGCTTCGAACCTGCTGTTCGGCGCTTATAAACAGTATATGGAAGTGGAATTAATGTCGCCCGAAGAGAGTTGGAGCAAGGCGCGGAGTCAGGTATGCGAATTCGAGGAGGGCAAAGAGCAGTTCTGCGCGGCCGCGCTCGATTACCTTGAAGCGTTCTCCAGGCCCTTCGGCGGGTCAATTTTTGGCCCACGATCTTCGTCCTGACGGCCCGGCGCCGGCAGGCCCGGTGCGAATCCCCAAAACATTCTCCCAGGTTGTTATATGTTCTGGCTCCCTGGTGTTTTCAGAGCGACCCGCCCCTCAGATGAACGACCGTCTCGACGTGGTGTGTCTGCGGGAACATGTCGAAGGCGGCGAGGGTGGCGAGGGTGTAGCCGCCGGCGAGGAGGGGTCTGAGGTCGCGGGCGAGGGTGGCGGGGTCGCAGGAGACGTAAGAGATGCGGCGGGGGGCGAGGGCAAGGATTCCCTCCACGGCCCCCTCTTCGGCCCCGGCGCGGGGCGGGTCCAGGAGGAGGAAGTCCACGGGGCCGAGGCCGGCGCTCGTTTCCTTTAGCCAGTCGCCGACCCTGCTGATGTCGCAGGTCGCGTTGTCCAGGCCGGCGTCCGTCAGGTTGCGGCGGGCGAAGTTGATGGCCGTGGCGTTGGCTTCGACGCCGAAGACGTGTGCGAAGCGTCGGGCCAGGGGGAGCGTGAAGAGGCCGGCGCCGCAGTAGAGGTCGACCGCCGTGTCGCCGCCGGCGTCGCCGAGGGCGAAGGCCAGGAGCGGGTCGAGGAGCGCGTGATTAATTTGAAAGAAGCCCTCGGCGCTGAAGCTGTAGCGTTGGCCGCCGACGAGGCGGCTGACCTCGCGCGTCGGCAACTGTGGCGCGGGCGGCGCGAGCGACGCGCCCTCGTCGCCCGCGACGGCCTGAAACTCCGTCAACTCTTCCGGCAACAAATCTTCCTTCATCAGCGCGCGCAAGGCTTCGAGCGTGGTCTCCAACTCCGGGACCAGTACGGGGCACGCGGCGACGTCGCAGACGCGGTGCGACGCGCGCTCGAAGTAGCCGAGCCTGCGTCGCAAGGGGTCGCGCTGCCACTGCGCGCGCGAGCGGTAGTTCCAGGCGCTCGGCGATGGGGTGATGTGGATTTCTTCCGCGAAGTCCAGGCGCGCGATGCGGCGCAGGCAGTCGCGTATGATCCCGACTTTGGCGGCGAGCTGCGCTTCGTAACTCAACTGCTGGAAGTCGCAGCCGCCGCAGCGCCCGAAGTAGGGGCAGGGCGGCTCGACGCGCGCGGGCGAGGGCTCGACGATCTCCGTGATGGAGGCGAAGTCGACGCGCCCCTGCGTGCGCTCGACGCGCGCGCGGACGCGGTCGCCCGGCGCGGCCAGGGCGACGAGCAGCGTCCGGCCGTCTGCGTGCGCGAGGCCAGCGCCGCCCGGCAGGATGCGCTCGATTGTGACCTCGACGAGCGCGCCCGAAGGTTGTCGCTCCTTCGGCCTGCCTTTAATTTCCCTTCGCTTCCGCTTTCGCATCAGAGGTAGAACAGGCTCAGGCGCGGCAGGCCGTGCGCCTCGCGCAGGCGCTTGAAGATCAGGTTGTTGAGCGTCTGCTCGAAGACGGCCTGCTCCATGCGGCCGCGGTAAGGCTGCAACTGCTCTTCGGCTTCGGCGCGGGTTTTCGCCAACTCGCGCGCCGGGAGGTGCTCGCCGAGCGCCGCGTCCAGCATCTTCTCCAGATTCGTCAAAGACTCCTCCAGCTTCTCCGCGTTCGGTCGCGCCGCGCGCGCGAAGTCTTCCTTCAACTCCTTCAGGCGCTCGATTGCGCGCGCGAGCGCGTCGCAGAAATCGTCCTTGCGCGACCTCTTCCGCTCGTCGCAAACCTTTTGGAGCGCCTCGCGCGCGTGCTCCAGGTGTTCGAGGATGGCCGCGCGCGGGAAAGGCAGCCCCGCCTCAGCCGCCTCTTTCGCGCCACTGCTCCCGCCGTTCTTCTTCGCCCCGCCGACCTGCGCCTCCCGCCACTCGGCGAACTGCGCCTCGACCTCCTCCTGGCAGTAGAGCAGCGACTTGACTGTGCGCCTCCTGGGCTTCGACTCGAACGAGTCGAACGAGCGCTCTATGCCGCGCAGCGCGACGTGCAGCGGCACGCCCATCTCCTTCCAACTCTCTATCAGCGCCCAGTCCATAGGGCTCAGCAACAGGTGCTTGCCCCGCCGCCGTATGAACGTGTCCTCGATTTCGGTGAAGTAGTTAAAATAGTTCATGGAGCAGTGGGCAGTAAGCAGTAGGCAGTGGGCAGTTAAGACAAAAAGCGTTTTGCTTTTAACTGCTCACTGCCCACTGCCTACTGCCTGCTTCTTTCGTATATCAGCCTGAGCCCTTCGAGCGTCAGCGTGCTGTCGACTGTGCCAATTAATTCCGAGCCGGTGCTGATGAGCGAGGCGAGGCCGCCGGTGGCGACGACGCGCGTCTCCGGGCCGAGCTCTTCGAGCATCCTCTTCAGTATCCCGTCGACCAGCCCTACGAAGCCGTAGTAGAGGCCGGACTGCATGGAGCCGACGGTCGAAGAGCCTATGACCGTGCGGGGGCGCTTGATCTCGACGGGCGGCAGGCGCGCGGCCCGCTGGAAGAGCGCCTCGGACGAGATGCTGATGCCGGGCGTGATGACGCCGCCCAGGTAGCGGCCCTGCGCGTCGATGGCGTTGAAGGTCGTCGCCGTCCCGAAGTCCACGACGATGCACGGAGCGCCGTACTTGTGCAAGGCCGCGACCGCGTCAACCAGGCGGTCCGCGCCCACGTCCGACGGCGGTTCGTAAAGAATCTCCAGCCCCATAGGCGTCGCGTGGTCGATCATCAGCGGCGTGACGTTGAAGTAGACCTCCGCCATTCGCTTCAGCGTGTAGTTGAGCGGCGGCACGACCGACGCGATGGCGATGGCCTTGATCTCTTTGGCATCAATCCCGGCGAGCTGAAACAGGTTGCGCGCGTAGACGCCGTACTCGTCCACGGTCCGCACGCGCGCCGTCGTCAAGCGCCAGTGCGTCACCAGCCGCTCGCCCTCGAACACCCCGAGCGTCGTGTTCGTGTTCCCCGTGTCAATGACTAGAAGCATATGAAAACAGTGCTGAGTGCTGAGGACTGAGGACTGAGTTAAGAGCTGCTTTCTTTTACTCAGTCCTCAGCACTTGTTCGTAAAGACGTGATGTCGCCGGCGCGCACGATCCTGATTTCTCCCTGGTCTGTTTCTACACGCAAAGCGCCGTCGGGTTCAAGGCCGCGCGTCCGGCCGTCGAAAGTTTCCGCCGGGAGTGAGACGCGGACCCGCCGGCCGTGCGCGTAGGACGAGTGGCGCGACCAGTCGCTGATGATTTCTCGCGCGCCGTTCTCTGACTGAAGCAACGCGTAGCGACGCGAGAGCGCGCCGAGGAGCGATTGCAAAAGCGTTTCCGCGGCGGGCGCGCGCCCGGTCAGCGAGGCGACGGACGCGGCGGTCTCTTTCAGCTCGGGCGGGAAGGCGCGGTCGTCCAGGTTGACGCCTATCCCTAAGATGACCGCGCGCCCCGTCCCGGTCTCGACCGTCTCCGCCAGAATCCCGCACAGCTTCCGCTCGCCCGCGATGATGTCGTTGGGCCATTTTATGTCCGCTTCGAGTCCGAAAGTTTGTGCCAGCGCCTCGCGGACGGCGAGCGCGGCCGCGAGCGTGATGAGCGGCCAGGCTTCGGGGGCGAGCGCCGCCGGCCTGAGCACTATGCTGAGGTATAAGCCCGCGTCCGCGGGCGAGACCCAGACGCGCTCGCGCCGCCCGCGCCCGCGCGTCTGCTCGCGCGCGACGACGCACAAGCCCTCGGCCGCGCCCGCGGCGGCCTGCCGCGCCGCCTCCGTGTTCGTCGAAGGCAGCGAATCGAACCTGAGAATCACGGGGCGCAGGGGCGTCTTCATTAGGGCTTCGGCCGCTCGGTTGAATCTTCTTGCGAGAATCAACCTAGTACGATAGCTTTCCACGGTCAAGCGGCTCCGAAAACCGAATTCGTCCGGGAGGATTTTGCCATGAAAAACTTCGGCCTGCTGTTTCTCTCAACGCTCCTGATTCTCTCCCTGAATTCCGCCGGCACCACGACCACCACCGCGCCGGACTTCCAGGCGGGGAAGCTCGTCGACCTCTCGCACCCCTTCGACGCCGACACCGTCTACTGGCCCACGGCCGAAGGCTTCAAGCTCGAAAAAGATTTCGAGGGCGTGACCGAGAAGGGATACTTCTACGCCGCCAACAAGTTCTCGACCGCCGAGCACGGCGGCACGCACATAGACGCCCCCGTGCACTTCGCCAAAGGCCGCCACACCGTCGACGAGATTCCGCTCGAACAACTCATAGGCGAGGGCATAGTCGTAGACGTCGTGAAGCAGTCGGAGGCGAATCGTGACTACCAGGTGACGGCCGCAGACTTTCAACAGTGGGAGAAGGCGAACGGCAAGATTCCGGCGGGCGCTATTGTCATCCTCCGAACGGGCTACGCGCGCTACTGGCCCGACCGCAAGAGGTACATGGGGACGGACGAGCGCGGCGCGGACGCTGTGCCAAAACTGCACTTCCCCGGCCTCCACCCTGACGCCGCTCGCTGGCTCGCCAATAACCGCTCGATTAAAGCCATCGGCCTCGACACGCCGAGCATAGACTACGGCCAGTCGACGCTCTTCGAGAGTCACCGCGCCCTCTTCGACAAGAACATCCCGGCCCTGGAGAACCTGGCGAACCTGGACAAGCTCCCTGCAAAGAATTTCACTGTCGTGGCGCTGCCGATGAAGATTAAGGGCGGGAGCGGCGGGCCGCTGCGGGCCATAGCGATTTTGAAGGAGAGAAGATGAAGCGGCTTCGCTTCGGGGCTTGAGATGAACGGCGAGATTGACTGGTTCCCCATCAAGCTCTCGTTCGCGGTGGCCGCGGCGGCGACCCTGATCGCGCTCGTCGCGGGCTCGCTGCTCGCGTGGCTGCTGGCGCGGAAGCGCTTCCCCGGGCGCGACCTGCTTGACGCAGTCATCACGCTCCCGCTCGTGCTGCCGCCGACCGTGCTCGGCTATTACCTGTTAGTCCTGCTCGGCACGCGCTCGGGCTTCGGCGGATTCCTCTACAGGAACTTCGGCATACGCCTGACCTTCACGGTCTGGGCGGCCGTCATCGCCGCGACGATTCACGCGCTGCCGCTCGTCACGAAGAGTCTGCGCGCGGCCTTCGAGGGCGTTGACCCGCAGCTCGAAGCCGCCGCGCGCACGCTCGGCCTGAACAACCGGCGAATCTTCTTCCGCGTCACGCTGCCGCTCTCGGCGCGCGGCGTGCTCGCGGCGACGGCCCTGGCGTTCGCGCGCGCGCTCGGCGACTTCGGCGTCACGATCATGATCGCCGGCAACATCCCCGGCAAGACCCAGACCGCATCGGTCGCCATCTACGACGCCGTGCAGGCCGGCCGCGATAACGAAGCACTCACGCTCTCCGTCATCGTCTCCGTCATCGCCGTCGTCACCCTCTACCTCATCAACCGGCTAGGAGCCAGGCAGTAAAGAAAAGGGCAGCGAAAATATCCCGCGGACGTTGGCGAAGCGAGCCAGCGAGGCCGCCGGGTCCGTCGTGTTCACCGCGAGGCCGACGGCTTCAGGGCTTAACGCCTGGGCGGTCGTCGTGGGGCTCACCGTCAACTTAACGCTCTTGGTCACGGCGGCGTAATTGGCCGCGTCCGCCGGCGTGAAAGTGACAGTCAGTTGATAGCTGCCCGCGCCCATGACGAGGCCGGACGCCGGGGCGTACTTGAAAGTGCCTGGGACGTTGGCCGTCGCGTTCAACTGCGCCGCGCCCAGCACCGCGCCGGGGGCGACGGTCGCGGGATTGGCCCAGGTGACGACCGGCCTGGCCTTGTTAATAACGAGCGTGCCCGTGATCGTGCCCTTGTAGTTGGCGTCGTTAATCGTCGCCACCACCTTGTAGCTTCCGGCCTTCAGGGGCGTGACTGCGACTCCGCTCTGGCTGTAGCTGACGGTGACCTTCAACCCGGCCGGCTGGGTCAGAACAATCGCGGACTTAATCGTGCCGTCGTGGGTGAAAGCCAAACCGCGCAGGGCTATGTTGGGGTGCGCGCTCGTCACGTCGAAGACGCGTTCGACGGCGGGCGCGGCGTTGTAATTGACGTTGCCAGCCTGCGTGGCGCGCACGGTGACTTTGCCCGCGCCCGTCAGGGTCAGCTTGTTGGCGTAGAGCGTGGCCGGGCCCGAGACGACCTGGAAGGTGACGGGCAGGCCCGTCGAGGAGGTCGCGGTCAGGGCGAACGGCGCTTCGCCGTAAGTCTTGCTCGGCAGGAGGTCGAAGGTAATCGTCTGCGCGGCCTTCGTCGCCGCGAATGAACGGTCAACGTAGGCGGCCGCGCTGTAATTGGCGTTGCCGGGCTGCGACGCCCTGATCACCACCGTGCCGACGCCCGTGATGGTCACCGTCGTGCCGGAGATTCTCGCGGGGCCTGAGACGATGCGGAAGCCGACGGGCAGGCGCGACGAACTGGTTGCGGCGACGTTGAATGACCCGCTCCCGTAAGCCCTGTTCGCGAGCGGGGCGAAGCTGATCGTCTGGCCCGCTTTAGCCACGACGAGCGTGGCGGTCACGTCGGCCGCCTGGTATTTGCTGTTGCTGAGCTTGGCGCGGACCAGGTAGCTGCCGGCGTTGACGGGCGCGGCCACGGCCACCCCGTTCTGGCTGTAGCTGATGGTGACGCCGGTCAGCCCGGCGGGGCTGGTCGCGACCGTCGCCCTCTTAGCCAGCCCGTTATAAATATGAGCGAGGCCGCCAAGTGTGAGAGTCGCCTGCCCTTTGTTGACGACGAAGGACCGATCAACGTTAGCCGCCGGGTTGTGGTTCGTGCCGCCCGCCTGTGACGCCCTGACTACAACCGTGCCGACGCCTGTAAGCGTGACCGTGTTGCCAGAGACGGTCGCCGGCCCCGACACGAGTTTGAAGCTGACGGGCAGCCCCGAAGACGCGGTGGCGTGGAGGCCGAACGCCGCGTCGCCGTAGGTCTTGTTTGAAAGCGAGTTGAATGTGATCGTCTGGGCCGCTTTGGATATTACTAAGGTGCCCGTGGCGTCAGCAGCCTGATAGTTGTCGTTGTTCAGCGCGGCCGTGACCGTGTAGCTGCCGGCCGCCGTCGGCGTCGTGACCGTCGCGCCGTTCTGGCTGTAGCTGAGTGTGACCACGCTCAGGCCGGCGGGTTCAGTCGCGGCCGTGGCGCTCTTGGCCGCGCCGTCATAAGTCTGATTCAGGTTGCCGAGTGTGATGGTCGCGTTGGCCTTGTGGACGACGAATGACTGGTCGACGTTGGGGGCCGCGTTGTAGGTAGCGTCGCCCGATTGAGAAGCCCTGATCGTCACCGGGCCAGCCCCGTTGATTGTGACCGTGTTACCGCTGATGGTCGCCGGCCCGGACAGGACGCTGAGGCTCACGGGCAGGCCGGAGGACGCGGTCGCGCTGACGGTGAAAGGCGCGTCGCCATAAGTGCTGTCGGCCGGCGGCGCGAAGTTGATGGACTGGCTCGCCTTCGTCGTGCAGCCGGCCCGCCTCCAGTTGAGGACGAAGTCGCCCTGCGCCGCGATGAAACCGTCGACCGCGACGTGATAGGTCGTGCCCGCTGTGGCGTAGAACTCCACTTCGCTGTAGTTTTCGTACCCGTTATTACGGTAAAGCTGTTGCAGAGATTCCAGGCTGTCTCCGGTGTAGACCCCGAGCGCGGAGTCGTAGTTTGTTCGAGCGCCCGTCGTGTTGAATGTCACGTAGCCGGTTGCGTCCGCCTGCCACCGATACCACGCCGAAGCGCCGCTGCCGGCGTCGTGATACGGCTCGTTAGTCTCTCTGGTGGCCGAGACGTTTGTGCCGTCAACGCTGCCCGCGCAGCCTTCCAGCACCTCGGCGTCGGCGAAGTTATCATTCGCGGGCGGCGGGGGCGGCGGTGGCGGCGGGGGCGGCGGGGGCGGCACCTTGCTCACGTCTACGTCGTAGCCGAAGAAGTTGAGCGCGGTCGCGTCGTTGTAATTAACCTCGCGGCGGGCCCCCATGGGGAGGCGCGCGTCCATGATGCCTATGACTTTGCCGTTGTTGTAGACGGACTCCTTCCAGTGGCTGGACTGGTTGCCGTCGCCGCCCGCCGCCTGGCCGTTCGGCCCGCCCGTCGAGAGTGGCAAATCCTCGCCGCCGCTGAAATAGTACTGGAGCCCGTCGGCAGTCATGATGCGCTGGGCGGTGCCGAAGGTTTCCAGCGTCGTGCCCGCGCGAAAACGGAAGAGGTCCCAGATTGTCGGGGGTAAGGCATCCGTGTTGCCGGCCATGGAGATGAAGCCGAGGGCGTGGCCGATCTCGTGCGCGGCGACCGCCTCGAAATCATACTTGTCGGGATCAATGCCATCGCTCGGGTCGAAGTCGAACTGGTAGATCGAATTGAACCCAATGCGCGGGGCCGCCTCGGTCGGGTCGGCCACCTTGCTGAGTCCGAAACCCATGGCGCGCAAAGGGGGGCCAGCCGACAGCGCCGACTCATAGTTAAACATGTTGGACGGCAGGGCCGGGAGGGGCAGCGAGTTGTAAAGCGAGACCTCTTCGGGAGTGGACGCACTCCCAATCAGATGGTCTCGCAGGCTGGGGTAGTAAGCCTGCCAGCGGGGCGACGATGTGGCTCCGAGGGCGTAGGGGTTGCCCCAGGCACCCCCGAAATAGGTCTGACCATAATCAACGTCGATGTAGATTTTAATCGGCGACCTTATCAACTGCTCCCAGATGAGCGCGGCCCGGACGAAGGCGGCTTTGGCCTCTGGATAATTGTCCAACTGCGGTGTACCGCGGAGGATGATTTTCTGTGGCTCGGCCGCCTGCGCGTGGGCCTGAAAATCGTACTCACGCTTTTCGGACAGGATGGGTCGCAGGCCCGGGTGGAGCTTCCTATTCTCTCTCAGTTGGCGCTTTTCTTCGGCGGTCGCGCCGCGGCAGGACATGCGGCCTTTCGCGTCGCGGTAGGTGACGAAGTAGTCGGCGTCCGCTTCGACCGGAGCGGGGGCCGAAGGCCGCTGCTGCGCGGAGACTGTGAAGGCTTGCGACGCGAAAAACAGTAGCGCCGCCAGCCCGAGCGCCATCACGGCGCGCAGGCGGCGAAAACTCCTGGCAAACTTCGAGGGCCTTAAACGTTGCGAGGGCGTCATGCGAGGTGACTCTTTCTAACAGCTAAAGGTCGGGGGAGGAGCGTCCTCAATTGGCCGGCTCTCTGTGCCCCCTCCGTGTTCTCTGTGCATCTGTGGTGAATGGGCTTTAGGAACATTTATCACAGAGGCACAGGGGGCCCAAATAAATACTTGAATCATGACCTTGTCGGGGGAATTTTTAGCGCCGGCCGAGACGGAGGCGCAAACGAATCCGCGTAGGATGTGACCCTCCGAGGAATAGTTGCCGCGAACTTGAAACATAGGCCGCGCCCCCAACGTATTTCTTGCCGCGCGACCGGCTATCACATTCTTACTGTTCCCGAGGACAAATACATGAGACTTCCACTACTCTTAAAGTGTGCGGCCGTGTTTACGGTGCTGGCCGCATCCGTTCCCGCGGCCTCGTCCACGCAGCAGACAGGCGCGAGCGAGAGCGCGCCGCAGACGACCGCCAAGTCGTCGCTGCTCGTCCTCAACAAGGTCGAGAACACGCTGGCGATTATTGACCCCACGACGCTCCAGGTGCTGGGGCGCGTTCCGGTGGGCGTGGGGCCGCACGAGGTCATCACGTCCGCGGACGGGCGGCTGGCCTACGTCGCCAACTACGGCACGCAGCAGGTCCTGGGCAACTCCATCTCGATCATTGACCTCGCCGCGCGCAAGGAACTGAAGCGCGTCGAGTTGGGTCCGCTCTTCCGCCCGCACGGGATCGTCGAGGTCGGCGGGAAGATTTACTTCACGGCGGAGGTGAACCGCGCCGTGGCGCGCTACGACCCCGCGTCGGACCGCGTGGACTGGGTGATGGGGACGGGCCAGACCGCGACGCACATGCTCGCCGTCACGCCCGACGGCAAGCGCGCCTACACGGCCAACATCGCCTCCGACACGGTGACGGCAATCGAGTTGAATCAGCCGCCGGGGCCGAAGCAGATCGCGCACATCGCTGTCGGCAAGAACCCGGAGGCGATTGACGTTTCGCCGGACGGCCGCGAGCTGTGGGTGGGCCAAAACGGCGACGGGTCGATCTCGATCATCGACACCGCGACCAACAAGGTCAAAGAGACGGTCAAGGTCGGCGAGGTGCCGATTCGCGTCAAGTTCACGCCCGACGGGCGGCGCGTCCTCGTCTCCGACGCGAAGGCGAATCAGCTAATCGTCCTCGACGCCGCGACGCGCAAAGAGGTGAAGCGCATGGCGGCCGACGGGGTGCCGGTAGGCATCCTCATCACGCCCGACGGGCGACGCGCCTTCGTCGCCGCGATGCAGGCCAACAAAGTCCTCGTCGTCGACCTCGAAAAGCTCGAAGTCACGGGCTCAATCGCCCCCGGCGACGGCCCCGACGGGATGGCGTGGGCGAAAGGGTAAGGGTAAGGGTAAAAGGTAAAAGGGAGGACGAGAGCCAAGCCCCTCGTCCTCCCTTTTACCTTTTGCCTTCTTCAGAGCATTCCTTTGAACTTCGCGGCGCTCGCGTTGTGGCCTGGGAAGAGCGATTTCAGGTTCGAGTTGCCGAGGTGCTTCTGTGCCAGTTCGCCGAAGACGTCGCGGAAGTCTGTCGTCAAGGCGAGGTCGCGGCCTTCGTGCAAATCGCCCTGCTTGAGGCCGGGCCAGTCGCCGTAGACCTTGCCCCCGCGCACGCCGTTGCCGATGACGAACATGGCGTTGGCGTGGCCGTGGTCCGTGCCGCGCGTCCCGTTCTCGCGCGCCGTGCGGCCGAACTCCGACATCGTCAGGATGATTACGTCGTCCATCCGCGCGCCGAGGTCCGTCGTGAGCGCACTGAGCCCCGCGCCGAACTGCCGCAGGAGGTTCGAGAGCTGACCGCGCGCTCCTCCCTGGTTCGAGTGCGTGTCCCAGCCGCCCACGTCCGCGAAGGCGACTTCGAGGCCGACGCCCGCCTTGATCATCTGCGCGATTTGCAGGAGCGAGTTGCCGAAGGGCGTCCGCGGGTACTGCGCGCCGTTCTCCGGCCTGTACTGCGCCGGGTTGACTCTCTTCAAGAAGTTGACCGCCTCGAAAGTCTCGCGCCCCGTCCCGCCGAGCACGTCCCGGACGCTCTCGTCGTAGATGGCCTCGAAGCCGCCCTGCACGTGCCGCGAGTAAGCGCCGGCGCGAATCGAGAAGTCCGCGAGGTTCGAGATGGCGACCGCAGGGGCTGGGCCATAAAGCGCGCGCGGCATGTTCGGCGTCATCGAGACGGCGCGGAACGGAGACGCCTTCGCGTCCGGCCTGGTTTGCAGGTAGCGGTTGAGCCACCCGTCCGGCGTCCCCTTGCGTCCGGGCGTGGCGGACTCCATGTAGTCCTGCGCGTCGAAGTGCGAGCGCGTCGAATCCGGCGACCCCGCGGCGTGAACGATTGCCAGCCGCTTCGTATCCCACAAGGGCTTGAACGGAGCGAGCGCAGGGTGCAGACCGAAGAACCCGTCCAGGTCAATCGCCGCCTCGCCGGTCGTCGCGCCCGCGCCCTTCGGCCGCGCAATCGCCAGCGTCGGCCGCAGGCTGTAGTAAGCGCCCTCGCCGTGCGGCACGACCATGTTCAGCCCGTCCACCGCGCCCCGCTGAAAGATCGCGATTAAAACCTTGCGACGCCCGCCGCCCTGACCGACCCCCTGCGCCAGCGCCGCGCGCTGCAAGAACGAAGGCACCACCGGCATCGCGCCCACGCTCGCCAGCGCCACGCCGCCCGATTTGAGAAAAAATCTTCTGTTCATTTTCAAGTAATCAGTAGTCAGTGATCAGTAGTCAGTAAGAGCAGCTTGTCTTTGCTGATTACCGACTACTGACTGCTGACTACTCCTTTCTCACTGCCTTTGAAACTCCGGCGAGCCCAGAATCAGGCCGACGACTTTGACGAGTTCCGGGTTGCTGACTCTGGAGAGGTCCGCGGCGACGGCCTGTGCCCGTCGCCCGCGCCGCCTTCCGCCCATGCCGTCCGCCGCGGGCATGACGGCTTCATCAGTCGTTGGCGCTGCCGGGAGCGGTTCGTTCAGTTGCTTGAGAAGCGTCGCCCTCGTCTTCGGCGAAACGTCGCCCCGCACGAGCACTCCGAGGAAGCGGTCCGTGACGCGCTCAAGGTTCGCGCCGGAGACTTTCGTGTCGCCGTTGAAGCGCGCGAGGTCAACGCGCGTGCCGGGAATGCGGTTACTGGCGAGCGCGAGGCCGAAGTTCAGACGCTCAAGGAGCGCGCCCGTGTTGACCCAGTTCACGGCCGCGTCCGCGTAGCCCGTCGGCGCTTGGTACATGTAGAGCGGCTCGCCCATGCGCGCGATCCACTGATGAACGCCGGGGCCGCCGTTCGTCTCGCCGCCGAGCGCGCGTATGGAGCTGACGGCCAGCTCGAACGGCGTCTTAATCTTCGCGCGGTAAATCTCTGGCGAGTTGAACTCGGGCGAAGTGAACAGTGCGCGCAACGTCTCGCGTATGTCGCCGCCGCTCTTGGTGAAAGCTGCGGCGGCGCGGCTGACGAGCGCGGGGCTCGGGTCGTCCGAGACGAAACGGCGCGCGAGCTTCGTCGCGATGAACTTCGCCGTCGAAGGGTGCCGGGCCAGAATCTCCAGGACCATCAGGCCGTCTCTGACGCCCCCGCCCGCCGGAATCTTGTGGCCGAGCACGGTCTTCTCGCCGTCGTCGTGCAGGCGCGGGTTGAAGTAGAACTGGCCCGCGCTCTCGTCCACTTCGCCGAGGGCGGCGCGGCGGTATCCGCGCGGGGCGCGTATCGTCCAGCCGGTGAAGCAGCGCGCGACCTCCTGCACGTCCCGCTGCGTGTAGCCGCCGTCCACGCCGAGCGTGTGCAGTTCCATCAACTCGCGCGCGTAGTTCTCGTTGATGCCGCGGCGGCGGCGCTGCTGCTGTTGCTCGGGTCGCGGCGTCTCGTCCTCCCGCTGGTTGCGCCCCATCATCACGCCGAACAACCCGCCGCCGCGATTCCGTCGTCGCGCCGCGCGGCCGGCATTGGCATTCGGGCTGACGCTCTGAAAGTTGTCGAGATAGAAAAGCATCGCGGGACTTTCGGCCGTCGCTTTCAGCAGGTCGTAGAACTTGCCGAACGTGTGCGGGCGAATCGTGTCGCGGTCGTAGGAGATGAGGAGCCAGCGGTCCGCGCCCTTGCCAGCGAAGACGTTGAAGTGGTTCGTCCAGAAATCGACCAGCACCTCCTGCAACTGACGCTCGCTGTAGACGGCGCGCAGGATGCGCGACGCCTGCAACTCCGCGGTCAGTTGCCGCGGCGGCCGCATCCCGTTCTTCAGCAAGTAATCGCGAAGCGCGCGGCGTGCCTCGGCGTTGCGCGGGCGCGCTTTCGTCTCCGGCTCTGCGCCTTCCGGCTTCGTCATCGCCTGCGCGTTCTCTTCCGCCGCGGGCGCGCTCTCCATAGCTGCCTGCGCCTTCCTGCGCGCTTCGATGACGGGCACGAGTTCGGGCGGGACTTCTCCGCTCCGCTCAAGCCTGAGCAGGAGCGCGCCCGGCTGCGGGTACTTGGCGAACAGCTCCGGCGTGGAAAGCTGAAGCGCAGGAAGGTCCTTCACCTTCGCCTCGGCCACCGGGTCGTCAATTTTCTCCGGGTGAAGCTGCTGCTCCACGTAGCGCTCGATTCCCATCGCGCGCACGCGCTCCACGTCGCCGGGCCTCGCGCCGAAGCCCAGGCGGTTGAGCACGTGCAGGATGCGCTGCTCCTCGGACAAACGCTGCGCCTTCCGCGTCTCTTCAGCGTTCGTCCCGAAAGCCGGCGCGCCCGCCAGGAGCGTCCAGACGCAAAGAAGCGCCGTCGCGCGACGGGCGACATTTGAAAGTCTGGTTCGTGAAGTCGTCCTAAAAACTCTCATGATTTTCGGTTTTGGCTCAGAATTAATTCCGGGTGGAAATGGAACCACCCCTGCTGATGTGGTTTAGACGCGCGGGAGGTGTGTAGGGACGAAAAAAGATTCGGCGAGACTCAAGTCAGTACCGCCCGCGGTAGCGGTACTGACCGAGGTGCGATCACCTGACGGGCTTCGGGAAGCTGGCGGGGCTGCGGTTCCCTTGTTTGTCCACGGCGCGGACGCCGAAGAAGTAGTTGTCCTTGGACATGCCTTTCATGGTGTAGCTCGTCACGCGGCCGACGGCGCGCGAGTTCGTCCAGACAGGCGAGGTGGTGTCGCGCCAGACGATCTCGTAGCCTGTGAGGTCGGGCTCCGCGTTCGCGTCCCACTTCAGGTCCGTGTCGTTGGTCAGGCGCGTCGTGAGGATGCCCACGTTCTTGGGGCGCGCGGGGGCGAGCGCGAGCGCGGCCAGGTTGGCGGCGTTGACGCGCGCGACCCTTTCGACGTAGGCGTAGTCGACGAACTCCGGCAGGTCGCCGTACTGCACCCCGTTCTCGACCCTCACGTTCTGGTGCTGGTGCTTGTACTCTTCGTTCGGCTCCGTGAAGCGCACGGCCGCGTAGCCGCGTTCGAGGAAAGGGATGTGGTCGCCGCCGCGCAGGTAGCGGTCGCGCCTGTAGACCATCATCACGCGCATCCGTGGCACGTAGCGCTCGCCCGTCTCCTTGACGAAGCGCGCGAGCTGGCGCGGGGCCGAATCGTTCTCGCCGCCGACGCCGCGGCGCACGCCCGCCTCTTCCGCAGTCTCGCTGGACGGCACGCCCTCGGAGAAGACGCGCACGGTGAACGGGTCGCGCACGCCGTTCCCGCCGAGGGTGTTGCCGACGATGTCGTTGGTGAACATCGCCTCTATGTCCAGGTTCTTTTCCTTCGCCTGCTCGGCGAAGTAGGCGGAGCCGACGAGCCCCTGCTCCTCGCCCGCGACGGCCATGAAAATTATCGTCGCGTCGAATTCGTACTTCGCCATCACGCGCGCCATCTCCAGCACGGCCGCGGTGCCCGAGGCGTCGTCGTTCGCGCCGGGCGCGTCGCACTCCGCGTCGGTCGGGCTCGTGCACATGGAGTCGTAGTGGCCGCTGACCACGTAGAGTCGATTAGTGGCGGCGGCCTGCGTGCCGCGCAGTGTGGCGACGACGTTGGTGACGACCGTGGGCCGCGCGATGCGCGGGTACTTGCCGGGCTGCTGCTCGAAGCTCTGCTTCTCTACTGTCATGCGCCCGCCCGCCGCCGCGCTGATTTTCTGAAACTCCGAGTAGAGCCAGTCGCGCGCCGCGCCGATGCCGCGCGAGGGGTTGTCCTGGGCCGAGAGCGTGTTGCGCGTGCCGAAGGAGACGAGCTTGCGGATGGTGCTCTCGATGTTGCGCGCGCTGATTTCCGAGACGATGCGCGCGATTGTCGGGTTGCGCCGCGCGACCTGCGGAGTCCTGCGCTGCGCGTGCGAAGTGACGGGCGCGAGCGCGCAAAGGCTGAGAAACAGGATGAGCGACAAGGATGAGTTTACGAACGCGCTAACGGCGCGCCTGTCTTCACAAATCTTCATCTCGGTCCCGCCCGGCTGACAAGTGTGTGTGGAGCGGCGCTAAGTTAACGCGAACCGGAGTGAGGAAGCAATGCCGGCAAGGAAGACTCGGCCGCGCAGAGAACTTAGCGCCTGCGCGCCTTTGCCTGAAAATTTATCTCACGCAAATGCGCGCAGGCGCTGAGAGTTGGCCCTGAACTTTAACCCGCGATCCGAAATCAGTAGAAGTGGTAGGCGCGGTCCTTCCAGACGACGGTGACTTCGCCGCCGAGTTGTTCGGCGATGGCGCGCAGGCCGGGCTCGTCGGCGACGAGCGTCCGGTAGTGCTCCGAGCCGCGGCGGACGTTCGTCGTCGGGCGCGAGGAGTTGTAGTCGGTGTCCACCCACGCGCCGCCCTGTCGCTGGAAGCTGCGCCCGCTGACGTGGCGCGTCTCGGCCGCGCGCTCGTTCCGCGCGGACTCGTCGGCAGACCCTCTCTTGCGCGCTACGGTTCTGGTGGACGCCGCGCCCGCCGCTCTACCCAGTTCGCCGCGCCCTTTGTTGGGCTGCGTTTCGGTCGCGACACCGCCGCCAGTAGTAACGACATTGCCGTCGTCCTTCCCCGCGGTTTTCGCCTGCCCCTCCTCCTTGTCTCTCCCACTCGTTGCGTCCGCGGCGGGCGGGGCCGCGAGGACGGGCTCTTGTTGCTTCATGGGACGAGGGGCGGGAGGAGGGGCGGCGTCCGCCTCCTCCTGCGCGCGCCTGTCCCCCATCTTCGCCTCGCCTTCACGCGAGGGAGCTTTGGCAACGTCCGTCCGGGCCATAGTCTCCTCTGGCTGACGCGCCTGTCCCGCCGCTGGGCCGTCCTTATCCGCCGGCGCTCTCTCGGCCGTCGCGGGGGCGGCCGGCGTGGCGGAAGCCGCGGGCGGCTGCGTTACGGTCTGACCGTCGTAGACGTTAGACGCGTTCGCGTTGCCTGTGGAGTGATTCTCGCCGCCCTCAGACTTCGCCTCGGGCTGCACGGCAGAACTCGTGTTCGGCAGGATTCCCGGCCCGGCGTTGGGCGCGGCCTGCTCGCGCACGACGTACGAGTCGCCCCTATTCGCGCGCATGGCGACGAGGGCGACGACGACGACGGCGAAGAGCGCAAGCGCAGGGACCGCGTAACGCAACACAGGCGGAGAGAAGATCGCCGCCAGCCGCTCGCGCCAGGACTTTGTCGGCGCGGCCGTCACCGCCGCGGCCGCCGCGCGCTCCCTCCCTTCCGCGTCCGCAACGGCCGCGAGCGTTAACTGCGTCACGAGCTTTCGGCACGAGCCGCAATCGGCCAGGTGCGCGAAGTAGCGCGAGCGCGCCGCGTCCGGCAACGCGCCCTCCGCGTAGGCGTTCATTTCGTCTGCGTCCATGTGCGCGCCCGCGCCCTCGCCCGCGGGCACGGCTCCGCCGCCGGGCCGTGCGTGGCGGCGCAGCAGGCGATCAATTTCTGTGTTGTCAGGACGCTTCATCGGATTCACAAACCCCGCGCGATTCGCGGCCATCAGCGCGGCCGACTAAAGAACGCTCCGAACCTCTTTCGCTTGCGGCCGCGGCCGTTTTTTGAGCACGCTTTTAGTCAAACTCATTCGTCCAGTCCAGCCTGCCGCTCCGGCTTCGCCTGCTCGCTCGTGAGCATCAACTCAAGGTCGCTGTCCAGGCTGAGCGCGGCCTCGGAGAGCGTGCGCGCCGTCTCGACTTTCGTCCAGCCGTGCTCCTTCATCAAAATCATTTCGACGCGCTCGCGCACCTCGCCGTGTATGCGCGTCAGGCGGCGGCTCGCCGTCGCCTCGTGCACGCCGAGCACGGCTCCGGCCTCGCGCAGCCGCAGCCCGTCGAAATAGTACAGCTTGACGAGCAGCCTGTCTTCCGGTGGCAACTCGCCCAGGACTTTCGCGAGCGCCGCCTCCACGTCGCCCGCGGTCCGCTGCTCGCTGAGCGCGCTCTCCGGGTCCGGCGCGGACTGCGCGGCGCTGAAAGAGTCTTCGGCCTGGTGTGACTCGCGCGCCAGGCGGTCGAAGTCCGTGTCCAACTCCGTCTGCACGAGCCGCGAGGACTTGCGGTGCTGGTCGATGGCTAATTGGCCCACGACCGCGCGCAGCCAGCCGCCGAGCGAGCCCCGGCCCGAGTAGTAAGCTATCTTCCCCGAGGGCCGTCCGTCCTCGCGCACGCGCAGCCCGTGCAGCTCGGCCCAGATGGATTGTGCCAAATCCTCCGCGGCCTCTTCGTTCGAGCTGGCGCTGCGCGCCGCCGAGCGCACCGTCGCGCCGTACTGCGCGACCAAGTCGCTCCAGGCTTGCTGGTCGCCGCGCTCGCAGGCCACTATCAGGCACAGGTCGTCCGCGTGCAGCGCGTCCACGAACTCGTTGACGGCGTCGGCCGAAGGCTGCGCGTCGTGCGCGAGCACGTACTTGTCGAGCGCCGCGCGCACGCGCGGGGCGAGCGCCTCGACGTCGAGCGAGCGCGCGTCGGCCGCGCGCGCGAGCAGACGCGCCGCGCCTTCGTTCACGAGTCTCTGCGTTTGTGCGTTTGTCTGGCTCACAGGGGCTTGTTGTCAGTCCTGAAACGCGCTCGACCCGCCTATGCTAACACGAACTTCGCGCTTTCGTGTCGGGCCGGACGAGCCCGGAAGGCGGACGAAACGGCCGCGGGCTCTTGCACAACCCGAGGCGGCACCGGCGCGGCTGCTTTGACAGCCCGCGCACGTTGCGATAAATTTTGAAGTCGAAAAGCAAGCGCCAAACAGTCTAGCGTCAACTGACGGCGAGCGCGGGCCCCTCCCCCTAATTAACTGTTGACAAAGAGCCGTTTCTCAAGTATTTCAATGACAACCCGTTCTCCGCACAAGGCATCCTATTCGAGCCCTTCCGGGAAGGGTTCGACAATCTCTGGAGGATTCTTCGTTATGCGCCGCAATCACTTTTTCATCTCTTTCGTGGCAGCCGCCATGCTGCTCTTCAGCAGCCTGTCCGCCTACGCGCAGACGGGCGCACTCGCCGGCGAAATCGTCTTGCAACAGGCCGACGGGACTACGGTCCCGGTCGCAGGAGCAGTGGTTGACGTTTTCCGCGTGGACGTGGGGGGCAAGTACGACACTAAGACGGACAAGAAGGGCAAGTTCATCTTCGCGGGGCTGCCCTACATCGGGACGTACATCATCTCGGCCAGCGCCCCCAACATGAGGCCGGGCGCTCTCGGCGACGTGAAGGCCGGCCGCGACGGCGTGTACAGAGTCATCCTCAGCCCTGGGGACGGCAGACGCCTGACCGAAGCGGAGGCGAAAGCCCTGGTCAACAGGACGGCGGCGACGGCCGGCTCCGGCGGCGGCGGTGAAAGCGCGGAGGACCGCAAGGCGCGCGAAGAGTTGATGCGTAAGAACGCGGAGATCGAGGCTGGCAACAAGAAGATCGAAGAGTCCAACGCCATCGTCACCGCCAGTTTCAAGGCCGGCAACGACGCGCTCAACGCCAAGAGCTACGACACGGCGATCACACAGTACACCACGGGCATCAACGCCGACCCGACGCATCCGGGCGCGCCCTCGCTTCTGACGAACAGGTCCGTCGCCCACAGGGCGCGCGGCGTGGACCGTTACAACGCCGCCGTGACCGCCAAGGACGACGCCTCGAAAACTTCTGGGATGGAGGCGGCGAAACAGGATTTCCGCGACGCGGTGGAGTCCGCCTCCAAAGCCGTCGAGATGTATAAGACGCAGCAGCCGCCGACGGACCCCGCGGCCCTGAAGAACTACGAGACTAATAAGTACTTCGCACTCGCCGCGCGCGCCGAGGCCCTGAAGCTCCTCGTGACTAAGGCCGACCAGTCGCAGGCCGACACAGGGCTGACCGCTTACCAGGAATACCTCGCGGTCGAGACCGACGCCGCCAAGAAGTTGAAAGCGCGTGTCGATATGGCGCAGATGCTCCTCGACGCCGGGTCGTCGGACAAGGCGTACGTTGAGTTTCAAAAGATTCTCGCCGACGACCCCCAGAACATTGACGCGATGCTCGGCGCGGGGCTGGCCCTTTTCCAGTCCGGCGACAAGACCAAATTCCAGGAGGCCGCCAACTACTTACAGAATTTCGTGGACAAAGCACCGGAAACGCACAGGCTGAAAGCCTCTGCGAAAGACGCGCTCGACTACTTGAAGAGCGCCGAGAACGTCAAGCCGCAGAAGACGACCACGAGCGGCGGACGCCGCCGCGGCTAAAGCCACCACTATTAGCCTTTAAATTAAGGCCGCGCCGGGTTGAGAGCGAACCCGGCGCGGCCTTTTTCACGTCAATCTGACCGCCGAATTATCATCTTGACACCCCGCCGGATTAAACTGTAATATGCTTTGTGCAACGGTGTTTAGCATCGTTGCCCATGCTTTGTGTTTGTGCGGAACTGCTCCTGTTCGCGAATCCGTCCGCGGTCAAACCCTTTGCGCTCCTACCCCTTTTGAAGCGTTTCTCTACTGGAACTTCTAAAGATGTCAGCCAAACTAGGCGAAATCCTTGTCCGCGAAAATCTCCTCAGTGCGCAGCAACTGCGCGAAGCGCTCGACTACCAGCGCAGCCACGGCGGCCGTCTCGGTTACAACCTGGTCAAGATGGGGCTGGTTTCCGATGACATGATCACGGCCGTGCTCTCCCGCCAGTACGGAGTCCCCTCCGTCAACCTCGAACTCTTCGACATAGAGCCCTCGGTCATCCGCCTCATCCCGCAGGAAGTGGCACAGAAATATTCCGTCCTGCCGCTCTCCCGCGTCGGCGCGAGCCTGACGCTGGCGATGGTCGACCCCACGAACGTCTTCGCCATGGACGACATCAAGTTCATGACGGGGCTCAACATCGAACCCGTGGTCGTCTCTGAGGCGAGCGTCCAGGAGGCCATCGCGAAGTACTACAACTCTTCGCGCGAAATAGAATTGGCGATGACGGGCGAGCCCGAAGTCGAAGTCAGCGGCCTGGGCCGCAACGGCAACGGGCACAACAGCATCCGCCACGAAGACCTCGTCTCGCTCGACAGCCTCGACTTCGACACGGAGGCCGCCGAGGGCCTCGAAGTCATAGAGGACAACGAGGAGATAGACCTCTCGACGCTCTCGCGCATGAGCGAGGACGCGCCCGTCGTGCGGCTCGTCAACGTCCTGATGGTTGACGCCTTGCGCCGCGGCGCTTCCGACATACACATCGAGCCTTACGAGAAGGAACTCAGAATCCGCTTCCGCATTGACGGCGTGCTCTACGACGTGATGCACCCGCCTCTGAAGATGCGCGACGCCATGATCTCGCGCTTGAAGATCATGTCGAAGCTGGACATCTCCGAGAAGCGCCTGCCGCAGGACGGCCGCATCAAGATCAAGGTCAAGGTCGACTCGCGCTCGCGCGAGCTGGACTTCCGCGTCTCGACGCTGCCGACGCTCTTCGGCGAGAAGGTCGTGCTCCGCCTCCTCGATAAAGAGAACCTGATGCTCGACATGACGAAGCTCGGCTTCGAGCCCGAGTCGCTCGTCAAGTTCCAGCGCAACATCTCGCGCCCCTACGGGATGGTGCTCGTCACCGGCCCGACCGGGTCGGGTAAGACCAACACGCTCTACTCGGCGCTCCAGTCGCTGAACACGTCCGAGACCAACATCATGACGGCCGAGGACCCGGTCGAGTTCAACCTCGCCGGCATCAACCAGGTCCAGATGAAGGAGCAGATCGGGTTGAACTTCGCGGCCGCGCTGCGCAGCTTCCTGCGCCAGGACCCGAACATCATCCTGGTCGGCGAAATCCGCGACTTCGAGACGGCCGAGATCGCCATCAAGGCGGCGCTGACGGGCCACCTCGTGCTCTCCACTCTTCACACGAACGACGCCCCCTCGACCATCTCGCGCCTGATGAACATGGGCATCGAGCCCTTCCTGGTCGCGACCTCGGTCAACCTCATACAGGCCCAGCGCCTCATCCGCCGCATCTGTAAGGACTGCAAGACCGAAAGCCCCATGCCGCCCGAGGCCATGCTTGAGATCGGCTTCACGCCCGAGGAAGCCAAGCATATGAAGACTTACAAGGGGCGCGGCTGCCAGACCTGCAACAACACAGGCTACAAGGGCCGCGTCGGTCTCTACGAAGTGATGGAAGTGACGGACGAGCTGCGCGAGCTGATCCTGATCGGGGCCTCTGCGCTTGAGTTGCGCAAGAAGGCGATTGACGACGGGATGATCACGCTGCGCGAGTCCGGCCTACACAAAATACGCAACGGAATCACCACCATCGAAGAAGTCGTGCGGGAGACGGTGGCCTGACGAGGTGAATGAATAAATGTTACGCGCAGCAGTTCTATCTCTCTTAATCCTCGTTTCGGTGGTCGTCATGCTCCCGGCTGGCGACTCCTCGGCGCATCACAACGGTCGCTCGCATGTCAGCCGCCGCAGCAACATGGGCCGGCGGCACTCGCGCGCCTGGTGGCGACGCTACCGCGCGCGCATGCGCCGCAAGCGCGCCGCCATGAGGCGACGCCAGGCGCTGCTTCGCTCGCGCCGCGGCCAGAACCTGAACGCCGCCGCGGTCGAGAGCCACAACAAGTCCGCGCTCTCCCAGAAGATTTCGACCGTCAACGTCCAGAGGGAGGCGGCCACGGTTTCGAGCCCCGCGCTCCCGAACGGCTGGGCGCGCCGCGCCGCGGCCGGCGGCGGGACGAGGTTCTTCTTGAACTCCGACGGCCGGAGCATCGCTGAGGCCACGTTCGCGCCCGTCAACGTCCAGGCTTCGGGCGACCTCGCGCTGACGGCCAAGGCCCAGCGCAAGATGCTCGCGGGCGTTCCCTTCTCCGAGCTGCGCCGCACCGTGATAGACAAGATGGTCGCCGCGGACGGCTGGGTCGTCAACGACATGCCGCGCGAGATCGGCGGCCGCCCCGTCTACCTCGTCATCGCGCGCACCGGTGAACAGTCCTGGGTCTTCTACTTCACCGAAGTCGAGGGCCGCATCTACAGTCTCGCCGCCAACTCGCCCGCGGAGTACGCCGCCCGCCTGGCGGACGAGTCCGCGCAGTTGATGGCCTCCTTCCACGCTAAAAAGTAGGCGACGGAAGGCCCGCCGAAGAACATCGCCCCGCGGCGCGCCCTCCCCGAAAGGGCAGGCGCGCCGAATTCCCAGCAGGGCCAATCCAGGAGAACTTCCCTTATGGCATTGAACGAAACCGTCCCGCAGATCACGCTCTCCGAGCTGCTGAAGAAGCTCGCCGAGTTCGGCGGCTCCGACCTGCACATCACGACCAACACCCCGCCGCAGATTCGCGTCGACGGCCACCTGCGCCCGCTCGAAGGCTACAAGGTGCTGACCTCCGCCGACACCAAGCAGCTCGCCTACTCGGTGCTGACCGACGCGCAGAAGCACCGCTTCGAGGAGAACCTTGAGCTCGACTTCTCCTTCGGCGTCAAAGGTCTCTCGCGCTTCCGCGCCAACATCTTCAACCAGCGCGGCGCGGTCGGCGCGGTCTTCCGCGCGATTCCCTACGAGATCAAGCCGTTCGAGGCGCTGGGCCTCCCGCCCGTCGTCAAGTCGCTCTGCGACAAGCCGCGCGGGCTGATCCTCGTCACGGGTCCGACCGGCTCGGGCAAGTCCACGACGCTCGCCGCGATGATCGACAAGATCAACAACGACCGCCACGACCACATCCTGACCATCGAAGACCCGATTGAGTTTTTGCACAACCACAAGAGCTGTCTCGTCAACCAGCGCGAGGTCAACGCCGACACGAAAGGCTTCGCCGAGGCCCTCCGCACGGCGCTGCGCCAGGACCCGGACGTGGTACTCGTCGGCGAAATGCGCGACCTCGAAACGATAGAGTCCGCGCTGCGCATCGCCGAGACGGGCCACTTGACGTTCGCCACGCTCCACACGAACTCCGCCGCCTCGACCATCAACCGCATCATCGACGTGTTTCCGTCGGAGCAGCAGTCGCAGGTGCGCGCGCAGCTCTCGCTCGTGCTCGAAGGAATTTTGTGCCAGGCGCTTCTGCCGAAGGCCGAGGGGATCGGCCGCGCGATGGCGCTCGAAATCCTCGTCCCGAATACGGCCATACGCAACCTGATCCGCGAGGACAAGGTCCACCAGATTTACTCCATGATGCAGACCGGCCAGGACAAGTACGGGATGCAGACCTTCAACCAGGCGCTCGCCACGCTCTACCACAAGCGCCAGATTTCGCTCGACGTGGCGATGCAGCGCTCCTCGAACACGGACGAGCTGCGCGAGTTGATCGAGCGCGGCTCGGGCCTCAACACGGGCAACGGCGGCGGCGTCATGCCGCGCCCCGGCGCTCACCCCAGCCCTTACGCGCAGGGCCGCCCCATCGGCGTCCGCCCCGGCACGCGGTAGACGAGAATTAGAGTGCCCGACACTTTTATGTTGAGACGACGAACAGCACGAACGATTGAGCGGCCGGGCCGCGGGCGAAGCCCCAAGAGCTTCGCTCTCACGCTCGCCCTGCTCGTGTGCGCCCTCGTCCCCTCGACATCAGCGCAGGAGGCCGGCCACCGCCCGGCACGCTCGCTCACGAGCGAGGACCTGCTCAACCGCCCCGCGGTCTACGTCCCGCAGCCTGTGCCAAATTCGCGTCCGCTTTCGTCCGGCTCCATCACGGCCGCCGGCGCGACTCGTTACAGAGACCCTTCGGGGGCCTTCACGCTCAGCTTCCCGAACGGCAACTGGCGCGTCAACACGAAGGCCGTCAGCTCGGGGAGCCTTTACCACCAGCGCACCTTCCGCCGGATTGAATCCGAAGGCTACGCATCGGCGACCGCCAACGTCTACGTCCTGACGGAGCGCTCGGGCCTCCCCGTCGTAGACCCTTCGAGGCTGAGCGCCGAAGGGCAGCGCGATTTCGCCAACGCCCTGTCCGCACTCTTCCTGAGCAACAACGCCTCGGTCGTCTCGGTCGCGCCCGTCTCGACGGGTCCGCGCTCGGGGCAACTGCGTATCGTCGCCGACCAGATAATCGCGCGCCGTGTCGCCGTGCGCGCCTCCATCAGCGTCTCCGAGCGCGAGGGGCGATTGTTCGTCGTCGTCTGCCGCGCTTCGCCCGAGACTTTCGACGCGTACCTGCGCGAGTTTGAAATAATCACCAATTCACTAGCCTCTTCGGCCGCGCGCACCTGAGAGCGTTCGCGGCGGGGAACAGGAGTTTCAAAAGGACCATGCCCACTTACGTCTTCAAAGGCCGCAACCGGCTCAACGAGATCGTCGTCGGCGAGCGCGTCGCGGAGAACCGCGAGGCCCTGCGCCAAATCTTGCGCCGCGAGCAGGTCACGCTCACGTCCGTCAAGGAGAAGGGGCGCGAGATCGGCATCCCCAAGCTCGGCGGGGTGAAGAAGGTCAAGGCCAAAGACTTAGCCATCTTCACGCGCCAGTTCTCTGTGATGATCGACGCGGGCCTGCCGCTCGTGCAGTGCCTGGACATTCTGTCGCAGCAGCAGCAGAACAAGTATTTCCAGCGGACCTTGCAGCAGGTGCGGCAGGACGTGGAGGAGGGCTCGACCCTGGCGGCGGCCATGGCGCGCCACCCGAAAGTCTTCGACCAGCTCTACACGAACATGGTCGAGGCGGGCGAGACGGGCGGTATTCTGGACCTTATCTTGCAGCGCCTCTCGACCTTCATCGAGAAGATCGTCAAGCTCAAGAAAGACATCATCTCGGCGATGATCTACCCGACGGCGGTCGTGCTGCTCGCCATCGGCGCGATAGCCGTCATCATGGTCGTCGTCATCCCGCAGTTCCAGGCCATCTTCGCGGGCCTGCTCGGCCCCGGCGAGAAGCTCCCGACCCCGACGCAGATCGTCGTCGACACGAGCGAATTCCTCGCCGGCTGGGGCGGCCTCGCCATCCTGGCCTCCCTCATCGGGATCGTGTTACTCGTCCGCTTCTACTACAAGACGCCGGGCGGGCGCATGAAGATAGACGGCATCATGCTGAAGCTCCCGATCTTCGGCAGCATCCTGCGCAAGATCGCCGTCGCGCGCTTCTCGCGCACGCTCTCGACGCTGCTCTCGTCTGGCGTGCCGATCCTACAGTCGTTGGACATCACGGCGCGCACGGCCGGCAACGTCGTCGTCGAGCAGGCGATTCTGAAGGTGCGCGCCGGCGTCGAGCGCGGCGAGAACTTCGTTGACCCGCTCCAGGCGACGGAAGTCTTCCCGCACATGGTCGCGCAGATGGTCGGCATCGGCGAGCAGACCGGCGCGCTCGACGCCATGCTCTCCAAGATCGCGGACTTCTACGAACAGGAAGTCGACTCGGCCATCGCCAACCTGCTCACGCTGATCGAGCCCATCCTCATAGGCTTCCTCGGCGTCACCATCGGCTCCATCGTCATCGCCATGTACCTCCCGCTCTTCACCCTCATCGGCAAGCTCTCGCAGGGACATTAAACCCTTCGAGGTATTTTCACTTTCCTCTTCAAAAGGCCCGTGGCTCACGGGCCTTTTGACTTTGTGCCCGCCGTCCCATCGTCGAGGTGTTGTCTACGGGTAAACCGCGGGATTATACTGGCGTCGCTCTCAACAGCGAAAAGGAGGCTGGTGATGGGAACCCACCGAGGGCCTTCGCCCGTAGTCGCGTTCGGCTTCATGGTTGCCGTTTGTGTGTTCACCTTCGGGACGAACTCGGCCCGGGCGCAGCAGACCGGGCCGCCGCCTGTCGGGAACCGCGACCCGTTCGGGGAAGTGCGTGAGCGGCAGCAGCGCGAAGCTCAACTCCGCAGTGCCGAGATATTAGGGGGGCCGAGGAAGCTGGATAAGCGGGGCGCTGAGGCCGCCGCCGAGCAGATGAGGGAGGACTTCAAAATCCTCCAGGTCCGTCGCAACAACCTGGTCCGCCACCTCCTGTCCGAAAAGCCGTTCGACTACAAGCTCATCGCCAACGAGACCGAAGAGATCAACAAGCGCGCCGTCCGGTTGAAGGCCCACCTGCTGCGCGAGGTCCCCGAGGGGGAGAAAAAAGAGGAGAAAAAACAGGTCGAGATCGCCGAGGCCCAAATGAGGGACGCGCTCCTGACCATGGTGAAGCGGATTGACAGCTTCACAGAGAACCCTGTCTTCAAAGTGCCGGACGTGATTGACGTACAGCAGACCTCGAAGGCCGACCGCGATCTGCGACACGTTCTCCTGCTCAGCGAGGGCATCAGGAAGACGGCCCAGAGGCTCAGCAAGGCTCACTACAAGTAAGCGGCGCGGCCCATTAAAGGATGAGTTAAAGGCGTGGCCGGAACCACTCAACGTGATTCTCCGCCCGCCTTTTACTTTTCGACTCGTTGTTATCCCTGCTCGGGTAGAGCGCGCAGGGAGAGGAGCGTGATCTTGGTCGGCGTGCCGTTCTCGACCTCGACCCTGAGGAGCGCCTGGTAATACTTGGGCGGCGGGTTCTGCCCGCCGAGCTGACGCAGCCTTTGGCCCAGGACGGTGAGGTGGTTGCGCGTCGTGACGAACTCCGCGGCCGCCTCCGTCCCCTCGCTGAAGATGCCGGCGAGCGTCATCACCGCGTGCTCGCCCGAGACGTTCGCCTTGACGGTGATGAGCGCGTAATCAACCTCCAACTCGCCCGTCTGCTCGTTGAACTGCGGCCTGTAGACGCGCTCCTCGCCGGGGCGCGGGTCGCGGTTCTCTATCGTGGCGTTGAAGGTGTAGTTGAAGTTCTCGACCGAAGGGAGCCTGCGCGTCCACTCGTTGACGTAGATGCTGCCGAGCAGGATGATGTTGCGGTACTTCAGCTCGGCGGCGTTCAGATGTCTGCTTTGCCTGAGCTGGATGGCTTTGTTCGAGGCGCGCAAAAGGTCCGTGAGGCGGTACACGCCGATGGCTTCGCCCATGCCCGTGTACATGCCAAGCGACGGGATGAGACGCGGCGTCTCGCCGCCGGCCCACTGCCCCTTGAACTCCGGCGCTTCGGCCAGCGCGCGCATCTGCTCGGGCGTCATCGGGACGGCGCGGCGCGCCAGAGGCTCCGGGTCCGCGGCGTTCAGGAAGCGGTAGACGGTCGGGTTGCTGAGCACGAGCAGCGGGGGCTCCGGGTCGTCCACGAACGGCCCCCAGACGGCCTTGAATTCTTCGCTGCCGAGCAAGGGGTCGGCGCTCCCCGCGGCAGCCTGTCGCCGCAGTTCCCGGTTCGAAAAGTAAAGCGCCAGCGTTGCGACCCCGAGCAGGACCACGAGCGCGCAGAGCAGCAGGATGACGGTCCGGCCCCCGCCCTTAGCGGCGCTAACTGCGCCACGCGGGCGAGCGTCCGCCGCCGAGGACGCCGGGTGCCCGTTCGAGGCGGCCCCATTCGTCTGGTCGGGAGCGGCTGTAGAAACTTCAGGCGCGGACTCCGGCTGAGGACAGATGAAGACAGGGTGGTAGTGGCCCTTGGGGAGATCGATAACAATCTTATCGCCCTTCCCCTCGGTGGTATAATACTCGTGCAGCTTCGTCCGCAGCCTCCCGGCCTGCACACGCACGACAGAGTCTATCCGCGGGTCGTAGTCGTCGCTGCGCCCGAAGACCTCGGTCGCGATTGTGTACTCCTTGAGCAACACGCCCTCGTCGTCCAAAGTCTTCTCGACGACGAAGCGCAGGAACGCCTTGAGGCTTTCAGAGTTTTGGAGCGTGCGGCTCTGGAGGACCTTCTCCAACTGCTCAAGTTTCTGTTCCTTGCCCAATTCCATGTTTTCGACTGCGCATCAAAAAAGCCCCGAAGGATGCAGGCGGCGCGGCACCGTCCGGGGACACGTGCGAGTGATCGATGATTGTTCGGTGTCCCAACAAAGGCTGGAAAGTCAAAGGCGACCGCGCGCCGAATTATAAGCCCTCTCGCCGCGTTTCAACAACCTGAAGAGTAAATAAGAGAGCGGACGCTGTAACAAGGTTACATCCGAGGTGTAACGCCGGGCGGACCAAAGGGAATATGCAGCCTGAACCGACACCTATCACCGTATCTTACTGACAGTAACTTTTGGGACGGTTAATTTCAGGGATAGAGTATATTCAAGTCCTGGTCTACCCGGCGTGTCAAGCTTGAAAGTCGAACGCTTATTCCGTTTCGTAAGACGCGACCGCAGGCGGGAAGGTCGGCCAGCCCTGGCCCGCTTGGTTTGAAAATTGTGCGGCTTTTCGCAATCCTCGCGCGCCGCCGCTTGCCCGTCAGACCAGCATTTGAGTTTTCAGAGCCTTGCCTGATTAAGTCGTCTTTTCTTTAGCTGCGATGACCGCTCCCGATCTTTGAGGGGCGCGCCGCAGCCTGAAAGATCTCTCGAACCCTGAACAGGGATTCGTTGTGAGCATCATTTCGTTGGGTCGGCCGTCACAGGGTCATCCGTACTGCTGGACGAGTTGACGGACTGCGCCAGGAGAATTCAAACCATGAAAAAGAAGCTAGGTCTTTACGCAGTGATAGCCCTGCTGGGAATCGGTCTGCTGAACGGCGTGCACGCCCAGACGAGCACCGTCGGCAGCATCAGCGGCACCGTGCGCGACCCGCAGGGCGCTGCCATCCCGGAGGCCGAGGTCGTGATCGAAGAGGAGACGACGGGGCAGACGCGCACCGTCAGAACCGACGAGGACGGCGACTACTCGGCCCAGAGTCTTCCGGTGGGACGCTACAGCGTGAGCGTCGCCCCGCCGGGTTTCAAGAAGACGCTCGCCACGGGGGTGGAGGTGCACGTCGCCGACCGCGTGGTCGTGGACCTCAACGTCGAAGTCGGGCAGGTCACAGAGACGGTGACGGTCAACGACGCGGCCCAACTGGTCGAAACCGAGAGCGGCCGGGTGAGCAGCCTCGTCTCCGAGAAGCAGGTGACGGAGCTCCCGCTGAACGGGCGCAACTACGCCGCGCTGGTGACGCTCGTGCCCGGACTCTCCGCGCCGAACGAGGGCGGGGCCTTCGGCACTCGCGGCACGGGGCTCGACTCCCACGTCGACGTGTCGGTCAACGGCAACCAGTCGAACGCGAACCTGTGGACGGTGGACGGCGTTAATAATCTGGACGTGGGCTCGAACGCCACGCTGCTGGTCTTCCCCTCCATCGACTCCATCGCCGAGTTCCGCGTCGAGCGCAACAGCTTCAGCGCGGAGTACGGCCAGGCGCAGGGGGCCGTTATCAACCTCGTCACGAAGGGCGGCACCAACGATTTTCACGGCAGCCTGTTCGAGTTCTTCCGCAACGACGCGCTGAACGCCAACGACTGGTTCTCCAACCGCGCGGGCATCCCCCGCCCGCCGCTCAGGTACCACAACTTCGGCGGCAACTTCAGCGGCCCGATCATCAAGAACAGGGTCTTCTTCTTCTGGTCTGAGGAATGGCGGCGCGAGCGGCGCGGCACGGGGCCGCTGACGGCCCGCGTCCCCACCGCCCAGGAAAGGATGGGAGACTTCAGCGGGCCAATCCACACCGGCCCCATTCCGCGGGACCCGTACACCTGCCAGAGGAATTCCAACGGGTCACTCGCGAGGGACTCCAACGGGAACCCCATCGGCTGTCTGCCGTTCCCCGGCAACATCATCCCGCAGAACCGGCTCAGCCCCGCCGGCCTCGCGCTGATGGGCATTTTCCCTCTCCCCAACAACCCGGCCGACCCGTCCGGCACCAACTGGATTTCGACGCCGTTGCAGCCGGTCGACACGCGCCAGGACCTCATCCGCGGTGACATCAACATCACCGACAAGATGAATGTGATGATCCGCTACATCAACGAGACGTGGGTGCACGGCGAGGCCGCCGGCAACTTCTGGGGCGACACGCCGTTCCCGACCCTCTCCTCCGACTGGGAACAGCCCAGCCGGAGCTTCGCGGTCAGGCTGACGAACACGCTCTCCTCGACCGCCGTCAACGAGTTCCAATTCTCGCGCGCCGGCAACGACATCTTCGTCACGACAAGCCCGGCGGGCGACGCGCTCAACCAGCAGATCGCCTCTGTGTTCCCCACCGTCTTCCCGCGCGTCGAGGGCACAGGCTTTCCCACCGTCGGGTGGGGGGATGGCGGCTACGGCAACTTGTGGCACCAGGCCCCGTGGTCTAATCACCAGGACCTCTGGATATGGAAGGACGACTTCTCCAAGGTGTTTGGTTCCCACAACACGAAGTTCGGCGTGCTCTTCAGCCACAACATCAAGGACGAGCAGCCGAACGGCGGGAGCGGCATCTACACCATCCAGTCGACGGGCGGCCGCACGGGCAATGCCATCGCCGAACTGATACTCGCCGACCTGCCGCTTCTCCAATACACGGAGTTCGAGCGCCAGGACATGACGGTGGGGCGCTGGCGCGATTTCGAGTTTTACGGGACCGACACCTGGAAGATTCGTTCCAACCTGACTTTCACGTACGGGCTGCGATATTCGGTCTTCGCGCCGCCCTTCGCGGATGACGACCGCATCACCAACTGGATTCCCGAGCGGTACGACGGCGTCAACATCAGCAGCGGATTTGTCCGGGCCGACGAGGCCGGCGCGGCCGGCCTGCCGCGCGCCCTGGTCAACACCTACAAGGGCGGCTTGCAGCCCCGCCTGGGCCTGGCCTGGGACATCAAGGGCGACGGAAAGACCGCGCTTCGTTTCGGCTTCGGGCGCTACCTGAGTCGCTCGAACGTCATCGCTTCGCTGCTCAGGATGTCGAACAACCCGCCGTGGAACACGGTGGTGGATTCCGGCTGGAACCCTGACGCCCTGAGCCTGACGGATTGCCCGTCCTGCCGCACCATGGACGAGATCGGCCCCGGCCTGTCGGCTTCCGCGGCGGGCCTCGGCGGGATCAATTCGGTTGACCCCAACTTCAAACCGCCCGAGAGCTGGCAGTGGAATGTGACCGTCTCCCGCGAGATCATGAAGAACACGGTGGCCGAGGTCTCCTACGTCGGCAACCACGGCCTGCACATTTGGCGGCTCATCAACGGCAACTACAATCAGGTGAAGCCGGAGTTCCGCGCCGCGGTCGCCGCCGGGACGCGCTCGCCGGACATCTCGCGCAGGTTCAATTTCACGAACGCCGTGACGAGGGATGAGTCGACGGGCGATTCCAACTACCACGCGCTCCAAATCTGGATCGACCGCCGGTTCACCGACCGCTTCGCGTTCCAGACCGCTTACACCCTGGGACGCACCATCAGCAACGTCCCGACACAATCGTTCATCAGCCAGACGACCGACGTTTTCAACTACGACCACGACAGGGGCTACTCCGACCTGGATCGTCGTCACTCCCTCGTCTTCAACGCGGTGTACGTCCTGCCGGACTTCAAAAACCTGGGCTCTTTCGGGAGCGCCCTGCTCGGAGACTGGCAGCTCAACACCATCGCCTCCTTCTACAGCGGCACGCCGCTCAACATCTTTTCAGGCGTCGACACAGCGGGACTCGGGGGGGCCAACAGCCAGCGCCCCGACCTCGTCGAGGGTGTGCCAATTCACGCCGACGGCAACGACCCGCTACAGATCATCAACCCGGCGGCGTTCACTCTTCCCGCAAGGGGAACGCTCGGCAACCTGGAGCGCGGTGCCGTCCGCGGGCCGGGCATCAAGAACATTGACTTCTCCGTGACGAAGAACTGGAGGGTGCGCGAGAGGTTCAACATCCAGTTCCGCACGGAGATGTTCAACGTCTTCAACTTCGTCAACTTCAGGGCACACAACCTCAGCGTCGCCGGCGGCGGCATTGAGAACAACTTCAGCAACGGAGGTTTCGGCCGGGCCAATTCCACGCGCGGCCCGCGTGAAATTCAGTTCGGCCTGAAATTCAACTTCTGATATAGTACGACCAGGCTGAACGGGGACGGAGGGGTGAATGGTTTAGCTCAGCCCTCCGTTCCTTTTTTGCCGAGTCCAACGCGCACGGATTAAGCTGGCGATGTATTCCCGTTTAGCCTTCCTCCCGCTGCTGTTCCTGCTCATCCACTTCCAAGGTGCCGGGGATTCATACCGGAAACATTACGAGGCGGCCGAGGCGCACCGCCGCGCCGGCAACCTGGCCGCGGCCGAGGCCGAGTACGCCGAAATCCTCGCCCTGGCGTACCCCGCGCTCGGGGAAATTTATCTCGCGCAGGGAAACTACCGCGGCGTGGCCGCGGCCCTCGAAGAGGCCGCCGCGCGCCGCCCGGACGCGCCCGGTCTGCTCGTCGGGCTGGCAGTCGCCTACTTCTACACGGGGCAATACCAGAAGGCCGCCGAGCCTTTAGGCCGCGCCCTCGCCCGCGACCCCAAAAGCGCGCCCGCGCACCACATGCTCGGGAAGACTTACTTCATGACGGGCGAGTTCGAAAAGGCCGCGCGCGAACTCGAAGCCGCGCTCGCCCTGACGCCGGACGATTACGATGTCGCGTACACGCTCGGGCTGGCCTACCTCAAGCAGCGCCAACTCCCGCAGGCCAGGCTCATCTACGAGCGCCTGGCGTCAAAGCTCGGCGACCGGCCGCAGCTCCGCGTGCTGACGGGGCGCGCGTACAGGGAGACTGGGTTTCTGTCCGAGGCCGTAGAGGAATTCAAAAAGGCCGCCGCCATGGACCCTCGCCTGCCGCGCGTCCACTACCACCTCGGACTGACGTACCTGCTCAAGGACGGGGCGGGAAGACTCGCCGACGCGACGAAGGAATTGCAGCTAGAGTTGCAGCATCACCCGGACGACTTCTTCGCCAATTACTATCTGGGCGTCATCTACCTCAGCGACGGGCGGTGGGAGCCCGCACTCGGCCCTCTGGAGAAAGCCGCGCGCCTACAGCCCAGGAACCCGGACCCCTACTTTTTTCTGGGCCAGGCTTACCAGAGTTTGGGGAAGTACGAGCAGGCAATCGCGGCGCTCAGGCAGGCAATCGCGCTTAACCCCAGCCTCAGTCACAACGACTACCAGGTGACGAACGCACACTACAGGCTCGGGCAGTCGTTGATGAGGGCTGGCCGCACAGAGGAGGGCGAGCGCGAGTTGCAGTTGGCCGCCGAACTCAAGTCGAAAGCATTCAAGCGGGACGGGGAGAAGCTGGACGCCTTCCTCAAGGCCGCCGGCGGCGAAGAGCAGAACAAGTTCCCGGAGCTGACCTCGGCGCAAGGGGTGATCGTCGGGCCGGATATGGCGAATCCGCCCACCCCCCCGGGCGCAGCGAATACGACCAACACTCCGAACGCAAGTGCGGCGCTCGCAAAGGACGCGGCCTTTCACGAGAAGATCATCGCGGCGGCGCATAATAACATCGGGCTGCTGCGCGCCGAGCGCGCGGACTTCCGCGCGGCCGCAGACCACTTCAGCGCGGCCGCGAAATGGAACCCGCTGCACGAGGGGCTCGATTACAACCTGGGCCTCGCGTACTTCAAGATCGAATCGTACAAAGAAGCAGTCGCGCCCCTCGAACGCGAGGCCAAGGCGCGCCCCGCCAACCTACAGGCCAAACAGTTGCTGGGCCTGAGCTATTTCATGACGGAAGAGTACACGAAGGCCGCGCCGCTCTTGTCCGAGGTGGTGGCCGCGCGGCCGAACGAGTTGAGCCTCTATTACCCGCTCGCCATCTCTCTAGGCAAGAACGGACAGGCCGAGGCCGCCAAGAGGGTTGCCAGTCAAATGGTGGCGATGGGCGGCGACAGCCCTCAGGTCCACATCCTGCTCGGCCGCGCGTATTACGAGCAGAACGACACGGCCAAGGCGCTCGAAGAGTTGCGCACGGCGATCTCGCTCGACGCCAAAGTGCGCCTCGCGCATTTCTACGCCGGTCTGATTTACGTGAAGACGGGAAAGCTGGACGAGGCCGCCGCCGAGTTCGAAGCCGAACTCGCGCTGAACCCGTCGGACGTTGAGGCCAGGTATCATCTGGGCTTCGTCGCGCTGGCGCGGCAGGAGACCGAGCGGGGCTTGCGCCTGATGCGCGAGGTCATACGCGACCGGCCCGGATTCGCCAACGCGCACTTCGAATTGGGCAACGCCCTGCTGAAGCGGGGCGACGCGCGCGGCGCAGTCGAGAGCCTCGAAGCGGCCGCGAAGCTGACCCCCGGTCAGGCGCACATTCATTACCAACTGGGCCGCGCTTACCTCGCCGCCGGGCGTCAGGCCGAGGGCGAGAGCCAGCTCGAAATCTCCCGGCAACTGAAGGACAAGGCGCTGCGCCAGGCGAATCAATAAACCCCTTCCGAGGTCATGCCACGTTTGCCACTAAAGACGACAAGTCTACTCGCGGCGCTGACGCTCTCGCTCGTCTCGCTGGCCCCGCGCTCGGCCGGCGGACAGGCCGCCGCCCTGCGCTTTACGGACGTGACGGCGCAGGCCGGCATCACCTTCAAGCACGTCTCCACGCCCGAGAAGAGATACATAGTCGAATCGATGAGCGGCGGCGTGGCGCTGATTGATTACGACGCGGACGGCCACCCGGACATCTACTTCGTCAACGCCCTGACCGTAGACCTGGTGAAGTCAAAGGGGAAGACCCGAAGCGCGCTCTACCGCAACCGCGGCGACGGCACTTTCACGGACGTGACCGACAAAGCAGGCGTCGGCGACATCGGCTGGGGGATGGGAGCGGCCGTCGCGGACTATAACAACGACGGCTTCGACGACATCTACGTCACCTGCGTCGGGCCCAACCACCTTCTCAAAAATAACGGCGACGGCACGTTCGCGGACGTGACCCAGAAGGCAGGCGTCGGCGACCCGCGTTGGTCCGCGGGCGCGTCCTTCGTGGACTACGACGCGGACGGCTGGGTCGACCTCTTCGTCGCCAACTACGTCTCCTTCGACTTCAACAACCTGCCCGAGTTCGGCAAGGACAAGACGTGCCAGTTCAAGGGCGTCGCGGTGCAGTGCGGCCCGCGGGGGATGCCCGGCGACGGCGACACGCTCTACCGCAACAACGGCGACGGGACTTTCACCGACGTGACGAAGAAGGCTGGGGTGACGGACCCGAACGGCTACTACGGGATGGGCGTCATCAGCAGCGACTTCGACGAGGACGGGCTCACAGACATCTTCGTCGCCAACGACTCGACGCCGAACTTCCTCTACCGCAACAACGGCGACGGCACGTTCAAGGAGATAGGCTTCATTTCCGGGACCGCGCTCAACGAGAACGGCGCTTCGCAGGGTTGCATGGGCGTGACGGTGGCCGACTACAACCACGACGGGAAGCTGGACCTGTTCGTCACCAACTTCGACGACGACTACAACACGCTCTACCGCAACGACGGCCGCAACACCTTCACGGACGCCTCCTACCCGGCCAAGATCGCCGCCGTCAGCCTCCCCTACGTCGGCTGGGGGACGAAATTCTTCGACTACGACTCGGACGGCTGGGTCGACCTCTTCGTCGGCAACGGCCACGTCTACCCGCAGATAAAAAGCTTTCACCAGCGCAACTTGGTGCACCGCAACAACCGCGACGGGACGTTCACGGAACTCGCGGAGCAACTGGGCGCGCCCTTCGCGGAGAAGCGCGCGGCTCGCGGCGTCGCCTTCGGCGACCTCGACTCGGACGGCGACGTCGACGTCGTCATCAACAACCTCGACGGCCCCGCGCAACTGCTCCGCAACGACGGCGGAAACCTTAACGACTCCGTCTTGATTAAAACCGTCGGCGTGCGCTCGAACCGCGACGGCATAGGGGCGCGCGTCAAGGTCGTCTCCGGCGACCTGGTGCAGAAGGACGAAGTCCGCAGCGGCGACAGCTACATCTCGCAGAGCGATTTGAGGCTGCATTTCGGACTGGAGAAGCGTGCGAAGATTGATTTGATAGAGGTGCGATGGCCGAGCGGCGCGGTTGACAAGATCACGGACGCGAAGCCGAACCGCGTGCTCACGATCAAGGAGGGCCAGGGCGTCGTCGGGCAGAAGGAATATAAGACAGCCACGCGGCGCTGAATCGAAACTTGTGAGGTCAGGACAGGCCACAGCCGTGCGTATTGTTCCGCATAAATTTGCCGCCCGCCCGCCCGTGATTATGCTCGCGCTCCTCTGCGCCCTGCTCGCGCCCGCGGGTGCGTGGGCGCAGAAGCAGTCCCGCGCCGAACAGTTGGAGCGCGCGGCGGCGCTCATCGGCAGCGACCAGCTCGCGGAGGCCGAGCGGCTGCTGACCCAAGTCTTGAAGGTCGCGCCGAACGAGGCCGCGGCGCTCAACCTGATGGGGGCGATCCGCGCCAAGCAGGGCAACCTGGACGAGGCCGAAATTCTCTTCACGAGCGCCGTCCGCAGCGACCCCGCGATGGTGGGCGCGCACATGAATCTGGCCCGCCTGTATCTGCTCAAGGGAGCGCCGGAGAAGACGGCCTCGGAGTTGAAAGAGGTGCTGCGCCTGGAACCCGGCAACGCGGAGGCAGGCTACAGGCTCGCGTGGCTGCTGCTCTCGCAGGGCCGCGTCGACGAGTGCATCGAGCTTGTCGAAAATCTTGAGAAGTCGCAACAGCTTTCGGCCCCGCTGCTCGGCGTGGCCGCCACTGCTTACCTGAAGAAGGGGGACAAGGCCGGGGCGCTGTCGGCACTTAAAAAGGCCACCCAACTGAGGCCCGACGAGGCGGCCTACCACTTCACCATAGGCGTCACCTGGCTCAAGACCCCGGCCGACCTCGTGGAGGCCGAACTCTCTTTCCGCCAGTTCCTCAAGCTCCGGCCCGACGACGCGCAGGGTCAACTGTACCTGGGCTACGTGCTGCTCAAACAGAAGCAGTACGGTGAGGCGCGCGCGATGCTCGAAAGGAGTGTCCAGAAAGGCACGGGCACGCCGGAAGCCTTCTACTACCTGGGCCTGATCGCGCAGGGGCAGAACGAAGACCAGCGGGCGATAGAATTCTTCGGGAAGTCCATCCAGCTAGCGCCGACGTTCGCCCACGCGCACGTCGGCCTCGGCGCGACCTACCTGAAGCTGAAGGACTACGAGCGCGCCCGGCAGGCGCTCGAAACGGGGGTGAAGCTGAGCCCGGAAGATTCGAAGGCGCACTACAACCTCGCAGTGCTTTACGCCCGGCTGAACAACCCCGAGCGCGCGCAGGAAGAGATGCGCATCATCGAAAGCCTGAAGATGGAAGGCAAGGCGCAGGAGGGGGAGGGCGACATCCAGGCACCCCGGCAGCCGCAGTCGGCGACCCAGCCGTAAACGCGCGGCCCGCCGGTCAACACTTACACAGAGGTGTTAGAGGGAAAGGGGGCGTCGTGCAGCTACGCCCCCTTCGCCTCACTCGCCGGGCTCCCTTGTTTTCGGGGCCGACAGAGACTTGACCTGCGCCCTCCACTCGGCGGGCGTCATCTGCCCGAGTCGCGGCAACTCGGAGGCCGCGACGACGAGTTGCCGCAGGCTGGGGATGACTGCGAACTCAAGCGCGGCCTTCGGCTTCGCCGCATTCTCGATGACGGCCAGCCTGGCGTCGCGCCATTCGGCCGGTGGAGCCACACCGCGCGAGAGGTAGGACAAGGCTTCCAGGCCGATCGTCCCCAGGTCGGATAAATCCTTGGCGAGCGGCCTGGCCTCGTGCAGGGCCGGGGATTTATCTATCAACACCTCCAGCTCCGGCCCGGCGTTGCGCCAGCGGGTCAGGATGTCGCGGGCCAACTCGGCGCGCGCCTCGAAACGCGGGGCGTCCGAGAGAAGGCCGTCGACGGTCGCGGCCAGGCGGCGTGCCTCCTCGCTGTCCGGGTGCGTCGCGTCGATGAGGCCGGTCAGCGGGCTCAGCATCGTCTGCGGCCGCTGCTGGTAGCGCCTGTATTCCTTGACGGGTTCGAGCACGGAGATGAGCGTCTGGAGCGGCCCCGTATCGCGCCCGCCCGTCAGCCGCCTGAGCGCCACGCCCTGGTTCCTCTCGTGCATCAGCCCGAGTTCTTCGAGTCTCACGCTCGTGGCGGCGAGGCGGCGGTACATGTCATCGACGTTCGTGACTTCGCGCGGCGACCAGAGCCTCTCGGCGATGGCGGCCGTGCGCGGCCAGATGCGCGAGTCAATCGTCTCGGGCGTCACCCACTCGCTCCACATCGTCGCCTCGCCGCCCAGGACGTGCGCCGCCTCCGCCTCGGTCAGCGTGCTGCCGGCCGGGATGGGGTCGTTCGCGTAGTGCTGCGAGGCCGGGAAGGCGAGGTCTATGTAGTAGCCGTTCGAGAGGACGCCCTTGTAGCCGAGGCGCGCCGCCTCGGCCAGCGCCTTCTGCCCGCGCCACGAATGTATGACCACGTCCTTCGGGAGCCCCGGCTGGAAAATCTCGTCCCAGCCCATCATGATCTTCCCGTGCTTTTTCAGAATCTGAAGCACGCGCTGGTTGAAGTAGGTCTGTAACGCGTGGTTGTCCTTGATTCCCTTCTTCTTCATGAAGTCCTGAATCTGCGCGTTGCGGTCCCACTGCTTGCCCTCGTTCTCGTCGCCGCCGATGTGCATGTAGGCGTCCGGGAAGAGCGCGGCCATCTCGCTGAGGAAAGTGTCTAAGAATTTATAGACCTCCTCGCGCGTCGGGTCGAGCGTGGGCTCGAAGATGCCGGGCCTGCGCTCAATGGTGTAAGGGCCGGGCGCGCTCCCCAACTCCGGGTGGCCGACGAGCCAACTCGTCGCGTGCCCAGGCATGTCGAACTCGGGCACTACGCGGATGCCGCGCGCGCGGGCGTACTCTATGACCTCGCGCGCCTCGTCCTGCGTGTAGTAGTGGCCGTCGGAGCCCATGCCGTGGAGCTTCGGGAACTTTTTGCTCTCGATGCGGAAGCCCTGGTCTTCGGTCAGGTGCCAGTGCAGGACGTTGAGCTTGACGGCGGCCATCGCGTCCAGGTTGCGCTTCAAGACCTCCATTGGCTGGAAGTGGCGCGCGACATCTATCAGCAGCCCGCGCCAGGGGAAGCGCGGCCGGTCCCGGATACTGACCGCCGGGATGAAGTAGCCGTCGCGGTCGCTGTCGAGCAGTTGCAGGAAGGTCTCCAACCCGCGCAGGACGCCCACCGTCGTAGGGGCCTTGAGCACGGCCTGCCTGTCCGAAACTTCGAGCGTGTAGGATTCGTCTTCCCCTACGGAGGGCACGGCCTGGCCCGGCCCGCCGGATTCCACGACCAGGGTCGCCCCGCCCGCGTCATTCGCCACCCCGCGCCGCAGCTCCATCACGGTCCGCCCCTCGATGCGCCGCAGGAACCTGTCTATCCCGGCCTGAAGGCGCGCGTCCTGGTGGCCCCTGGCGGCGACGGTGAAAGAGTTGTTGACGGGAAGCCTGCCGGAGTTAAACCGAACGGAGGCGGGCACGGGCATCAGGGTGTGCTGAACGGCGGCCCCGCCTGTCGTCTGGGCGGAGGCTCCGACGGCACAAATCAGGCACAGAATAAGTAGTAGATACGTTCTTGTTCTCATTTTTTCACTCGAAGATGGGGCAAGCCGGTCCGGTTTTGCAAGCCTTTCAGAAAGTTTGAAAGTTTCGCGCAAGAGCCTACCCGCGCGGCGTAACTTACGGTGTCATACTTGAGGTTACCGAATCAACGCCTGTAAAAGCTCGGGTAACCATTCGGCGCGGCTCTAAGAAGACCGAAATCGAGCCCATAATCCGCGGACGTGCGGTGCCGCCCGCCACGCCCCCGTTCACAGCCGACCGATGTCGGGCTGGCCGTCGTATGTGAAAAGACAGGTGTGAACTCGCTCAAGATCGGCATCAGCGGAGTGCGCGGCGTCGTCGGGGAGACCTTCACGCCCGAGCTGGCGGTGGCGCTCGCACAGGCGTTCGGCACCTACCTGGACTCCGGGCGGATTCTCGTCTGCCGCGACACGCGCTCCTCTGGGCCGATGGTCCGCGCGGCCGTGCTCTCGGGGCTGCTCGCCGCCGGCTGCGAGGTCGTAGACCTGGGCGTGTGCCCGACGCCGAGCCTCCAACTCGCCGTCAGCCGGCTAGGGGCGGAGGGCGGCATCTCCATCACGGCGGGGCACAACCCGGAGCCCTGGAACGCGCTGAAGTTCGTCCGCGGCGACGGCCTCTATCTGAACCCGATGCAGGCCGACGAGCTGCTGGACATTTTCCACCAGGGCGAGTTCGCCAAGGCCGGTTGGGAGCGCATCCGAACGAAAATCGAGCGCGCGGACGCCGTCGCGCACCACCTCGAAATTCTCTCCGGCGCTTTCGACGTCGAGTCAATCAGGACGCGCCGGCTGAGGGTCGCCGTAGACTGCTGCAACAGCTCCTGCTCGCTGCTCTCCCCGCGCTGGCTCGAAGCGCTCGGCTGCGACGTGCTGGCCGTCAACGACGACCCGACAGTCCCCTTCCCGCACGCGCCGGAGCCCGGCCCGCGGACGATGACGCAACTGCGCGCCGTGGTCCTGGCGGGGCGCGCGCACGTCGGGTTCGCGCACGACGCGGACGGGGAGCGGCTCGGGCTCGTCACTGAAACCGGCGAGATGCTGTCGGAAGAGGCGACGCTCGCGATAGCCGCGGAGATTCAGTTGAGGCGGGAGGTCGGCCCGGTCGTGACGAACGTCTCGACCAGCCGCGGCGTGGAGCGCGTGGCCGCGAAGTACGGCGCGCCGTTCCTGCGGACGCCCGTCGGGCAGGCGTTCGTCTCCGAGGCGATGATCGAAGTCGGGGGCGTCATCGGCGGCGAGGGGAGCGGGGGCGTGATCGTCCCGCGCGTGCAGTGGACGCACGACAGCTCCGCGGCCATCGGGCTCATCCTCGAACACGTGGCGCGGACGGGCGAGCGCCTGTCGGAGCTGGCCGCCGCGCTCCCGCGCTTCACCATCCTCAAGCACAACATGGCGGTCGAGCCGGACCGAATCTACTCGCTCCTGCAACGCATGCGCGACGAGTTGGAGGCGGAGAAGCTCGACTACGACGAGACGGACGGGATCAAGGTCTCTTGGCCTGACGGCTGGGTCCACGTTCGCGTCTCGAACACGGAATCCATGATCCGCGTCATCGCGGAGGCCGAGACCGCGCCCCGCGCCTACGAACTGCTCGACTGGGCGCGCGACCGCGTCGTGAAGTGACCAGGGAAGAAAGGAAGTGATGTGTGCTGAGGACTGAGTGCCGAGTTACAACATCTTTCTTTTACTCAGCACTCAGTACTCAGTACTCGCTACTCATTCCATGCGGGCGATACCGACTCTCAAAATCAGCATCTCGGGCGTGCGCGGCGTCGTCGGCGAGTCGCTGACGCCGACGCTTCTGGTGCGCTTCGCGCAGGCGTTCGGGACTTACACGGGGCCGGGCGTCATCGTCCTCGGGCGCGACACGCGCACGTCCGGCGAGATGGTGCGGCAGTCGGTCGTGGCCGGCCTGCTCTCAAGCGGGTGTCGCGTGGTGGACCTGGACATCTGCCCCGTGCCGACCGTCCAACTGCTGGTGCGCGAGCGCCGCGCGCGCGGCGGCATCTGCATCACGGCCAGCCACAACCCCGCCGAGTGGAACGCCCTGAAGTTCATCAACTCCGCCGGACTCTTCCTGGCGGAGGCGCAGGCCCGACAGCTCCTGGACATTTACCACCAGGGCGAATACAGGAAGGTCGCGGGCGCGGAGATGCGCGCCGTGGAGCCGTCGGCCGGGGCCATTGACCTGCACATCAAAACCATAATGGACGCGCTCGGCCCGTTGCGCGCCGAGCGCAGACTCCGCGTGGCAATCGATTCGTGCAACGGCGCGGGCTCTGTCGTCGCGCCGCGCCTGCTCGAAGCGCTCGGCGTCGAGGTCGTCCCGCTGAACGTCACCCCCGACGGCCTCTTCCCGCGGGGGGCCGAGCCGGTCGAGGAGAATCTGGGCCAATTGTCGGCGGCGGTGCGCGAGCACGGGTGCGACGTCGGGTTCGCGCAGGACATGGACGCGGACCGCCTGGCGATTGTCTCGGAGCGCGGGCTCGCGGTCGGGGAGGAATACACGCTGGTGCTCGCGGCGCAGTACGTGCTGGGTCGCGAGCGCGGGCCGGTCGTCGCGAACCTTTCGACGACGAGCGCGCTCGACGCGGTGGCCGCGCGCTTCGACTGCCCCGTTTATCGCTCGAAGATCGGCGAGGCCAACGTGGCCGACGAGATGCTGCGAAGGGGCGCGGTGGTCGGCGGCGAGGGCAACGGCGGCGTCATCTACCCGCGCCTCAACTTCGCGCGCGACAGCCTGGTCGGCATGGCGCTCGTCCTGCACCTGCTCGCCGAGAGCGGGCGGACTGTCTCGGAACTGATAGCCGAGTTGCCGCGCTCCTTCATGGTTAAGGAGAAGCTGGCCTGCCGCTCGGATAAAATTCGCGCCGCGTTGAGAATGGTCAGGGACGCGTACGCGCGGTGGCCCATGGATTTGCGCGACGGCGTGAAAGTGACGACGCCCGAGGGCTGGGTCCTCGTCCGCGGCTCGAACACCGAACCCATCATCCGCATCGTCGCGGAGGCCGGAGACCAGGAGAGCGCGCGCAACATGGTCGAGGGCGTGAGGGAGCGAGTGCGCTCCTGCTTTGAGACTTGAGGCCGGCAACTCTGTGATTGATTCCGTCTCGGGCACTAAGCCATCGGAGACTGGATTCGCAGCAAGAGAAAAAGCCCACGGCCGTGGGCTTTTTCTTTTTGCGCGTCGGAAGCCCGAGGATGATTCGGGCGTCGTGTTGCGGGTAGCGCGGTATCACTCGCAGTCCGCTTCCTCCGGCTTCGAAGGGAGCGCGCCGATCCTGACCACGACCTTCCAGCAGCCTTCCGTCTGGGCCTCGGTCGGGATGTCGAACTCGAGCTGATTGCCGTTGACCTTAATCGAGTCCCGCGGGACTTTGACCCTCACCCCGGCGGGGGAGATAAGCTCGGCCCCCAGTGGGTAGGTCGGGTCTATGTCGTAGAAGCCGGTGCCGGTGACAGTCAACTTGTTGCCGTCGCGCACCACCTCCGTGATTTTCGGCGGGGCGGGCGAGTAGCCGACGCGGTAGTCCCACGTCAGGCTGCCTATCGTCCTCAGACTCGTTCCGGGGCCGTCGGACTGTGTCTTGTTGACCGAGAAGTGGAGCATGGTGTCGGGCGGGATCGGCTTGGTCAGCTTGAAGGAGAAACGCAGTTTCTGGTCCGTGGCCCCTTCGGTGGTCGTCGTCAGTCCAGTGATGCCCAATTCGTTCGCCTCAGCGATGGAGACGGACCCGCCCGTCATGTAGGAGCCGGAGATGGTCCCGGTCCTGACGCCCTCGTTGGCGGCCGTGTTCGCCCAGAAGCAGAGCGAGCGGTCGCCGCCGCAGTCGGCGACGTTGTCGAACGCCACCGCGTCTATCTTGGAGGCGACGTTGGTCGCGTCGACCGTCATGACGCCGTCTATCGTCACGGTCACGGTGTTGAGGCTCATCTGACTGATGAAGTCGAGCGCGAGGAATTGTTTGAATTTAGTCTCATCGCTCAGGGAGACCCGGCCGCCCGTCCGCTCAAGTCCGAACTCTGAAAAACAGGTCTTGTCCGCACTCTCATTCATCTGGGCTAAAAAGTCGTCCCTGTTCGTCGCCTCGTCGGCGGTTGACCTGAAGCGAATCTTATTGGCGATGTGCAGGTAGCACGGCAGTAATTTGTTCAGATCGTCGACGTTGAAGCCGCTGTTGATACTTTGCAGGAGGCCCTCGGCCTCTTTCCTGAGTTTTCTGTCCGCGAGCATCTGGAGCGGGGAGAAGAAGAGCGCGGGCGATTTCAGGAACAGTTTTTTGAACCCCGGCGTCAGGAAGCGGTCTATGGGGAAGAAGCAGACGATGACCTCCGCGCCCTCGCGCGGGATGACCTTGTTGGTCTGGAAGCCGAAATCGCTGATCCGGTTGAGTTGGTCTATGGTCCCGTCCGGCCAGAGTTCCCTGAAGCCCGGCACGAACACGCCGCTGAAGGCGTTGAGCCCCCGGACGATTCCCTCCTCGTTGATCGAGAAGGCGTAGGCCCCGGCCAGGTTCCCGGCGAACGTCAGCAGCCGCATCACCCAGTTGCGCCTCGACCACATCTGCGCGTCGAGCAGCTGGCCGCGCACCACGCGGTACTCCTCGCTGGCGACCTGGCTCGGGACGGTCGCAGTCTGGAACTGCTCGGCGTTGCCCCGCAGGAGGCCGTCCACCGTGTTCGGCGGCAGGTGTGGCGTCCCGCTGAGCGCCCAGCGGGAGTAGTCTATGAAGATGCCGTGGATGATGAGCGCGGCGTCCGAACTCTTGTTGCCCACGTTCACCTCGATGACGGCGTAGTTGTCGGCGATCTCCTTGCCGAAGATTCGCCGCGCGTCGACCCTCGGGATCAGGACGGCCTGGGCCGTCACGTTGCCGCGGACGGACAATTCGGTCTGGAGCGGTCTCCCGTTGTTCGCGGCCCTGTCCAGCGCCCTCCTGTCGCGCGCCTCCCGCCTGTCTTGCGCGAAAGCCGACGACACGAGGCAAAGCAACAGCACCAGGGGTGAGAATCTGCGGATCATGTGCGACTCCTTCTGCGCGACTTAGACGTGGGCCGACTAATCTCTTACGCCCCCTCTGTTCGCGCTCTTGCTTGCTTGGTGAAATGCTCAGGCGGCCCTGAAATGAGTGTGAAGGGCCGTACGGGCTTGACTCGGCGTACCGACCTGGGCCTGTTGAATTTGGCCCAAGAACGGCCGGGCCAAATCGCAAGGGTGATTGAGCCCCCTTAGTACTCCAATTGACTTCGCGTGTCAATGATAATCTGGAACCGCTGGCACAGATTTAGACTTCCAACTGTTATGACGTTTCCGGCCGATCCGTTTCGCCGCGGCCGAAAGTGGGCTGGCGGCCGCGTTCTCTGCAAGCAAACTCTCTGGACCTGCCGGGCCGGATTTGTGTTGACTTGAGCCGCGGGGTGAGACTACTCTTACCGCGCTCAGATTCCAGGTGTCCGGCTCACGCCTTCGGTCAGCCCGGCGTCAACTCGTCACCTCCTTTTCTCGCGTGAGCGGCTCGCCGCTTTTTAACCCAGGTCATTCGACACGCGCCGTCGCCGTCCGGGGAGTTGATTGTGCCCGCGAACTCCGGCGGCGCAGACAGGCCGACAGTTGACTCCGACATTGACAAAGGACACACACATGATCGAACCCATTCACCTGAGAGTTTTCGCCGTCGTGGTCCTGCTGCTGGTGGCGGCGTTAGTGGTCGTCGTCTGGCGCGGGAGGAAGGAGCAGGCCGAAGCGTTCGCCAAAATTAAGAGTCCCATGATGACTTTAGAACTTCCCGCAGAGCCGGCCGACATCGAGAAGACGGTGGGCGAACTGGGAGATAAAAGGCGCGCTCTCATGCTCAAGGAGTTGACGCCCGACGGCCTGCTCTTTATCCCGTCCTACACCTTCTTCTTTCTGGGGCTGAGTTGGCTGCTGACGCAGCGCCGCTTCTCGTGGGCGCTCTTGATTGGCGTCCTCGCGGGGGTGTGCGCGCTGGGGGCGGCCGTCCTGGACTACATGGAGAACGCGCACATACGGGCGCTGCTGAAAACTGGTCCGGCCGAGACGACACAGCAGATGGTGGACACCGCGCGTTACGTCTCTTTAGGCAAGTGGGCGCTCTCGTTCGTCCTGGCCGGCCTGCTCTCCGCGCTCTTCCTGTGGAGGCGGGACGCCTTCGTCGTCCTCGGCGGCCTCTACGTGCTCGCGGCCCTCGTCGGGATGAGCGGACTAATTTACCGCCCGGCCCTCGGCCCGGGCTTCCTCCTGCTCGGCGCGACGGGCTTGTGTGTCGCCCTGGCGTTTCTAGTCTTCCCGGAAAGATTCCTGCAAGGGCTTTGAGCGGGGCGCGGGTGAAGAGATTTAACGACAGAGGGAAAGGCGGAGGTCATGGAAGGTCATAATAAAAAAACTGGCGGCGATGGGCCCGCGTCGGGTCAGGGCGCGGAGGACGTGGGCGACGTGGAGAGCGCCGGCGAGACGACCGCCGCCGCGACGATAAGCGGCCCCGCGGAGACTAAGCCCGTGGGCGCGGACACGATGGTCAAAGTCTCTGACGCGCCGCGGCCCGACCGCGGGGAGGATGATTGACGCCGGGGCGTGTATCGCGAGTCCTATTCTGAGAAGTCCAGGAGCGTGCCCATTCCCTGACTGACGGCCTTCTCGTACACGGCCGCGGCCGCCACCACGTCCTGCAACGCCATGCCCGTCGAGTCGAAGACGATTGTCTCTTCGGGCGACGTGCGCCCCGGCTTTACTCCCGCCAACACCTCGCCCAACTCGGCGTGCACGCCCTCCCTCTTGACCAGCCCTGCTTCGATGGCGTGATGCAGCTCCCCAAAGGTCGCGCACTGCTCCACGATGTCGGTCACGATCTTAGATTGGGCCAGGAGCGCGGGCTCCAACTCCTGCTTCTCGGGGCTGTCCGCGCCGACGGCCGCGACGAACGTCCCCGGCGAGACGAAGTCGCGTTTCAGGAAGGCACGCTTCGAAGGCGTGCAGGTGATGAGAATGTCGCTCTGCCCCGCGGCCTGCTCAAGCTCGTTGACCGCCTCCACTTCGATTCCCAGTTCTTCGGCAAGCTCGCGCGCGAAGCCTCGGGCCTGCGCGTCGTCGGCGTCGTAAGCGAAAGCCTTTTCGATTGGGAGGACTTGCCTGAGCGCGCGGAGCGAGATGCGGCCCTGGTTGCCGCAGCCGCAGACGGTGACGACTTTCGAGTCGGGCCTTGCGAGATGTCTGGCGGCGACGGCCGTCGCCGCGCCCGTGCGCCGGATGGTGATCTCAATCGAGTCCATCAACGCCAGAGGGTAGCCGTTCTCCGCGTCGCACAAGACGATGACGCCCTGAATCAGTGGCAGGTCGAAGCGCTTCATGTTCTGCGGGAAGTTGGCGTTGGTCTTGGCGGCGAAGTACGGGCGGTCCAATTCCAGCACTCCCGCCTTGATGTGAAAACCTCCGTCGCGCGCGTGGACGCCCAGGACGCCGGGCGGCGCTGCCTTCCCTTCTCCCTGTAGCCTGAAGACGCGCTCGACTGCCGCGATGTACTCCTCGATATTCAGGAGCGCCGCCACCTCGCGGCGCTTGAGCAGTAGCGTCCCTTCCTGTCTCATCTCACCTCCTATGTCGCCCCCGTGAGAAGCGTCCACCCGAGCCCCACCGCGCCGCCCGCCAGGACGACCCACAGCACGTCCGCCTTGAACCTGTAGAGCGCGACGAACGCGACCGCGCTCATCACGGCCGCGAACCAATTCACGTCGCCCGCGAAGCCTTTGGGCCAGATGACCGCGGCCCCGAAGACGAGCGCGAGGTTCAGAATCACGCCCACGACCGCCGCCGTCACGCCCGTCAGCGCGCCCGTCAGATTCTTGTTCCCGCGCAGCACCTCTATGTAAGGAGCGCCGAGGAAGATGAAGATGAAGCACGGCAGGAAGGTGCAGTAGGTCGCGACCATCGCGCCCGTCACGGCGCTCAGGGTCTGACTCATGCCCTCCGGGTTGTTCCACCCGGCCATGAAGCCCACGAACTGCAAGACCATGATGAGCGGCCCCGGCGTGGTCTCCGCCAGGGCGAGCCCGTCCACGGCCTGCGCGTGCGTGAGCCAGCCGAAGGAGCCCGCGGCCGCCTGCGTGACGTACGCCAGCACACTGTAAGCCCCGCCGAAGGTGACGAGCGCGGAGAGCGTGAAGAAGCGGTACTCCTGCGCGTGCAAACTCCCCCACCCGCGCCACGCGACGAGCGCGAGGAGCGGCAGCGCCCAGAGGACGAGGCCGAGCGTTAGAGTCTTCAGCACGCGCGAGGCCGAAGGCAGCGTGTGCGCCGGAGACTCGGCGTGGTCGTCAATCACGTGCGCGACCAATCCTGTGCCATTTTCGTCCGCCTCTTTTTCCGCGTCCCTCTTCTGCCGCGCGCCGGCGAAGACCTCGGGCCAGAGGCGCGCGCCCAGGAGGCCGATGACGCCGGCCGCGAGCACTATGAGCGGGAACGGGGCGCGCAGGAAGTAGATGCTGACGAAGGCCGCGGCGGCAATCAGGAAATGCGCGCGCCGCTTGAGCGCGCGGCCGCCGATCTTCAGGACCGCCTCGACGACGATGGCGACGACCACGGGCTTGAAGCCGTTGAGCACGCCGACCACCGCGGGGACGTTGCCGTAAGCCGCGTAGACGTAGGAGAGCCCCAGCAGGATGAAGATCGACGGGATGACGAAGAAAGCGCCGGCGACGATGCCGCCGACGGTCTTGTGCAGGAGCCAGCCGATGTAGATGGCGAGCTGCTGCGCTTCGGGGCCGGGCAGCAGCATGCAGTAGTTGAGCGCGTGCAGGAACCGCTCCTCACTTATCCAGCGGCGGCGCTCGACAAGTTCGCGGTGCATGATCGCGATCTGCCCAGCCGGGCCGCCGAAGCTGATGAAGCCGAGCTTCACCCAGAAGCGGAATGCCTCGCCGAAAGGGACGGCGCGCGCGTCAGGCGCGTCTCTGTTCATAGTGTATAGTAACAGCCCGTTGATCGTAATGACTGTGCCAAAGAAAAATCAAGTGATCGCAGGGCTGGCGCTCGTACTCGCGCTCTGCACCGGGGGCGCGGCGCGTGGGCAGCAGGGCGGCGCGAGCAACTACGCCGCGCCGGGCAAAGACGCTTACCTGAAGTTCGCGGAGGAGGCGGAGCTGATGCTGCGCCGCGACGTGCTGGACGTCTGGTTCCCGCGGACCGTCGACACGGAGCACGGCGGCTTCCATTCGAACTTCACGCGCGACTGGAAGAAGAGCCCGGGCGACGGGAAGTTCTCTGTCTTCCAGGGGCGCATGACGTGGGTCGCGGCCCAGGTCGCGATGCGCCGCCCGGACCTGAAGTCGCAATTCCTGCCCGCGGCGCGGCACGGCCTTGAGTATCTGCTGAGCGTCATGTGGGACAAGGAGCAGGGCGGGTTCTTCTGGGGCCTGGACGACAACGGGCGCGTCACGCCCAACTTCACCGACGGCAAGCATCTTTACGGGATGAGCTTCTGCCTGTACGGCGCGGCGGCCGCGTACAAGGCGACGAACGATGCGAGAGCGCTGGAACTCGCGAAGCGCGCCTTCCGCTGGATGGACGAGCACGCGCACGACGCGAAGAACGGCGGCTACTTCGAGTGGCTCGCGCGCGACGGCAAGCCGGTTGCGGCCGGCACACAGTCGGGCAAGGTTCAGGCCATCCCCGTCAACGGCTTCCCTCTCGGCTACAAGTCCATGAACACGCACATACACCTCCTCGAATCCTTCACGGAGCTTTACCACGTCTGGAAGGACGAGACGTTGCGCCGCCGGCTGGCGGAGTTGCTCTCAATCGTGCGCGAGCGAACCTGCGTCGAGCCCGGCGCGATGAACCTTTACTTTACGAACGACTGGCGCGCGATTCCCGGCCACGACTCTTACGGGCACGACGTGGAGACGGCCTACCTCATGCTCGAAGCGGCTGAGGCTCTGGGCCAGAAAAACGACGCGGCGACCGAGCGCATGGCGCGGCTGCTGGTGGATCACGCGCTCGCCTACGGGTGGGACGAGACTCACGGAGGCTTCTACCGCGAAGGCACGGCCGCGGGCGAGGCCGAAGACACGAAGAAGGAATGGTGGGCGCAGGTCGAGGGACTCAACACGCTGCTCCTGATGCACGAGAAGTACGGCCGCGAGACGGACGCCTATTTCCGCGCCTTCCAGCACCAGTGGCAATTCATACGCGACCGCCAGGTCGACCGGGAGTTCCGCGGCCTCTACGACACGGTCGAGCGCGACGGCACCCCGACCGCCACGCCGAAAGCGCGCATGTGGAAGGCCGCCTACCACGACGGCCGCGCCCTCCTCAACGTCACCGAGCGGCTGAGAAGGTTGGCGGCGACACAATGAGCCTAACGATGAAGATGAAAATTCTGGCGCTTGCTCTTTTTCTCATGGTCTCGATACACGCCGGGGCGCAGGGCTTCAAACCCGTCAACAGGAGCGCTTCGCCCGAAGCGCAAAAACTCCTGGCTTATCTCTACAGCCTTGAGGGCAAGCGCACGCTAGCGGGGCAGCACAACTACAACCATGAGCTGAACAAGTACATGGAAGCGGCGCAGGAGATGACGGGGAAGTATCCCGCCGTCTGGGGAGCGGATTTTATTCTGGGCGGAACGAAGGACTACGGGCCGGAGATAGTTCAGGAGGCGATCAAGAAATATAAGGAGGGCTACATCGTCACCCTGATGTGGCACGCGGGCCGCCCCACGGACGACCCGCCTTACGGGTGGAAGGAAAGCATTCAAGCCGAGTTGACGGATGAGCAGTGGAGGGAGTTGGTGACTCCGGGAACGCCTTTGAATCTGAGGTGGCAGGCGCAGGCGGACAAGGTCGCCTCGCATTTGAAACAGTTGCGCGGCGCGCGCGTGCCTGTGCTCTGGCGGCCGTACCACGAGATGAACGGCGTCTGGTTCTGGTGGGGCGACAAGAAGGGCAAGGACGGGTATCAGAAGCTGTGGAAGATGCTCTTCGAACGCTTCGTCAATTTCCACGGGCTCGACAACCTGCTCTGGGTCTGGAACGCGAATGCGCCGCGCGACATCCCGAAAGACGAGGCGTTCAGTTACCGCCACTACTACCCGGGCCGCGACTACGTGGACGTGCTGGCGGCCGACGTGTACCACTTCGACTACGAGCAGAAGGACTACAACGAATTGCTGGAACTGGCGGACGGGAAGTTGATCGCGCTGGGCGAGGTGGGCGAACTGCCGAAGCCCGAGATTCTCGAAGCGCAGCCGAAGTGGGCCTGGTTCATGGTCTGGTCGAGCTGGCTTCTGACAGACAACACGCCCGAGCGCGTCAAGGAAATCTACTCGCACCCGCAGACCCTGACGCTCGACGAGGTGGCGATGCCAAAATAGTTAATTACCCCGTCACGGCCCGCCGCCCTGTTTCTTCGTCGCGCCGTTGGCGGTGAACTCCGGCTCAAGCACCGTGCCGTCCATCTTGACGATGATCCAGAACGAAGGTCCGCAGTCGCTCGCCGCGTCGCCGCCGCAGTTGAAGAGCACCTGATAGACCCACTTGTCGGATTCGAACCGCTGCAAGTCTACTTTCCCGACGGCGAGCTTGTCCGCCTCCTGGACGAAGCGGCGCAGATTGTTGCGCGCGACTGCGAGCGCCTCATTCAAGGCGACCGGCGGCTCCCCCTGCTCAGGGACCCACGACGGGGTGTCGGCCAGGTCCGCCTCGAAGATGCGGTAGCCGACCGAAGAGTTCCCGTAAGTAAAGCCGATGGCCTGGTGCTGTCTCCCGCGCTCGTCCTGCGCCCGCGCGGGCTGCGACATCAGCAGGACGAGGGGCAACAAGGTTAGAAGCCTTCTCATGTTCACTCCTTCCAGTTTCAGCCGGAGCAGCGGCCGCGCCTTAGCTTGAGGTGTAGGGCCAGCCTCCCGAACGCCCATATGCCAGCGTAGTCGAACACGAGGTCTACGGGGTCGAAAGTCCTATAGCGCACGAAGATTTGTGACAACTCCTCCAGCGTCACGGCCGCGCAGGCGACCGTGCTGCCCAGCAGCACGCGCGCCGCGAACACGCGCACCGTCCGGCAGGAGAGGCTCGCGTTCAGGAGGAACGAGAAGAGCCCCATCAGCAGGAAATGGCCCAGTTTGTCACCGCCCGGTATTCTCCTGACGCCCTCGAAAAGAGTATGGTACTCGCGGTGGTCGGCCAGGAGGACGATCACGGCCAGCAGGACGATGTAGAGGGCTGTGATTAATCTGCTCTTCATACGCGGACGCGCCGAGACACGATGCCGTCCGGGAAACGGGAGCACACGCCCGGCGACTTCAATTTACACCACGAGCGTAGATGAGAGAAGCTATATGACCGGGAAGCGTTTTGAACGATGAAGAGAATCATAATCCTGACCGCCGCCGCGCTCGTCCTGCTCGGGCTCGCGGCCTTCTTCCTCGTCGTGCCGAAGGTCGTGGACGGCAAATATAACGCCGTCTTCCACGGCCCGCCTTACGCGGCCTCCGCGAAGGCCAGGGAGTTGCACAAGAGGCTGACCGTCGTAGACCTCCACGCGGACTCGCTGCTGTGGGACAGGGATTTGGCGGCGAGAAACAGTCGGGGCCACGTCGACGTGCCGCGCCTCGTCGAAGGCAACGTGGCCCTGCAAGCCTTCACCATCGTCACCAAAGTCCCGCGCGGCCTGAACATCGAGAGCAACAGCGACGAGAGCGACCTCATCACGCTGCTCGCAATCGCCGGTCGCTGGCCCGTCGCGACCTGGTCTAGCTTGAAAGGGCGCGCACTTTATCAAGCCCGCAGGCTCGACGCCCTGGCCGCCGACTCGAACGGGAGGCTCGTCCTCATCAGGACGGCCGCCGACCTTTCGAGCTACCTTGAGCGCCGTTCCGCCGACCCGAACATCACGGCGGGCTTTATCGGAATCGAAGGCGCGCACGCTTTGGAAGGAGACTTGAACAACGTAGAGGCCCTCTTCGACGCGGGCGTGCGCATGATGTCGCCGTCCCATTTCTTTGACAACGACATGGGTGGCTCGGCGCACGGCCTCGGGAAAGGCGGCCTGACGGAGAAGGGCAAGGAGATGGTCAGGCGCATGCAGGCCGCGCACATGCTCGTCGATCTGGCCCACGCCTCGCCCGCCGTCATCGCGGACGTGCTGGGCGTCTCCACCAAGCCGCTGGTCGTCTCCCACACCGGCGTCAAAGGGACGTGCGACAACACGCGCAATCTGTCGGACGAGCAGCTCAAGGGCATCGCGGGGACGGGCGGGCTGATCGGCATCGGCTACTGGGAGACGTCCGTCTGCGGCACGGACGCGAAGGCCATCGCGCGCGCGATACGCTATACTGCGGACCTGGTCGGGGTCGAGCACGTCGGCCTCGGCTCCGACTTCGACGGCGCGGTCACGACCCCATTCGACACGACCGGGCTCGCGCAGATAACTGACGCCCTCATCGAGCAGGGCTTCAGCGAGGAAGAGATCAGGATGGTCATGGGAGGAAACGCCGTCAGGCTCCTCATGCAGAGCCTGCCTTGACGAACTGCCAGGAAGCTCATAGGGCGTAGATGACAAGCGAGCACTTCGAAGCCGTCGAGCGGGACGGCTACGCCATCATTCCCCACTGTCTTGACGAAGGCACTATTGACCGTCTCCTCGCGGAATTGCGGCGGGTCGGCGACGGCGAGGCGGTCAGCCGCAGGGCGGGGCGCGCGTTCGGCGTTAGGAACCTGTTGAATGTTCTGCCCTCGGCCCGCGTCCTGGCCGACGGCGCACGACTGCGCGCGCTCGTTGTGCCAATTTTGGGCGGCGAGGCGCGGGTCGTCCGCGGAATCTATTTCGACAAACACGCCGATGCCAACTGGAAGGTCGCCTGGCATCAGGATTTGACCATTGCCGTGCGCCGGCAGATTGGTGTCGAAGGCTTCGGCCCGTGGTCAACGAAGGCCGGCGTCACACACGTGCAGCCGCCCGTCTCAGTCCTGGAGAAAATGCTGGCGCTGAGACTTCACCTTGACAACGCGGACGACTCGAACGGCGCGCTGCGCGTGATTCCCGGCACGCACAAGGGCGGGAGACTCGGCGCGGCGGAGATTCAGTTGCGGAAAGAGGGGCGCGAGACAATCACCTGCGCCGTCCCGCGAGGCGGGGTGATGCTGATGCGCCCGCTGCTGCTCCACGCTTCGTCCGTCGCCTCGCAGCCCGCGCACCGCCGCGTGCTGCACTTCGAATACTCCTCGGCCCGCCTGCCCGGGGGACTCACCTGGTTTGACGACGGCGATTCGGGGCATGTCGGGGCGAACGCCCCGACGCCGTCCTCAGTTGAATTAGAAGGAATGGATTGAACGCAAGCGTCACAGTCACGCCGAGGCAGCTCTCGGAATTTCTGCTCAACGTCGCGGTCGTGCGCCCCGTCTTCATCTGGGGGCCGCCCGGCATCGGGAAGTCTTCGCTCGTCCAGCAGTTCGCCGCCGAGGTCGGGCTGGCGTGCGTCTCGCTGCTCGGCAGCCAGCTCGCGCCCGAAGACCTCATCGGCGTGCCACAGATCGAGGACGGCACGAGCCGCTTCTGCCCGCCGCGCATGATCGCGCGCCGGGAGCCCTACTGCCTCTTCCTGGACGAGCTCAACGCCTGCTCGCACGAGGTGCAGAAGGCTTTCTACAGCCTGATTCACGAGCGGCGCGTCGGCGAGTATTATCTGCCGGAGGGGTCAATCGTCATCGGCGCTGGCAACCGCGCCCAGGACAGCGCCATCGTCAAGCCCATGTCGTCCGCGCTGCTGAATCGCATGGTGCACGTCCACCTCAAGGTCTCGCACCGCGAGTGGCTCGACTGGGCCAACGAGCAGAGGATTCACCACCTCGTCGTCGAGTACGTACAGACGCGGCCAGACCACCTGTGGAGCCAGCCGCCCAAGCACGAGGAGCCCTTCTCCAGCCCGCGCGCCTGGCACATTCTGAGCGACGCCATGCACGGCTACGGCGAGCAGTTGACGGACGAGACGCTGGAGGTGCTGGCCTACGGCTGCCTCTCGCCGCACCACGCGGGGCAGTTCAAAGCCTTCATCAAGCAGATTCGGAGCAGGTACAAACTGGCCTCGATTCTGAAGGGCGAGAGCGGGTGGCCGCACAGGCCGGAGGACAGGGACGTGCTCTACTTCCTCTCGCAGTCGTTCCGCGCGCAGCTCGTCAAAGACCTCCCGGCCGACAAGGCCGCGATCAGTGACGGGCACAGGGAATTGGCACACCGCGCCAAGGCGCTGCTCAAAGACCTGGCCGCGATAAGTCTGGAGATGGCGCAGATGGTCGTCTCGAAGGGCGAGGGCGACTCGCTGCCGGACTGGTTCGTGGTGGAGATCGTGCGCGACCTGCCGCGCCTGGTGGAGAAGAAGGATGGCGCGTAAGGGGCGCGGGCGTCGCGCCGCGTCGCAGGCGGACGTGGCCGAGAGGAATTTCTCGCGCGGGCGCTACGTCCTCGAACAACACCCCATGTTCGCGCCGCTGATGGCGCACGCGAGCGTCGTCCGCCGCGAGGGCAACCTCTGCCCCGCGGACGGCTGGGCCGTCGTCACGGCCAACGGCGCGATACACGCGCACCCGACGCGGCGCGGCGAACCCCAGGAGTGGGTTTACGTGCTCGCGCACTGCCTGCTCCACCTGGGCTTCGGCCACTTCCAGGAGCACGCGCGGGCGCGCGAATGGAACACGGCCTGCGACTGCTTCATAGCCAAGTTCCAATCAGACCTCAAACTGGGCCGGCCGCCCGAAGAGCTGCGCTACGACGCGGAACTCTCGTCCGTTTCTGAGGAGCGCCTTTTCAGGGATTTCTGCGAGCGCGGCATCCCGGAACGCCTGGGCGGCTTCGGCACGGCCGGCGAGCGCCACGCCGACATGATAATGGAGCCGGCGCGCGAAGACTGGCTGGGCCAAAAAGTGGACTGGCAGGCGCGCTTCGGCAAGGGGCTGTCAATGGCCGTGACCAGCGCCGTCAACGTCGCGGCCGGGCGCGAGCCCTACCTCGGCGCGGACAAGAACTCGTCCACGCCTGCGCGGAACGCGCGCGCCTGGTTCATCAACAGCTTCCCGCTCCTGGGCGCGCTGGCCGCCGCCTTCGAGGTCATCGAAGACCCGCTCTTGTGCACGCGCATGGAAATCTCCGTAGCCGCCGTGAACGCAGCGAGCCGCGAGATTTACTTCAACCCCGCGGCCGGGCTGGACGAGGGCGAGTGCCGGTTCGTCATGGCCCACGAGATGCTGCACGTGGGGCTCAGGCACGACACGCGCCGCCAGGGGCGCGACGCGTACCTCTGGAACGTGGCGTGTGATTTCGTCATCAACGGCTGGCTGATCGAGATGGGACTCGGGAGTGTGCCCCAGGTCGGCGTGCTTTACGACCCCGAGCTGAAGGGGCTTTCGGCGGAGGCCGTTTACGACCGCATCGTGACGGACCTGCGCCGCTTCCGCAAGCTGATGACGCTGCGCGGCGTCGGCGTCGGCGACATACTGTCGAGGGAGAAGCCGGGGTGGTGGGAGTCGGGCGAGGGCGGCGAGCTGGACGACTTCTACCGGCGCGCGCTCGGCCAGGGGCTCGTCTACCACGAGGCGCAGGGGCGCGGGCTTTTGCCCGGCGGGCTGGTCGAGGAGATTCGCGCGCTCAGCCAGCCGCCCATCCCCTGGGACGTGGAATTGGCCCAGTGGTTCGACAACTACTTTTCGCCGCTGGAGAAGATGCGCTCGTACGCGCGCCCGAGCCGCAGGCAGTCCGCGACCCCGGACATAGCCCGCCCGCGGTGGGTCCCCGCGGCGGGCGCTGAGGACGGGCGCACGTTCGGCGTCGTGCTCGACACGTCCGGCTCCATGGACAGGCAACTGCTGGCGAAGGCGCTCGGCGCGATTGCGAGTTACAGCATCTCGCGCGACGTGCCCGCGGTGCGCGTCGTCTTCTGCGACGCGGTCACGTACGACCAGGGCTACATGCCGCCCGAGGCGATTGACGGCCAGGTGAAAGTGCGCGGGAGGGGCGGGACCATCCTGCAACCTGGGATCGACTTGCTTGAGAAGGCGGAAGACTTTCCAGAGGGCGGCCCCGTCCTCGTCATCACGGACGGGTTTTGTGACCGCCTGCGAATCAGGAACCCGCACGCCTTCCTCATCCCGCGCGGCAGCCACCTGCCCTTCGTCCCCAAAGGCCAGGTCTTCAGGATCGCTTAGCCGCCGCGCGGCCTTTTTGGCGAGGCGCGGCCGCAACGGGATTTGCTGGCGGGCCTTGCGGCGAGGGTGACAATCAGTTGGACACATTTTCTTGGACACATTTTCATTGACATATCGTGGGCGGAGGATTAGGCTTTGGGTGTTTCCGGCTTTACCCTCGTGAAAATTTTTGGCACAGACGCCTTCTGTGCCAATCGCTTTACTTTCGTCAGTCTCACAAAGGCATCCGAAATCGGGTTTGGTCATCACTGGCTCGCTCCATCTCACTTGAAAAACTGTCTATCGTGACCGAGGACGCCGCCGGTCGTCCCTTATGATTAGAATAAACATCATCGCCGCCCTAACGTCTCCCCCCTCGCAGGACGGTGCGGGGGTAGGGGCACTGCCCGCCGAGGTCGAATGGCTCGAAGTGTGCGCGGACCTCGCCGGAGACCTCGACCCGGACTGGCTGCGCGGCCGCTTCGCCGGAAGGCTGCTCTACTCACTGCGGAGCCGCGCCGAGGGGGGCAACGACGACCGTCCCCTCGAACTGAGACACGAGAGACTGAGACGCGCCGCGCGCTCCTTCGACCTGATCGAACTCGAAGCCGAGCGCGACCTCACCCCCGACCTGCTGGCCCAAATTCCCGCCGAGAAGCGCCTCGTCTCCTGGCACGGCGCGGCCGCAAATCTCCGAGACCTCGAAGCCAAATTCGAACACCTCTCGTCCGTCCCCGCACGGTTCTATAAACTCAAAACGAACGCGGCGAACTGCGGCGACGAACTCCTGCCGCTGACGCTACTCGGCCGCCTACGCCGCACGGACGTGGTCGCTTACGCCGACGGCCCGCTCGGATTCTGGACGCGCCTGGTAGCGCCGAGCCTCGGAGCGCCGCTCGTCTACGGGCTGGTGCCCGCGGGGGCGGCCGTCACGGCGGAGCCGACCGTGGACAAGCTGATTGAAGATTACGGCTTCCCGCACGTCGAGCCCGTCGGAGAAATCTACGGCATCGTTGGTAGCCAGGTCTTCAAGTCGCTCTCGCCGCGCCTGCACAACGCGGCCTACAGGGGCCTGAAGCACCCTGCGCTCTTCGTGCCCTTCCGCGCGGAGTCTTTCACAGAGTTCTGGGACGAGGTGGCCGAGAGCGAGGTGTTGAAGTCGCTGAAGATGCCCGTCAAGGGGCTGACCGTCACCTCGCCGCACAAGGAGACGGCGCTGCTGACCACGCGCAAAGTGAGCCCCATGTCGCGGCGCGCGGAGTCCGTCAACATCCTCGTGCGCGACAACGGCTCCTGGCGCGCGGACACGACCGACCCCGAAGTCGTCTTCATGGCGAGCCGCGAGCGCAGGGTGCGCGTCAAGCAGAGGCGCGCGGCCGTCATCGGCTGCGGCGGCGCGGGACGCGCCATCGCCACGGCGCTCGACCAGTCCGGCGCGGGGGTCACGCTCGTCAACCGCGGCCCCGAGCGCGGCCACTACGCGTCGCGACTCCTGGACCTCCCGTACGCCCCACTTCAGGGGTTCAGCGCGCGCGGCTACGACATAGTGGTTAACGCCACGCCCGTCGGGCGCGACGACGGCGCGGCACCTTTCCGCGTCGAGACGCTCGACAGGGACTCGGTCGTGATCGACCTCGTCTACGGCTGCGAGCCGACGCCGCTGGTCGCGGGCGCGCTGGCGCTCGACCGCGTGGCCGTCGATGGCCGCGAGGTGCTGCTCACGCAGGTGCTGCGCCAATTCCAGATGATGACCGGCCGCGACGTGCCCGCCCATCTGATGCGCGAGAAGTTAGGCATTGAAGAAGAGGTGATGAATGCAGGTCAGTGCCGCCTGCGGTAGCGGGCGGGTGTTCGACGCCGATGACCCGCCCGCTTGCGGCAGGCGGCACTGACGTCAGGAGGTAACTGCCATCGAAACGCAACTCGATCTCGCGTGCGACCGCCAGGCGCTGGTTGACCGCGTCAGGGAATTGGCACAGGAGAAGTTTGCGCCGCGCGCGGCCGACTACGATCTGGCGGCGGCCTTTCCGGCGGAGGACTTCGCGGACCTGTTCGGCGCGGGGCTCATCGCGCCGGTCGTCCCCGCGGAGTACGGCGGCCTCGGCCTGGGGCCTTACCGCGGCGACGTGTTCACGCTCTGGATGATGACGAAGGAGATCGCGAAGGCGGACCTCTCGCTGGCGCGCTGCTGGGAGGGGCACGTCAACTCGCTCGTCCTGCTCGACGGGATGGCGAATGACGAGCAGAAGGCGCGTTGGTTCAAGTTGGTCGTCGAGCGCGGCGACAAGTGGGTCGCGTGGAGCGGCGAGCCGCAGTCGCGCGCGCCGGGCGAGACGCGCCGCTTCGGGACTTACGTCGAGAAGGTCGAGGGCGGCTACGTCGTCGAAGGCAACAAGGTCTTCTCGACCAGCGCGGGCGGGGCCGAGTGGGCCATTCTTCTGGTCAACACGGCCGGGCCGGGCGGCGTGCGCCACGCGACGGCCGAGTCCCTTGAGACGCAACTCCTCATGGCCTGCGACCTCTCGGACCCGACCGTGGAGATTGACGGCTCGTGGTGGGACCCCATCGGGATGCGCGCGACCGTCAGCTACCTCGTCAACTTCAGGCGCACCTTCATCCCCGAAGAGAATTTAATCGGCTACCCGGGCCAGTACATCAAGGAGGGCTGGCAGACCTGCTTCATCCCGCACTACGCCGCGACCTTCCTGGGCGCGGCCGAGGCCGCCTACGACTACGCGCTCGAATACGTCACCACGCAGCACAAGACCGCGGACCCTTACGTCCAGCACCACGTGGGCCAGATGTCCGTCGACGTGGAGACGGCGCACCTCTGGCTCAGGCACGTCGCGAGGCTCTGGGAGACGGGCAAGTACGCGGAGGCGCAGGTGGCCGGCAGCCGCGCGCGCCACGTCGTCGAGCACCTCGCGGAAGAGACCGTCAAGCACTGCATACGCGCCTGCGGCGCTCGCTGCCTGAACCGCCCGAGCGCGCTTGAGCGCATCTACCGCGACCTCTCTTTCTACGTCCGCCACGACAACGACGACCACATCCTCGCCATGATCGGCAAGTCGGTTCTGGGGCTGACGCACGACCCGTCGTTCTACAAACCGTGACGCGCCGCTCGCGCGCCTTTAACCGGGGTGAGCAAATGGCATCTGACAAGCGTAACTTCAAACTGGTCATCTGGGGTCTGGCCCTCGGCTACTTCGCCTCGTACGCCCCTTACAGCGCCCTCATCAAAATCACGACCACGGGGAGCTGGCCCGGCGTCGGCGCAGGCGTCTCCGGCTTCAGGCTGCTGCCGGCGGCAGTCATCTCGACGGCCGTCACGCTGCCCCTCATCATCTCGCTCATGGGCTGGTGGAAGTACGCTGGCCGGCGCGTGGTCTTCGGCGTGCGCGTTCCCTTCCCCGGCCGGCTCGTCTTCCTCTCGGGCCTCGGCACGGCGATCATCATCGGATCGACGACGCTCGCCTTCACCTTCACCGGCGTCTCCATAGTCTTCGCGCTGGTGCTGATGCGCGCCGGCGTGCTGAGCATCGCGCCCGTCGTTGACCGCCTCTTCAAGCGGCGCGTGCGCTGGTTCTCGTGGGCCGCGCTGGCGCTGAGCGCGGCGGCGCTCTTCGTCGCCCTGTCGGACGTGAACAACTACCGGCTGACGGACGTCGCGGCGCTGACCATCGCGGCTTACCTCCTGGGCTACCTGCTGCGCCTCCCCTGCATCAACGGGCTGGCGAAGACGACCGACACGGCCGTCACCCGCAAATACTTCGTCGAAGAGGTCATGGTCGCGGTGCCGCTCCTCGTAATTGTGCCGGCCGCCTTAGCCCTCTTCGGCGGGGGCGGAATCGCGGCGGAGTTGCGCGAGGGCTTCGCGGGCTTCTTCACGAGCAGCGTCACCCTCCCGGCGCTCATCATCGGCGCGCTCTACAGTTGCCTCTACTGCTTCGGGACTCTCATTTACCTGGACTGCCGCGAGAACACTTTCTGCGTCCCGCTGAACCGCTGCGCGAGCCTGCTCGCGGGCGTCTTCGCCTCCTTCGTGCTGACGCTCTCTCTGAACCTGGCCCCGCCCAGCGCCGCGCAACTCTGGAGCGCCGGCCTGATAGTCGTCGCGCTCCTCTTACTCTCGCCGCTCCACCACCCGCTGCGAGCGTGGGCCAATTTGAAAGTATCGCTCGTCAACCTCTACCGCACGGCGCTCGATGTCGCGGGCGGCTTCGGGAAACAAAAGCCCGCGGCGCGGCCGGGCTTGCAGGAGATGCTCGCGGGACAGACGGCCGCCGCGCGGGCCGCGCAAGGGCAGTTCGACGGGCTCCGCCAGGTGTTTTTATTCGTCTGTAGCGGCAACACCTGCCGCTCGCCCATCGCCGCCAACATCGGCAACGCCGAGATCGCCGAGCGCCTGAAGATACCGTTGGAGGATTTGGGGGGCTCGCGCGTGCAGGCGCAGAGCGCGGGGCTTTCCGCCAGGGTGGGCGCGCCGATGATGCCGGAGGCGCAGGAAGCCTTACGTTTGATGAGCGTCCCCGTGCTCCCGCACAGCGCGCGCAGCCTGACCGCCGAACTGGCCCACGGGGTCGAGCGCATCTTCTGCATGACGGAGGCGCACCGCGCGGCCGTCGTCCGATTGTTCCCCGCGGCGGCCGCCAAGACGCACTGCCTCGACCCCGACGGGGACATCGAAGACCCCATCGGCAAAGGGCTCGGCGCTTACGTCAGCTGCGCGCGGCGCATTCACACGCTGGTGCGGTCGCGGCTCGACGAAATCAGCTTACAGGACAGTTAAGAAAGCACGGGCAGAGACAAGTCCTGCGCCTACAGAATTCTCGCCGCCACCTTCGATGAAGCTCATCGTGTCACCGCTCGGCGCACTGCGCGGCTACGTGAGCCGTGAGTTCTTCCACGTGATAAAGGAGCTCATCGAGAAATACGGCTGGCGGCAGATGGAGACGCGCAGCCTGCGCGACGGGCGCAGGACGATGAAAGAGCTGCTCCTGCGGGAGTTCGGCGAGTTGCCCGAAGTCATACTGTTCTGGGAGGGCTACGACACGCTGACGCTCAACGCGGTCAGCCTCCGCCAGCTCGATTGCAGGAAGTACATCCTCGCGGACGACCTGCACTGGTCCGGCGAGTTGATGAGGCAGAGGAAGCTCGTCTGCTTCGCCTTCTGCCACGCGGTGCTCTCGACTTACGGTTACGCCTGGGGGAAGTTCTACCCCGCGCTCGCGGGCGTCAAGCGCGTGGTCTGGGTCCCGCACTCGGCCTCGCCCGACTTCATGATTCCGTACAACGCCGAACCCGAGAACTCGGTTCTCCTGAGCGGGGCCGTCAGCGTCCATTACCCGCTCCGCCGGCAGATGAAGTCGCTGCACGAGCGCGGGGTCCGCGGGATAGCCTACCACCCGCACCCTGGCTACCACTGCCGCCACGATTACCAGAGGGAGGACGGGGACGTGGGCCGCGGCTACGCTTTGAGAATCAACAGGCACCGCGCCGCGTTCACTGACAGCCTGAGCTTCAATTACGTGGTCGCGAAATACTTCGAGATTCCGGCCACGGGCGCGCTGCTCCTGGCCGACGACTCCGTGAGCGGGCCGCTCGAAAGCCTCGGGTTTGTTAAAGACCTACACTACGTCCCCGTCTCGGAGGAGAACCTGGAAGAGAGAATCAGGTACGTGCTGGACGAGAGGAACCGTTCGGAGGTGGACGAGATAAGGAGGCGCGGGCAGGAGCTGGTCTGGGCCAGACACAAAACCAGCGACCGCGCCAGGCAGATAGACGGGGTGTGCGCGGGTTAAGAAATGAAAAGAGCGAACCACGAAGGCAGACGAAGCGACACGAAAGAATATATGCTTAGTGTCGCTTCGCGTGCCTTCGTGCTTCGTTCACTACTTCTTTCAGTCCGATGAACCTTAACGATTTTTTCCCGCACAAGGTGTGCATCAACCTGGACAAGCGTAGGGACCGCTGGGGGCGCATGTGTGCCAGATTCGCGGAGCACGGGATTGAGGGGGTCGCCCGCTTCCCGGCGCTCGACGGGAGGACGCTCACGCCGCCCCGCGACTGGGCCGCTTCGCGCGGGGCTTACGGCTGCCTGCGCAGCCACCTCGCCGTGGTCGAGCAGGCCCGCCGCGAGGGTTGGCCGAGCGTGCTGATTTTCGAGGACGACACGGAACTCGACCCCCAATTCAGCACAAAGTTTCCGCGCTTCGTAGAGCAACTGCCGGCGGACTGGGACATGCTGCTGTTCGGCGGCATACACTACCTGCCGCTCGTGCGCGTGGCCGAGAACGTCATCAAGATAGACCACTCGCTCTCGACCTACGCCTACGCGATGCGGCGCACGATCTACGACGGCTTCATCGAGTTGAACCGGCGCGCGCGGGGCGCGCTCGACGAGAACAACAGGGAGTTGCAGAAGCAATTCAACGCCTACTGCTTCATGCCGCACCTGGCCTGGGTCGAGGAAGACTACTCGGACGTGACCGACGAGCAGATCAACCTCTGGTGGCTCAGGGAGTCGCTCGTCCTCTGGGGCGAGGAGATGGACGAAGTTTTGAGGAGCACGGCCGCCGTCATCTTCCACCGCGGCGCGGGCGCGGAGGCCGTGCGGAACCTGAAGTTCGTCGCGGACTACTTCCATAAAAAGCTGCCGACCGTCGCGCTCCTCGTCGTCGAGCAGGCGGACGAGCCTTCGCTCGCGCCCAACGAGTTGCCGCCCCATTGCCGTCACCTTCTTTTGAAGGACGGCGGGCGCGGCCGCGCCTTCCGCAGCGGCTTCGAGATGTTCGAGGGCGACAAGGAGTTCTTCATCTTCCTCGACAGCGATGTCTTCCTCACGCGCGAGGACGTGAAGGCCAACTTGCTGAAGTGCCGCGAGTACGACTTCGCCAGCGGCTTCCGCGAAATCTGGGACCTCGACGAGGACGACACGCGCAGGATTCTCGGCGACGACCTGCGCTGGGACTACAACGGCAACTACCGGCCGCGCCCCAAGCGGGACGCGTGCGGCTCGTGCTGCATCTTCACGAAAAAAGGGATGCGTATAATCGGGGGGTGGGACGAGGAAGAGGGCGCGGGCCGCGACCGCACCTCGGAGAAAGTGGCACAAAGACTCAGGGTCTACCAGTCCCCCAACCCCGTCCGCCGCCTCTTTCGCGGCTAGGCCGGGTGACGACGCACGGAGAAGCGACGATGTGGTCAATCGGAATCTACGCGGGCGAGTCGCCTTTCCAACTCCTCCCGCACCCGCGCGTCGCCAACCCGGTGCTGACGGCCGGCCACGTCACGGACGTGGACGCGGAGTTCGTCGCGGACCCTTTCATGGCCCGGCGCAACGGCACCTGGTACATGTTCTTCGAGGTGATGAACCGGCGAACGCAGAGGGGCGAGATCGGATTGGCACAGAGTGCGGACGGGTTAGTCTGGTCTTACAGGCAGATCGTCCTGGCCGAGCCGTTCCACCTCTCCTACCCTTACGTCTTCGAGTGGGCGGGCGAGCACTACATGATTCCCGAGACGCTGGGCGCGAACGCCGTCAGGCTCTACAGGGCGATTGACTTCCCCACGCATTGGGCCTGCGTCGGCGCGCTCTTCGAGGGGACGTTCGCGGACCCTTCGATCTTTCACTTCGAAGACCACTGGTGGCTCTTCGCCTGCTCGACGCCTTACAGGCACGACACGCTCAGGCTCTTTCGCGCGGGGGAGCTTTCGGGCCCGTGGACGGAACACCCCGCGAGCCCCATCGTCGAGGAGGACAAGCGGTCTGCGCGGCCGGGCGGGCGCGTGCTCGTCACGGACCGAGGGGTGACGCGCTTTTCGCAGGTCTGCTTCCCGAGCTACGGCTCGCAGGTCCGCGCGTTCGAGATTCGCGAGCTGGCGGGCGCGAGCTACAGCGAGAAGGAGCACCCGCACAGCCCCGTGCTCCGTGGGAGCGGCGACGGCTGGAACGCCGCCGGGATGCACCACGTCGACCCGCACCCCCTGCCGGACGGGCTCTGGCTCGCCTGCGTCGACGGGTTGAGCGAACTGCCCTAGAGGTGAGATGAGACTCCTGCTCCCGTCAACTCACAGGTATCCGGCCTTCGGCGCGGTGGGCGCGGGGCCGCACCCGAAGGCGTTCCCCTCGGGCTCGGCCTTCTACCTGCACGACATGCTGGTCAAGGGGCTGGCGGAACTGGGCCACGAAGTCTTTTATCTTCTGCCGCAGGGGGCCGAGGAGCCCTTGCCAGACGGGGTCACGCTGCTCTCGAAGTTCACGGCGGACGTTGACATCCTGCACACCATCGCGGGGCGCGACGGCGACCTGGCCCGCGAGATGCAGGCCCTCGGGAAGCCCTGGGTCACGACCTGTCACATGGACATGAAGGCGCGCGGGCTGGAGCGCGACCCGACGGCCGCGAACTGGATATTCGTCTCGCGCACGCTGGCGCAGTTGCACGGCCGCGACCGCTACGTCCTGAACGGCGTCGACCCGGCCAACTATGTCTACTCCGAGACGAAGGAAGACTACTTCCTCTTCATGTCCACGATGGACTGGGGGACGAAGAAGGGGCTCGACGTGGTGCTCACGCTCGCGAAGGAGATGGGCTTCGAGCTGGTCATCGCCGGGACGGGGTCGGATTACGAGTCCATCAACAGGGTCGCGGAGATGTGCCAAAAAATCGGCGCGCGCTACGTCGGCGACGTGAAGGGCAGGGAGAAGGCGGAGCTGCTGGCCGGGGCGCGCGCCTTCCTCTTCCCGACGAAGGTGGACGAGGCGTTCGGCCTCGGCATGGTCGAGGCGTTGATGTCGGGCACGCCCGTCATCTGTAGCGACCGCGGCGCGTGCCCGGAAGTCATCTCCGCGGACGTGGGTTTCGTCTGTGCCAATTATGAAGACTACGTGCGGGCCGTCGAACGCGTCGAGTCGATCCCGCCGCGGGCGTGCCGGGCGAAGGCCATGCGGGATTATCACTACCTGAAGATGGCGGCCGGCTACGTCGCCGAGTACCGGAGAGAGATCGAGCGAAATGGCGGCCCGTACTGACTCCAACAGAATCGTCCAGGGGCTGTGGATCGGCGCGGAGTTGTCCGTGATGGAGCAACTCTCCGTCTCCTCGTTTCTCTCGAACGGGCACGAGTACCACCTTTACGTTTACGACGAGATGCGGAACGTCCCCGCGGGGGCGGTCGTCAGAGACGCGCGCGAAATCCTGCCCGCGTCGAGCATCTTCCAGTACAAGCACCAGGCGAGCTACGCGGGCTTCGCGAATTTCTTCCGCTACAAGCTGCTGCTGGAGCGCGGCGGGTGGTGGGCCGACACGGACCTGGTCTGCCTGAAGCCGTTCGACTTCGCGGACGAGCACGTCTTCTCGACGGAGATGTGCCGCGGCGAGGAAGTCGTCACGAGCGGCATCATCAAAGCGCCGCAGGGCAGCCCCGTGATGGCCTACGCGTGGGAAGTGTGCCGGAAAAAGAACCCGCGGGAGTTGGTCTGGGGCGAGACAGGCCCCAGGCTGATGATGGAGGCGGTCGGGAAATTTTCGCTCTCACACCTCAAGCAGCCGTTCGAGGTTTTCTGCCCGCTAGACTACTCGGAGTGGCACAAAGTTTTGGAGCCGGATTCCGAGACGAGGTTCGGCGAGGCGACTTACGCGGTTCACCTCTGGAACGAGATGTGGAGGGCGGCCGGGCAGGACAAGAACGCCGAGTACGACCCGGCCTGCCTCTACGAGCGGCTCAAGAGGAAGTATTTTCGTGAATCGTGAATCGTGAGTAGAAAAAGAAAGACCATTCTCCGATTCGCGATTCACGATTCACGGCTTTTCGAAGAGGAACGCATACTTCTCTATGAAGCCCAGGTAGTTGCGTATGACTTCCAGGTAGCCTTCGAGCCCGCCGCGCCTGTAGCCTTTCTCCGAGAGCGTCCTTTTCATCTTCCGCTCCCAGGCGGCGCAGGCGCGCTCGTCGTGGCGGTTGTTGAGGTAGCCCGTGACGATGGCGTCCCAGTCGTGTATGCGGTCCAGGAAAGTGCGGTGGAACATGCGCCGCAGGGCGGGGTTGTTCAAGACCTCGTGCTGTGTCTTCGTGTAGGCGTCCTTGAGCGCCTTGTGTGCCAGAATCTTGCCGCGCGCGTTGACCTCCGCGCCCGTGCGGTAAATGCTTCTGAGGTAGCCCACCTCGCTGATGGCGCACTGCGCCGGGTTCGAGCCGCCCCAGATGTAGCGCTCGTCCATGCGCATGTTGGGCATCGCGCCCTGTGCCAGAAAGTTTTCGTTGTCGGTGCCGGGGATGACCAGCGCGTCGTGGTCCATGAAGACGGCCTGCACCTTCCACTCCCCGCCGCGCCAGACGCTCCTCAGGCCGACGTTCCGGGCGACGAAGGACTCGCCCCTCGAATACCCGCGCACGGCCAGGAGCGTGCCCCAGAACTTCCCTATTTGCTCAAGCAGAGAGAGGTAAACTTGGTCCGCGCGCTCGCGATTCTCCGCCAGGCCGAGCGCCGCCTCAACGTACTGCCTGTAACTCTGAAACCTCACGTCCGGCGGCCTGTAGACGCCGAGGACTTCTTCGAGCAGCTCGTCGGCCAGCCGCCGCGCGTCGTGCCTTGAGTAGGCGACCTCGAGGCCGTGCTTGAAGTAACGCTCGGCCCCCTGGGCGGAGAGGTAGTGGGCAAGCTTGTCCAGCCTGAACGAACTGGTGCCAGAGAGGATTGTCTGGGCCGGGGCCACGTCGCTGATGAACTGCGCCGTGAGCCCGAGGCCGCGCCGCGGGATGCTCAGGGTCGTGTATCCTTCTTCCCTGAACGCCTCGACGGACTCTTCCATCGCCGTGCGCATCTCTTCGAAGTCGCGGCCGTAGACGCGCGCGTCCGTGAAGTAGCTGAGCACAGGCGCTTCGGAATTTTTGACCGGGACGGAGGAGATGGTCCTGCGGGAGAGGTAGCCGGCCGTCGGCGCTTCCGTCCCGTGCGCCGCGCGGTAGATGGTGGCGAACTTGAGCGCCGCGTTCGTCTCGAAGCGCAGGAGCGAGAGCATGCTCCCGCCGTCGAGGCGGTGGGAGGGCGAGACCGTGTAGCCGTCGCGCGCGTAGACGACGCGCAGACGGTTGGGGCCTTTGCGCCCGGCCCGCTTGATCTCGAACTCTACGTCGCTGCCCGGCGGCTTGACGACGAGGACGACCGTCGTCAGGGGGTACTCGACGAGCGAGTTGATTTCGGAGCTGGTGTCGTCCGCGACCCAGTAGACGTTCGAAGACTCGCAGAGCCTTTTGAGGATCGCGGCCTCGTAGTCCGGGAGGACGGCGAGCGAGCGCCTGACTTCGCCCTCGACGTGGCGCGGCTCGTCGACGTTCAAGTCCTTGACGCCCTCGCTCACCTGCATCTGCTTGAGGACGCGCGCGACCACTTCGTCGGGGCTGAAGACGTAGCGCGCGAGCGTGAGCTTGCACTCGCGCCGCGAGAGTTCCACGAAGTCGGAGAGGGCGAGTTCGGAGCTGCGCCGCCCTTTGAGTCGCGCGTGAACGCGGTCCAGCCTTTCGAGCCTGCGCCGCAGCTCGGGGACGAAGCGGCGCAGCTCCGTCGTTGTGAACCCTTCCTTCAGGACCGAGGCGGAGAGGCTGATGTCCGCGCCGACTGACGGCTTGAGGCCGAGCCGCGTGAGCAGCAGGTCGTACTCGTCAATCTGGTCCGGGCCGAGCTTCAGCATCTGGTGTTCGAGCATGAGGACGGCGAGGCGGCGAACGTCCCAGGAGACTCCCGTGCCGCGGCCGGCGAGGGCGAGGAGGCTGAGGCAGAAGCCGCGGCTGTAGTCCTCGTGTTCGAGGAATTCGCTCAAGAGGTTGTAAGGCCGGCGCGCCTGGTTGAACCCGGCCGTCAGGAGAGCACGCAGGTAGTTGAGTTTGGAGAACTGCGAGGCTCTGGCGAGATTCTTCATGCCTTAGACTTTCACACACCCTTTGAAGGTGAGCGCGAGCGATACTGACTAATTTAAGTTACGGATCAACGAACATCCCGGAGGGATGCGGGAAAGAAGAGGTGTGGGGAATTAGCCGGCGGTTTCAGCGCCGGCTAATTCCCCTCTGCCCCTCGCGGGGTCTACGTCATTCCGAACTCGGGCGAAAGGGCGGGACGGCTACTTCCACTTCTTGGTGCCGCCGGCAGGCTTGACGCCCTTCGGTTTGCTGCCGCCTTTGGGCGGGGTGCCGGCAGTCTTGCCGCCGCCGCCGCCGGTCTTACCGCCGAGTTTGCCGGCAGGCTTGGCGGCAGGCTTACCGCCGCCCAGAGGCTTTCCGTTGCCGCCGCCCGGAGGCTTACCTCCTGGGGGCTTACCGCCGGGAGGCTTGCCACCGCCCGGAGGCTTGCCGCCGGGTTTAGGCGTTCCGCCGGGCTTGCCGCCGGGCTTGCCGCCCGGCTTGGGCGTGCCGTGAGGCTTCGGCTTGCCGTCGGGCTTCGGCTTCGGCTTCGGCTTCGGCTTCGGCTTGGGCTTAGGTTTGCCGTCTGGCTTAGGTTTGCCATCGGGCTTGGGCTTGGGCTTGCCGTCGGGCTTGCCATCGGGTTTGGGCTTGCCGTTCTTGCCGTCCTTCTTCCCGTCCTTCTTGCCGTCTTTCTTGCCCTTGCCGTCCTTCTTCTTGCCTTTCTTCTTCTTCTTCTTCGGGTCGGGCGTGATGCCGAGTGCGATGAGGAGCGCGGTGAGCAGCTCGTTCGCGCACTTGGTGCTGAGCACTACACAGACGGTGTCCCGGCCTCCGCCTCCACCACCGTCGTACTTTTTACCTCCCATAACTTTCCTCCTTAGATTGAAAGGAATCCTCTGCGTCGTGCCGCTCAGCCCGCCGAGGCTTAACTGACGAGCATCCAGGGCGGTCGCCTCGTTCTTCAAGACTAAAACTCGCTCACCCGAAACCGCGCCGCCTGGTTTCACGCGCGGCCTCGGGACAGACATTCACAGGGCACTCCTGACGCTCCGCTTTTTGGGCCACCGTTGGTCGAACAGAGGTGGTGCCGGGAATGGGCGAGGGTGGTTTTCCGAATCTCGGAATAGCTCTCGCCCTTTAACCAGGGGCGAGGAAACGGCGGGCGATTCCGCCGGAGTCTTGGCCCATCAGCCGGTCGGCCGGGCCGGGGAGTTTTTGAAGACCTCTCCCCGGCGCGGCCAGGCCCGACGACGAAGCTCGCTGATTATGGTCTCAACGTCCCGTTCTTGTTCTGCGGCTGCCTGATGAATCGCTGTAGCTCCGCCTCGTTCTTCTTCGGCGGAGGCGGCTGCACGGACTGCTGTATGAGCGGCGGCGTGCACTGCGGCATGGTCGTCGGCGTCCCCTGCGGCGTGCCGACGCGGAAGACGCCCCACGCGCCGAGCTTGGCCTGGTTCGGCAGGAAGACCGTGTAGAGATAGTCGCCCGCCCGCCCGAACTCGCCGCCGGCCTGGCCGATGACGGCGTCGAAGTGGTCCGTCGAGCCGTGGTTGTCGCGCGAGCCTATCCACTGCGAGAGGAGCTGGTCGCCGATGACGGTCGACTCGTTCAGGTACGGGTTCTTCTGCCAGACGTGGCCGTGAACGGTGAAGACCTGAGACGTGCCGGTCCCGAACGGGTGCGTCATGCGGAAGCGCACGGGGTCGCCCACGCCCGCCGTCAGGAGCGGAGTCTGCGGGTCGATCTGGAGCCGCCCCTTCTGCTTCAACTGGTTCGACAGCATGCAGGAGAAGTCCGTCGCGTTGAGGTTGTTGTAGCGCCAGTCCATCGGCTCCGTGCGGTAGTTGACCGCGCTCGTGTTGAGCGAGCCGTTCAGGGTCGACTTCGAGATGATCATGTTGTCGCTGATCATCAGCGCGAACTCGCGGAACCTCGTCGTGCCGTCGCTGAGCGTGACGGTCGCCTGCGCGCGCGTCGTCGGCGGGGTCGCGCCCGGCTGGTCGCAGTCCACGCCGCCCGGCGTCCCCTCCTTGTCGCACTTCCAGGTCGAGCCGGCCGGCTCGATGATCATGCTCCCGAACAGGCCGTTGATCTGCTGGAAGACGGGGTCGGACGGCATCAGGTTGAGCGCGCCGAACTCGACCGGCGTGTAGACGAGAGCCTTCGTCGTCTGGTCGCGCTCGATCTTGCCCGCGTACCACTGGTACTTGACGGTCTGGCCGAAGGCGGCCGACTGGTCCTGCTGCCCCTGGCTGTTCCAGCCGACGTTGACGCCGTTGCTGAGCGCGCCGTCGTAGGCCAGGAGCTGCGGGTGCAGCCCGACCAGCTTGGAGGGCGACCGCTGGTAGAACGAGCTGTCGAACGGCGCGGCCCACTTGAACTTCGAGTTGAAGAGGTCGGAGTTCGGGTCGATGTAGTTCGTCAGGTTGACCTCTATGCAGTCGCCCGCGTTGGCGCGCAGGACGAGCGGCTCGATGGGCGTGCCCGGCTTGAGCTTGCCGTAGCCGGGCGTGTTCGGCGTCGAAGAGACCAGGTCTTCCGCCCTGACGTACATGATGCCGCCCGTGTTGTGCAGGACTTCCTGCGGCCTCTTCGGGGTGTCCAGGTTGCCGCGGTCGTTGAAAACAATCTGCCCCTTCTTCGGGCTGCTGCCGGGGATGGGGCTGATGTCCACGAGCGCCTTCTGCGCGGCGACGGCGAAGATGTTGTAGACGCGCTTGACCGCCGGCGCTTGAAGGTTCGCCGGGCAGGTCGAGTAATCCAGGTTGGCGTTCGGGTCCTTCGGGTTGCTCGTCAGGTACTGCAACCTGTCCGCGCCCTTGCGCGGGTCGTACGAGCGGAAGAGCCCCCACATGCCGTTGGCGAGCCCCAACTCGTCGAGGCTCGGGCTGTAGAGGAAGTCAACGCAGTTGCCCTGCGAGGTGCCGTCGGGACACTTGCGGCTGCTGTTCATCGTCGCCGAGGACGGGACCTGGAAGAGCAGCTCGAAGTGCTCGGAGAGTCCCATCGGCTGGGCGCTGCGGTAGCCAGAGTCTTTCCAGAAGGGCTCGGCCGGCCAGACGGGGCCCGCGATGTTGAACTGGTGCGCGAAGACGTGAGCGCCGACGAGGACGCGCACCTGGACCCTGTCGCCCTGGTAGGCGCGCATCAGGGGCGTTATCGGGTCGCCGTTCTGAGGCCCGCCGCTCCCCTGCGTCGCGGACGAGCTGTAGGCGTTCGAAAGCTCGCCGAACTGGCCCACGCGGAACGGGAGCGGCTCGTTCAGGTAGTTGACCGAGTGCGTGCCGGGGCCGCGCGCGAGCGCCGTGCTGATTAACTGCGGCGTCGGCGGCGGCACGATGGCGTTGTCCTTGTCAATCCACCCCTGGCTCGGGTTGTCGCTCGGGGCCGCTATGCTGTTCTGGTTGTAGGCGAGCTGGAAGTCCTGGAACTCCAGCATGAACTCGCGGTAGCTGATGTCCTCGTTGGTGACGGGGTGCTTGGTCAGGATGTCGGCCTTCCAACTGGTCGGCCCGCCGTCCATGCGCGCGGGCGACGGCATCACCTCGCCCGTCTCCGAGTTCTTCCAGACGGAGCCCAGCGGCTCGATGAGCAGCCCGGCGTAGAGCCCGGCCTGCTGGTGCGTGGACGGGCCGAAGTGGTCGTGCGTGAAAGTGGTCCGCATCGTGCGGTCGAAGTTCGAGTTGTCGACGAGCGGGTCCAGATACCAGCGCTGGATGGTCGTCTGCGCTCCCAGCCAGCTCGGGCACATCGGCCGCGAGGTCGGCGTCGGGTGGTCCGTGCAAGCCTTGCAGTACGGGCTGTTCGGGTTGGCCGCGCAGTCTATGATCTCCTTCGGCGGAGTCTTCAGCGTCAGCGACTGCTGGCTCCCCGTCATCATCATCCCGCCGGCGGAGTTGATGGCCGCGACCATCTCCTGCACCTCCTGCGGGCTGTAAGTCCCGTCCTCGTAGTTGTAGCCGTTGGCCGCGCCGTCCGAGGCCGTCACGTCGAACTTCACGAGGTGGACGTGCTGCCCGATGATGTCCGTCGGGGTCCGCACCTGGAAGTCGTCGACGAGGTAGTAATTGGGCACGAGGTTGGTGTGCCAGAATTCGACGATGTCGCCCGCGTTGCCGCGGATGAAGAGCGGCTCGGGGCGGCGGCCGCCGGGCTGGCCGAACTTGTAAGCGTAGGTCGGCTGCACGTCCTGCCACAGGCTCAGCATGCGCTGCTGCGGGAAGTGCCACTTCTGCTTGTTGAAGACCACGTTGACCTGCATGGCCGCGATCTTGTAGCGGCGCACCGTGCCGACGGGGTTGCCGTTGTCGTCCACGCCGGGGTCAGCGAAGGGCGCGCCGTGCTGCGGCCCGTTCGGCAGCCCGTTGAAGATGAAGCCCGTCGGCGGCTGGAGCATCGTGTTGTGCGGCGGCGTGCTCTGCGACGAGGGGCAGTTGCCCTTCGTCCCGTCCGGGAAGTAAGTCTCGTAGCAGCGCCTGCTGAAGAAGGCGATGGCGGCCTTCTCGACGGCGGTCCCGTCCTCTGGGAGCCGCGTGGCGTTCATCTTCGAGAGGTCTTTGCTCCAGTCGAACTTGTTGTGGCGCTCGTAGCCTATCTCGCCGCCGATGACGACGTGGCGCGGCAGGCCGCCGTCCTGGATGCCGCCGTTGGTCGGGTCGACGGCGAAGTCGAACGGCGGGTGCGGCGCGCGCGCGCCCGCGATGCCGGGGATGAAGTAGGGGAAGCCAGGGTTCTCTATCTGGTGGTTGTCGGAGGGCACCAACTGGCCGGTCATCTGCGTGCCGTCGAACTGGCTGTTGATGACCGTGCCGTACACCCTCTGGCCGTTGACGCAGTTGCCGACGACCGTCAGGCCGTTGACCATGTTGTTCTGGCACGTCCCGCCGACGACGATCTGGCCGCTGATGATGGTCCCGTTGACGTTCTGGCCGTTCGCGCAGCCGCCGACCACGTCCATGCCGTTGACCATGTTGTTCTGGCACACGCCGCTGACCGGGGGTTCGAGCGGCGTGTTGAGCTTGACCGTGTTCGGGCCGTCGACCCTGATGACTTTGTTAATCTGCGCGTAGGAGGGGAGCGGGGCCATCGGGATCGTCGGCAGCGGCACGATTGCCGGCGTCGGCGCGCCCATGTCGATTTCGCCGTCCGGCAGCGCGCGCGCGCCGGGGACGACCTGCCCGGCCTTCGGGCTGCCGCTCGGGAAGACGTAAGTGCCCGACTCGAACGTGTCGTGCACGCGCCACATGGCCCACATGCCGGCGGCGAAGTGCGGGTAGAAGTGGCAGTGGAAGATCGAGTCGCCCGCGGTCTTGTTGCGGTTGCCGCTGCCGTTGTAGGTCATCTCCAGCGTGTAGCTCGCGCCCGGACTGATCATCTGGCTGTCGAGGTAGCTCGACTCGTCGCTGTTGGGCGACTGGAGCCACTGGTGCGCGTGCTGGTGGTGGACGTGGCTCACGTCAACGCCGCCGTGCAGGATGCGGAACTTGACGTGGTCGTTCATGTAGCTGTGGTAGACGTTCGACGGGTCGTCCGGGAAGAAGACCCTCGTGGCCTTCGGCTTCGGGACGAGCGTGTAGGGCTGAACCTGCCCGCCGGGGTTCGCAGGATTCGGGATTCTGGCGTTGGCACAATTCGGGTTGGGCGGGCCGGGCGGGTTGGTGCTCGTGTTGCCCTCGAAGGCCGCCGTCGTGTTGCACGGCGGGACCAGCGCCCGCTGGTTCTGCATGTTCTGGAAGTTGGAGTTCGCCGGCACGTCAACCAGCATCGCCGGGTCGCCGACCGTCCACGAGCTGAGGAAGAACTCCTCGTACTTGCAGTCGACGCACTCGGCCATCGGGCCGACGCCGATGCGGTTGGCGTAAATCTCCGCGCCGATGCCGCCCGTGCCGTAGTTGATGGCGAAGGCGTCGTTGCCGGCCGCGACCGTCGGAACCATCGTCGGGTCGTTGAAGACCGGGAAAGCCTGCATCGCGACCTGGGCCAGCGCGCCGTGATACATGATCGTGATTTCGCGGTAGGGCTGCTTGCGGTCGGGCGCGGCCGGGTTGGCACAAAAGAGCGGGTCCGTGCCGGTCTGGAGCGCGGGGTTCTTCTCCGCGTTACACGGCGGCTCGGGGTTGTTGGGGCCGGTCGTCCCTGGGAAGCGGCCCGCGTTCGGCCCCGTGATCGTGGCCGTCAAATCGCTGTAGACGAGCTTGCCGCCCTGGTCAATTGGATTGCCGCCGGTGTCGAGCATCTGGAGGATGGGGGTCCCCGGCGGGATCGGCGTCCCGTCCGCCCACTTCGAGCCGGCCGGGTAGACGGCGTTGTAATTGATGAGCGGGTGGTTGTCCATCGTGTTCAGGTTGCCGTTCGGCGTCCTGATGACTTTGATCTGTTTGGGCGGGCCGACCCCCCCGGCGACGGTCAGCGTGCACTCGTTCGAGCCGTTGCAACTGCCGAGCGTGGCCCCCGCGGGCAGCCTGTTGGCGTTGTAGGTGGCGAGCGCCATCTCGTCGGCCGTGACCTGGCTGCGATACCACTCCGCGCCCTTCGGCTGGATGTTGACGGACCCGAAGAGCCCGCGCACGAGTTGGTCGCCCTGGCTGCTCGTGTCGCCCATCGTGTAGAGCAGGAACGTGCCCTCGTTCTTGGCGTAGAGGGTGTAAGTCATCGTCGGCGACGGCAGCGGGCTGGCGCTCGGGGTGGGAGTCGCCAGGCTCGTATTGTTGAGGCCGACGTATGAGCCGTCGTCCTGCGGCCCCTTGACCCACTCCATGCCCTGCACGTGAATCGAGATCGGCTTCGTGTCGGGGAAGGCGAGCGGGGGCGGCGTCGGGGACGTTGCGGGAGGCGGAGGCGGAGGCTGCGTCGCGGGCGGCTGCACCAGGTTCCAGAAGTTGATGGTCAGGCAGTCGCCCACGTTGGCGCGCAGCACGAGCGGGCGCGGGCGCTTGCCCGGCCTGAGCATCTTGCCGGACGGGGCCAGGTCTCGCGCCAGTGAGAAGACCAGCCCGTTCGGGATGGCCGCCCCCATGCGGTTCAGCATGATGGGCTGGAAGAGCGCCACCACGTCGGCCGAAACGTTGCGGCAGTTCGGCGGCGGAGTGGCAGTGGCCGCGCCCTTCGCGGGCGGCTGCTCCGCCGGCTGCCCCTGCGGCGGCTCGGCCTTGGCGTCGGCCCCGGCCGAGTCTGTCCTCGCGTTCATCACCACGGCGTCGGCGGCCGTTGGACCAGGGACGGCCGCGTCTGTCGTCACCGCCGCCTCTTGCTTCGCGGCCTCGGCCGGCGCGGTCGCCGCCGTCTGCGCGGCCGCCCGCCCGGCGGGCAGGACGAGGGCGAGGAGAAACGTCAAACAGCTGAGACTGATGAGAGAATTGCGTCGGGTAGGCATATGTCCTTCTCCTAGAGTCCGCCGACCTGAGGACTGTGAACGACTGTATTGTCAAGCCAACGACCCGTGCTCGCTTTTGGGAGGTGAGGCTAACGAAACGAAAAGACTTCGTTAGCGGCATGGTGAAAAGTCTAGTGAGAAAACTGGTACAGTTCCCCGTGTTCGTTTGGAAGCGCGCAAAGCGTAACTCTTCCACCTGTTCGTGTCAATAAAAAACTTGCAAAATAACTTTCTGACTGTGCCAATAAAAATTCTGTGGACTAATTAGCGAATGATGCCCTAGTATCTCTGGCCTCACGACCGTCCCAGACCGTGCGCGGCCGCCGGCGGGTTCGACCCCCGACGGCCCGAACCATTCGAGCAAAGGGTTCGGCGTCCTTTGGATTTTTGAAGTCGCGGCACGCCCTTTCGGCGTGGAGAAGCCTCAGCCCTTCATTCGGTCGCGGCTTCTCAAAATGGTCCGGCGGGCCAGACCTCGCCCTTCTGAAACGAACCAAGCCATGCAGGCCAGAGCCACAGTCATGAAGTTCGGCGGGACATCCGTCGAAGACTGGCCCGCCTTCGAGAGGGCCGCGCGCATCGTCCGCTCTCACAACGGCGCGCGCCCGCTGGTCGTCGTCGTCTCCGCCATGAGCCGCGTGACGGACGCGCTCCTCGAAGCGCTGCGCGCGGCCGAAGGCGGGGAGACTGGTCTGGGCCAAAATTTAGTCGAGTCGCACCTTGGGCGTCACCTCCGCGTGGCCGAGCGGCTGGGGGCCGCGGCGCGGGACGGCTTCGGCGCGACGGTCGAGAGCGCGCGGCGCGAGGTCGCGGAGATGCTCGGCGCGGTCGCCTCGAACGGAGCGCCGAGGGCGCGCCTGCGGGATTCGGTCGCCTCCTACGGCGAGAGACTTTCCGCGGGGCTGCTCGCGGCCGTGCTCGAAGCCCACGGCCTGCCGGCCGCGCACGTCGACGCGCGCCGCTGCGTCGTGACGGACGCGGCGCACGGGCAGGCGCGGCCGCTCATCAATGAGACGTGGCGGCGCACGCGCGCCGAACTCGGGCCGCTGCTTGCGGCCGGGAGAATCCCCGTCCTCGGCGGATTCATCGCCGCGACGACCGAGGGGGTGACGACCACGCTCGGGCGCGGCAGCTCCGACTACACGGCGACGCTCGTCGGCGCGGTCCTGGGCGCGCGCGAGATTCAAATCTGGACCGACGTGTCGGGCGTGCTGACGGCCGACCCGCGCCTCATCGAGGCGGCGCGCACGGTCCCCCGGCTCTCTTACGGCGAGGCGGCCGAGCTGGCGCGCTTCGGGGCCAAGGTGCTCCACCCGAAAATGATTGAGCCCGCCTCCGAGCGCGGCGTCCCCGTGCGCATCTGCAACTCGCGCGCGCCCGAAGAAGCCGGCACGCTCATCTGTGCCAATTCGGACGCCACGCGCGGTCCCATTAAAGCCATCGCCTGCCGGACGGGGGTCGCGACCGCCGAATTCCCTTCCGCGCCCGGCCACGCCGCCAACGGCTTCCTGCGGGCGGTCCGCGAAGTTTCCGACCGGCACCAAGCGACCGTTCACCTGGTGGCGACCGCGGGCGACGGGCTGGTCCTGGCGTGCGAGGAGGCCGCGGCTCTGCCGTCCGTCCTACGGGACTTGCGGCTGCCCGGCCCGGCCGAAGTCAGAAGCGACCGCGCCATCGTCTGCTGCGTCGGCGAAGGCTTACCGCACGCGCCCGAATCCCGCGACGCGCTCAGGGGCATAGATTCCACGCTCGACTGGCGCAGCACCTCCGGCAACAACTTCGTCTCAATCCTCGGCGAGGATCGCGTCAGTACAGTCGTGCGGCGACTGCACCACGCGCTCTTCGAGAACCACAAGCCGAAGACGGACCCCGCCCCTCATGAGTTCGGAGCGTGACTTCTCTTACGTCGAACTTACCTAAGTATCGTCTCACTTGTGGTCGGAGGCTTCGGTGATTACTTTGACCAGCGTGGCGGGCGAGGCGAGGCCGTAGGCGCGCGTCCAGTAGCCGGTCGCGTCGTTGCCTACGAGGACCGTCGGCGTGTGGTCGTTCTTGTCCGCGACCGCGACGCCGAGTGCCCGTAGGAGCGAGTCGATCTCCGACTGGTCGCCCGTCACGAACGTCCAGCCCGGCCCGGCCTTGAACTTCTCCGCGAAGTCGAAGAGCCTCGCGGGCGTGTCCGTCACGGGGTCGACGCTGACGGAGATCAGCTCTATGTCGCGCCCCATGTGCTCGCCCAGCTCGCTCTGCACGCGGCGGAAGGTCGCGGTCAGAGGCGGGCAGATGGTCGTGCAGGTCGTGAAGATGAAGTTGATGGCGACGACCTTGCCTTTGACGAGGTCCGTGTAGAAGTTGAGCCGCCGGCCGTTCTGGTTGTAGACGACGGCGTCCGGGATGCGCAGCGACGAGGCCGCGCCCGCGCCCTCGGTCGCTGTGCCAGTCGCGCGCTCCGCGGTGCCGGCAGTCTGCGCCGGGCCGTCATTCTTCGCCAGCCTCAGGGCCATCCCGCACTTGGGACATTTGCCCGCCCGGCGCGAAGTGACCTCCGGGTGCATGGGGCACTCGTAGCGCACGGACTTCCTGCGCTGCGTCTTACGCTGCGCCTGCCCGGCCGCAGACTGATTGCCGCCGCACGGCACTGGCCCAAAAACCACAAGAGCGGCGAGCGCGAGCGTGAGAATAAGCTTCACCTTCATCGGAGTTCTCCACGTTAGATATTTGCCGCGTCCGCGCACGGACTCAATTCACGTTCACCCAGCCGCTCGCGGACACGAACTCTTTCTTCTCCAGATCAATCGTCACGACGTAAGCGCCGAGCGCGCCGATGCGGCGGTTCGGGCCGTAGGTGACGGCCGGCGTCAGTCCCGTCTGAAAGTCGCTGAGCCCTTCGAGAGTTTCGATCAGCTTCTCCCGGCTGACATCCTTGCCCGCCCGCTTGAGGGCTTCGACCAGTATCTTCGCGGCTCCCTGCGCGGAGAGCTGCGTCGCCAGGTGCGTCCTGGGCAGGTTGTACTTCGCCGCGAGCGCGCGGAACTCTCTCGCGCCGTCGGCCGTCTGGTCCGCGGGCGAGGTCGGGAAGGCCAGATAAATTTTCCGGTTGAAGCTCGGAGGGGCTTCCATGACTCCGCCGCCCCCGGCCCCGGTCAGGTAAACGGCCGGCGACCAGTTGAGCTTGTCCGCCTCCCTCATCAACGCCACGGCCTCGTCGCCCGCGCCCAGGAAGAGCACGACCTGCTTGCCCGTCTTGCCGAGTTTCCCGGCCAGGCCCTGCGCGTCGAACTGCGCGCGCTGGTAGCCGTGCGTCTCGACGGGGCCGCAATTATTTTTCTGGCACTGGTCCTTAACGGCCGCGACCGCGCCCGCCGAGAGTTCGCTCTCCGGGTAGACGACGAGCACGCCCGACTTGTCACCCTGCGATTTCTGTGAGGCGTAGTTGACGAGCGCGCGGGCCTGCTCCTCCAGCCCGGACAGCAGGTAAAAGACGTGGCGGTTCAAGGGGCGGCCCGTCTGCGGCGAGAGCGTCAATGGGCCAATTACGGGCACGCCCAACTCACCCGCGAGCGCGGCGATTTCCCTGTCGGCCCCGGCGGTGAAAGCGCCCGCGAGGACGAAGACCTGTTCGTCCTGGAGCGAGCGCTTGAGGTTCGCGGCCGTGGCGGCGGGCGTGTCGGCGGTCTCTATGAATTTCAACTCGACCCTGCGGTTGTAAATCCCGCCGCGGCCGTTGACCTCGTCGAAGAAGGCTGTCAGCGCCGCCCTGATGGCCTGGCCGACGCCGGCCAGTTCCCCTTTGGCCGGCACAATCGTCCCGACCGTGATGCTCTTCTCGGTCAGGCCGGGGTCGCGGTCCTGGCCCACGCGCTTGAGGTAGGCGACGAGGTCTGCCATGTCCTCGCGCGCCATCTGGTAGCGCGGCATGGCCGGGTGCAGCTTGCTCCCCGCCGGGTCCAGCCCGCGCGTGATCGCCAGTTCGAGCGCGCGCTCCGTGTAGGGCGGCCGCTTGCGCCCGCTCGCCTGGGTCACCTCGTAGGGCTTGGTCAGAGTCTCCCATGCGACGTTCGACGGGACGACGCCGCCCTCAGGCTTCCCCTGACCGTCGAGCCCGTGACAACTGGCACAGGGCAGAGTGCTGCCCGGCACTTCAATCAACGCGTCGCCGACGTAGGCCAGGATTTCGCGCCCCGCCTCGGTCGTGCCCCGCACGTAAATCTGCTTCCCGCGCTTCTCCTGCGGCGTCAGCCCGGTCGTAGCGGCAGTCGCTTCCTGTGCCAGAAACGCGCGGGCCGCCGCGCTCCGCGCGTTTTGGAGCGCCGTCAGGAGACCTGCCGTCAAAGTCAGACAGATCGCAGCGGCGCGCAGCTTTGAGGTTGGGCTTAAAGACAAGACTTTTACTTCCCGCCGTCCGGCTGGTCGTTGAGGACGCTTTCCACGACCTTGTTCAGCTCGTCGCTCTTCGCCAGGCCGAAGGCTTTTTTCCAGAGCCCTGTGCGCTCGTTGCCGATGAGGACGATGTTGGTGTGGTCTTCACGGTTCGCGACGTACTGGCCCAGCTTCTTCAGCGCGAGCTCGACGTTCGCCTTGTCGCCCGTGATGAAGTACCAGCCGGGGCGCGCGTTGATTTTAGCCGCGTACTCCCTGAGGCGGGGCGGCGTGTCGACGGTCGGGTCGACGCTGATCGAGATGATGTAGGCGTCCTTGCCCAGGCGGTCGCCGAACAGGCCCTGCACCTTCTCGATGTTGCGGTTCATCGGGAGGCAGACGCCCTTGCACGTGGCGAAGAAGAAGTTGATGACGACCACCTTGTCTTTGAGCAGGTCGCTGTAGAGCCGCATCTTCTCGCCGTTCTGGTTCACCAGCTCGACGTCCGTGAAATACTTCTGCGCCGCCTCCCGCCTCGCGTCCTGCGCCGCGGCGCGCGGGCCGCAGAGGAGGAAGACGGACGCCGCGGCGAGAACCATTGTGGGCCACTTTCTCACGAGTGCTTTTCTCATCTACTTCTCCTCGGACGGGGCGGCAGCCTTCACGGCTTGCAGGGTGATGAAGGGAATCTGGTTGAACCGGACGCCGAGCGAGGGGGCCTGAAAATAAATGTAGTAGACGCCCTCGTTGGGCGGGACGAAGCTCGTCTCGTAGACGCCGCCGCCGACCGGCTTGGCCCACTCGCGCTGCTGCCAGATGCCCGGCGCGAGGAAGACGAGCACGCCCATGTCCTTGACCTCTGCCGGCCGGTCCGTGGCCGAGTCCGTCACGCGGAAGCGCAGTTGATAACTCTCGCCGACGCGCAAAGGGGTGTCCTTCAGAAGCGGCTCGACGCGGATGGGGACCTCTTTCTTCTTCGGCAGCGCGGGGTTCTCCGCGACCGCGACGCTGAAGCAGTTGACGATGCGCGGCGAGTCCAGCAGGAAGGGCACGTCGTACTCGCCGTGGCCGTTGAACCTGACGGTGGTCGTGTAAACGCCGGGCGAGGTCTCTCCCAGGCTGTTGTCGAGGACGAGCACGGCGCGCGGGTCGCGGCGGTAGTTCTGAAAATTGCCCATCGGCGCGGCCATGCCCTCCGTGTAGAAATAGATCATCTTGTCGGCCGGGTTCGCCACGAGCACCGCGCCGGACTCCGGGGCCGGGACGACCGAGGCCGCGTGCGAGGTCGAGCGCGACTCCTGCGGCGCGCGCTGGCCCGCCGGGAAGCGGTTGACGGCCGGCTCGTAGCCCCTCTCGCCGAGCCCCGAAATCTTTATCATGCTGACGAACTCGCTGCCCGTCGAACGCACGTAGGCGAAGTCTTTGGTGAAGGTGAGTTGGTCCGGCTTCGGCCCGACGGGCACGTTGTAGGTGAGCCGGTTCGTGGAAACGTCGAAGACGTGTACGGAGTTCGTCGCGCGGTTGACGGCGAAGCCGAAGCGGCCGCCCGGCGCGAAACGGAGCGCGCTGACGCCGGGCTGCGCCTTCATCTGTGCCAGAATTTCGTGGCCCGCGCCGCCGACCGCCGCAATCGTCCCGTCCGCCTCGTGGGCCACGTAGACGGCCTTGCCGAGCGACGAGAAGGCCACGGCCGAGGGCTGCGCGCCCGTCTTGAGGTCTTTGACTTTACTGAGCCCGCGCACGTCGATCACGGTGAGCGTCCCCGCCGCGCTGTTCGTCACGAAGGCGTAGCGGTCGTCGTCCGCGAGTGCGATTTCGTGGCGGCCCGCCCCCGTGCCGATTTGGGCCACGGCCTTGAGCGCGGCCGTGTCAATCGCGGTCACGCCCCCTTGCGTCTTGTCGTCGCCGTCGTCGCCGACCCAGAGGTATTTCTCGTCGTGCTGCAAGGCGAGGCGCGTCGGGCGCGTCCCGGCCGGGATGTTCGTCAGGACTTTCCAGGTGACGGTGTCGACGACGGCGACCTGGCCGGCGAGCGGCATGGAAACGTAGAGCCGCTTCTTGTCCGCGCTCAGGACCCAGTCCTCGCCCGGACTCGCGAGTGCGACGAGCGTGTAGAGCTTGGTGGTGCCGAAGCCAGTCAGGGGGTCTATGACGGAGATGTTGGGCTCCTGGTTGAGGGCCAGTATGAAGTAGGAGTTGAGGTCGATGTCCGGGCGGTCGCTCAGGCTCGCTTGCAGGAACGCCTGGATTTTCTCGCGGCACCCGCGCTCGTCCGTCGCCTTGCCGCGGTCGCGCAGGTCTAGCCAGGCGGCGGGCCGCAGGTTGCTGAGCGGCTGGCCCGCGCTCTGGTCAGTGATCCTGAACCTGACAATTGCCTCCGCGCCCTCCATCAAGCCCTTGCCGCGCTCCACCGGCTCCATCTCGAACTCGACGCGGACGCCCTCGCGCGTGTAGCGCTGCGCCGCGCCGCCGCCCTCCTGCTGCGCGCAGGTCCGCGGAGGATTGATTGCCATGAGCGAGACGAGAATTACGGCGAGTTTGACGAACATGATTGTCGGGCGGGTTTTCATTTCACAGGTTGCGCGCGCGCGAGACTGAGTCCTCATGATTCTCCGTCGTGAAACTGGCTGCTCAAGACTTCGGCCCCCCGCGCGTCGCAATGTTCTGGGAAGACTTCCGGCAAGAATAAATTCGTGAGGCAGCGCAGTCCGAGACGCCGCGGAGCTTCAAAGTCTGTCAGAATCTATGCCCGCCGCCGGGAACTGTCAAGCTGTTTCTGTTCTCTTATCCCGCGCCCGGTGCTACAATGCGCGCGTTTTCCTGACCGCGTCTTTTTGGCCCATCGCTCGTGAGGAGGGTTGCGCGGCCGTGACCGCCGGACTCACCAGGCAGCAAATCGAACAGTACGAACGCCACGGCGTAGTCTTCCCCGTCCGAGTGTTCTCGGCCGCGGAGGCCGAGCGGTTCCGCGTCGCGCTCGACTCGCTCGCGGAGCGATGCGGGGCGGGCGTCATCAAGCGGTTCGACAACCTGCACCTCTTTTTCGACTGGGCTCACCTTTTGGTCACGCACGACGCGCTCCTGGACGCGGTCGAGGGCGTGCTGGGCCAGGACATACTGGTCGAGGCGACGGTCGTCTTCTACAAGCCGCCGCGGGACGCGAGCTACGTCTCCTGGCACCAGGACAGCCTTTACTCCGGCTGGCACCTGACGCCTTCGACCTCGGCCTGGATCGCGCTCACGCCGAGCGCGCGCGGCAACGGCTGCGTGCGCGTCGTCCCGGGCTCTCACAAGCGCGGCCTGATGGAGCACCAGATCATACGCGACGACCCGAACCTCTTGAACAGGCGCGGCGAGCGCGTCGAGATGACGGTGGACGAGGCGGAGGCCGTGGACTTAGTCCTGCGGCCGGGCGAGATGTCGCTGCACCACAGCAACATCGTACACGGCTCGAACCCGAACACCTCGGACGAGCCGCGCGTGGGCTTCATCGTCCGCTTCGTCACCAACCGGACCACCAACCGCGACCGCCCCATGCTCCGCGTCCGCGGCCGCGCCGATTGCAGCCACCTCACACTCGCGCGGCCCCCGGCCCACGCCGACCCGCAAACGGCCTTCGACGCCTGGCGCTCCTTCAAACTCCCAAAGCTTAGTGATGAGTGATGAGTAAAAACCGTCTTTCTTTCACTGATCGCTCATCACTCATCACTTCTTTTTGTTGACAGCTCTAGGCCGGTCTCATAGACTGGGCCGCAATCCGAGTTGCAATGGGTTGGAAGTTTTTCGGAGACGCCGAATACTCTAGGAGCAGACGCCGAAGATGCTCGCACCGTTTCCCGAGTCGGCGAGAATCAATGTTCCGCCAGCGCTCGCGCGCGACCTCTTTGACGGGGCCGAACGCCTCCCGCTTTACGACAACCAGGAGTTCTACTCGCCCGCCTTGCAGGAGCAGGTGCGGCGCGACGTTCGCGCCGTCAGCCCCGAGGGCTTCGACTGGCTCGTGGGGTCAATCGGGGAGCGCGTCGCCCGCTGGCCCTACTGCGTGCTGCTCGGCGGCCTGCGCTTCGACGAAGGCAACAGGGTGTTCGTCGCCGTCAACCGCTCCTTCGGCGAGATGGTGGCGCTGCCGTACAAGAAGCCGCGCGCGCAGCTCGTGCATTACATACAGCCCGCGACCGACATACACTCGCCGCGCGGGGGCCGCGAGAGCGAGAGGCTGCACACGGACGCGGCGAACTGGGCCGTCCCCATCGAATTGATCTCCATGGTCTGCGTCCGGCCCGACCGCCAGGGCGGCGGCCGCTCAAGAGTCCTCGACGTGGACGCCGTGCGCGACGAGGTGCGCAGCCGACTAGGGGACAAAACGCTTGAGACGCTTGAGACGGAGCCGGTGCCGTGGCGCATGTCACCTCTTTGCGGCGGCGGGCTGAGGTGGCGGACGGTGCTGACCAAGTCGGGTCGCATGTGCTGGCGGCGGGACGTGATTAATCTCGCGCTTGAGTTGGACGGGGTCGGGCTCTCCCGCGAAGTGCTGGCCCTGCTGGACGAATTCGAGCGGGTCATCACGGGGACCGCGCGCACGCTCGACTTCCTGCTCGGCGCGGGCGAGATGCTTTTTTCGGACAACACGCGGACGATTCACTCGCGCACGCCGATTGTGAACGCGGACGCCTCAAACCGCCTGATGATTCGTAGCTGGATCAGAGCCTCTTGAGGGGTAAACGAATTGATGGAATACGCCCAAAGCCGTGACCTCGTCCGGGCCGACGACGGCCCGCTCGACTTGTCCGCGTTTCCGGGGACGTGGGTCAACTCGAACCCGGAGACGAGCGGCATCGCGCGGCTGCTGATGACGGAGGAGAACGGCCGCCTCACGCTTCAGGTTTACGCGGTCGGCCCCGAAGGGTTGATAGACTGGGGGAGGGTGGACGCGGAGCCCTTCACGGCGACGCCCGCCTCGCGCGCCGGCACGGGCTTCACCTGCGTCTACGACTTCGGCTTCGCCGAGACGGAGCTTCAGGCGATGCTCCTCAAGGGCCTGATGGTGCTCGCGCAGCTACACCGCTTCAAGGACGCGAGCGGCCGCATGGACTATTTCGTGCGCGAGTATTTCGCGCTCTCCCACGGGCGCTACTAGCGCCGCCCCTCGCGCTCGCTTCGAGCGCCGGAGGATTCTCAATTGGCACAGACTGTGGAGTTCAAACAGACGGGCGATTTGCACCCTGCGCTCGCCGACCCGGCGACGCGGACGCTGAACGCCGGCAAGTTGACGGGGCGCTGGCTCAACACGGACACGGAGACGCGGGGCGTGGCCGAGATAACAATCGCGCAGGAGGGCGGGCACTTCAGAGTCCGCGTCGCCGGCGCGGGCGAAGGCGGCCCCGTAAATTGGCCCACGGCGCGCGCGCGCGTGATGGCGAATCTGGAGGAGGAGGCTGGGCAGCGCGCGGTCGCGCTCGCGGCCGTCTTCGACTTCGGCTTTATGAAAGTTGAGAGCTACCTGCGGGTCAACAAGGGCGTCCTCGTCATCGTCGCCTACCACACGTTTCTGGACGCGAGCGGCCGCTCGAACTACGTTAACCGCGAGTTCTTTCACCGCGCGGATTGATAGGTCAGTACCGCCTGCGGCACTGACCCGCAGCTTCGAAGACTCCTGTGACGTTCATCTCGCAAAAGATGGGGCAGTTCACCTACTTCTCGCTGCAAGTGGGCGATTCCTCGTGGCGCGGGAAGGACGTGCTGGACTTCGGGGGGAACGTCGGCAACATCCTGCGCGACCCGAACTCGACCATAGACCACGAGCGCTACTGGTGCATCGACGTGGTCCGCGACTCCGTCGAGCGCGGGAGGCGGGCTTACCCCGAGGCGCACTGGGTTTTTTACGACCGCTACTGCTTCTTCTTCAACCCGCGGGGAGAGCCGCGGCTCCCGCTCCCCCCTCTGGGCCAAAAGTTCGACTACATCGTCGCCTACTCGGTCTTCACCAACACCTCGCGGTCGGACATGCTCCAGCAGGTCGGCGAGTTGGAAGCGCTCCTCCGCGACGGCGGCGCGCTGGCCTTCACGTTCATCGACCCGAACTACTTCTCCTGGCCGGGCCGCTACGGCGGGAACAATTTTCAGTGGCGGCTCGAACGGGAGGTCTACCTGGAGGGTGAGCAGGGCAACGCCCTGGACATAGACCTGCCCGGCATGATGAAGCGCGCGGAGGGCGCGGAGTGGCTCATGCTCGTCAACGGCGAAGACCTGTACCTGGAGACCGAGGAGATTAAGCCTTACGCGCCGGAGCGCCAGAGGACGTGCCACGTCTTCTACACCGAAAAATATATGAGGAGGCTGTTCCCGCATGCTACTATCCTGCCTCCCGTCAACGACGAGATGCAGCACTGCTGCGTGATTCGACGAGCCTCAGGAACCAATTAGAGTACGCGTGCCGCTACTGCGCGGCCTGACCGATTCCGAAGCGGCGCGGCGCGCGCTGCCCTTGTTTCTCGGGAACGACGGTCGTTGTTCCCGAAACCAGAGCGACCGAGGACACGGCTGTGGAACGCCCCCTCTTATCCGTCGTCATCCCGACCTGCAACCGCTCGCGGCTGGGCGGCGAGGCCGCCGCGAGCGCGCTGGCCCGGCTGGGCGGCCCGCGACATCCCGCGCGCGCTCAAGCGCGCGCGCGGGGGCACGGCCGGGAAGCTGGCTAGAGGCGAAGGGCTCGAAGGATAACGCCTATGGATTTCGTTCCCCTCATGCCAGGGCAGCGGCGGTCCTTTGACGAGGACGGCTTTCTGGTCGTGCGCGGCGCGCTCGACCGCCGAGAGGTCGCGCGCCTCGTCGAAGCGTGCGACCGGCTGGCGAGCGTCTTCCTCAACAAGCCGCAGGTTCAAAATCGGCCCGAGTACAATCACCTGGACTTGCGCCCCGGCCTGCTCGGGGAAAAGCCGCTCTTCGAATTGGTCTCTCATTCGTCCACGGTGCCGCTGGTCGTGCAACTCCTGAGCCCCAACATACACCTGCACTCGACGGCGCTCATCTGCAAGCGGCCCGAAAGTCCAGACGCCCCGCGCTTCCGCCGCGGCTGGCACAGAGACATTCGCATCCCGCAGGATTTGGGCCACGAAGGCTTGCCGCGCGTCGGCGTCAAAATCTGTTACTGCCTGACGGACTTTCACCAGTCGGACTCGGGCATGACCCTGCTGGCCCGCAAGAGCCATTTAAGGACGGAGCCTTTAGTCATCCGCAAAGGCGCGGTCGACCCGGAGGGCGTGGAACTCTGCGACCTGAGGCTCAACGCGGGCGACGCCTTCCTCTTCGAGAACAGGCTCTACCACACGGCCGCGCCGAATTTGAGCGGGCGCACTTCGAAAGTTCTGATGTACGGCTACGCCTACCGCTGGATGAAGCCGGAGGTCTACCTGGAGTCGCCCGACGAGCGCGCGCTCTGGCAGGCGGACCCCGTCACGCGGCAACTGCTCGGCGGCTACAGGGACGTTGATACGCAGCCCTGGGCGCTGAAAGAATGGGCCAAACGCCACGGCGTCCTCCCCCGAGCGGTGCCGTGGACGGTTGAGGCTTGAGAGCAAGGGGAAGTCACTACGGCCCGCGCGGCACGTCTATCCCGGCCGCTCTCGGGTTTCTCTCACTTTTCGGGAGGTGCGATCATTCATGTGGGATTTCATCTCGACGCGCGTCACGCAGTTCTCTTACTTCGACCGGCAGCTAGGGCACCCGCGCTGGCGCGGCCGCAAGGTGCTGGATTTCGGCGGCAACGTCGGCGGCTTCCTGCTGGGCGCGGACGGCAACGTCGCCCACGAAGACTACTGGTGCCTGGACCTCAACCGCGGCGCGATTGAGCAGGGCGGGCGCGCCTTCCCGCTGGCACACTTTCACCACTACAACCGTTACAGCGCGTTCTTCAACCCCGACGGCGTGCGCCGCCTGCCCGTCCCGGACCTCGGCGTGAAATTCGACATCATCCTCGCCTTCTCCGTCTTCACGCACACGCACCGCAACGAAACGGTCGAGCTGGTCGGGCAGTTGAGAGACAAGCTCGCGCCGGGCGGCGTGCTGGCGTTCACGTTCTGCGACCCGTCCTACGACAGGTCACAGTCGGCCCCGGAGCTGCCCTCCGGCACCGACGTGCGAAAGAATCTCGAATGGCAGTTGCCCGCGCACCCGTCGCTCGACATAGACGGCCTGGTCGAGACGGCGAAGAGGTCCGACTGGTGCGTGCTCGTGGACGACCGACTGCACGTCGCGCCGGGCGACGAGCTGTGCGAGCAGGAGCGCGAGGGCAAGCCGGGCGAAAGTTACTGCTCCTACTTCACGGTCGACTACATGCGCTCGCTCTTCCCCGGCGCGAAGATACTTCCGCCGGTCAGCCCAGAGTGGCAGCACTGCTGCGTCCTGACGAACGACGAGAGTTAAGCACATGAATCTCAGATTCCACTGGATGCTGCCGAAGGCCGGCGAGGTCAGCCTGGGTGCGCCGCAGACCGCTCACGACGCGGCGCGTTACCGAATCCACTACGCGGACCCGGACTCGGGGGCCGCCCGCCCGGACATGGAAGGCTGGACGCACTTCGCGCGGCGGGCCGAAGAGTCGGGCATTGATTCCGTCCTCGTGGCGCTCAACCACTGCGAGCCGGACCCGCTCGTCGTGGCCTGCGCGCTCGGACTGGCGACGGAGAAATTGAAGTTCATCGTCGCCTACCGCTCGGGGCTGATGCAGCCCGTCACGTTCGTGCAGCAGATGAACACGCTCTCGGCGCTGCTCGCCGGCCGCGTCGCGCTAAACATCGTCGCCGGCAGCTCGACCGCGGAGCAGCACGGCTACGGCGACTTTCTGGCACACGACGAGCGGTACGCGCGGGCCGAAGAATTCCTGGCGGTCTGCAACGCTTTCTGGCACAGCGACGGCGAGGTCGATTTCGAGGGCAAGTATTACAGGGTCGAAAAAGGCAGGCTCAACACGCCTTTCCTCGCGCCCGACCGCGCTTCCCCCGAAATCTACATCTCGGGCCACTCGGAACAGTCCGAGCGGCTGGCCTGCTCGCAGGGCACCACCTGGCTGCGCGCGGCCGACGCGCCGGAGAAGCTTGAGCCGGCGGTCGCGCGCCTGCGCGCGTGCGACATAGGCGTTTGCCTCAGGCTCTGCCTGGTGTGCAGGCCGACGCGCGAGGAGGCTTTGCGCGACGCGCTGTCCCTGCTGCCCGAAGACAAAGAGGAGAGCACGATTCGACTGAAGGACGACTCGCAGATGTACAGGGAGGGCGCGGGGCTCGCCGAAGACAAGCACTGGCTCAGCCCTTCGCTCTGGGCCGGGCTGGTTCCGCATTATGGGCCAGTTTGGACGACGCTGCTCGGGACGCCGCGCGAGTTGGCGGACGCCTTCCTGGCCTACAAGCGAATCGGCGTCGGAGAGTTCATCATCTCCGGATGGCCCGAGGTTGACGAGGTCGCGACTTTCGGCCGCGAGGTGCTGCCGCTCGTCAGGGAGGCGGAGCAACAATGAACCTCAGATTCCACTGGATGCTTCCGAAGGGCGGCGAGGTCGCGATGAAGACGGCGCAGGAGACGAACCGCGTGCTGACGACGCAGCGCACTTCGCCGGCCGCGCTGCCCGACATGGAGGGCTGGACACACTTCGCGCGGCGCGCCGAAGAGGCCGGCATCGAGTCCGTGCTCCTCTCCTTCAGCCGCTACGAGCCGGACACGATTTTCGTCGCCTGCGCCGTGGGGCGCGCGACCGCGAAACTAAAATTCATCATCGCCTACCGCACGGGGTTCATGCAGCCCGCGACCTTCGTCCAGCAGATCAACACCCTCTCGGGCCTCATAGGGGGCCGCGTCGCCCTGAACATCGTCGCCGGAAGCTCGCCCGCCGAGCAGCGCGGCTACGGCGACTTCCTTGAGCACGACGAGCGCTACTCGCGCGCCGAGGAGTTTCTCGCGGTCTGCCGCTCCTTCTGGCAGGGCGGCGGCCCGGTCGATTTCGACGGCCGTTACTGGCGTGTTGAAGGCGGCCGCCTCAACACGCCTTTCCTCGCGCCCGACCGCGCCGCCCCGGAAATCTACGTCTCCGGCCACTCCGAGCAGGCGCAGCAACTCGCCCTGGGCCAGGGTTCGAGCTGGCTGCGCCTCGTCGACACGCCGGAAAAACTGGCCCCGCAGGTGGCACAGTTTCGCGAGCGCGGCGTCGAAGTCTCGCTCAGGCTCTGCGTGGTCTGCCGGCCCACGCGCGAGGAGGCGATTAAGGCCGCGGAAGCCCTGCTGCCCGGCGAAGAGATCGGGCGGCAGGAGCGCGGCATCCTGACGCGCAGCGATTCGCAGACGCTGAAGCAGGCGCTGGCCGCCGCGGACGACGTGGGCTGGCTGGGCCGGAATTTGTGGGCCGGGCTGGTTCCCTACTACGGCTCGTCCGCGATCACGCTCGTCGGCTCGCCCGAAGAACTGGCCGAGACGTTTCTCGAATACAAGCGCGTAGGCGTCACGCAGTTCATCATCTCCGGCTGGCCCAAGCTCGACGAGATGGTCATCTTCGGGCGCGAGGTGCTGCCGCTCGTGCGCGCCGCGGAAGGAAACTGAAGGAGGCCGAGGCGGTGACGGAAAATCTCAGTCCGAAGACGAGTCCCCTCGCACACTTCGCCGCCCGGCTGCGCGCGGCCGAGGTGGTCGCGGAGCCCTACCCGCACTACTACGTCGGGAACGTTTTCCCCGACGACTACTACCGGGAGCTTTTGGCACACTTGCCCGAGAGCGCCGTTTACCAGAATCTGTTCGAGGTGACGACGCTCAAGCTGGATCACTTCCGCCACAGGGACCAGCGGGACTTCAACGAGGGCTGGACGAAGACGCTGCCCGATGAACTTCGGGAGTTCTGGGAGGACTTCAACCGCTGGTTCCTCAGCCCCGAACTGGCACAGGCCGTGTTGGACTCCTTCGCGGCCGAGCTGCCCGACGACAAGTCCCGGCCCGAGGTCGCGGTCGAATCACAGTTGATTCGCCACCGGGCCGGCTATTTTCTGGGGCCGCATTCGGACCTCTACACGAAGCTGGTCGTGCTCCTCATCTACCTCGCCCCGGACGAGAGCGCGAGCCACCTGGGCACTTCGCTCTACGTCCCGAAGGAGCCGGGCTTCCGCTGCCCCGCCGGGACGCACTACCAGTTCGAGGACTTCGTCCGCGTGAAGACGGTCCCCTACAGGCCCAATTCCCTGCTCGCGTTCCTGCGCTCGGACATCTCTTTCCACGGCGTCGAGCCGCTGTCGGACGAGGACGTCACGACGGGCGGGCGGGATTTGATTCAGTACGTGCTCTACGACAGGCAGGCCCGCGAGGCGCAGCTCCGCGAGCGCGAAAGGGCCACGGCGTGAATCTGGCACAAAAAGAAGAGACGCCGCGCCGCGTAGTCTTCGTCGCCGCCCGCGCGACGGGAGAGGGCCTGCGCTGCGCCGAGGCGGTCGGGAAGCTCGGCGGCGTCCGGCTGCTCGGCGTCTGCGAACGCGCGGGGAGCGGCGCGGGGATTTTCGACGAACTCGTCACAGTCGCGGACGCGCACGACGCCGCGCAGTTAATCGCCGCCGCGCGCGGGCTCGAAGAGAAGCACGGCCCCCTTTATCAGCTCGTCACGCCGCAGGAGACGCTGCTCCTGCCAGTGGCCCGCGCCAACGAGGCGCTCGGCCTCCGGCGCGGCATGAGCGCCGAGACCGTCAGCCGCGCGCTCGACAAGTCGTCCCTGAAACGCACTCTCGGACGGGCCGGAATTGGCACAGCGCGCGACCGCCTGGTGACGAGCGACGAAGACGCCAGGCGATTCGCCGCGGAAGTCGGGTTCCCGATTGTGCTCAAGCCGCTGAGCGGGAGCGGCGGGCTCGCGACCTGGTGCATACGCGGCCCCGAACGGCTCGAACTGGCGCTCCGATTGATGCGCCCGTCGGCGGAGAGCCCCGTGCTGGCGGAAGACTACTTGCGCGGCGAGGAGCTTTGCGTCGACACGATCACGATTGCGGACGAGCCGCGCTTCTATTCCGTCTGCTGCTACCGGCCTTCGATCCTGGAGGCGCTGGAGGACCCCGCGATTCAGTGGACGTGCGTCATGCCGCGCGACATGAGCAACGAGCGTTTCCGTCACTTCATAGAGCAGGGGCTGGCCGCCGTGCGCGCGCTTCACGTCGGCAGCGCCATGACGCACATGGAAGGCTTCCTGCTCGAAGACGGCGAGGTCAGTTTCACGGACGCCACGCTCAGGCCCGCCGGCGCGCGCATAGGCCCCATGCTCGCCCACGCCTACGACATGGACCCGCGGCTGGCCTGGGCGCGGGCCGCCGTCGACAATTGTTTCGACGGGCCGTGGGAGCGCAGGCACGCCGTTGGCACAATTTTCCTGCGCGGCGCGGGCGGCGGGTCCGTGGAGGGCGTCGTCGGCGTCGAAGAGGTGAAGCGGCGCGTGGGCCACATGGTCGTCGAGGCACGGTTGCCGCGCGCCGGCGCGCCCGCGTCCGCCACGTACACGGGCGACGGCTTCATCACCCTCCGCCACGCGGAGACCCGCGCCGTCGAAGACGCGCTTCGACTGATAGCCGAGAGCGTGCGCGTCACTTACACCCGGCCGGAAACGCCCTCACCTTTGGACGAGACTCCCGGCGCGCAGTGGTCCGAGCGGCTCGGCTACTTCGACAAGCAGCTTTACAAGCCGGCCTGGGACGACGAAAGCAATGCGGAAGGCGAAATGATGAATGCGAAATTAAAGACAACCGGCTTTTAATTCATCATTCATCATTCCTAATTCATCATTATTTTTTGAGGAGGACGAAGCGTGACATCGCAGGCACCGAGAGCTTTCAACCGGGAGATTTATCACGACCACCCGGAGATGGTTTTTTACGGCACGGACGACGGCCACCAGGACGGGTCTTTCGGCGAGTTCGCGACCATCAAGGCCCACTACGAGGGCGTGGCCCCGGAGCGGCGCGAGGACATACACATGGTGAGCGTCGTCGGCGGCCTCTACGGCCTCAACCTCATCCCGCTCTGGCGGCCCAAGCAGATCACCATCTTCGACATCAACCCGACGGCCGTCACCTACTTTCAAATCATCCGCCGCGTGTGGACTTCGAGCCGCGACGTGGGCCACTTTCTCGAACGCCTGACGAACGCCGACTACGAGGCCGAGACGGAGCGCGAGGAGTTCGTGCGCGAGAACATACGCCTCAAGCAGCAGGGCCGTCTCCCGCGCGAGCGCGGCTCGACCAAGCGCCCCTACGAGCAGAGCTGGCAGTACGCCTTCGAGCACTTCGACTTGACCAAGCGGCTCCTGACCGAAGTCCCGCTCGAAATCCGCACCGAGCCGATGGAGAGCGAGAGTTTCAGCTCCTGGATTCGCGAGCAGGACAATCTATGGATTTACGCGTCGAACATCACCGAATTCCACTACTTCGACCTGGATTTCGCGAACCCGACCAACGTGGTCGTCGTGCAGATCATCTTCCCAGGCGAGTCGGCGCAAGTCCTGGACCTCGCCCCGCTCGGCGGCGGTCCCGTCAGGGTCAAGTTCGAAATCCCGCTCAGGGCCGAGCTGATGAACATGCAGTAGCGGGTCGCCCATCACAACAGTCAAAGGAGCATGTCAGATGGTGAACAAGATTCGGATTAAGACGGAGGCCGCGCCGCCCGCGCTCGGGACTTACTCGCAGGCCATTCGCACGGGCGACCTGGTTTTCGTGATGGGCCAGACGGGCCGCGACCCCGCGACGGGTAAACTCGAAGAGGGGCTCGAAGCCCAGACGCGCCGGATGCTCTCGAACATCGACGCCATCCTGAACGCCGCCGGGTGCACGCCGGCCGACATCGTCAAGGTCACGCTGATACTGGCCGACATCAAAGACTTCAAGGCCGTGGACCAGATTTACTCCGCCTGGCTCCCCGCCATCGGCATCACGCCGCTGCCGGCGCGCACGGCCTTCGCCGCGGCCGCCCTGCCCGCGGGCGCGCTCGTCATGCTCGAAGTCGTCGCCGCCTACCCCGGCGAAGGGTGACGCGCGGGTCGCGCGTGTCTCATTTCGCGCCCCGCTTGTTCTTCACGCGGTAGGTGACGAGCACGCAGCCGTTCTTGAACGCCTTGCATTCGAGCAGTTCCAGGTTGATCTGCTGTTTCATCTCGTGGAAGAGCGGGACGCCCGAGCCGAGGAGGACAGGGTGTATGTTGAAGCCTATCTCGTCAATCAGCCCGGCGTCGAAAAGCGTTTTGGCGAAGTCGCCGCCGCCCATCACGCAGATGTCTTTGCCCTTCTGCTTCTTCAGTTTTCGGACGAACCCCGCGGCGTCTTCCCTGACTAGTTCGACTGATTTGTCCCCAGTCTCCTTCAGCGTGCGCGAGAAGACGTAACTCTTCACGCCGGGGTAAGGGTTGCTCTGCCCTCCGCCGAACTTGAGCGCGACCTCATAGGTCTTGCGGCCCATCAGCACAGTGTCAATCGTCTTCCAGTAATCTTTCATGTACTCGGCCGCCTCTTTGCCGTGCATGATCCAGTCAAACGAGTCGTCCTTGCGCGCGATGTAATTGTCCAGGCTGTTGGCCCCGCCGAACGTCACCTTACGCATCTGCAATTCTCCTTTCGTCGGAAAAACTTTTCCAGGCGCTGAGAGAATACGCGACGATTGATGACACCTCCTGTCATATTTGTGAGATAAAATCGCGGGCGTTCGTCGAAAGGAGTATTGAGATGCGCGCGGACAGGCTGTTTTCCATCGTGCTGCTGTTGCAGTCTTACAGGCAGTTGACGGCCCGCGATTTGGCCCGGCGGCTGGAAGTCTCGGAGCGCACCATCCACCGCGACATGGAGGCGCTGAGCGGCGCGGGCGTCCCAGTGGTCGCCGAGCGCGGCACGGGCGGCGGCTGGTCGCTGCTCGGCGAGTACCGGACGAACCTGACGGGCCTGAGCGAGGCGGAGATTCAGTCGCTCTTCGTCACGCAGCCCTCGCGGCTGCTCGCGGACCTGAATCTGGAGAAGGCGTCCGAGGGCGCGCTCTTGAAACTGCTGGCGGCGCTGCCCCCCCTGCACAGGCGCGGGGCGGAGTACGCGCGCCAGCGCATCTACGTGGACGTGACCGGCTGGAACCGCGCCGAGGAAACTGTGCCAATGCTGCACACGCTCCAGGACGCCATCTGGCAGGGGCGCAGGGTGCGCATGAGCTACGGGCGCGGCGAGTGCGGGACGACGGAGCGCTTGATTGATCCGCTCGGGCTCGTCGCCAAGGGCAGCGTCTGGTACGTGGTCGCGGCCGTCGAAGGACAAGTGCGCAGCTACCGCGTCTCGCGCGTGGAGAGCGCGGAGATACTGGACGAGCCCGCGATGCGCCCGCCCGGCTTCGATCTGGCGGCGTTCTGGGAAGAGTCGTCCGAGCGGTTTCGGACTCAACTGCCGAGCTACCGCGTGCGCGCGCGCGCCCGCCGAGAGGTAGTCAAGCGCTTGCCCTTCGCCGGCAGGTTCGCGCGCGTCGAGGAGGTGGGCGACGCCGACGCGGAGGGCTGGGTCGAGGTTCGGCTGCGCTTCGACGTGGAGGAGATGGCCTGCGAGTACGCGCTCGGTTTTGGCACACAGTTGGAGGTGTTGGAGCCGGAAGGGCTGCGCGAGAAAGTGGCACAGGCGGCCGCGAACGTCGTCGCCTTCTACGCGCGGGGGGCGGGCCCAAAAGCGTAGCTGCCGCGCGATAATTCCGGCCCCTGTCAGTGGCGTAGGGAGAACGGATTTCGTGTGAGGAAACGCCTCACGCTCTTTAGAAGACAACTCTCACCCTTTAGAGAGCAACTTTCACCGTTTAGAAAGCAACTTTCGCCTTTGAGATGACAACTTCTGTCATTATGTGGACAACTATTGTCATTATATGAGCAACTTTCACCCTTTAGAGAACAACTTTCAGGCTTTAGAGAGTAACTTTCAGGCTTTAGAAAGCAACTTTCACCCTTGAGAAGTGAAGTTTCAGCCTTATATGGGCATCTTTCGCCTTTATGTGGGCATGTTTCACCGTTTTAGGGTGAGCTTTCAGGCTTGAGAAGTGAGGTTTTGCTTTGAAGGAGGAGGCTTTCAGGCCGAAACCGGCGTGTTTCAAGCGGAGGCCGGCGAGTTTCGACTGGAAAGTAAGGCCAACCGAACGGAATTCAATCCTTCGGAATCTGGATGCCGATTGCTTCGAGGAATTTGGTGGGGCGGTCGCCGCCGATGAGGGCGAAGATGTAGTCGTTCCGAAGCCTCACCTTCTCCTCTCTGGTGCGCGCGTCCATCAGGACGACCTCGGAGTCGCTGATCTCCTTGACGGCCGCGCCGAAGTAAACCTTGATGCGGCCCTCGTCTATGCACTCGTAGACTTGCAGCTTATTGCCGAACTTCAGGTCGTTCTTAAAATCGCTGCGCACGACCAGCGTCACGTCGTTGATCTCCCCCTCCGGGCGGAACTCTATGCGGTCGCCGTCGCGCCGCGCGACCAAGTCGACGGCCGCCTCGACCGCGGAGTTCCCTCCGCCGACGACGACGATGTGGCGGCGCTTGAACTCCTCAGGGTTCGTCAGCTTGTACATCACCTTGTCTTCGGGCCGGCCGTTGCGCGTCACTTTCATCTCCTCGCCGGGGACGCCGAGGCGCATCGGCGTGCCGCGGTTGCCGATGGCGATGACGACGCGGCGCGCGCGGTAGGCCGCGGGCTCGCGCTTCGGCCCGCGCTCCGTCGTGACGGTGAAGTAGTCGCCGTCCTCTGCGCGCTTGATGGCCTTGCAGCTTTCGCCCTCGTTGACGGCGACGCCCGTCTTCATCATCGTGCCGAGCCACGAATCGAGGATGGCCTCGCGCTGGTCGCCCGCGCCCTCGACCAGAATCCCGCCGCGCGACTCCATCGTCTCGGGCTTGAAAAAGATGTACTTGTTCTTCGGGTAGGCTTCGATGGTCGCCAGCACCTTGTCCTGTTCGATGCCGACGTAACGCAGGCCGTGTTGCCGGGCCAGCACGGCGGCCGAGAGCCCGGCGGGGCCGACGCCGACGATAGCCACGTCGTACTGGGCCTTCAGTTCGGGCGGCGCGGTCCGCAACTCCTCGGCGATGTGCCGTATCACGTCCGCGCCCTCGTTGGCGGCGTTCTTGATGAGCGGCGTCCCCGAGACGTCGCCGATGAGATAGCAGCCGGGGACGTTCGTCATAAAGCGCGCGTCGCGCGCGGGCACGGGCCGCGGCTTAATCTTCTTCGTCGTGTTGACGACGATACACGCCTTCGGGTTGACGGGACACTCGACCTGGCAGGAGGTGTCCTCGGCGCACTGGTCGCGGGCGACGGGCACGGCCAGGTTGTCGACCATCGCGAGCACGTCGTGCGGGCAGGCGTCGACGCAGGCGTGGCAGCCTATGCAGCGCTCGGTGACGATGACCGGGTGCGGGTAGTCCGGCCCGTCCGGGTCGTAGCGTTCGAGCAGCTCCTGCGAGAGCTGCGCGCTCCGCTCGTTGGGGTCCGCGCGCTTCTCCACCCGCTCGACGAGCAGGCGGCGCGCGCGCCACCCGTCGCGCACGGCGAGGGCGACGCCGACGATGACGACGGAGGCGATGATGCCGGCCCAGCCGTACCACGGCAGCCCGCCGGCCACGCTCTTCAAGAAAGCGTTGTCCTCGGTCGTCTGGTTAATCGCGACGAGCAGCGTGAGCAGCGCAATGGTGATGAACAGTTGCGACTTTCTCATAATTGGATTGTAGGCTAAAAACGAAAAACTTATGCTCGCCGTAGGCCGCTAACACAAAGGCGGTCATAAAACGTCTAAAGCATGTAAGCAACGCAATTTCAAAATCTGCTGTATGATCGTGCCAGGCTGGCATTAATGGACTGTCTATCTAGCGAGGTCAAGTGTTATATCAAGGTTCGAGCGTTCACTAACTTGATACACATCAGATAAGATTTTAATTGCTGTGCGTGCGATGTCATATAGATCTTCGTCGCTTCCACTAATCCGATACATACGGAAATAGTTGCTACTATCATTAGGCGGCTTGTGGAAGCCCATTTTTATAAGTAGATCGGTAGCCTCCTTTGTAAGTTGTATGTCTTTCCGCAAGAAGTCATTGGAAACAGTCTCAACAAGTAATTCCTTCATACTTACGAATGGGGCGAACTGAACATAATAATCTCCTACTGAAGCTATTAAGAATCCGTCCTCGCTGCCCTCACGCACAAGTTTACTCAATGAATCAAACAGGATGCGTTCATTACGTACAAGCCAGCCCTCCGTTACTCTACGATCCTCGAAACATGCCTCCACAGCATCTGCGACTTTCACCCAAACAGCTTCTCTTTCTGCTAGTGGTAATTTGGCTAAGGGCTTTTTCGGATTATTAATAGCTTGGAAATTAGACAATTCTTGCACCCGTTCAAACCGGCAAGGGCTAACGATGACGCAAAGAATCGTAGCTCCGCCATTCCTTGCAGCTTCAAGAAGTGGCGGCAACTCGTTATTGACAATAAAATCGGATGCAAGGAAATCCGCAGAGATTAGTAGGATGCCCACCTTAGCCGAAGAAATAGCGTCTGTAATAGCATTGCGCCAATTAGTACCAGGAGCCATACGCGTATCATCCCAAATCTCTATCGCGTGATCACGTTCTAGCGGTCGAAGATGTACACGCAACCGATTAAGCCAACGCTCATCTCGGCGGCTATAGCTTATGAATACTTTGTTTCGCGGCATCATGAGATGTAAATTGGGAGACATACCAATCTATTTCGCCGTCACCTTCTCGTGCCAGTCGCTCGGCAAGGGCGCGTCCGCGAACAAGAGGGGCCGCCAGTGCTTGTCGCGGATGTGCTGGATGTGGCAGGAGGTGCAGCTAATCGTGGTGACGGCGCGCACGGGCCGCGCGTCGGGCTCGAAGATTTGGCCGTTGTGACAGCGGATGCAGGTCGAGCGCGGCGTCCGGCGGTCGATGGGCGCGAACGAGCGGTGGCAGCTCGAACACGAGATGACGCGCGTCCCGTCGCCCGCGTCCTCGTCCTTGATGCCTTCGATGCTGGCGACGGCGCGGACGCGGTAGAGGTGCAGGGCGTGGAACTGCTTGTTGCGCCACTGCTGCTCGTTGTCCGTCGGGCGTCGCAGGCGCGACACCTCCGGCTTCAGGGCCAGTTCTTCGGGCTCCAAACCTTTCCAGACCCACTCTCCGTTGACGACCGGGTAGCCGAGCGTCCCGCCGTGCGGCGTGCCGACCTTCTTGCCGTTATAGGTCTTCTTGTTGTTGTCGTTGTGGCAGTTGGTGCAGGAGTCGAGCGAGGCGTGCATCGGCCGGAAGTCCGTCCCGCGGTGCTCGGTGTGGCAGACGACGCAGGTGATGCCGGCCTCGCGGTGCGGGCGCGTCGTCGTCGCGACGAAGACCTCCGTCTCGTGGCAACTGGCACAATTCGCCTCCATCCGCGCGCGGTTCTGCGCGCTCACGCCGACGGCGTGGCAGGTCGTGCAGGAGTTGGCGTTCGCCTCCCTGGCAATCGGCGGGTCGAGGGTGAAGCCCGCGCGCGCGTGCGGCGACGAGAGCAGCTCGGGCGCGAAGGCGTCCTTGTATTTGAAGGCGGCGAAGACGGAGAGCGCGCCGACGATGATGGCCCCCCAGACGAAGACCGAGAAGGGCCAGGGGCGGACGAGGTCGCGCGTCGGCGTCCAGTTGAAGCGGGCCTTGCCGAGCCGCGGCGGGTTGTGCGGGTGGAGAGGCGACTGGCGGCCGGCCTTCTCGCGCGTGCGCTTGTCCCAGAAGACCTTGAGCGCGCCGGCCACGTCGCGCGAGACGACTTCGAGCGTGCTCTCTTCCTCCGCCTTCTTCGGCTTCCTGCTCTGGTACTCGGCGCGCGCCTCTATGTCGCCGACGTTGAGCGCGACCTGCTCGGCGACGCGAATCCTGAGCGTGTTGCGGTCGGCCTGCTCGATGTAGAGCAGGAACGGGCCGATGCGAATCTGGTCGCCGGAGGCGACGGCGTCCGTCTCGTCGAACGGGATGACGCGGCCGTTCAGAGTCGTCGCGTTCGAGCCCGAGAGGTTGACGATGTAGAAGCGGCCGCTGACCTGGTTGATGCCCGCGTGCAGGCGCGAGACCATCGGGTGGTTAAGCACGAGGTCGTTGTCGGTCAGCCGCCCTATGCGCAAGCCTTCCGTGACGAGAACCTTGGCGTCCTCCGCCCTGTCCTCGCGCGTGACGACGAACGTGCTTTTCCGTAGTTCCAAACCCATCTTCGGGATTTATACTCGCTGACGGCTGACTTACCTGTCCGCGCCCGCGTCCGGCCGGTCGGCGTCGGGCGGCGGCACGCGCTTCCAGGAGATTGTGCATTCACCCTTCGGCTCAAGGGATTCGACGCGGAACATCACGTAGAAGTCAGAGTCACTGTCTTTGACGTGCATCACGTACATGTGCCCGGCGACGGCCCTGATGTTTACGCCCGCCGGGGAAATCTCGATCACGTCCCCTTCCTTGTAGGAGTACGACATGAGGCCGTCGTGCGGGGTCGCGCTGGCAAACAGCAGCGGGGTGTGGTAAACGTCGGCCCAATTCAGTGCTCCCAGGTCTTTAAGCTGGCTCCTTGCGTCACGGCCGTTGGTCACGTCAAACCAGTGCAGGGAGCCGTCCGGTGACATCCCGCCGTAACGCAGATTGTAACGGGCCCTTCTCTCCGGGAATTTCTCATCGCCCAGCACGCCCAGCTCGAAGCTGAACGAGGCGCGGTCGTAATCCCGATGGACGTGATGCGAATAGAGCGTGGCCGTCTGCGCGGGGGTGCCGGAGAGGCCGGAGCCCTCCCCCTCCTCCTGCGCCCGCGCGTCAATGGCCGCGCAGGCGGCGAGGGCCAGGCAGGCGAGGGCGATTCGGAAATAACGTCTCTTCATCTTCGGTCTCCTTTCGAGCTTGCGTCATCTGACCGTAAAGAAGATCACCTGAACGATGTGAACAACCATCAGCGCCAGCATGATCGAGGAGGTGACGACGTGCGGCGCGAGCCAGAGCTTGAGCAGTTGGTGCAGGTAGATGAGCGCGTCCACGCGGCGCAGCGTCACGGTCGCCTCGACCACGTCCATCAGGAGGCGGCGCGCCTCAGGGTCCTGTAGCTTCTCCGCGTCCTCCCTGAACTCCTCGCGCGCAGAGGCCAGCATCCTCGTCAGGTCCTCGCGCCGCGCGTACTGCCGCATCAGGTAGCGGAACGAGAGGAAGCGGCGGCGGATTTTTCGCTTCAGGATGTCGCGCAGCTCCGGGTTGCTGAGGTCAATCTTCGACAGGGTCTCGCGCAACTCGTCGCGCCGGTCGCGCAGGTCTTCGATCAGGAGCGGGTCGCCCTCTATGCTCGTCATGACGCGCGGCGCGACGACGTAGACGAGGACGCCGAAGAGGCCCGTCACGATGACCAGGTCGAACGAGACCATCAAAAGCGACGTGAGCAGGCCGCCCGTGTCGCGCCCGCCGTGGAGCAGGAGCAGGACGCCCGCGATGACGCCGACGTAGACGTGCATCAGCATCCAGTAGCGCAAAGGACCCGCGCGCCGCCTGTAAACCTGCTTGCGCGCGGGGTACGTCATCACCGCGGCGATGCCGAGCAAGCCGAGCAATCCCGTTATCCAGCGCACGGTCAGCCAGGTGCCCCAGAGGTGGCCGTCGAGCGTGTACTTGCGCGCCGCCCAGAGGCCGGCCAGGGTGACGGCGATGGTCGCCAGCACGCCGAAAATGTGCCAGAGGCGCGCGGGCGTGTCGCGCTTGTGTATGTTGCGCCCGATGGCGTGCGTCTGGTCCTTGTAGACTATCCCGACGGCGTTCTTCGCCTCCGCGAAATACTCGCGCGGGTTGACGCGCACGAGCGCGCCCGTCGGGCAGTTCTCCTGGCACGAGTAGGCTTGCTTCCTCCTCCTCGTCCCGGGCGGGTTGAGCGGCGTGTTCTCGCAGAGGTTGCACTTGACGGCGAGCAGGTTCTCCGTGTCCGTCACCGGCGCGGGAAGCCGTGGCTTCGCGAGGCTGAACAGGCCCTTGAGCTTCGCGCCGAAGCTCGGCGGGGGCACGGCCGCCGCCTTGCGCGGGGCCATCGTGATGGCGTTGTAGGGGCACTGCGTCGCGCAGTCGCCGCAGCCGATGCAGGTCTGCGGGTTGATGTCTATCTGCCCCTCCTCGAAGCGCCCGATGGCCCCCGTCGGGCAGCCCGTCAGGCACTCTGGGTCCTGGCAGTGCAGGCAGACCGACGGCGCGAGGACGTGCTGTAGGGAGCGGCTCCCGACCTTGACCGGGCGCGCGATGTGTATGCCGCGCCTGAGGAGCCGCGAGCGGCCGTGGACCTTGTGGCACGCGAGCGAGCAGTTGCCGCAGCGTATGCACAAGTCCATGTCCATGACGAGCAGGTTCGTGCCGTCGACGATGCCGGTCGTGATCTCGCGCCCGGCGGCGGCGATCAGCCTGCGGTCGGCGGGCGGGTCCGGCTCGCGGTCGTCCGCGTGCGAGAAGCCGGAGAACTGTTGGAGCACGGCGTCGCGCAAGGCCGGGTTCGCGCGCAGGCGCGAGACGGCGACCTCCAAAACCTCCGTGCGCGCCATCACGTTCGCCGTGTACTTCCACGTCCCCTTGTCGGCCGCGTCGAGGGCTTCGAGGCCGAGGCAGTTGCCCGCGCCGAGGAAGTCGATGCCCACGTCCTTGCCGAGTTCCAAGACCATGTCCGCCTGCGACGGGTTGGCGAGCCCGCGCACGCGCCTGACCCAGCCGTTCTTGATGAAGACGAGGCGGTTGACGGGGTCGCCCTCCTGGAAGAGGACGTGGTTCTTGCCGTAGACCGTGAAGCGCGCCGCGTCGCCCAACTGCCTGAGCAAATCTGGCCCAAAAGCGTCGGCCGTCGCCTCCTCGACTTCGAGCAGCGTGCGGTCGAGTCCGTATTTGCGGTAGGCCACGTCGAGCATGTGGCCGAACTTTTTGAGCTTCCTGAGCAGCCGCAAGGCGGGGCGCTGGATTTCGATGACGTAGGCTTTGGAGTTCGGCGGGACCGTGATGGTGGCGTTGCGCGGCTGGCCCGCCAGCACGCTGCGCTCGCCGAAGGTGGTCCCGGGCTGAAGCTCAGCGACCTTGCGCGTCGTCCCGTGGTCGTCCGTGACGAGCACGTCCAGGTCGCCCGCGACCAGCGTGTAAAGAGTGTTGCCGCCCCAGTCGCCCTGGCGCACGACCTCCTCGCCCTCGTCGTAGGAGAGCAGCCGCGCGTAGGGGCCGACCTTCTTGCCCGTGTAGTTGCGCCCGTAGACTATGACTTCCAGGTCCAGCTCGTACTTGAAGTGGCCGTCGTCGCGCTCGACCAGTTCCGAGATGCTGTCCACGCTCGCGATGGCTTCGAGAATCTGTCCGTGATGTGTGATCTCACGCGGCATAAAAGAGTAGGTGTCGGTCGGAAAACCCGCCGGCCGGCGGAAGTAATCGGGAGCCCGTGCGCTTCAGGCCGTAACTTTACCACGATTGGCGGAAAATGAAACGACTCGAAATTTCCCGCCGGCCCTGTGACCCGAGCGCCGCGCGATTTACGCGTTATTGGTCAGAGCCCGACAACTCTCCGAAGAGGTGAACGATGGTTACAGAGCGAATCGAGTTACCCGCCGCCGCGCAAAATACTTCCTTGAGCCCTCGCCTGCTGGGGACAATCGGAATGGTCGGAGCGCCGATGCTCTTCCTCTCGTTTTTTTTACTCACCCTCGGCGACGGTGCGGGCGCGTACGTGGCTTCCATGCTGGGCATGCTCTACCTGATAGGCTGGGGCGCGAGCGCGGTCGCGATGCGCCGACTGAGGGTGACGGGTGCCGGCGCGGCGGGCAGGGCCGTATTCATAGTCCAACTAATCGGGCTCTCTCTGGCCCTCGTCTTCAACGCGCTGGAGATCATGCGCGCGAACCAGGAGACACTGCTTTTCCGCGTCACGGACCTGGCGTGGCCCGCGAGCCACGTCTTCATGCTGGTCGTGGGCGCGCTCGTGCTGGCGACGCGCGTGTGGCGCGGCTGGCGGAGTTGGACGCCCATCCTGTGCGGGCTGGCGCTGCCAGTCTTCTTCGCCGCGCGCCCGCTCCTGGGCGGAGAAGTCGGCGGCCTCACCTTCGGCCTCCTGACGGCGGTCTCGTTCACGCTGCTCGGCTACGCGGTCCGCACGAGCGCGCCCCGGAATTGAACGGCCGAAGGGCCGCGAAGCTCAATTTGACCTCCCGCCGTCAATAGTGAGACGATTGCCCGCGAAGGTTAGGCATCATCAATTGGCCGGGAGGTTGGACGAGTGGAGATTGACAAGGACAAGATCGTGACGCAGGAAGAGTCTGGCGAGGAGGCCCCGATTGACCAGGTCGAGGACCGCGTCGAGGCCGAGATGAAAGAGATCGAGGGGCGCGCCAAGGAGCGCGTCGCGCAAGGGCTCCAGGACGAAGAACTCGAACGCGAGGCCCGCGAACTCAAAGACGAAGGCAAGCGCGAGAAGGACGAAGCCAGGAAGAATTAAGGGTTACAAATCAGGAATGCAAAATGGAAGATGGGAGCCGCGCTCTTCGTCTTCCATTTTGCATTCCTGATTTTTAACTTTGAATTACTTCAGCGCCTGCTCGATGGCGGCGCGCATGCGCTCGGGCGTGCGGACGGGGTGGAAGCCGACCAGGTGTTCGATTATCTGCCCCTCGCGGCTGACGATGATGCTCTGCGGGATGTTGCCGCCGCGCATCAGGGAGAGCGCCAGCTCCCTGTCGGCGAAGGCCAGCTTGTAGTTGATCTCGTACTCCTTGGCGAAGGCGCGAACTTTCTCGGGCGTGTCCTCGTCCGGGTCGATGTCGAGCCCTATGACCTCGAAGCCCTTCGGCCCGAACTCCTTTTGCAGGTTGACCAGCTCCGGGATCGAGACGCGGCACGGCCCGCACCAGGTGGCCCACAAATCTATCACCAGCACCTTGCCCTTCAGGTCCGAGAGCTTGAAAGGCTTGCCGTCGAGGGTTTCGAGCGGGGCGTCGAGCGCGCTCGCGGGCAGCATGCGCGGTTCCGAGGGCGTCGCGCTCGCCGTAGTCGTCGTCCCGTTCGGTTTCTGCCCGACCGTGACCGTCGCCTTCGGCGCGTTCACCGCGGGCGTGTCCGCGGACTTGCCGCAGCTCGCGACGCCGAGGGCGGCGACGAGCGCGAGCGTCAAGAGGGTGAGCGCGGCGCGCGCAGGGGTCCAGATGTGTGTCGCGCGCGGGCCTGTGGAATGATTCATAAGATTATTATCACCTCGAAAGAATTTACCGCACGGGGGCCGACATGACGCGGAAGGTCGCGATGCGGCCGAGGTCCGTGCCGATGATGGCGTACTCGCCGTGCAGGAGCGGCTCGCGGGGCCGGAACTCCACGAACTGCGTCCCGCCCTCGCGCACAATCACGCGGTAGTGCGGCTTGACGATCTCTTCGGAGTCGATGGCGAAGCCCTTGTAGCCTCTTTGGGCCATCGCCGTCACCCGCCGCGCCGCGCCCTTCTCCGTCAGGCGCACCAGAAACGGCGGCTTCGCGTTGGGCTCGTCCGGCAGGAACAGGTAGAAGCGCGGCTCCAGGCCCGTGATGACGGTCGCGGCGTGCGCGCCCTTCAGCTCGACGTAACTGCGCTTGTCGCCTTTCGCCACCACTTCGACGCGCAAGGGCGTCGAGCCCTCCTCGAACGCGAGCGGCGCGAGCGCGCTTCCTTGCTCGTCCGCGAAGTAGATGAGGGCGCGGTCTGCGGGCGGCGCGGGCAGGGTCTCCTGCGCCGCGGCCTGTGCCAAAACGAGCGCGGCCGCCAGCATGAGTGTGGCGCCCGCGCAGACTTTCAAAAGATTCCTTCGCACAACCAAAAACCTTTAGCCCTCGAAAATACTTTTAAGTTAATAACGTGTGCGCCCGCGAATGGTCAAGCGAGCGCTGATGAGAGAGTCCTAAGGCTGTTTGGTCTTCTTTATCAGGTCCTCTTTCACGCTCCTGCCTTCCGGGCCATAGCTCCTCGATTGAGGCGCCGGCTTTATGGACTCCGGGTCGGCATTGGCCTGCTGCCGCGCCGTCATGTTGCCCTGCGTCACGGGCTCATTTTTCTGCGCGGGGGGCGGCTGCCGCGCCGTCTCTTTCCGGGTCGTCTCCGGCGGGCGCGGGCGGGCTTGCCTGCCGGCGACTTTGTTCGGCTCGGCCGAATTCACTTTCCCAGCGCCGAAACCGACGGCCGCGGCCAACTCGTCGCCGCTCGCTTCGAGCGCGGTGTTGACCCTGTCGGCCGGCAAGTCGCGCTCCTCGCCTTCGGCCGAAGTGACGCGCGCCGTCTTCATCTTCTCGGCGGTCGTGACGACGACTTTCGAGACGAGCGCGTGGCCGTTGAAGGTGCGCGCCTCGGTCTTCGTGCCGTCGGGCGCGACCGTCGTGACGATTGACGAATTGTCGGGCGCGTCGATTGATTGCCCGGAAACTTTCAGGGCCGGGGCCGCGGTCGAGCTCGCGTCCGCCACGGCAGCCGGCTTCTCTTCCTTCACCGCCGCGGGCGTCGAGAGATACCTGGAGATGCCGACGAAGCTGAAGACGACGACGAGCACGGCGGCCGCGGTTGCCCCGGCCCATTGCAGCCGGCTCACTTTACTCTCGGCCTCGGCCGCGACGAGTGCGGCGGCGGGTGCTGGCTCAAGCTCGGGCGCAGACGGCTGAGCGGTCTGTGCCACTTCGGTCGGCGTAGGCTCGGTCTCGACGGCGGCCGGCACGTCCTGCGTGTCCGCGGGTTCAATCAGCGTTGATTGCGCGGCCCTCTCTCTGGCCGCCTCCTTCACGGCCTCGCCGCCCGCGGCCGCGAGCGAGACGAACTCGGGCATGGCTTCGCGCAAGGCGCGGCGCATCTCCGCGGCGCTTGCGGGGCGCTGCTCGCGGTTGTGCGCCATCGTCCTCATCAGAAGCTCCGAGACCGCGTGCGGGATGCGCGCGTTAATCTCCTCGGCCGGGCGCAGGGGGTCCGGCTGCCCGTTCGCCGCCTCGGTGATGCGCGTCAAGGCGTCGGGCGGGATCGCGCCGGTCGCGAGGTAGTAGAGCGTGGCGGCGAGCGAGTAAAGGTCGCTGCGCGGCCCCGTGCCCGTGCCCTGAATCTGTTCGAGCGGCGCGAAGTTGGGCGTGAAGCCGAAGACGCTGCGGCTCGTCATCACGGAGGAAGTCTGCCCGGCAGTGCCCTTCGCCAGCCCGAAGTCCAGGAGGATGACTTCGCCCTGCGGCGTGAGCTTCAGGTTCGCGGGCTTGATGTCGCGGTGGAGGATGGGCGGCTCCTGCGCGTGCAGGTAGTCGAGCGCCTTCAAAAGCTCGTCGCCCCAGGCCATGACGTGCTCGACGGGGAACGGCTCGCCGCGCTGTGCCAGAAGCATTTCGAGGTCGTCGCCCGAGATGAACTCCATGACGATGAACTGGCCGCCGTCCTCCTCGAAGTGGTCCGTGACCTTCGGCAGCGCCGGGTGGCGCAGGTGTGCCAGAAGCCGCGCCTCGCGCTCGAAAGCCTTGCGCATGCGCTCCTCCGTGAAGAAGGTCTCCTTGAGCGCGACCGTGTGGCCGAGGCGCTGGTCGCGCGCGAGGTAAACGGCCCCCATCCCGCCGTGGCCGATGGAGCGAACAATCTGGTAGCGGTTCTGTAAGAGCGTATTCGGCGCGAGCATAATGCCTCCTTCTGAGCCCGTGAACCGTGAATCGTGACATAGAGAAAACACGCGTCCTTCTATTCACGACTCGCGGTTCACGGCCTTTCTATCCGATGTCCTGCGACCGGAGCACGATTAAAGTCCCGGCGAGGAGGCCGAAGAACATGACGACGAGGATGAGGGCGTCGAGCAGTCGGTCGCCCCAGGGGTGCAGGAAGTCAACGTAGTTGCTCAGGTCCTCCGGCTGCTTGACGGCGTCCTTCGGCTGCGGCGCTTCCTTGAGCGCGGGCGCTTCCGGCTTCTCGGGCTTCTCGCCCTGCCCGCGCGCGGCCTTCGCCAGGTCCTCCTGGTACTTCTCCATGTCCTCCTCGAACTGCTCGGAGTTCTCCTCGGCCTCCTTCTTGTAGTTGGTGATGTCGGCCTTCGCCTGCTCGATGTTCTTGTCGTTGACAGACTCTATGTATTTCTTAAGACCCTTGCCCTGGTTCGGCCCCTGCGGGTCGGAGCCCTCCTCGCTGATGGTGTCGAGCTTCGACAGCCGTTTGATCTCGTCGAAGGACCACGTCGCGGGCATCGCCGCGCCGATGTAGCGCGCCGTCCCGGACGGCACGCCCACCAATCCCGAAAACAGAATCTGCGGAATCAAGATGAGCGGCACGAGGCTCGTCGCCATCTCGGAGGTTTTGACGATGGACGAGATGAAGAGGCCGAGCGCGATGCCGACCATCCCCGTCAGAATCATGACGAGCAGTTGCGCGAGCGTGTCCGAAGGACTGTCGGGCGGCAGCTTCATCATCCCGAGGTAGTGAAAGAGCTTGAGCGTCCCGAAGAGCAGGATGCACTGTAGGCCGACGATCACCGAGAGCACGAGGAGTTTTGAGCCGACGTATGGCAAGAGGCCCAGATTGACCATGCGCTCGCGGTTGTAGACGGGGCGCTCGCGGATGATCTCGCGCGCGGAGATGGAGGTGCCGAACCAGATGGCGACGAGCGCGAGCATGAAGTAGGGGAAGTCGCGCGGCTGGTTGCTGCCGACCACGAGGTAAGTGAGAAAGGCTATGATCGGGGCCTGCCCGAACAAAATCAGCAAGTTGAATTTGTCGCGCGACAGCACCTCCATGTAGCGGCGCGCGAGCGTGGCCCACTGGCGCAAAGAGTCTGTCACGGTCGGGCGGCGCGTGACGACGGGCGCTTCCTGCTTCTGCTGCTTGAGGACGCCGAGCGGCTCGATGATGTTCCTCTGATACTGCGGCGTCCTCTGGAAGCGCCGCTTCCACTCCTCCGCGACCTCTTCGGAAATCTTCTCCTTCTGAAGTTTGAGCGCGAGCTTCTGTTCCTTGCTCGCGCCGGGCGGGAGCGGGGGCAGTTTTGAGATGCGCTCATCGATGGGCGCTTCGAGCTTGTCGTAAAGGTCTTTGAAGCTGTCGGCCTTGACGTGCTCAAGCGCCTCCTTCGGCGCGCCGTACCAGACGAGCTTACCTCTCATCATCACGACGATTTTGTCGAAGAGGCGCACGTTCTCCATCGCGTGCGTCGTCAAGATGACCGTGCGCCCGCTCTCCGCGATCTGCCGGAAGAGCTTCATAATCTTCTCTTCGGTCGCGGGGTCGAGGCCCGACGTGGGCTCGTCGAGGAAGATGACCGAGGGCTTCGTGATTAACTCGACGGCGATGGAGACGCGCTTGCGCTGGCCGCCCGAGAGTTGACTGACCGGCACGTCGCGGCGCTCCGAGAGGCCCGTCACGTCCATCACCTCGTTGATGATCTGGTCAATCTCCTGCACGGACACGTCGCGCGAGAGGCGCAGGCGCGCGACGTAGTAGAGCGTGCGGTAGACGGTCAGCTCACGGTGGATGATGTCGTCCTGCGGGACGTAGCCGATTGACTGCTTGATGGAGTCGAGGTGCTGGTAGAGGTCGAGGTTGTTAATCAGCACGCGGCCGCTCGTCGCGGGGCGCATGCCGTTCAGGGAGTCCATCAGCGTCGACTTGCCCGCGCCCGAGGGGCCTAGCAGGCCGACGAACTCGTTCGGCTGAATCGTCAGGTCAACGTCGTCGAGCAGTTTAATCATCCCGCCGCCCGAGCGGTTGGGGACGACCTTCGTGATGTCTATCACGTCGATGCGCGTCTTCGAGCGCGTGTCGAAGACGGCGACGCCGCGCTGCGGGTCGGCCTGAAGCACGAAGGGCCCGACCTGCACGATGTCGCGCGGGGTGACGGGGCGGCGGCCCGTGATGCGCGCGCCGTTGACGTAGACGCCGTTGGTCGAGCCCGCGTCTTCGATGGCGACCACCCCGCCGGCGTTGATGAGCCGCGCGTGGTGGTTGGAGATTTGCAGGCCGTCGAGGTGTATGTCGTTGTCGGGCGCGCGGCCGACCGAGAGCTGCTGCTTGCCGTTGAAGGCGACCTGCATCAGGAGCTGCGGCTGCGGGCCGCCCGCTGCCGGCGGCTGCGAGAGCGAGCCGGAGCCGGTCTTCACGACCATCGTCTGCGCGCTCGCGGGCGCGGCCAGCGGGCTCGACGCGGGCGGCACGGGCGCGGGGATGGGTGCCATAGGCGACGCGCCCGCGGAGAGGGCGACCGAGCGCTGGCCCGTGTTCTGAGCCCCGGCGGGCGCTGGGTGCGCGGGGTCTATGAAGCGCAGGATTGGCCCACCCATGCCGAGCTGTATGCGGTCGCCGTCGTAGAGCGGCGTGGGGCTCGTGATGCGCTGGTCGTTGAGCAGCGTGCCGTTGAAGCTGCCGAGGTCGACGAGCGTGTACTGGCCGTCGCGCTTCTGAATCTCGGCGTGGCGGCGCGAGACGACCGCGGCCGCGGCCTCAATCGCCACGTCCATCCCGGGCTCGCGCCCGAGGGTCGTCACGTCCTTAGTCAAAGTTATGCGGTCGAGCTTGCCCGTCGAAGTCCGCACGAGTTCGATGGTCGCGGGCTGCGCGGGCGCGGAAAGCGGCGCGGGCGGGGTCTTCGCCGCGGGCTGGGCCGGGCGAGGAGGCGCGGGGGCT
>DATMVE010000109.1:0-48805 GCA_035563515.1 Pyrinomonadaceae bacterium
TGGGAACGGGCTTCTCCTCCCTCCATTCGTACACCGTCTTATCCTCGCCCCAGGCGCGGCTGGAGACGAGACGGCCGTTGGCGACCGCCTTGAGTTTCGCCGGCAAGATGAGCACCAGGCGCAGCGTCGCCCTGTCTTCGGGCGCGTCAACGCAGACCATCCACTGGCTGGTGGAGAAGGCCGTGTAGGTCTGCTCCCGCTCGGGGAAGAACCGGATTCCGCGCCGGGGCGCGCCTTGATACTCGACTGTGATTCGCCGCCACTCTCCCGCCTTCGCGGGCCGCGACAGAGTAATCGTCAGGCGGCCGCCCTGGCGCGTGAATTTGAGGTCCTCTCCGATGTGGCGGACGGCCTTGATGGTCAGCTCGCCGCAATCAAACTCGACTGCCGTTAATTTGTCCGCGAGGGAGACCAACGTTATACGGACTTCGCCCGCGACCGTCTTCTGCGCGATGTCCGGCTCCACGCGCGCTTCGTAATGTAAAACGTCAAAGGAACGCTGCGCCGCTGCCTGGGCGCTCGCGTTCGCCGCGAAGGCCCCGACGCACAATAACAGGAGGAAGAAACGAGTCCGCCGCATCCGTGCGCGCTCCCTAACGTATGAGATAGAACTCCGTCTGGCGGGGGCGGAACCACTGCATCCCCTGCGGGGTTAAGTAAGCGTCGTCTTCCATCATGATAGTCACTTTTTGCCCGTCCCACTCCGCGACGGGCGTACTCGTGTTCAGCTCGATGGAGGTGTAGGAGCCATCGCGGAAGGCTGGCTCGGCGGGCGCACCCGAAGCGGGGCGGCGGAAGTCTATGCCCGCGCCGAGGGCGTGGCCCTGGTTGCCGACCGAGTGCGAGTAGATCATGGCCTCTATGCCGTCGCGCTTCATGTCACTCATCGTCGCGTCGTAGACCTCGTGGCCGAACGCGCCCGCCTTGATGTGTTTGAAGAGCGCGTCCTGTAGGCGGTTGGTGTTCGCCAGCGCGCGCTTGAGTCCGGCGGGCGCGTCCTGCTCGCCGGGGCGCAGGACGTAGGCCATCTTCTGCCAGTCCGTGCTGAGGCCCATGTAGTTTATCCCGCAGTCAATGTGCAGCACGTCGCCGCGCTCTATCACGGTCGCTTCGGGCGCGACATCGAGGAACTGGTGAAGCTTGGCCGTCTCCGTGCTGCGGCGCTGGACGCGCAGGTCCGGCTGGAACCAAACGTCTAGGCCGAGGCTGTTGACCTGTTGCAGGAACCAGAAGCGCACGTCGCCGACGGTCGTCTTCCCGGGCGTGATGACCTCGTTCGAGAAAGCGCGCCGGGTCAGGATGTCTGTGACCTGCACGGCCGCGCGGTAGTGCTCAAGCTCTTCGGGGAGCCGCGTGTCCATGTACTCGACGATGAGCGGCGCGGCCGGGACGAACCGCTTCGAAGTCTCCGGGCCTAATGTCTCTTCGAGGTATTTGTACGAGTCGTGCGTGAGGCCGCCGGTCGCGCCGCGCGTGCCGCCCGTGTTGAGTGCGATGGTCTCGGGCTTGCGTTCGGCGACGAGCTTGCGCAGAGTCTCGGCGACTTCGCGGCCTGGCGGGTTCACGACCTCGAAGAAGTGTTTGAGGTGTTCTTCGCTGTAGCGCACGAGCGCGATGCGTTCGAGCTTGTCGGTGCCGCGGTCCGTGAAGATGAAGAAGTCGCGGCGGCCCTGGTAAGGAATCGGGGGAGCGATGTGAGCGGTGACAGGGTCCGGGTGAAACTCCTCGTTGACGACGATCCACATCTTGATTTTGTGGCGTCGCATCATCGGCAGCAGCATCGTGTCCAGCCGCGTCTTGAGCCAGCGCTCGCGCACCCCCTGCTGTTCGCGCACGCCCAGGAGACGAGGCAAAGCCTCCGCGCTACTATTTCCCTGCGCCGACGCGGCGAGCGACGCCGCAATCGCCAGCACGCACGGGCCGATGAACCGGAGCAATCTCATCACTCAACTCCCTTCGCGCCTTTGCGCCTCCAGCGTGAAAGATTTGGTTTCTCTCACGCAGAGGCGCAGAGGCGCTAAGAAGATACTTCGCGCCTGTTTTATTCGATGGAGACGGTGAGCGTGTAGCCCGTGCTGTTCGCGCCGCCGTTGTAAATGCGTATGACGTAGTCGCGCGTGCCGTCCGTGTGGATCGAGTAAGAGGTCTGGTCGTTCTCGACGAACCAGACGCGGCCGTTGCCGGACGAGAGGGTCGCCGAGATGGTCTGCCCCGCGCCCGCGCGCAGCACGTAGCTGCGGTAATTCGCGCCCGCCACGCCGCGGTTGACCCCGATTCTCCCGCTCACGGTTGCCGAGGTTGAGCCGCGCCTGAAGCGTATGCGCGACTGCGCCGCCAAATCCGCGGTCGTCAGAATAAACATCAATGACAACGCCATCACTACCGAAAGACTCTTCTTCATACTCTCCTTTTGACTCTCCTTTATGTCTGTGAATTTTCAACCAACGCTCAGCTAATCTCCGCCGTGACCTGCGTCCGCGGGCGAATTCGCACGGAGTAGAACGTGTTCCAGTAGCCGCGCTCGAAGGTCAAACGCTCGCGGAGCTGGCCCGTGACGGGCTGACCGCGAAAAATCCACCTGGACTTCGTCTCCTCGAACTCGCCCGCGACGACGCCGCCGCCCTCCGGGCGAAGTCGCACGTCCCAGACGGCGGGCATCTGCGCGAAGCGCGACCGGATGATGGTCGTCCACTGCCCGCCGGGACACTCGATAATCTTCTTACCGAACATCGGGCGTCCGTCAGTCCTGCGGCTGCTGCGCGCGCAGTCTCTTCGTCTCCTCAATTCGCCCGGCCAGATACTTTCGGCTTCCGGGAAACATTGTCCCCGCTCATCATCCGGAGGCCCGCGCGCATCTGGTGCGCTTCGAGCAGGTCTTTACGCTTCTCAATCGCCTTATCCAGGACCGCGACGGCCCCCGCCCGGTCGCCTGCGCGCAACTTTTCGCCGGCCTTGCGGACAGTCTCGCTCGTGTAAAGCTGTGCGTCGGCCGCCCCGGCGAGCAGGGTCACGACGAGGGACGCGGCGAGAAGAAACTTTTTCACGGTCGGCTCCTTTACGCCCAAACGACGTGCATGATAGCACGTCTCCCGGCCGATTCACTGCCGGCCCTTGCCTTACGCGCCCCCGTCCGTGTAGGCTTCGTTTTTCAAATTCGCGCGTGACGCTTCAGCCACCCACGATGTTTCCGACCACCCTCAAGAATGCAGGACGACTATGGCTACATCCACGCCGATGCTGCGGCAGTATCATGAGCTGAAGCAACAGCACCCCGGCACACTTCTCTTCTTCCGTCTCGGCGATTTCTACGAACTCTTTTACGACGACGCCGTCACGGGCGCGCGCGAGATGGAGATCACTTTGACGGCGCGCCACAAGGAGCGCGGCGACCCCGTCCCCATGTGCGGCGTGCCGCACCACGCCGCCGCCAACTACATCGCGCGGCTCGTGCGCAAGGGCTACCGCGTAGCCATCTGCGAGCAGACGGGGGACGCCGCGCAGGCGAAGAAACTGGTCCGGCGCGAAGTGGTCCGCGTCGTCACGCCGGGCACGGCCATCGACCCGCAGTTGGTGGAGGCGCGCGAGACCGTCTACCTCTCGGCCGTGTGCGGCACGGGCGAGCGCATGGCCGCGGCCTTCCTGGACTTGTCTACGGGTGAGTTCCGCGCGACCGAGGCGAGCGGGCGCGACAGTTGGGCGCGCGTCCGCGCCGACCTCGAAGCCTACGCCCCGCGCGAGATTCTCTTCCCCGCCTCGCTCGCGCCGCTCATGAAAAGCGCGCGCGACGAGTTCGCGCACACGGCCCCGCTCCCTCTGCGAGAAGGGGGTGAAGCGTCTTCACAGTCCGAGCACGACGCGGAGCCCTCGCGGAACGGCGCTTTCAATGGCGCGACGTTGACCTCACTCGACGACTGGCTCTGGCAGGGCGAGAGCTGCGCGGCGCAACTCTGCGAGCAGTTCGGCGCGCGCACGCTCGAAGGCTACGGGTTGGACGGTAAGTACGAGGCCGTGCGCGCGGCGGGCGCGTGCCTGCGTTACGCGCAGGAGACGCAGCGCGCGGCCGCCGCGCACGTCACGGACATCACGTACTTCGAGCCGCAAGACCACCTGATCCTGGATCAGGTCACAGTCCGCAACCTTGAGTTGACCGAATCGCAGGGCGGCGCGGCCTCCCACTCGCTCTTCGAAGTGATTGACGAAACGGTCAACGGGATGGGCGCGCGCACGCTGCGCTCGTGGCTGCTGCGCCCTTCGGTGCGCCGCGGCGAGATAGAGACGCGCCTCGCGGCCGTCGAAGAACTGCACGCTTCGCAGATCAAGCGCGACCGCCTGCGCGCGACGCTCAAAGAAGTCTCCGACCTCGAACGATTGACGGCCCGCCTCAACATGAACTCCGCGAGCCCGCGCGACCTCCAAGCCCTCAAACACTCGCTCGATCAAGTCCCGCCGATTCGCCGGACCACATCGGACTCGGGGGCGTCGCTGCTCCAAATCCTGAGCGAGAACCTGGACGAGCTGGCGGAGATTCGCGAACTCATAGGCCAGTCGATTTCGGACGACCCGCCCGCGCGTCTTTCGGACGGCGGCGCGATTCGCGACGGCTACTCCGCCGAGTTGGACGAGTTGCGCGACATCAGCCGCGACGCCAAGCGGACCATCGCCTCGCTCGAAGCGCGCGAGCGCACGCGCTCCGGCATCGCTTCCCTGAGAATCCGCTACAACAACGTCTTCGGCTACTACATCGAAGTCTCAAAGGCCAACTCCGCGCGCGTGCCCGCCGACTACGAGCGGCGGCAGACGCTCGCCAACGCCGAGCGCTACACCACGCCCGAGCTGAAGGCTTGGGAATCAAAAGTACTCGGAGCGGACGACCGCATCGCCCAACTCGAAAGCGAGATTTTCGCGGAGGTCTGTGCACAGGTCGTGGCCGAAACGCGCCGCCTACAGGCGACGGCCCGCGCGCTCGCGAGCCTGGACGCTTTGGCCGCGCTCGCCGAAACCGCGCGCCGCCGCCGCTACACCAAGCCCGTCATGCACGACGGCGACGAGATAGAGATCGTGCAGGGCCGCCACCCGGTCATAGAGGCCGTGAGCGCGGAGCCCTTCATCCCGAACGACCTCTACATGAATAACTCCACCGACCGCCTGCTCATCATCACCGGCCCGAACATGGGCGGCAAAAGTACAGTACTCAGGCAGACGGCCATCATCTCGATTCTGGCACAGATGGGATCGTTCGTGCCGGCCGAGAGGGCGCGGCTTCCTCTGCTCGACCGCGTCTGGACGCGCGTCGGGGCGTCGGACGACTTGGCCCGCGGCCGCTCGACCTTCATGGTCGAGATGACGGAGACGGCGGCCATCCTGCACAACGCGAGCCCGCGCTCGCTCGTGCTGCTGGACGAGATAGGGCGCGGCACAGCCACCTTCGACGGGCTCTCCATAGCCTGGGCCGTCGCCGAGCACCTGCACGACTCGCCCGAGCACGCGGCCAAGACGCTCTTCGCCACGCACTACCACGAGTTGACGGAGCTGGCCGAGCGCCTGCCCGGCGCGCAGAACTACCAGATCACCGCGGCCGAGCGCGAGGGCGAGGTCGTCTTCCTGCACAAGCTCGAACGGGGCCGCGCGTCTAAGTCTTACGGCATCGAGGTGGCCCGCCTGGCGGGGCTGCCCCCCGCGGTCGTCGCCCGCGCGCGCGACGTGCTCGCGAGGCTTGAGCGTTACGAGCTGGACGTTTTCGCGGACGAGGAGAAGAAGGAGAACGGGGCTCAGCCGGCGAGTGAGTGGGACGCCCTCAGGCTCGACGAGGCGGGCCTGAAACGCGCGGCGCGGCGCGCGCGCCACAAGCGCATCAGCGCGCAGGCCACGCTCTTCGACGCCGCCAACCAGAGCATCCTTGACGAGGTGCGCGGCGTTGATGTAGAAACCCTTAAGCCCGAAGAAGCGCTTGACATCCTACAGGACATTCGCAAACGGATTGTTTGAATTCGCGAGTCGTGAATCGTAAATCGGAGAACGGTTTTTTTCGATTCACGACTCACGATTTACGACTCACGACTTACCACCTTCATGCTTGAATCTTTAACTTCTCTCCCTCTCGAACAACAGGTCGGACAATTCTTCTACATCGGGCTGCCGGGCACGGAACTCGACGGCGAGACTCGCGCCCTACTGGAGCACGTCCAGCCGGGCGGCGTCATCGTCTTCGGCCGAAACGTCGCCTCCCCCGAGCAGTTGCGCAAACTCCTGGACGGCGTGCGCTCGGTCCTGCCCGTGGAGCCCTTGTGCGGCATAGACCAGGAGGGCGGGCTCGTCGACCGCCTGCGCCGCATCTGCACGCCGATGCCGGCGGCGCGCACCATACGCCAGCACGGCGACCTCGCGGCCGCGCGCGCCCTGGGCCGCATCACGGGCGAGGTCTTGCGCCTCCTCGGCTTCAACATGAACTTCGCGCCCGTCATGTCCATCATGACCGACGAGCGCGACCTGCTCTCGAACGGCCTCTACTCGCGCTCCTTCGGCCGCTCGCCCGGCGAAGTCCTCGGCTACACGACCGTCTACATGCGCGGCCTTCAGGGCACAGGGCTCCTCGGCTGCCTCAAACATTTCCCAGGCATAGGCGCGGGCGAGGTGGACACGCACGACGAGATGGCCGTCGTCCACCTGTCGCACGAGGACTTGATCGCGCAGGATTTGGCCCCGTACATAGAGTTGTTCCAGCGCGAGGACGACCGCGTGCGCGCCGTCATGGTCAGCCACGGCGGCTTCCCCAACGTGGACATCAAGCGCGGCATCGCCGGGGGCCGCCTTGAGCCCGCGTCCCTCAGTCACGCCATCACGACCACGCTCCTGAGGCACGAGCTGGGCTACAAGCATCTGGTCGTGACGGACGATTTGGAGATGGGCGCGATTGCCAAGCACTGCGCGATTGAGGAGGCGGTCCAGCGCGCGTTCGCGGCCGGGCAGGACATGTTCCTCATCTGCTCGCACCCCGAAACCATCCGGCGCGGCTACAACGCCCTCTTGCAGGCCGCGCGCGACGGCGTCGTCACGCGCGAGCGCATGGAGCTTTCGCTCAGGCGCATCGCGGACACGAAGGCGCTGGCGCAGCCGCCGCTACAGTTCGACCCCGCGCGCTTCCAGGAGTTGTCGGACGAAGTGGACGCCCTGAACAGAAAACTGCACTACACCTACGGAGGGACCATCTGATGCGTGGTCGAAAGATTCTGCCGACGGCGCTTTCCCTGGCGCTGGTACTCGTGCTCACGCTACAGCCGGGCTGCCGCGACCGCGGCGCGAATTTCACCATCGCGCTCTCGGATAAGTTTTCGACGTTGGACCCCATCGGCAAGGAGTCCGTGGACGCGGCGGCCGAGCGCATACGCGTGCTGATTTTCAACTCGCTCGTCAAGAAGAACGAGAAGTTCGACTACGTGCCCGACCTCGCCTCGACCATTGAGCGCGCGGACGACGGGATGAGCTACACCTTCACGCTGCGCGACAACGTGACCTTCCACAACGGCCTTCAGCTCACCTCGGCCGACGTGAAATACACGCTCGACACTGTGCTCGCGTCCAGCTCGGGCAAGGCCGCGAGCTTCTTCGAGGGCTCGGGGCCGAACAAGCAGGGGTTCATCAAGATCATCGAAGCGCCCGACCCGCTGACGGTCGTCATACGCCTGCGCAAGCCGTGGCTCAGCCTGCTGACGAATTTGGTGCCCATCGGCATCATCCCCAAAGACAGCGCGCCCTCGCAGGAGAATCGCCCGCTCGGCTCCGGCCCCTTCAAGTTCGTCAGCCGCGACCAGGCGCAGCAGATCGTCTCGCTCGAAGCGTACGAGGAATACTGGGAGGGCGCGCCGCAGGTCAAGAAGCTCTTCGTGCGCGTCATCGAAGACGGCAACGCCCTGCAGGCCGGGCTGCGGAGCGGCGGCGTCACACTGGCCCCGCTGCCGACGAACCTCACGCCCGACGCCTTCAAGTCGCTGGAGAAGGACGGGAACTTGCAGGTGCAGGCGTTCACGGGCGCGAACATCGTTTATTTGGGCTTCAACGTGCAGAACCCGCCGCTCGACAACGTGAAATTGCGCCAGGCCATCGCCTACGCCATCGACCGCGAGACGCTCATACGCGAGTTGCTGCTCGGCCAGGCGAAGGCCGCGCACTCTATCCTGCCGGAAGAGTCCTGGGCCTATGCCGCGGGCCAGGCATACAGCTACGACCCGGCGCGGGCCAAACAGTTGCTGGACGAGGCGGGCTTTCGCGACCCGGACGGCGACGGGCCGCAGATGCGCCTGCCCAAGCCCATCATCTTCAAAATCTCCTCGGCCTCCGTCGCCACGCGCCAGTACGTCGACGTGATCCGCAGCTACCTGAACAAGGTCGGCATCCCCGTCGAAATCGAGACGATGGAGAACAACACGCTTCTGGCACAGTTGCGTCAGGGGAGTTTTCAGATGACCACGTCGCGGTGGGTCGGCGGCAACCAGGACCCGATTTTTCTGAAAGACCTCTTCCACTCGGGCGAGATTCCGACGGAGACGCGGGCCAGCCGCAACCGCAGCCGCTACCAGAACCCGGAGTTCGACGCCATCATCGACGAGGCGGTCAACACGGCCGACCGCGAGAAGTCCGTCGCCCTCTACCGCCGGGCGCAGGAGATCATCAGCCGCGACCTCCCCATGATCCCGCTCTGGTATCCGGCCAACATGGTCGTCGCCACCAAGAAGGTCGGCAACATCAAAGTGGACGGCAGCGGCGACTGGGGCTTCGTCAAGAGCCTGACGTACACCAGATAGCCCGACGCAAATTTCTTTGGAGGTTAATTATGGGAGCGTATGGATACACGGATGCCCAATGGAATGCTGCCAAAGAAGAAATGAGAGCCATTCTGATTGCTAGAGTCCGGGAGCTAAATAATGAAAAAGTCCCCTACTCCGAACTGACCAAGTTGGTTCGTACTATACATTTTTCTCCTGAAGGCAAAGATTTCCACCACATGCTCGATGAAATTTCGAGGGAAGAAGATGATGCCGGCCGTGGAATGCTGTCCGTCATAGTTGTCCATAAAGAGGGGGATATGATGCCTGGGCCGGGTTTCTTCAAGCTAGCCAAGCAACTTGGGCGGGATACTTCGGACCGGGAGAAATGTTGGATAGAAGAATTCAATAGGGTTCGCGATAATTCTAGGTCTCGATAGAGAATAAGTACGCTCTCCTCAGATTTTCACGCCGAGCGCCCTGAAAGTCTCTTCGAGTTCACTTCTTGTGACAGCGCCTTCGCGTATCAGGCGGGGCTCGGGCGCGTCGAGGGCGAGGACTGTCGAGGGCTTGTCTCCGCGCGAGGGGCCGCCGTCCACGATCAAGTCAAGACCCGTGGGGAAAGAGCGCGCGACCTCTCCGGCCGTGCGCGCGGGCGGCTCGCCCGCGAGGTTCGCGCTCGTCGCCGTGAGCGCGCCGCCCGCGGCGCGGACGAAGGCGCGTACGTCTTCGTCGTCCGGCAGGCGCAGGCCGATGGTGTTGCTCCCCGCCGTCAACTCCGGCGGCACTTCCCTTTTCGCCTCGGCGACCAGCGTCAGAGCGCCCGGCCAGTGACGGCGCGCGACCGCGTCAAATAACCGCGACTTGCTAGAGATGAAACGCCCGACAGCGTCCTCGTCACTGATGACGACGAGGATGGGTTTGCCGTCCCTCCCTTTCAGCTCGTTTACGCGGCCGAGCGCGTCGCGGTTGAAGGGGTCCGCGCCGAGGCCGTAGAAGGTGTCCGTGCGGAAGGCCAGGACGCCGCCCGCAGCGACCACACGCGCCGCGCGCCCGCGAGTCTCAAGGCTGTCTCGAACCAGGCTCACGCTCAGCGGACCTTGACGCCGTAGGCGACGCCGTCGCCGAACGAGAGGATTTCGCCGACGAGTTGCGGGTGGTTGACGAACCGCTGGTTGAAGAGTCGAAGCGCCTGTGTCGAAGCCTGCTGATCCGGCGAGCGCACCTCGCCCGCGACCTGCCCGCCCCACAGCACGTTGTCCGCGATGACCACGCCGCCGACGCGCAGGAGCGGCAGCGCCTTCTCCAGGTAATCCGAATACTCTTCCTTCAGGGCGTCCAGGTAGACTAAGTCGAACGTCTCTTCGAGCCGCGGGATGACTTCGAGCGCGCGCCCGCGCTCTATGCGTACGCGCTCGCGCACGCCGGCGCGCGTCAGGTAGTCCTCGGCGCGGCTAATCATCTCGTCGTTCGGCTCGATGGTGACGACGAGGCCGTCGTCGGCCATCCCGCGCGCCATGTGTACGACGGCGTAGCCGATTGCCATCCCGATTTCGAGGACGCGGCGGGCGTTCATCGCGCGCGCGGTGATCTCCAGAAAGAGCGCCACCTCGCGGTCCGCGACCGGCACGCGGTTCCGCGCCGCGTCCTCCTCCATCTCGGCCAAGACCCCCTGGCTCGCCGGCAGAAGCCTGTCCAGGTACTCCGCCTGTTCGAGCTTGATGATGGCGTCAGAGCGTGCTTTCATAAAAGTGCTTTCCTTGAATTGTTTGATCGGAGAACCGGCGGGAAGTTTACTCGCAGCGACTGAAGCAATCAAATTCAGATTAATAGCGGCCCCAAACCCGATAGAAAGGTATAGAATGAGGCGGCGGAATGACCCGCGAGATATGCGAGTTCCCGACAGCGTATTTCCGTTCCCGCGCAGATGATCGACGGTGAGAACAGGACGAAGATGAAAAACTCTCTCAGGCTTGTAACCCTCTTGCTGGCGCTGACCGCCGCGGGGTGGACGGAAACTGCCGTGGCGCAGGTCGAAACGCGACAGGCCCGCGTCGGGCTCATAGATTTTTACGGCTACGCGGGATTAGACGTGGACAAAGTCCGTGCGGCTCTGCCGGTACGCGAAGGCGAGACGTTCCCCACGCTGCTCGCGTTACATGACATGCGTCCGCAGATAGAAGAGACAGTCCGGCGGGTGACGGGGCGGCCCGCCACAGAGGTATCCCTGGTATCGCCCGGTCAGGATGTGTGGCTCGTCTACATAGGCTTGTCCGGCAATTCGGTAAAGAGCTTTCCATACAACCCCACGCCGAAAGGTACGGCACGGTTGCCGGAGACTGCGCTGGATATTTACAGGCAAGTAGACGCCGCCCTCATGAGCGCCTTGCAGCGGGGCGCTACGGGCGAAGACATTTCAAAGAGTTACTCGTTTTCAAGCGATGACGCGACGTTGCGCGCCAAGCAACTCGCCATGCACGAATACGCCGCCCGAAATGGAGACGTGATCCGCGCCGTCCTGCGCTCAGCCGCAGATAACGAGCAGCGCCGGATTGCGGCCGTGATGCTCGGCTACACGAAGCCATCCGGGCGGCAGATGGCGGACCTCGTGTGGGCCAGTCATGACCCGGACGAAGAGGTGCGCAACAACGCGACCAGGGCCTTAGGCGTGCTGGCACGGTCTAACTCGAAAGTGGCGGCCCGGATTCCGGCCGCAGGGTTTATCGAGATGCTGAACTCCGGCAAGTGGACTGACCGCAACAAAGCCCTCGGACTGCTGTACTCGCTAAGTCAATGGCGCGCGCCGAAGTTGTTGGCCGCGCTGCGCGCACAGACCCTCGATTCGCTGCTCGAAATGGCGCGCTGGCGCTCCGGCCACGCGTTCGCCGCGCGAGTGATTCTGGGCCGGATGGCCGGGATTGAAGAGGGACGATTGCTAAAACTGGCGTCGGACAATGCTCAGGTCGATATCATCATCGAAGCCGTGCAGCGAAAACCATGAATCGAAATATACGAATACCTTACTCGCACAAACGAGGAAGGAACTCCCTGCTACGTTAAGCCCCAGGGTGGAACAAATATATTGCCGCCAACTTTCTCCTTCAGTTGTCGGATTTCTCCTGCGCCTCGCCCGTCACGGAGACGTAGCGGCGGGCGAGGCCGAGTTCGCGGAGTTTGTGTTGGAGTGACTGGCGGTGCATTCCAAGAATGGCCGCCGCGCGCGTGACGTTGCCGCCGGAGTCTTCGAGGCAGCGGGCGATGTAGCGGCGCTCGAACTCGCGGCGGTCGGAGCGGAAGTCGGCTGTGAAGGGGACGGCGAGCGAGCCGTCACTTTCTGATTCAACCGTCACGCGCTCGGTCGTGCGCGGCGCGGTCTTCTTGATATCTTCGGGTAAATCGCGCGCGGTCAGCTCGTCGCCCTCGGCCATGATGGCCGCGCGCTCGATGGTGTTCCTCAGCTCGCGCACGTTGCCGGGCCAATCGTATTCAATCAGGAGACGCAGCGCGCTCTGCCCCATGGGGCGCGCGGGCAGGTTATAGCGCTCGGCCGCCGCGCGCGCGAACGATTCGGCCAGGACGGGGATGTCTTCACGCCGCTCGCGCAGAGGGGCTATGTCCACGGTCACGACGCGCAGGCGGTAGAAGAGGTCCGCCCGAAAATTCCCGTTCGCGATCTCCTGTTCGAGCGGGCGGTGCGTGGCACTCACAATCCGCACGTCTACGGGGATGGACTCGTTGCCGCCGAGCCGCTCGATGCGCCGCTCTTCGAGCGCGCGCAGGAGCTTGGCCTGCACGTTGGCGCTCATGTCGCCAATCTCGTCCAGGAAAAGTGTGCCACCGTCTGCCTGCTCGAATTTCCCGCGCCGCCGCGCCGCCGCGCCCGTAAAAGCCCCTTTTTCGTGGCCGAAAAGCTCGGACTCGATCAGCTCGGAAGGGAGCGCGGCGCAGTTGACGGCGACGAACGCGCCCGCGCGCCGCGAGCTGCTGCGCTCGTGAATCTCGCGCGCGACCAATTCTTTTCCTGTGCCAGATTCGCCGCGCACGAGCACGGTCGCGTCCGTCTCGGCGACCTTCTCGATCATGGCCCGCACGCGCCGCATCGCCTCGGACGCGCCGATTAGAGCGCCGCGCGCGCCGCCTTCGATTTCGATGCGACGCCGTAATCGCCTGTTCTCGCGCCTGAGGCGCACGGTCTCGAAGGCGTTCTTGACGACGAGGCGCAGGTCGTCCAGCTCGAACGGCTTCGGGAGGTAATCGTGCGCGCCGGACTTGATGGCCTCCACCGCCATGCGCTCGGACCCGTGGGCCGTGATGAGGATGACGAGCGGGCCTTCGCCGTTCGCTTCCTTCAGCTCGCTCAAAAACTCAAGCCCGCTCGCGCCCGGCAAATTCACGTCGAGCAGGAGCAGGTCCGGTCGCCACTCTTTGACGAGCGAGCGCGCGGCCTCCACGCTCTCGGCCTCTTCTATCTCGTAGCCGAAGGAGCCGAGCGCGCGCCGCATCCCGTAGCGCGCCGCCTCCTCGTCGTCGACAATCAGCAGCCGCAACTTCTCTTCGTCCGTCTTCTCAGCCATCTTCCGAAAAACTCTCCAACACAGATTTAGCCAAACCGAGCCCTTTAGACTGCACGCGCCGTGCCATGATTCGGCAGACCCGTGGGCGCGACTTGTGGTAAAAGGGTGACAGTATGGCGGAGATAAATCAACTCGAAGAGACGGGCCGCGGCGAGGACGCGGCCGATGCGGCGACTGCCGGCGCAAACCCCTCGGGCAAGCGCATCATCCTGACGACCTTCGGCTCTTTCGGGGACGTTCACCCGTACATCGCCGTCGGGCTTGAGCTGAGGGCGCGCGGCCACAAGGCGGTCATCGCCACCAGCCCCCTTTACCGCGAGAAGATTGAGGCCACGGGCCTGGACTTCCGCCCCATACGGCCGGACTTTCGCCCGCCGCAGGAAGACCCCGAAATCGTCGCCAAGGTCATGGACGTGAAAAGGGGCTCGGAGTTCCTTTTCAGGGACCTGCTCATGCCGCACCTGCGCGACGGCTACGAGGATTTGCGCGAGGCCACGCGCGACGCGGACCTGCTCGTGACGCACGTCATCACCTTCGCCGGCCCGGTCCTGGCACAGAAAACGGGCATCCCGTGGATTTCCACCGTGCTCGCGCCCACCTCCTTTTTCTCGGCCTACGACCCGTTCGTGCCGCCGCAGGCACCCGGCCTCGTCAAGCTCCTGCGCCTGAGCCCGCTCCTCGCGCGGGGCTTCGCGCGCATCGTCAAAGGCGTCAGCGACAAGTGGGTCGAGCCCGTTTACAGGCTGCGCGCCGAACTCGGCCTGCCGCGCGGCGGCCACCCAATCTTCGAGGGGCAGCACTCGCCCTCACTCGTGCTCGCGCTCTTCTCCAAAGTCCTCGGCGAGCCGCAGCCGGACTGGCCGCCGAACACGGTGATAACCGGCTTCCCCTTCTTCGACCGGAAGGACATAGACGGGAAGGACGAGGCGGACCTCGCGCCCGAGTTGAAAAGATTTCTGGACGACGGCCCCGCGCCCGTGGTCTTCACGTTGGGCTCGTCGGCCGTCTTCGTGGCCGAAGACTTTTACCGCGAGAGCGCGGAGGCCGCGCGCGTCCTCAAGCGCCGGGCCGTGCTGCTCATAGGCGACGAGCGCAACCGGCCGAAGGAGCCGCCGCCCGCGGACATAGCCGTTTTCGAGTACGCGCCTTACGGGCAGATTCTCCCGCGGGCCGCGGCCATAGTTCACCAGGGAGGCGTCGGCACGACGGGTCAGGCGCTGCGCGCCGGTGTGCCAACTTTGATCGTCCCCTTCAACCACGACCAGCCGGACAACGCCGCCCGCGTCGAGCGCCTCGGCGTCGGCCGAACGCTCGCCCGCAAGAAGTACACGGCCGCGAACGTGGTCAGAGAATTGGACCGTCTGCTCGGTGATGAAACTTATGCTGAGCGGGCTGCGGCCGTAGGCGACGTAGTCCGCGGCGAGGACGGCGCGCGCACGGCGGCCGACGAGATAGAAAGATTCGTTCTCAAGTCTTGAACCAACCTCCAACGCCCACCTGTCAGAAGCTGAAGGCCATGCCCACCGAGAGCGTCCGGCTTGACCAACCCGCCGAAGCTGAAATGGCGTAGCGGGAAGGGATGCTCAGAGAAGAGGGCGGTGTAACTGCTGTACGCGACGAGGTCGAAGTTGAGCAGCACGTGGCGGCCGAGACGCTGCGAAACGACCAGCGAAAACTGGTGACCGGGCACGGCGAACGAGCGCAGGCCCGCGAACAAGTCCAGACGCTCGTCGCTGTTCGTGTAGGTGTACGAGGTGAAAATGTCCAGGGAGCGCGTCGGGGCCGCCGTCGCGCTCAACTCCAGCCCGCGCGCGAGCACTCCCCCTTTTATTTCCGCGACATTGACTCCGCGCCGCCCATGTCATATCGTCGCCACATAGCGCAGACAAATCGAACGCGAGGGGGAAGAGGGGATGCCGGAAGCCGTGTCTGATTCTGAGATGACTTACAGGGTGCTGGGCGACACGGGCGAGCGCGTGTCCGCGATAGGAGTCGGAGGCTGGCACCTCGGCCTGGAGCACGTCGACGACCAACTCGCCGTCCGCATCATCCGCACGGCGATTGACCGCGGCATCAACTTCATGGACAACTCCTGGGACTACTTCGACGGCGTGAGCGAGCGCCGCATGGGCGAGGCGCTGCGCGACGGGTACCGCGAGCGCGCTTTTCTCATGACCAAGATTGACGGGCGCTCAAGGCAGGAGGCGTTCAGGCAGTTGGACGAGTCGCTCAAGCGCCTCGGGGTGGACTGCATAGACCTGGTTCAGCACCACGAGATCATACGCTACGAAGACCCGCACCGCATCTTCGACGAGGAGGGCGCTCACAGCGCGCTCGTGGAAGCGCGCCAGGCGGGCAAGCTGCGCTACATAGGCTTCACGGGGCACAAGGACCCGCGCATACACCTGCACGCGCTCGAAGTGGCCGAGGAGCACGGCTTCAAGTTCGACGCCGTGCAGATGCCGCTGAGCGTGATGGACGCGCACTACCGTAGCTTCGAAAAACTGGTCCTGCCCGAGTTGGTCAGGCGCGGCGTGGGCGTCCTCGGCATGAAGAGCATGGCGAACGGAATCCTCCTGCGCTCGAACACGGTCACGCCCGTAGAGTGCCTGCACTACGCGCTCAACCTGCCGACCTCTGTCGTCATCACCGGCATCGACAGCATGGAGATTTTGGAGCAGGCGTTCGACGCGGTGAGGACTTTCCGGCCGCTGAGCGAAGCGGAGGTCAACGAGCTGCTGGCGAAAACGCGGGAGGCGGCACTCGGCGGCCAGTTCGAGCCTTTCAAGACGACTTCCATCTTCGACGGCACGGCCCAGAACCCGGACTGGCTCGGCGAAGAGCCCGAACGCTTCCGCCAGTTGATGCCGCAGACTTGACAGGCAACGGGCCGGGGAGTTTGTGCTGCCAGGAGGAGCGCGTGGCGGTCTTCGTCCGTCAGACTTCACCCTTCAAATACCGCCGCCTCTTCTCCTCCGGGAATCTCTCTATCGCGTAGCGCAGCATCACGCGCGGCATACGTTTGTAATGCTCCTTCAGGAATTGTTCTTCCGCCCCGGCGTCCCGCTTCCCAACCTCACGCAACATCCACCCGACCGCCTTGTGAATCAAGTCCTCGCTGTCGGACAGAAGTTTTCCGCGCGATGACGAGCGTCTCTGCGAATTCGCCACGCTTGATGAAATGGAAGGTCGCCATGACGGCGATCCTGCGCTCCCACAAATCGCCTGACTTCGCCAACCTGTGCAGCGGGCCGCGACTCTTGTCCCACAGGAACGCGCCGACGATGTGCTCCGCGGACGAGTCGACCAAGTCCCAATTGTTGATGAGCCGCGCGTTCCCCAGGTACAGGCGATAGATTTCATCTTTCGCCGACGCGTCGCCAGCGTTGTAGAGGCGGACCAGAATCAGCAACGCGAGCAGCCTGTCTTCGTGGAACGTGGAGGCCAGCAGTCGCTCCGCCTCGCGCGGAGCTATCCCTCCGTACTCTCTCGAAAGTCTCCTGAGCACGGGAACCCGTATGCCGCGGAAGAGGTCGCCTTCCCCGTACTCGCCCGGCCCCGTCTTAAAGAACCGCCGGGAGACGGACGCGACCCGCGGGTCGCCGAGCCCTGCCAGCTTCTTTTGGATTTCCGCTACGACCATGAAACACCTGACGCCCGGATCGAGCGCGCGGGCGCATTCGCCACATTATAAGCGGCGGGCGGACGATTTTTATGGTTCACGAAGAGGCACGCGCAACTCGAAACGCGCGCCGTGGCCCTCTTGTGCTGCTCCCAGTCGTGTAGAGCCGCCGGCTTCCTCCATGCGCTTGCGGACGATGGCGAGGCCGAGGCCGGTGCCGCGCTGTTTGGTGGTGAAGAAGGGTTCCCAGATGCGCTCGCGCAGGTCGGGCGCGATGCCCGGGCCGCTGTCGGTGACGGTGACGGACAAGTGGCCCACGTCTTTCTTTTCCGCTTCGACTCGGATGTGGCCGCCGAGGGGTGTGGCCTGAATGGCGTTGATGAGAAGGTTGGAGAGCGCGTCGCGCAGGGCCGAGGCGGCGGGGCCTTCCAACTCGCCCTCGACCTGGGCGCGGCATTCGATCTTGATGTTGCGCCCCGCGGCTTCGGCGCGGAAGAGTTCCACGACGGCGCGGACGAGTTCGGCGGCGCTGCTGGGCGCGACCGCGGAGGGCGAGGTGCGCGCGAAGCTGAGGAGCTGCGTGACGCTGCGGCTCAAGCGGTCCGTCTCGCCAACGATGAGGCTCAGGTCGCGCTCGTACTCGCGCTTGACGTTCTCGTCCTCGCGCATCACCTGCGCGATGGACTTGATGGCCGAGAGCGGGTTCTTGACCTCGTGCGCGACCGTGGCGGCCATCTGCCCGAGCGCGGCCAGGCGCTCGCCCTGCGCCACCTGCCGCTCCAGGCGCACGTTCTCCTCGACCAGGCGACTGTCTTCGACGGCTATCGCCACCTGCCCCGCGAGCACCTGTAGGACGGCGCGCGCGTCCGGGGTCAAGGCGTCGCCGGCCGCGTCGATCAGCATCAGGCCGACCGTCTGCTCCTCGCGCCTGAGCGCGTGTGCCAATTCGTAGCCGCGCTCGCGCAACAGCCGCTCGCCCTCAAGCGGGTTCCAGTCCTGCCGCCTCAGCGCGCTCAACACCCCGTCAATCCACTCCGCAGGCTCCGGCAGCGCGCCGCCGTTCGCGGCCTCATTGTTACCGTCCCGCGCCCTCCACGCGCCTCCGTCTTCTTTCCCGTAGCGGACGACGAGGCGCACGCGCCTGAGGCCCAGCGACTGCGCGGTCCGCTCCTCTACGAAGCGCAACAACTCGGGCAGCTTTCTGTACTGGCCCGCGTGCGAGCCGATGCGCGCGACCGTCTCGCGGTAGAGCGCGGCCTCGCGCTCGAAGAGTCTGTGGAAGCGCCGTTCGAGCCAGCCGCGCAAGGGGGCCGCGGCCAGCGCGAGCGCGAGGATGAGCAGCGCCTCGACCGCGCCCGCGCGCAGCCCGAAGCGTGCCGTCAGCCACTCGCCGAGCGTGCGTATGCCGAACAGGTAGACGGCCAGCACGACGGCGGCGAACGTGGCGACGATGAGGCTCTCCTTGATAATCAACTCAAGGTAGCGGTAGCGGTAGATGTAGTAAGCGATGAGCGCCGACGGCAGCAACGAGCCGAGGTTGGCGAGCGTCTTCAGGTAGAGCCCGAGCCGCGTGCCCTGTCCGACGCCGAAGCCGTAGACGGCGAGAATCAGGAGGCCGATGGCGACGAGCGACGCGGCCAGAGTCTGCAACGAGCGCCGCTCCCCGCGGGTTGACGACAGACGCGCAATCAGCAGGTCGGTCACGGCGACCAGCGCCAGCACGTAGGCCGCCCAGATGCCGAACGCCAGCGAGTAAGTCACGTCGGTCGTGAACGGTACGTAGGCGTGCTCGAACCTGTCGAGCATGGGCTCGTACGGGCCGGACCAGATGTGCGGGACGGCCGTGAAGAGGAAGAGCGCGGGGGCGTAGGAGAGGTAGACGCGCGCCTTCTCCGTGAGCGTCAGCGCGCGCCCGCGAGCGCCCGCCCAGAGGTGCAGGTGCACGTGGAGCAGGAACGAGTAAGAGAGCGTGATGCTGATGACCGCGAGCGTGTCCGAGAAGCGCAGCAGCAGCGCCCAGCGCTCACGTTCGAGCCCGAGCAGTCCGTGGAGCGCGACGATGAGGTTGCCCGCGTGCCACACGCCCATCCCGACGGCCAGCACCAGCAGCACGCGCTCGACCTTCCCCAGGCCCCGCCTTCTCCTCAGCAGCAGCGCCGCCATCCACAGGTGCAGCGCCGCGCCCGTGCTGTAGCCTATGAGTTGTAGGACTTCGAGAGGAGACATAAGAACAGTGCTGAGTGATGAGTGCTGAGGACTGAGTAAAAGCAAGAAGGCTCTTACTCAGTCCTCAGTCCTCAGCACTCATCACTTTTTTAATTCGCCGCGCTCGACGGCGGGCCGGGCGTGAGTGTGATCTCGGTCCGGCGGTTGCGGGTGCGGTTGTTGGCTCTGGTGTTGGGGGCCAGGGGGTTGGCCGCGCCCATGCCGCTGGCCTGTATGCGCGCGCCGTCAACGCCCGCGCTGATGAAGCGGTCGGCGAGGACGCGCGCGCGGTCGTCCGTCAACTGCTGTAGCTCGGACTCGTTGCCGCGGTTGTCCGTGTAGGCTTCGATCACAATCTGGTAATCGGGATTGTTGGCTAGGAGCGCGGCGAGCGGTTCGAGCTTCGCGGCCGCCGTGGCCGAGAGGTCCGTGGCTCGCGCGTTCGTCCAGAGCGACTCGGGGAGCGTGAGCACCAGACCGCGCGAGGTCTCGCGCACGGTGCCGTAGCGCGCGAGCGTCTGCTTGAGATTCACGGCGTTGGCCCGCGCCTGCTCGACGCGCTGCTCGCTGGCGACGCGCGCCTCTTGCGCGGCGCGCTCGCCCTCTATGCGCGCGAGCTTGACCTTCGCATCCTCGCCCTCGGCGCGCACGGTCTGCAACTCGTCGCGCAGCCGGGCCACTTCCGTTCTCAGGTCGCGCAACTGCTGCGTGGCGTTCGCGGCGTCGCGCTCCGCGAGTTCGCGCGCGCGCTGCTCGCGGTCGAGCGCCGTGCGCAGGTCCGTTATCTGCTGCGTGGCGGTGGCGGCGTTCTCCTCTGCGGCGCGGACGGCCGCGTCGCGGCGCGCGATCTCCTCGCGGCGCTGGCGCGCTGACTTGCGCGCCTCCGCGGCCTCCTCCGCGCGCACGCCCAGGCTCGTCGCCCTGCGCGCCGCGGCGTCAATCTCGGCCTCGGGCTGCTTCAAACGCCAGGCGTTCTCGGCCAGCTCAAGCTGCGCCTCGGCCTCCTGCAACTCCTCGCGCGCGTCGCGCGTCGCCCCGGCGTAGCGCGCGAGGTTAATCGCCTGCCGCGCGCCCAGCAGGGAGACGGGCGTCTTCCGGTAGTCGGCGTCGGCTATGTCCGGCACGCGCGCGTCGTTGAAGTAGTCGCTCGTGTTGCCCAGGTACTGCACGTTGGCGGTCTGCACGTCCGCGTCTCCGAGCCTCTGCGGCGGGAGGTTTTCGAGCACGACCATGCGGCTGGGGGTGCGGACCAAAAAGTGCGGCTCCGCCGTCAGGATGAGCGCGAAGGTCTGCAAAGGAGTCGTCACGTCCAGCTTGGAGTTGACCAGAAAGCTGCCGCCGCGCTTGATCTCGCCGAGGTTGTCCACGCGGCCTTCGGGCGAGACGGCCCAGAGGACGTAGGTCGTGTAAACGCCGCCCAACTCGTTGGCGCGCGGCAAATCCTCCACGCTCAACTCGACGCGCGTCCCGCGCCGGCCGGCCCTGCGGACCTTCGCCTCGCCCTTCAGGCGCGGCAGGAGCGTCGTCCCGCGGAACTTGACCGTGACGGACTGATCCAGGGGGTAGGTGATGGCGACCGACTCGCGCGGCAAATCGCCCTGTGCCAGAACCGGCGGGGCCGCGATTAAAAGTGCGACGAACAGGAGAGAGAGAAGGCGGAAAGGAGAGGCGTGGTGCTTCATAAAGCTGTTGCTCCTTTTTTGTATTAAGCGCGCGGGCAAGCGAGCGTCCGGGCGCGCCGGGAATCGAATCTCCGAACCATTGATGCTCCCGGCCCGCCCATTGTTGCCGATGCCGCCGCAGAGAATCAAGTAACAGGAGTTCGCGGCTCGCCCTAAAAGCTGAGGGCCGCTACGCACAACGAGCGGCCCCCGGCGTCCCCGACCCAATCTTTACCTACACCGCGCGCCGCCCGGCGACCAGTTGGACGACGATGATGGCGATGGCGCACAGCAGCAGGATGTGTATGAAGCCGGACTTGTGCAGGAGCATCCCGACGGACCAGCCGAGTACGAGCAGCACAGCGATTATCCAGAGCGCCATCCCTTTGAAGTCTCCTGACTGAGAAATTTTATTCCTTCGCCGCCTTGACGGAATCTTTGGGCAGGCCGACGGCGCGCAGTCCCGTGCGCGCGGTATCGGTGCCGACGACGTAGGCGGTCGAGCCCGCGCCGAAAGTCCCCGTCACGAGCGCGCGCGTGCCCGCCGACGCGCCGTCCTGCGCGCTCCCCTTCGCCTCCTCTTCGGCCTTCCAGATGAGCGAGCCGTCGCGCCCCGAAAACCCGCGCGCGAAGTCCTGGCCGCCCGCGACCAGCACGTCCAGCACGCCGTCGCTGTTCAAGTCCGCGAAGGCCGCCGAAGACGCGTCGGTCGCGCCCGGCGTGTACCACTTGATCCGGCCGTCGGTCGTGCCGACCGCGACGAGACGACCGCGCCGCGTCAGCATCAGGACTTCCAGCGCGCCGTCGCCGTCCAGGTCCGCGGCCGAAAGTGTGCCGGCCGGGGCGTCAGACTCCGTCGCGATCCGGCCCAGGGGTTTGAGGTCTTCCGCGCCGAGGGAGATGAGGCCGTTCTCGGTCCCGACCAGGACGAGCGCGGCGCGCGCGCTCGGGACGTAGAGCGCGGGCGTGGTGATGTTCGTGTCCATCTTGATGACGCGCACGCGCTGGCCCGCGTGGTCGCGCACCTCCAGCGTCCCGCCCGCGAGCGCCAAGGCCACGCCGCTCCCGCCGCCGAGCGGGAAAGCGGTCGGCGTCGCGACCACCGCGCCGTCCAGTTTGGCCTCGGAAACGACTTTCCCGTTCGCGGGGTCAATCACGGTCAGCGACGAATTGTCGCCCGCGACCAGCAACGCCCTGGCCCCGCCGTCCGCGGGCGCGGCGATTGCTCCGCCGACGGCGCGACTCGCGAGCGGCGCGCGCCACAACTCGCGCCCCGTGGAGCCTTCAATCGCGCGCACGCCGCCGTCGAAGGCGACGACGACGTTGTTCAAGTTGTCGCGCCCCTCTGTGAGCACAGGGGTGAAGACCGGCGCGCCGCCGTTGCCGGTGGGCTCGCCGCGCTTGGCGTTCGGGCGGAAGCGCGCCGTCCACAGCGCGACGCCGTTGGTCCCGTCCAACCCGTAGACCATGCCGTCCGAGTTGACGCCGACCACGTCGGAGCTGGTGCCCGAGCGCAGGTGCGCGACGAGCGGCCGGGCCACTAAGCCTGTCGTCGTGCGCCAGCCCGTGTTGCTCGCGGGGGCGAGCGTGCCCGGAGTCGGCCGCGGCCTCGCCTCGCCGCCGGAGTCCGTCGCCGCGGCGTCGGCGGCTATCTCAATCGGGCGCGCGGGCGAGAACGTCCCGGTCTCTTTGACGGCCGGGGCGAAGCGCCAGAAATATCTCCCAGGCCCGAGTTCCGTCACCACGTACTCTGTGCCAAAAACGGCGCGGTCGAAAACTATGTCCTGAAACTGTTCGTCGCGCGCGAGCTGTAGGCGGTAGCGCAGGACGCCTTCCTGCGCGGGCCAGCGCAGGTGGAGCGAAGTCTTCGTCTGCGCGGCGGGCGTGGTCGCCTGCGCGCGCGTGTGCGCGGCGGGCGTGGCGGCGGCGAAGATTAGTGTCAGGAGGGCGAAGCGGAGAAGCGTTGAATAAGACTTTTGGGGCATAGGAGTCATAACGAGGTTAAGACGCGCGCCGTGCGGCCTCGGGTTGACCGCCCCGGCGGCGTCTGGATTATGGGGTTTCGTTGAGCTTGTAGCCGACGCCGCGCACGGTCAGAACGTAGTGCGGGTTCTTCGGGTCGGCTTCGAGCTTTTTCCGCAGCCGGTTGATGTGCGGGTCTATGTTGCGCTGGTAGCCTTCGTACTCCGTGCTCCAGACCTGATCCAGAAGCGCGTTGCGCGACCAGGCGCGGCCCGGCTCCGAGGCCAGCAGTTCCAGAATCTGGAATTCGAGCGGCGTCAGTTCCACGCGCGACCCGCCGAGCGAGACCTCGTGCCGCCGCTTGTCGATGACGAGTTCGCCGACCGTGATACGCTCGTCGTCGCCCGCGGCCGGCTGCCCTGGCGCGCCCTGCGAGCGGCGCAGGAGCGCTTCGACGCGGACTTCGAGTTCCCTCGGGTTGAAGGGTTTTCCCAAATAGTCGTCCGCGCCGGCCTCGAAGCCCGCGACCTTGTCGTCGATGCTGTCGTGCGCCGTCAGGAACATGGCGGGGGTCTTGACGCCGCGGTCGCGCACGCGCTTCAGCAGGTCAATCCCGCTCATGCCGGGCATCGAAACGTCGAAGATGAAGCAGTCGTATTTCCCTGCCACGGCCGGCTCCAGCGCCGCGTGGCCGCTCTCCTTCTCTTCGACTTCGTAACCGATGCGGCGGAAGTAGCCCGCCAGCAGAATGCGCAGGTCCGCGTCGTCGTCCACGATTAGCAAGCGCCGACCTGTGCTCATCTTAGTTTCACGTTGTTCCACGATTCTCTCTTGTAGTCGCCGGCTCAACTTCGGTCTTAGCGGGGCAGCATTATAGCGCACTTGGGCTGTAGAGGCAGAAGAATCTCGCGCGCGGGCGAAATAATCAAGCGGCGGCCGTGCAGGAGGCAATCGAGTCAGTACCGCCTGCCGCGAGCGGGCGGGTCAGCAACGTCGAGCACCCGCCCGCTCGCGGCAGGCGGCACCGACTTGTATTGCGCGCGCCCTGGCTCGCCTTGACGCCGTAAGTTTAGGGTCAGTATAGTCAGGGTTTGCCGATTTACGGGCGTCGGCTCAACCCTTCCTTCAGCAGTAGAGTCAAGGGGATTCGCGCTGGTCTAGCGATGCAGGAATTTCGGCGACTTCTCAAATACCTCAAGCCGCACCTGGGGATTTTTTCCCTCGCGACCGTCTGCATGGTCGTGGTAGGGCTTTTGGAGAGCGCCACCGGCGCGCTCATCGTCCCCATCTTCGACCAGGCTTTCGCGGGCGAGGCCGGCCAGCGCACGCCGACGCTCTTCGGCCTCCAAAACGTCATCCCAACTTCGGGCCTGGCTGCCTGGCGCACCATCGCCATCCTGCTCATTGTTTTCACGCTCGTCAAGGGCGTGGCCGAATATTTCTCCTCCTACCTGATGGCGCGCGTCGGCCAGTCGGCGGTCTTCCGCCTGCGCCGCGAGTTGTACAGCCACGTTCTGGGCCAGAGCGCGAACTTCTTCGAGCGCCACCGGACGAACTACCTCGTCTCGCGGCTCGTGACGAGCGCGGCGGCAATCGAGGTGGCCGTGACCGCGACCTTACGCGACATGCTGCGCGAGAGCTTCACGCTCATAGCCTTCCTCTCTGCCTCGTTCTACTACAACTGGCGACTCACGCTCGGCTCGCTCCTGATAGCGCCCGTCATCGCCGTCCTGACGGCGCGCTTCGGCCGCTCGCTCCGCAACCTTGCGCGAGAATCCTTCGAGGGCAACAAGCGTTTGACCGACACGGCGCAGGAGGCGTTAGCCAACCAGACCATCGTCAAAGCCTACCGGGCCGAGGAGCACGAGGGCCGCCGCTTTTCCGCGGTCGCGCGCGAGATCGTCCGGGCCAATCTGCGCTCGGCCAAGATAGCCGCGCTCTCGCCGCCCGTCATTGAGATGATCGGCGTCGTCGCCGTCGTCATCCTGCTCTACTTCGGCCAGCGCGAGATCATGGCGGGCCGCATGAACGCGGCGCAGTTCCTGACCTTCCTCTTCTTCCTCTTCCGCTCTTACGATCCGATGCGCAAGCTCTCGCGTCTGTCGAACAGCATGGAGCAGGCGCTCGCGGCCGCGCGCCACGTCTGGGAGGTGATGGACGAGCACGCCGCGATTCCCGAAAAGTCGAACGCCGTGGAACTCGCGCCGCTGAAGAACGAGATAGAGTTGCGCGACGTTTCCTTCGGCTACGCGAACGAGACCAGGTCGGTGCTGCGCGGCGTCTCTCTACGCATCCCCGCCGGGAAGATGGTGGCGCTCGTCGGAGAGTCGGGCGGCGGCAAGTCCACTTTGACGAAACTGCTCCCACGGTTCCACGACCCGACGACCGGCGCGGTGCTCTGGGACGGCACGGACCTGCGCGACGCGCGCGTGACTTCCCTGCGCCGTCACATCGCGCTCGTCACGCAGGAGACGGTGCTCTTCAACGACACCGTGCGCCACAACATCGCCTACGGCCGCCTGGACGCCAGCGCCGCCGAGATCGAAGAGGCCGCGCGCGTCGCCTTCGCGCACGACTTCATACAGGAACTGCCCGACGGCTACGACACCATAGTCGGCGAGCGCGGCATCTTTCTTTCGGGCGGCCAGCGGCAGCGCCTGGCAATCGCGCGCGCGGTGCTCGCGGACGCGCCCGTGCTGATTTTGGACGAAGCGACTTCGGCGCTCGACGCGGAGTCCGAGCGGCTCGTGCAGCGCGCGCTCGCGAACCTGATTCGCGACCGCACGACCATCGTCATCGCGCACCGACTCTCGACCGTGCGCCGCGCCGATCAGATAGTCGTCGTGGAGAGCGGCCGCATCGTCGAGACCGGGACGCACACGGAGTTGCTGGCCCGCGGCGGCATCTACCGACGCCTTTACGAATTGCAGTTCGCCGATGAAGAGGAGGACGTAACAGTGGGCAGTGGGCAGTAGGCAGTTGGCAGCATAGACAAGCTGCTTTTAACTGCCCACTGCCCACTGCCTGCTGCCCACTGCTTTTTATGAAATCAATGACCGGATTCGGGCGCGGGGCGGCCGCTGGCGAGAACTTCTCGGTCGCGGTTGACCTCAAGACCGTCAACAACAGGTTTCTGGACGTACATCTGCGGCTCGGCTCGGAGCTGTCGGCTCTCGAATCGCAGATCAAGCGGCGCATCGGCGCGCGCCTCTCGCGCGGCCGCGTCGACGCCAGCATCACTTTCGAGCGCACGGGCGAGGTGGCCTACGAGCTGAACCGCCCGCTCATCGCCGGCTTCATCAGCGCCCTGCGCTCCATGCAGCAGGAGTTCGAGATCGCGGGCGAGCCGGACATCAACGTGCTGGCGCGGCTGCCGGGCGCGATGCAGCCCGTGCGCGACGGCATAGACGAGAAGATGATCGCCGGCGTCGAGCAGGCCGTGGACGAGGCGCTCGAAGAGTTGGAGCAGATGCGCGAGCGCGAGGGCGAGGCGCTCGCGGCGGAGATGGGCGCGCGCCTCGACGAGATTTCCCAGCAGGTCCCCATCATAGAGGCGGCCGCGGGCGCGCTCGTGGACAGCTACCGCGCGCGCCTTCAGAAAAGGATCGGCGAGCTGGTGGCGCGCGACGGCCAGGCGATAGAGATCGACCAGGGGCGGCTGGCACAGGAAGTCGCCTACCTCGCCGACCGCAGCGACATCTCGGAAGAGATAGCCCGTTTGAAGAGTCACCTCGTGCAGTTCCGCGAGGCGCTCGCGAGCGAGGGCGAGACGGGCAAGCGGCTGGACTTTCTCTTGCAGGAGTTGAACCGCGAGGCGAACACGGTGCTTTCGAAGTCGACCGACCTGCTGGTCAAAGACGCGGGCCTGACTATTAAGGGGGCCGTCGAAAAGCTGCGCGAGCAAGTGCAGAATGTCGAGTGAGCTTAAAGAACAGGCGGGCGGCGCGACCCGCTCGGAGGTGAGCGCGGGGCGCGGGATGCTCGTCGTCGTCAGCTCGCCCTCGGGCGGCGGCAAGGGCACGCTGATTCGCCGCGCGTTGAAAAATGTGCCAAATCTTGGCTATTCTGTCTCGTTTACGACGCGCGGCCCGCGCGAGGGCGAGACGGACGGGCAGCACTATTTTTTCGTTTCGGAGCAGGAGTTCCGCCGGATGATAGAGGCGGGCGAGTTCCTGGAGTGGGCCGTCGTGCACGGCAACCTCTACGGCACCGCTTACTCGCAGATCGAGCGCGAGCGGGCCGCGGGGCGCGACATCATCCTGGAGATTGACGTGCAGGGCGCGGCCAGCGTGCGCCGGATGGCGCAGGACGCGACGAGCGTCTTCATCCTGCCGCCGTCGTTCGAGGTCTTAAGGGAGCGGCTGTCGGCGCGCGGCACGGAGCGTGAGGACGACCTCAACCTGCGGCTCAGGAACTCCGTCGAAGAGGTCGAGCACTACAGGGAGTTTCAGTACGTCGTCATCAACGACGACGCGCAGCGCGCGGCCGGCCTGCTCGCGTCGATCATCTACGCCGAGCGCGCGCGGCGCGAGCGGCAGGAGGACGCGGCCCGGCGGATTCTCGCCAGCTTCAAACGCGAGGCCGAAGACACTGTGAATTGACGAAGGCTCGTATCAATCAAAATTAATGTTTTGTCAGCGGAGGGGCAGGTCGTGGAGGTCGGAAGCAAAATGGCTAAAACAGAGGACGAGAATTTGAACAACGTAGAAGAGGAGAATAATAGCCCGGAGATGGATTCGAAGTATCGCTTAATCATCGTCGCCGCCAAACGCAGCAAGCAGCTACAGCGTGGCGCGCGCCCGCGCATAGACATCGACCCGCTGAAGCACAAGCCCACGCGCATCGCCCTCGAAGAAGTCCAGCAGGGCAAGATCGGTTTCGAGATCACCGAGGAGGAGTAGGTCGTCTCTCTGAGACTCTAACGCCGGGCCGAAGTGTGCCCGCAGCCTTGCCGGCCCGAGGCCCCTGCGCTCAGGGGCGCGGGTTCTCTTCCCCTACCTTTATCAGGGCGGCCCAGACCGTGTACGCGCCCTCGGCCTCGTAAGCCTCGCGCTCGTGTTTGATGGCTAGGTAGGCGGCCTGGCGCGCGGCGCGACCCCAACCCGGCTGCGCCCGCAGCTCGCGCCAGTACTCTCGCAAGTAAGAAAAGAGGAAGCCGAAGAACCCCGCCTCGTTGTACTGCAAGACGTGCATCGCCTCGTGAACGACGAGCGCCGCAGGGACCGCCAGCCGCCCGCGCTCGTCGCGCCTCAACACCCTGGCCGAGACGAAGACGCGACTCCCGAACGTTATCGCCAGAATCCCGAACGTCCTCGTGAACAACCTGGACGCGCGCCCCGCGTACACGTGCACAGGCGGCAACCGCAGCGCCTCCGAACGCCTGCGCTCGCGCAGGAAAGCCTCTATGTGTCTGTGAGCTTCAGGGGCAAGACGCATAAAACAGAAGGCGGAAGGCAGAAAGCAGTAACGGCTTTAATTGCTGCCCACCACCTTGCACCTTCGCTACCGTGGGCGGTCGAGTGAGTCGCCGGGCGGCGCAATTAAACCTCCCCGCCGCCCTCCAGGTTGAACTCCACTATGTCCCGTATGTGCTCTTCGTACCCCGGCGGCAGCTTCATGAACTCGACGCCCAGTCCCTCTTCCGGCTGGTGGTACGCCACACGCCCCCAGACCACGCCCTCCATCACGTTCTCGCTCTTCGGCGCTAACAGGAGGCGAATGTAGATCAACGCATCCTTCGGGGCCGCCGCTTTGGTCTGTAGGAAACAGCCGCCGACGCTGAGCGTCGTGACCCGGCCCTTGTAGGCACACTCGGGCGACGGCCCCCAGTCGACTTCGAGGGAGTAACTGATGCGCGGATACCTGCGGCGGTTCCTGGACGGCGGAGGGGAGGAGTTCTTCATACTCTGTCAGGGCGGACGCACGCAAGATATGACGAATGGGGAGGGGTGTCAATTACCTTTTCTCGTGGGCGGTCCAATTTTTACCTAAATGTAAATACCCCGTCCTGGTTGTAGTTATTTCGCCATTGGGAGCGGGGCTTCATATTACTTCCTGCGGCCTTTCTTCATTGAGCGCTGTGAGTGTGAGAGGTCACATGCCGCCGCTTGAGAGGCGACGACCTTTATGGGTTACCCTCTTCGCGGATTAAATTTCCTTTGGAGTCGTAAACGCGGTAACGCTTGTTTCGGCCCGTCGGATATTTATTCATGATGTCCGTCCGAATGTCGTGACCTTCTGCCGATTCTCTCCTGAGCAACTCATACGCCTCTTCAATTTGTTCTACGGTAGTTAGCGGGCCGGCTATCACTTCCCCGTCCCATATTATAAAAACAGCTTCTTGAGGTTGCGTGAGGTATAGGGAGCCGACCGTGCCCCCGTTCTCCAGCACCTTAAAGTAGGAGTAGTCGCCGTGTTGGGGAGGCCCCTCAGGTTTTTCCAGGCTGGGGAAGCTACGCCGAATCTCCAACTTGTATTCTTGGTCTCGGGCGCATGCCAGGCCAGCGACGAGCAGGAGGCCACAGATGACGAATAGACTGCGGTGCTTGACCGCCTGCGCGGCGTTAATGAACCCCCTCACGCTTGCGATTGCGACAACCCTATTATTCACGGCACACCATCCTATGAGAAGAAATGGACGCAGCCTTGATTAAACGCATTATAAAGCAAGAGGGGTCCTTAAATAATAAGATTCTTCAGTGCGGGTTATAGTTTGGTCATCACCTCTTACCGCACTTCTTACCCGCCTTTGAATCAACCTTAGCCTTCGGCGTAGTGCCGGGCTTCGGCTTGTCGGCTCCCATGTTGACGATCAGGCCGAGTTTCTTAAGCCGCTCTTTCCACCTCTCCGTCGCCTTATCTTCAATCACTTGTCCTCACCTTTCTTTAAGGCAGGCTCCCGAATGGATTACTCACATGCCTTTGTAATCGGGGCCGCCTCCGCCTTCGGGCGTGACCCAGTTGATGATCTGGTAGGGGTCCATGATGTCGCAGGTCTTGCAGTGGACGCAGTTCGAGAAGTTGATTTGTAGTTTGCGCTTGCCCTCCGCGCCGTCCTCGACCATCTCGTAGACGGCCGCGGGGCAGAAGCGCTGGCACGGGTTGCCGTACTCTTCGGCGCAGCGCGTCGAGCAGATGTTCGTGTCGAGCACGTGCAGGTGTACGGGCTGGTCTTCGTCGTGGCCGACCGCCGCGTGGTACACGTCCGTCAGCTTGTTGAAGGTCAGCTTGCCGTCGAAGCGCAGGCCGTCGTAACGCTGCTCTATGTTGTCGCCGCGGTAGCCGTAATCCGACAGCTTCTCCATCGCCTCGTGCCCGGCCTCCGAGGCGGCGCGGTCGAAGACTCCCCAGGAGCGGCCGCCCGTGACGAACTGCAACCCGGCGTTCACCAGGCCGAGCCAGCGCCCGTGGCGGAAGCCCGAGTGGAAATTCCTGACGCGGCGCAACTCCTTCATGATCCAGCTCTCGTTGGCGAGCTGCTCGTAACGCGCGAGCTGCCTGCTGGAAAAATCCTGTGCCAATAACGCCTCGAAGATCGTCTCGGCCGCGAGCATCCCGCTCTTGATGGCCGTGTGAATGCCCTTCAGGCGTTGCGAGTTGAGGAAGCCCGCGCAGTCGCCCACGAGCAGGACGCCGTCGGCGTAAATCTGCGGCATGGCGAAGGGGCCGCCCGCGGCAATCGTCTTCGCCCCGTAGCGAATCATCTTGCCGCCTTCGAGCAGCTTGGCGAGGAACGGGTGCTGCTTGAAGCGCTGGAACTCGGCGTGCGGGTCGAGGAGCGGGTCGCGGTAGTCGAGCCCCGTGACGTAGCCGATGTTGAGGATGCGGTTCTGCATCCCGTAAATCCACCCGCCGCCGTAGGTCTTCGCGTCCGAGGGGAACCCCAGCGTGTGCGTGACGCGCCCCGTCGGGTAACGGTCGTCGGGCAACTCCCAGAGTTCCTTGACGCCCAGGCTGTAGACTTGCGGCTCGCGCCCCTGGTTCAGGCCCAGCCGCTCCGTGAGCCGCTTGGTCAGCGAGCCGCGCGGGCCTTCGCCGAGCACCGTGACTTTCGCGCGGAGGTCGACGCCGGGCTCGAAGTTGGCCTTCGGCTTCCCCTCCCTGTCAATCCCCTTGTCGCCCGTGCGGACGCCGACGACACGGTCCTCCTCGTCGTAGAGCATCTCCGCGCCCGGAAACTCCGGGAAGATGTTGACGCCCGCCTCCTCGCACTTCTCGCCGAGCCACGCGGTCAGGCGGTTCAGAGAGACTATGTAATAGCCGTGGTTCTTGAGCGGCGGCGGCGTGATGGGCGACCTGATGGCGCGCGTCTTCGTCAGGTACAGGAAGAAGTCCTCGTTGACGGGCGATTCGAGCGGCGCGCCCTGCTCCACGAAATCCGGCATCAACTCCTTCAGCGCGCGCGGGTCCATGACCGCGCCCGACAGGATGTGCGCCCCGACGTAAGCGCCCTTCTCGATGACACCAATCTCGATCTCCCCGAGCGGCTTCCCTTCCCGCTCACCTTTACCAACTTTCTCGTCGTGCTCGCGCACGAGCCTCGCCAGGTGCAATGCGCCCGCCAGGTTCGCCGGCCCCGCCCCGACGAACACCACGTCCATTTCCAGAGTTTCGCGTTCCAAGCTGATTTACTCCTGTCCTGATAAACGTTCGCCTGTTAGATAAGTGGGCTGCTAAAAATGAATGAGCGTTCAGTCAGTGAGTATAGCAAAGCGGAGGCGATTTAGTCGAAGCCTGGGAAGACGCTCGCGCCACTTGCTTCCGCTGTTAGGCATCTTCGAGACGCAGCATGTAGAATGAACGAAACCTTAAAATTTACGGGGGAATCATGGCCGGCAGCAAGCACACTAACCGTCTCTCTAAGGAAACGAGTCCCTATCTTTTGCAGCACGCGGACAACCCAGTGGACTGGTGTCCGTGGGGCGAGGAGGCGTTCGCGAAGGCGCGGGAGGAGGACAAGCCCGTGCTGCTCAGCATAGGCTATTCCGCGTGCCACTGGTGCCACGTCATGGCCCACGAGTCGTTCGAGAGCGAAGAGATCGCGCGGCTGATGAACGAGCTTTTCGTCAACGTCAAGGTTGACCGCGAGGAGCGGCCGGACCTGGATCAGATTTACATGAACGCGGTGCAGATGATGACGGGGCACGGCGGCTGGCCCATGACTGTGTTCCTGACGCCGGAGGGTGTGCCATTTTACGCCGGCACGTATTTCCCGCCCGAGGACAGGTACAACATGCCCGGCTTCCCGCGCGTGCTCGCCGGCGTGGCCGAAGCCTACCGCGCGCGGCCGGACGAGGTGACGGAGACGGCCGTCTCCGTGCTCGCGCAGTTGAAACGCATGGGGCAGGCGCGCGAGTCTGGCGAGGCGCTGGACCTGGGGCTGCTGGACGCGGCCGAGCGCCACATCACGCGCAGCTACGACGCGCGCCACGGCGGCTTCGGGGGCGCGCCGAAGTTCCCCGCCGCGATGAACCTGGAGTTTCTCCTGCGTCAGTACCACCGCACAGGGAAGAGTGAGACGCTTGAGATGGTCGAGAACACCTGCCGCAAGATGGCCGAGGGCGGGTTGTACGACCAGCTCGGCGGCGGCTTTCATCGCTACTCGACGGACGCGCGGTGGCTCGTCCCTCATTTCGAGAAGATGCTTTACGACAACGCCCTGCTCTCGCGCCACTACCTGCACGTTTACCAGCAGACGAAGGACGATTTTTACAGGCGCGTCGCGGAGGAGACGCTCGACTACGTCGTGCGCGAGATGACGGACGCGGGCGGCGGTTTTTACTCCACGCAGGACGCGGACTCCGAAGGGCACGAGGGCAAGTTCTTCGTCTGGAGCGTAGGGGAAGTCGAAGAGATTCTGGGCGCGGAAGAGGCCGCGCTCTTCAACGCCTACTACGACGTGACCGAGGCCGGGAACTTCGAGGGCAAGAACATCCTGCACGTCACGCGCTCCGTCGAAGAGGCCGCGAAGGAGCTGTCGGTGTCGGCCGGGCGTTTGAGTGATGTGCTGGGGCGCGGGCGGCAAGCGCTCTTCGAGGCGCGCGAGAAGCGCGTGAAGCCCGGCCGCGACGAGAAAATTTTGACGGCGTGGAACGGGCTCATGCTGGCGAGCTTCGCAGAAGCCTGTGCCATTTTCGAACGCGACGACTACAGGGAGATAGCCGAGAAGAACGCGGAGTTCGTCCTTGCGAACCTGCGACGCGACGGGCTGCTGCTTCGGACGCACAAGGACGGGCAGTCCAAGCTCAACGGCTACCTGGAAGACTACGCGTTCTTCGCGGACGGGCTGCTGGCGCTCTACGAGGCTACGGGCACGCTGCGTTGGCTCGAAGAGGCCAGGGCTTTGACTGACAAGATGATAGAGGAGTTCTGGGACGAGGAGGAGGGGGGCTTCTTCTACACGGGCAAGAGCCACGAGGAATTGATCGTGCGCTCGAAGGACTACCTGGATAACGCGACGCCTTCGGGTAATTCCGTGGCCGCCGAAGTCCTGCTTCACCTGGCGGCCCTGACCGGCGTAGAGGATTATGAGAGGAAAGCCGTCGCGCTCTTCAGACTCCTGAGCGACACGTTGAAGCGTTATAGCTCCGCGTTCGGCCGACTGCTCGGCGCGCTGGACTTTCACCTCTCGACGCCGAAGGAGATCGCGGTCGTAGGCCCGGCCGGGAGTGAAGAGACGCGCGCCCTGCTGCGTGAAGTGTGGGCGCGATACCTGCCTAACAAAATCGTCGCGCAGGCCGTCGAAGGAGACGCGCGCGCCGCGACGCTTGTCCCGCTCCTGCGCGACCGCAACGCCATTGGCGGCCGCCCCACCGCCTACGTCTGCGAGCACTACACTTGCCAGCAGCCCGTGACTTCCGCTGAGGAGTTAGCCAGCCAACTCTCTTCCGCCCCACGTCGCGACGCGGCGGGCGGAGTTTGAGGCGAAGGAACTGGGCGAACCACGAAGCCACACTAAGAGGCACGAAAGAGCCTGAGCCTCTTGTCTCCTAGCGTTGTTTCGTGGTTCGTTTCATTATTCGCCGAAGGCGCGTTTGAGTTCTTCCAGTAGCTCCGCACCGAAGCGTGAGATTTTTGAGGCCCCGAGGCCGTGTATGGAGTTGAGGGCTTCAACTGTCTCCGGCCTGTCCAAGACAAGGTGTTCGAGCGTGCGGTCCGGGCAGATCATGTAGGCCGGGACGTGCTCCGCGAACGACCTCTCCAGCCTCCACTTCTTCAAAGCTCTGACGGCGCGCTTCTCCTCGTCCGTCAGCGGTCGCGGCGGCGGTTGCGGCGCGCGACGTTTGCGCGGCGCGCGAGCCTCGCCGCTCGAAGGCTGAAGGGTAGCCGCGCTCAGCGCCGCGTCGAACTTCCCCTGCTCCGTCAGGATGCGCCCAAGCTCTTCGTAGACGCGCAGCGTGATGATCGCGTCCGCCGCGGCGTACTGTAACTGATTGCGCGAGAGCGGGCGGCGCTTCCAGTTGGACTTCTGGTAACTCTTGTCCAGCTCAATCCCGAAGAGGTGCGCGGTGACGCCGGCCAGGCTGTAGGAGGGCAGCCGCAGGGCGGAGCGCGCCAGCCTGAGCGTGTCCACGAAGGCCGCGGGCCGCAAGCCCGCCCCTGCGAGCATCGCCTCGTCGAAGCGCGCGTTGTGCGCCGTCATGGTGATGTCCGGGGACTCGATCAGGGGGCGCAGGACTTCCACGTCGACGGCGAAGAGGTCGAAGACCAGGACGTGGCCTGCGCGCGGCGCGACCTGCACCAGGGAGACGCGCGAGCGGTTGGCGGCAGCGTCCCAGTAAGTCTCCGTGTCCAGGCCGACGATTGTCTCCTGCTGAAGTGCCAGCGCCGCGGCGCGCGCCTCCTCCGCGTCCGTGATGAGCCGGAAGGGCGTCTTCGTCAGGTCTGAGGGATCGGAAAGGTCTGGCATGAATCTGGAAACCCTTTTGCCCGCCTCTTAAAAAGCAAGGCGCGCTGATGTCTCAACGCGCCTGTTGCACACGGCCTATCGGGAATCCGAACTACATGTTCCGGTTGCCGCGGTTGCCGGTGGCGTTGCCGTTGTTCATGTTCATGCCGTTCATGTTGTTGGCGTTGCCGGGCCGGTTGGCGTTGGCGTTGTTCGCCGTCCCGCCGGCGTTCCCGTTGCCCGTGTTCCCGGCGTTGTTCGTGTTCATCGTCGGCGACGGCGTGCTCATCGGCGTCGTCGTGGTGTTCGTGGTCGTGTTGGTGGTGGTGTTCGTCGTGGTGTTACCCGCGTTGTTCGTGTTCTCGCTGGCGCAGCCCGCCCCGAGGGCGATGACTGCGAGCAGTGTGAGAAGGGCTAAGGTTTTACGCATCGAATTTGTCTCCTGCTGACCCGCCGGGCCAGATTGTTAAGGAGCCTTTGCCGAAGCGTCTGTCGTCTCCGCCGGAACGCTGTTGGCTTCAACTCCGCCGCTTGTTTGACCCGCGCGAAATCGGCCCCTCCCAAAGAAGAGAACGCGAGGGAGCCGATTTACGGGGCAGTTCCGATCATTCCTGATTTTATGCCCGCCTTGTCCCAGTCTTCCGGCGTGCAAACCCGTCCCGCGCGTCTCGAAGGACGCCGGGCCGCCTTGGACACGACCGGTCTTTCAACTTTGAAGGGCGCTTACGAATTTTCGGCGCGTCGAGTGTAGCACTAGAACCGCCGGAAATAAACGTATTTTTTGGACTCCTTACCCCGCCGCGACCCCAGAAAAGCCTTGACTGACGACCGCAAATTAAGTATTGTTAATCACATGCCAACACGTTTGGCATATTTAAGTTTTTTTCATTCGCTCCTCTAGTCCGAAGCGGCAAGACTTCAGCTTTTCGGGCAAAACGTCCTCAAGCGACAGCCAAAACAATCTTCCAACAAGCGTTCATTTCTAAGGGGATAAAAATTTTCGTCATGCCGGAAGGAAACTGGAAAACTCTCGCACTTCTGGGCTGCGTCGCCTCGCTGGCCTCCGTGCTGTTGGTCCTTTCCCTGATTTCGATAGTCGAGCTGCCTTTGACCGGCTGGACGGGCCTCGCGCCCCTGGCCGGGCTTTTCGTCTTAACGCTCGTCGCCAGCCGCTTCACCGTCTCCGCGACGAACGCGGACGGCGTCAGCCAGAGCGAGAAGTCCGTCGCGGACGCTTTCATCTTCCTGGCGGCGATGATGTACGCGGTCGGCCCCAATGGGACGGTCGGGCCGGCGGTCCTTCTGGCCGCCACGGTCGGCTTCGTCTCCTCCTGGAAATCCTCCGACCGGCGCATCACCGTCTTCACCACGGGCGCTGCCATCATCTCGACATACGCCGCGGCCACGCTCTACGGATTGCTGGTGCACGCATTTTTCAAGGGCGCGGAGGTCGGCTCACAGGGCTTACAGCTCGAACTCCTGCTCCTGCCCTTGTGCGCGCTCGCGCTCGTCCAGTACTTCCTCAGCACCATCGCCACCGCGGCCTTCATCGCCTTCGACCCCGGCAAGACGCGCCTGACGCTCTCGCGCGAGAGCCTGGTCTGGACTTCGATGACCGAGGTCGGCAGCGCGGCCTCAGCCGCCCTCTTCTACGCGGCGCTGCATAGCGGCAGCATCCCCTTCGTCTTCGTCGGCCTCCTCATCATAGGGCTCGTCCATCTCCTCTACCGCTTCGACGAGCAGCGCGTCGCTGAAGCCAAGCGGAGCGAGGCGGAGAAGGCTCGCCACATACAGGAGATGGCCGACCTTCACATGAACACCATCGAGTCGCTCGCCATCGCGATTGACGCGAAGGATCAGACGACGCACGGCCACGTCCGCCGCACGCAGATTTACGCGACCGAGATGGGCAGGCTGCTCAAGGTCACCGAGTCGGAACTCCAGGCGCTCGTCGCGGGCGCGCTCCTCCACGACATAGGCAAGCTCGCCGTCCCCGAGTACATCCTGAACAAGCCCGGCAAGCTGACCGAGTCAGAGTTCGCCAAGATGAAGATTCACACGACCGTCGGCGGCGACATCCTCAAGCGCGTCGGCTTCCCTTACCCGGTCGAAGATATCGTCCGCTTCCACCACGAGAAGTGGGACGGCTCCGGCTACCCCAGGGGACTCAAAGGCCAGCACATTCCGCTCGTCGCGCGCATCATCTCGGTCGTGGACTTTTACGACGCGACGCGCTGCGACCGCCCCTACCGCAAGGGCATGACGCGCGAGGACTCCCTCGGGCTCCTGAGGAAGATGGCCGGCTCCTCCTTCGACCCGCGCGTGGTCGAAGTCTTCATCGCCAACGTCGAGAAGTTCGACGACATGATCGCCGAGCACGACATACAGGAGCAGGTCTCCTCGGAGTTGCTCGAAGACCAGACGAACGCGCGGCCCGACGCGGGCCTCGCGCCGGACACGCTCGGCGCGCCCGACAACACGCTCGGGTTCCGCTCCATCACTGAAGCGCAGCGCGAGGTCTTCGCCCTCCACGAGATCGCGCAGACCATAGGCTCGTCGCTCAACCTGCAAGACACCGTCTCGCTCGTCTCCAGCAAGCTGCGCGCGATTGTGCCATTCGACACCTGCGTCATTTACCTCGTTGACGAGAAGACGGGCAAGGCGCTCCCCGCGCACTGCGCCGGCGAGAACCCCGAAATCTTCGCCAAGCGCCGCCTGAACGTCGGCGACGGCATCACCGGCTGGGTCATCGCCAACGCGCGCTCCATGTGCAACGCGTCGCCCGAGTTGGACCTGGTCGGCGTCCCCGAAGAGATCACCAAGAGCATTCGCGGCGTGCTCGTCTCGCCCCTGATTCGCGAGGACGGCGCGTTCGGCGCGATCACGCTCTACTCGAAGAGCCGCGTCTCCTACACGACCGAGCACGTGCGCCTGCTGGAGTCTGTCTCGCAGCACGCCTCCTCGGCGCTCAACAACGCCTTGACGTTCGAGAAGACCAGGGAGAGCGCGCTCACGGACCCGCTGACCGACCTGCCGAACTCGCGCGCCTTCTACATGATGCTCGAACAGCGCATCGCCGAGGGCCAGCGGCTCAACAAGGAGTCGCTCGCCGTCATCTCGCTCGACGTTGACGACTTCAAGAAGGTCAACGACGCCTACGGGCACGCCGTCGGCGACCGCGTGCTGGCGGGCATCGCCAAGGTCATCAAGAAAGAGATGCGCCAGATGGACATCCTCGCGCGCTACGCGGGCGACGAGTTCGTCGCCATCATGCCCATGGCCTCGGCCGTGATGGCGAACATGGTGGCCGAGCGCATACGCTCCGCGGTCGAGTCGCAGAAGTTCCCCGTCCGCACGGGCAAGACCGTCGAGGTCGGCGTCAGCCTCGGCATCTCCTGCTTCCCCGATGACGGCGAGACGACCGAGCAACTGCTGACGGCCGCCGCGCGCAACATGCAGCAGGACAAGCACGCGCGCAAGCTCGTGCCCACACTCGCCGAATCCCTGAACGCCGCGGCCATAGACAACTTCCGCTAAACTCCCGAAAAAGCCGAATGCTCACGGACGCACGCCCCTCAAAAAGGGCGTGCGTCTCTTTTTTCGCGCCTGCTTTTGCGCGCGCTCCCCCGTCTCGCGTATAATCCCTCGCAACGCAGTTGGCTTTAACACTACAACACGCGCGAGAGCACGCGCGCCGGAGTGTCTTCGAGGCGAGGCCGCTCCAAGCGCGGCCCTCCAGGCGAGAGATTGAGTTCATGACCAAACAAGCGAGACCCACGGAGTCGCGCGCCGGCGCGGAGGAGACGAGCGCCGCCGGCGTGGCCGAGAAAGAGGCCGAGCCTGAGGAGTCGGCCGTCATGCGCGAGGACAACGTCGCGCGCAAAGAGGAGCAGAAGACCCGCATAGAGGAACTCGACAACGAGACCCTCCTCCAGATGCTCCACCAGATGATTCTCATCCGCCGCCTGGAGGAGAAGTGCGCCGAAAGTTACAGCCTCGGCAAGATCGGCGGCTTCTGCCACCTCTACATAGGCCAGGAGGCTGTCGCCGTCGGCGCGCTCTCGGCGCTCAGGCCGGACGATTACGTCCTGACGAGCTACCGCGACCACGGCCACGCCATCGCCAAGGGTACGCCGCCCGACGAGATCATGGCCGAGCTTTACGGCAAGGCCGGGGGCTGCTCCAAAGGCAAGGGCGGCTCGATGCACCTCTTCGACGCGGGCGTGAACTTCCTCGGCGGCCACGGCATCGTCGGCGGGCAGATTCCGCTCGGCACCGGCGTCGCCTTCGGGACCAAGTACAAGGGCACGGACCAGGTCACGCTCTGCTTCTTCGGCGAGGCGGCGGTCAACCAGGGCGCGTTCCACGAGTCGCTTAACATGGCCCAGTTATGGAAGCTGCCCTGCATCTACATCTGCGAGAACAACCAGTACGGGATGGGCACGTCGCTCCAGCGCGCGATGTCCCTGCACGACGTTTCGATGAAGGCGTGCGCCTACGAAATGGCCTCGGAGTTCGTCGACGGGATGGACGTGCTCGCCGTGCGCGAGGCCGTAGCTAGGGCGGTCGAGCGCGCCCGAAGCGACTACGCGCCGACGCTCCTGGAGGTGCGCACCTACCGCTTCATGGGCCACTCCATGTCCGACCCAGGCAATTACCGCACGCGTACCGAGATCGAAAAATACCAGGAGCGCGACCCCATCAAGCTCTTCACGGAGAGCCTGAAGGAGAAGGGCGTCCTGACGGACGAGCGCCTGGCGCTCATCGAAGGCGAGGTGCGCGAGGCGGTCGAGCGCGCCGCCCGCTTCGCGGACGAGAGCCCCGAGCCCGCCCCCGAGGAACTTTTCACGGACGTTTACGCGAATCCGCTGAATGGTCAATAGCGAAGGGTGAATAGACGACCCGTCTTCCCTCCCATTCGACGTTTACCGTTCATCATTTACCGAGGAAACCAGATGACCGTAATGACGATGCGCGACGCGCTCAACCAGGCTTTGCGCGAGGAACTGCAACGCGACGAGAGCGTCTTTCTGATGGGCGAGGAGGTCGCCGAGTACCAGGGGGCGTACAAGGTCACGAGGAATTTGCTTCAGGAATTCGGCCCCAAGCGCGTGATAGACACGCCGATCACTGAGCTTGGTTTCGCGGGGCTCGGCGTCGGCGCGGCGATGGCGGGCCTGCGCCCCATCATCGAGTTCATGACCTTCAACTTCTCCATCCTCGCCACGGACCAGATTATCAACTCCGCGGCCAAGATGCTCTACATGTCCGGCGGCCAGTACAAGATTCCGATTGTCTTCCGCGGCCCGAACGGCTCGGCCTTCCAGGTCTCTTCGCAGCACTCGCAGGCGATGGAGTCCTGGTACGCCTACTTCCCAGGCGTCAAAGTCGTCATGCCCTCGACGCCCGCCGACGCGAAGGGGCTCTTGAAGAGCGCCATACGCGACGACGACCCCGTGATCTTTTTAGAGCAGGAGCGCATGTACGGCAACAAGGGCGAGGTGCCGGACGACGAGGACTTCACGATCCCGCTCGGCGTGGCCGACGTGAAGCGCGAGGGCACGGACGCGACCATCATCGCGCGCTCGCTGATGGTCCCGGTCGCACTGAAGGCTGCCGAGGAGTTGGAGAAGCAGGGCGTCTCGTGCGAGGTCGTCGACCCGCGCACCATCCGCCCGCTCGACATTGAGACCATCGTCAACTCCGTCAAGAAGACCAACCGCGTCGTCATCGCGGAGGAGTCGCACCACTTCTGCGGCGTCGGGGCCGAGATAGCCGCCGAGATACAGGTGCGCGCGTTCGATCATCTGGACGCGCCCATCCACCGCGTCTCCGGCGCGGACGTGCCCATGCCCTACGCCAAGAACCTTGAGAAGCTCGCGATCCCCGACGTAGAACAGATCGTCAAAGCCGTGCGCGCAGTGGCGTACCTAGATTAATAGTGGGCAGTAGGCAGTGGGCAGTGGGCAGTAAAAACGAAAAGCGTTTTGTCTTTAACTGCCCGCTGCCCACTGCCCACTGCCTACTGAGGAGTATTGGATGGCTACACAGGTCGTAATGCCGAAGCTCTCCCCGACGATGGAGGAGGGGCAGATTTCGAGGTGGCTCAAGAAAGAGGGCGATAAGGTCTCCATGGGCGAGCCGCTCGCGGAGATTGACACGGACAAGGCGACGATGGAGATGCAGGCGCTCTCGAACGGCGTGCTGCGCAAGATTATCATCCAGGCGGGCGAGAGCGCGCCGCTCGGCCAGATGATCGCCGTCATCGGCGAGCCCGACGAGGACATCTCTGCCCTGCTCTCTCAAGCCGGGTCGGGCACGCAAGGCGCTCAGGCCGCGCCGCAACAACAGGCGGGCGGCGAGGCGAAAGCGGAAGCAGGGCAGAAAGCCCCCGCGGCGGCGGACGCGGGCGCGCAGCAGCCGCCGCCACAGCCCGCCGCTTCCGGCAACGGCGCGCAGGCCGCGCAAGGCGGCGACGGGCAGGCGACGGGTCGTCTCGTAGTCTCGCCGCTCGCGGCGCGCATGGCTGCCGAAGCCGGCATCAACCTGCGCACGCTGACGGGCAGCGGCCCCGGCGGGCGGATCATCAAGCGCGACATAGAGGCCGCGATGAGCGCCGGCAAGCCCGCGGAAGAGGCCGCGCAAGCGCCGCAGCGCCACCTGCGCGCGGTCCAGCCGGGCGCTCAGCCCGCTCAGGGCCCGGCCGCCGAAGGCGCGTCAGCCTACCGCGACGAGCCCACCTCCGTCATGCGCCAGACCATCGCGCGCCGCCTCGTCACCTCCATCGGCCCCGTCCCGCACTTCTTCCTGACGACCGAGATCGAGATGGACCGCGTCGTCGAGATGCGCAACTCCGTCAAAGACCTCGACCCGGAGCTGAAGTTCAGCATCAACGACGTGATCGTCAAGGTCGCGGCCGCCGCGCTGATTCAGCACCCGCAGGTCAACGCCTCGTTCCAGGACCGCAACATTCGCTACTACGAGCACGCCGACATTGGCGTCGCCGTCGCCATCGAGGACGGGTTGATTACGCCCGTGGTGCGCGCGGCGGACCAAAAATCTCTGAGCCAGATTGCGGCCGAGGTGCGCGAGCTGGCCGAGCGCGCTCGCTCGCGCAAGCTCATGCCCGAAGAGTACACGGGCGCGACCTTCTCCATCAGCAACCTCGGGATGCTCGGCATAGACGAGTTCACGGCCGTCATCAACCCGCCTGAGGCGGCGATCCTCGCCGTCGGGGCGGTCACGCCGAAGCCAGTCGTGCGCGACAACCAGGTGGTCGTGCGCCAGATGATGCGCGTCACGATGTCTTGCGACCACCGCGTCATCGACGGCGCGACGGGCGCGCGCTTCCTGCAAACTTTCAAGCGACTTTTAGAGAACCCGCTCCTGATGATCGTCTAGGGCGCGGCGCGAAATTTAACGCAGAGGTGGGAGGAAAAACTTATGACCGAGAAGAACGAGGCGGGGCTCAGTGTTCCGGGCGACGGCGAGTCGGACGAGCGCGGGACCGACAGGCCCACGGAGCAACAGCCCGAGCTGACCGACAACCAGACCGAAGACGTTACGCGGCCCGAGGACGAGCCCGAGGGCGAAGGCACGGGCGCTAAGGCCGGCGAGTATTCTTAAGACTCGCGCGTTTCGTCCGGGCCCGAGATGCCGATTACTTCTCCAAACTGACAGGCACGACCGATGGAGCGGGGAGAGAAAGTTTCCCGCTCCATTCGCTTTCGAGGCAAGGGACTCCACGGGGGAGGGGACGAATGCAGACAATCAGGCGAGGGGGCGGGGCCGCGCCGCACCTCGCGCTCGTGGCCGTCCAACTGATGTTCGGCACGTGGCCCATCGTCGGCAAGATCGCGCTCACCGCCCTGCCGAGCACGGGCCTCGTCGTCCTCCGAGTGGCGGGCGCGGCGCTCGCCTTCCTCGGCTTGCAGCGCACCATCGGCCGCGCGCAGAAGATACGCAAGTCCGATTACGCGCGCTTCGCGCTATATGCGCTGCTCGGCGTCGTCCTCAACCAACTGCTCTTCGTCAAGGGGCTGTCCCTGACGACCGTCATTAACGCGACGCTCCTCGGCACGACCATCCCGATCTTCACGCTCCTCGTCAGCATCACGCTCGGCTTCGACCGCATCACGCTGCGCAAGGCGCTCGGCATCTCGCTCGCCGGCGCGGGCGTCGTCTACCTGCTCTACCCCGAGCGGAATTTCACGAGTGACTCGGCCTTCGGCAATCTTTTGATTGTGCTGAACTCGATCTCCTACGGCGCGTACCTAGCCATCTCGAAGGACGTGCTCAAGCGCTACGGCGCGCTGACGGTCATCACGTGGGTCTTCATCTTCGGGAGCCTGATGACGCTGCCGCTCGGCGGCTACGCGCTCTCGGGCGTGCCGCTCCGCGAGGTGAGCGTCGGCGTCTGGCTCGCCGTCCTCTACATCATCCTGGTGCCGACGGTCGGCGCTTACTACCTGAACGCCTGGGCGCTGGCGCGCGTCGAGCCGAGCACGGTCGCGGTCTACATCTACCTGCAACCGCTCATCGCCTTCGCGCTCGCCCCGCTAATCCTGGGCGAGCGCTGGAACCCGCGCACGTGGGTCGCTTCGCTCCTCATCTTCGCGGGCGTGGCCGTCGTCACCTGGCGCACGCGCAGTCACCCCGTCGAAGAGGTCTCCGAGCGCCCCGAAGCCCTGGGCCACTGACGGCTAATGATGAACGCGGGATGATGCATGATGGATGAGAAGCAAATCTTTTTCTTTCATTCATCGCTCATCATTCATCATTCCGCATTCCCGCGGCCGTGCTGGTATATTTGAGACATGGAAACGGCGGCGGGCAGGCTCACGGTTAGATCGGAGGCGGAGGCGAAGACATCGGCGGCCCGGCTCTCCATGCTGGCCGCGGGCTTCCTGATCGCGCTCAAGACGACGACGGGCTTCATCACTGGCTCGATCAGCGTCTGGGCCTCGCTCCTCGACTCGACGATGGACATCTTCGCCTCCGCCATCAACTACTTCGCCGTGCGCGCCGCCTCCAGGCCCGCAGACGACGACCACTCCTACGGGCACGGCAAGGCCGAATCGCTCGCCGGGCTCTTCCAGTCGCTCGTCATCGCCGCCTCCGGCCTCTTCCTCGTCTACGAATCGATCCGCCGCATCATCAGCCCGAACCCGACCCAGTCCGAGTGGGTCGGCGTGCTGACGATGGTCGTCGCCGTCCTCGTCAGCATCGCGCTGGTCGTCAGGCTCAGGCGCGTGGCCCGCGAGACGGAATCGCCCGCGCTCGCCGCCGACGCCACGCACTACGTCACGGACATCTACTCGAACGCGAGCGCGCTCGTCGCCCTCGTCATCGTCGCCCTGACGCCTTACCAGATCGCGGACCCAATCATCTCGCTCGCCATAGCCTTCTACATCCTCTGGTCTGCGGTCTCGGTCGGGCGCGAGTCCATAGACGTGCTGATGGACCGCCGCCTCCCCGCACAGGTGGACGAGCAGGTGGCCGAGGTGGTCAGCCGCTACCGCGACCAGGGCGTGCTCGGCTTCCACGACTTGCGCACGCGCCGCTCCGGCTCGCAGAAGTTCATAGACATGCACCTCGAAGTCGAGCGCGACATGCGCTTGCAGGAGGCGCACGACGTAACGGTCAGGGTGCTCCGCGCCATAGAGGCCGAGATTCCGCGCGCCCGCGTCCAGATTCACACGGACCCGGCCGGTTAATGGGTTAGCTTTGCTCGCTACCACACCCCAGTCCGGCCCGCTCAATCGCCGGACCCATTGTTGGAAACGGAGAACACATGAAACTCAAGCCCTCCCTCTATGCCGCGATTGGAATCGTTCTGCTCCTGCTGCCGCCCGTCGCCGCGCGCGCACAGGTGACGGCCATCAAGGCCGGCAAGCTGGTTGACCCCGCGACGGGCACCGTCTCGGCCAATCAGGTCATCATCGTCGATGGGAGGAAGATCAAGGCCGTCGGCGCGGGCCTGCAAATCCCGGCTGGCACGGACGTGATCGACCTCTCGAAGATGACCGTCCTGCCCGGACTCTTCGACTGCCACACGCACATGCTGATGAACTGGATGCCGAACGCGCGGCTGACACCTAAGGAGGAGGCGCTACTGCCGACGAGCATTCGCACGATTCAGGGCGTGGTCAACGCGCGCGGGATGCTCGAAGCAGGGTTCACGACGATTCGGGATGTCGGCAACGCCCCCGACTACGCGGACACCTCGCTGCGCCTGGCCATCAACGGCGGACACATTCCCGGCCCGACCATCATCAACGCGGGCCAAATCATCGCGCCCTTCGGCGGCCAGGACAGACTCTGGCCCGGCCGGCCCGACGTTTACGACAACGAGTACATCTTCGCCGACACGCGCGACGAGTTGGTCAAGGCCATCCGCCGGAACATCCACTACGGAGCGCGCGTGATAAAAATCGTCGTGGACGACCAGGGCTACAAGTACTCTGCCGACGACATCAAGTTCATAGTCGAGGAAGCGCGCAAGTCCGGCCTGAAAGTGGCCGCGCACTGCGCCACGGACGAGGGGGCGCGCAACGCCATCCTCGGCGGCGTCGCCTCCATCGAGCACGGCCAGCGCATGTCGGACGAGACGCTCGAACTGATGAAGAAAACTGGCACAGTGCTGGTCGGCACGGACTTCCCCGAGGGGATAGCCAAGGAGCAGGGCTACGGCCCGAACCTGGCCCCCACGTTTCTGGACCGCCTGCGGCGCGCGCACAAAATCGGCGTGACGATGGCCTTCGGCACGGACGTTCTGCTCAACAAGCCGGACAAGTCGCGCGGCGCGTACGCGCTGGACTTCCTGGAGGACTACGTCAAGGTCGGGATGCCTGCGGGCGAGATTCTGCGGATGATGACGACGAACTCGGCCGTGCTGCTCGGCGTGGAGAAGGAGCGCGGCGCGATTAAAGAGGGCTTAGCCGCGGACATCATCGCGACGCCGGAGAACCCGCTCGACGACATCCAGACGCTCAAGCAGGTCTCGTTCGTGATGAAAGACGGCAAAGTGGTCAAGCCGCTCAGGCCCAGGTGAGACAAGGCGGTTGAGACGGAGCCGCGTCGAGGTTTGCCGAGACGGAACACGCGGCGGCCCTCGGCGCGTCGCGACTTTTCAGATTGCGCCAAGAGAATTCGCCCGCCCGCAAAAACCCGCGGCCCCCGCGTCAGAAACAAAGCTCTTTCAAACTTCTCACGGGAGAGAGAACGATGCCTAACGACAACCTCAGGTTCCCCCCAAGGTTCATCGGCTACGGAGCATACAACCTCTGTTTTGATCGGGACCTCGGCAAGACCTCGCCGACCGGCAAGGACTTCTTTCAAACCATACACGAGCGCTGGCCCGCCATCAATCTGGTCAGGGTCATCTGTTTCCGGCAGGCGACTTTGGAAGGGCTCCCGCCGATCACCTACGACGCGCAGGGCGTGCCGAACGGCCGCACGCAACCGCTCTTCAAAAAGAACAAGACGATCAACGCGAAGTTCTTGGACAACCTGCTGGCCCTCGTGCAAAGGGCGAAGCAGTTTAACTTTTGGGTCCAGGTCTGTTTTTTCCACGAGCACTCCGTCAAGTCCGGCAGCGACCCGAACTACTTCGAGACGCCCGAGAACTGCCCGAAAATCTTGAACCCCAGGGACCCGAGCATGGGCGCGAACAACTGCCAGCGGCTGACCAACTTCTTCAACATCACGGACACGACCCGCCTGAGCAATCAACTCAACATCGTCCACCTGATCGCGTTCAAGCTCAGGTGGGAGACGAACGTGCTGTGGGAAATAGCCAACGAGGTGCGCATTCAGGGCTGCTCGCCGGCGGGCAACAAGACGGGCAACTGCAAAGTGCTGCCCTGGCTCAACAGCGTCTCGGACACGATCCTGAGCGCCATCTTCTGGGACAACGAGCCCGACGGCACGAGCACGGGGACGACGAACGAGGCCGTCACGTTCACACGGCAGCGCCCGTTCAACGACTGCTCCGAGCAGCCGCTACGGGCTTCGTTCCACGATTTTCATTCGCTTCAGTGGAAGGCCAGCGACGACCCTCTGGTCTACAAGCCGGGCATTGACAACGCCAAAAAGCGCGTGCTCGCGTACAGGAACATGCCGGCGGACAGCCCCAGGGTGCATTTAATCATCAACGACGACGGCCTGAACTGGGAGGAGAACACCAACGCGGACAAGAGGGCGAACGCGGCGAGAATTAAGAAGTGGGCGACCTACGCGTTTCAAAAGGGGCTCGATTACGCGTCAAAGCAGCAGTACCCGCCCGCCGAGCCCTACGACACATTTGCCCTGGACGCGCTCCAACAGGCTCACGACAGCACACCGATACCGCAATAGAAGGAGTAGGGGCGGCGGGAGTTGCCCCGGCGCTCAATCACGCCGTCTTAATCGCACGGATGCCCTGCGGCTTTTCGGCTTCGGCGAGGCGGCGCAATTCATAGAGTTTCGTCAGGGCTTCGACGGGCGTGAGCGTGTCGAGGTCAAGGGCGAGTAGAGACTGTGCCATTTCGGAGGCGCGGGGCGGGGCGCTCGTCGCGGCGCGTTCGTTCGCGGAGTTCCCCGCCCCGGCCGCGGGCTGGTGGCCGTGCGCCTCGTAGTGTGCCAGTAATTCTTCGGCGCGGCGGACGACGGGGCGCGGGAGGCCCGCGAGCTTGGCCGCGTAGACGCCGTAACTCTTCTGCGCGCTGCCGGGACTCACCTTGTAGAGGAAGACCAGCTCGCCCCCCTCCTCGTCAATCTCGACGTACAGGTTCTTCAGGCGCGGCAGAAGCTCGGCCAACTCCGTCAGCTCGTGGTAGTGCGTGGCGAAGAGCGTCTTCGAGCGTATGTGCGGGTGGTTGTGTATGAATTCGAGGACGGCGCGCGCGACCGCGAGCCCGTCGTAGGTCGAGGTGCCGCGCCCCAACTCGTCGAGCAGGATGAGCGAGCGCGGCGTCGCGTGGTGCAGAATCCTCGCCGTCTCGACCATCTCGGTCATAAACGTCGACTCGCCGCTCCCCAGTCGGTCGTAGAGACCTATGCGCGTGAAGATGCGGTCGCAGAGGCCGACGGTCGCGGCCCCGGCGGGGACGAAGCTCCCGGCCTGCGCCATCAGCACGATGAGCGCGCTCTGACGGAGATAGGTCGACTTGCCGGACATGTTCGGGCCGGTGATTAAAGCTATCTGCGCGCCTTCGTCGCCGCCGAGTTCCACGTCGTTGGAGACGAAGTCCCCGCCGTCCGCCAGCCTTTCGAGGACGGGGTGCCGGCCCATTTCGATTTTCAGCTCGGGAGAATCAACGATTGACGGCCGCGCGTAGTTGAAAGTCTCCGCGACCTCCGCGAGCGACGCGACGGCGTCCGCGTGCGCGACGGTGCCGGCGGCGGTCAGAATCTCGTCCCTGTCCTTCCCGACCTCGACGCAGACGCGGCGGAAGAGGCTCGCTTCGAGTTCCGCTATGCGCTCCTGCGCGTTGACGACGAGCGACTCGAACTCCTTCAACTCAAGCGTGACGAAGCGCTCCGAGGCGGCGAGCGTCTGCTTGCGCGTGTAGTCCGACGGCACGAGGTGCAGGTTCGGGCGCGTGACCTCTATGAAGTGGCCGAAGACCTTGTTGTAGCCGACGCGCAGGCTCTTGATGCCCGTGCGCGCTCGCTCGCGCTGCTCCATCTCGGCCAGGTACGTGCGCCCGTCGCGCAGCATCGCGCGCAGTTGATCCAGCTCTTCCGAAAAGCCCTCGCGGATGATGCCCGTCGTCGCGCGGCGCGAAAGCTCGTCGGGGACGGCCTTGCGTATGAGCGCGGCGGGCGTTTCGCACGAAGGCAGCGCGGCCAGGAGCGCGCCGAAGCGCTTCGGGTCACGCTGCAAGACCGCGCGCACGCGCGGGATAGTTTCGAGCCCCTGCCCGAGAGCCAGCATCTCCTGCGCGGACGCGAGGCCCGCACGCGCGCGCGCCGACAGTCGCTCCAGGTCGTGAACAGTCTCGAAGGCCGCGAACAGTTCGGCGCGGTCCTTGCCGTGCGCGTGGAACCAGGCGACATGCTCCTGACGGCGCATGATTTCGGCCGCGTCGAGGAGCGGCTGGCGCAGCCAGCGCCTGAGCAGCCTTCCGCCCATCGCGGTGCGCGTGCGGTCG
>DATMVE010000110.1:0-47317 GCA_035563515.1 Pyrinomonadaceae bacterium
AGCGGGGCTCGCGGTCGTTGCGGCCGCCACCGCCGCCGTAGCCGCCGCGGTCACCGCGGTCGCGGTCACGACCGCCGCCTCCGCCGCCGTAGCCGCCGCGCCCGCCGCCGCCCGGCCCGCGGTCGGTCTTGGGTTTGGCCTCGTTGACGGTCAGGTTGCGGCCGTTCAGGTCCTTGCCGTTGAACTGCTCGATGGCCGCCTGCGCGTCCTCGGCCGTCGCCATCTCGACGAAGCCGAAGCCGCGCGAGCGCCCCGTCTCGCGGTCCTCTATGACCGAGGCCGATTCAACCGTCCCGGCCTGCGAGAAGTGCTCGCGCAGTTCCTCGCTCGTGGTCTTGAAAGACAGGTTACCGACGTAAAGTTTCGTGCTCATTTCTTCTTCTTTGTCCTCTGAGGTCACAGGAAGCTGTGGGCAATATTTGAATCGCGGGACAAGGCGGGGAGGCCTGGCCTCTACGGCGAAACGCGACGCGCGCCCGGCGCTCTAACATTTAGAGAGCGGCTCCTAACAGGTTGACAACTAGCCTCACTCTCTCTTCAGCCGAACGTCGTCGCTTCACGGTCACGGGCAGGCGCAATCACCGTTGATGCGCGAGAGTAGGAATCCGACAAGCGCCAGTATGCAGACATTCTCGCCCGAGCGCAAGGGGGAAAAAGGCACGATGCGTAGAAAAATTCTCTGCACCTTTCTGCTCTTTTGCGTCTCCGTCCAGGCGGCCGCGCTCGCGCCCCCGCCCGCCGAATTTTGGGCCAAACGCCGGCCCGCGCGGGCGGCGAACGGCGCGCGCCCTGAAGCGTCCGCCCGCGGGCAAACCCGCGCCCTCTGGCCCGGCTCGCGCTTCACGGAGGCGGACCGCAGGCGCGCCGTGATGCGCGGGCTCGACTTCATCTACCGCACGGCGCTCGACCCAGCCAACTTCGAGGACTACGGCCACGACTACCTCTGGTGCTTTTACAGCCTGTCGGCCGCCGTGCGCGACCCGGCGGCGAGGCGCGCGGCGCGGCGCATGGGAGTGGAGCGTGCGCGCTTCTGGCGGCGGACGCACCGCTCAGTTCCTACGGAAGCGGACGCAGGCACAATCGCCAACCTGGCCTACGGCGCGGACGCGGCCGACAGCCTCGGGTTGCGCGACCCCGAGTTGAAAAAGCAGCTCGCGCGCGCGGCCGCGCGCTTCACGGCGCGCGACTACCTGCTCTTCGACCCGCGCGTGGAGCCGCCGCCCGCGGACGTGCCGGACGAGTGCGGTCGCTGCGGGACCTGGAACGCGCGCGGCAGCCAGGTCTGCGCCGTCTGCCGCTCCCCGCTCGTCATGCGCACGCGCTACGACGTCTGGTACGACGCGCTCATCACCGCTTACGTCGGCGAGCGCTCGGGAATACCTTTGGGCGCGCGCTACGCGGACGTGCTCAAGTGGCTGCCGACTTTACGCCCTTACAGCGCGCGGCCCGCGGACGCGGGCGAAGAGTTCCACGACACGGTCTACGCCGTCACGCACGTCGTCTACACGCTGAACGACTACAGCCAGTACAGACTCTCGCCGCGGCTGCTGCCGCAGGAGTTCGAGTTCCTGAAGGCGAATCTGCGCGCGGCGATAGCGGACGACGACGCGGACATGCTCGGCGAATTCATGGACTCGCTGCGCGCCTTCGGCATGACGACCGGCGATCCACTGATGCGCGACGGCATGGAGTATTACCTCACGCACCAGAACCCGGACGGCAGTTGGGGCGACACGCAGGAGAAAGACATCTACATGCGCTACCACCCGACCTGGAACGCCGTCGCGGGCCTGAGCGAATACAACTGGCGCGGCGAAGGATTGAGTTTCCCGGAGGTGAGGCCGCTGCTCGAACAGTGGGCGGGGGCTGAGCCGGGCAGTGTCTCGAAAGCGGCGGCCGGGAGGATGATTGACCGTCAGGGCTTGCGCCCTCAGCGTTGAGGCGGCGGCTGTTTTTGAGCGACCTTCATGAGAAGGCGCAAAGCCTCGCTCACGGCTTTAGCGTCTGGGAAAGCCGTTGCGACATCCGGCTCAAGCAACACGAGGTTTGTGCCCGCGCGGTATCGCTCGGCATACTTGCCGCGCACCCCGCCCTTCAGCTTCGAAAAATCATACTCGGGCCGCAGTTCGTCTTCCTCGTTTTCAGTCTCGGCTCTCTTCATAAGACTTTCTTTCTCCGCGGGTCGGCTCTCACGCGCTAATGACGCGAAGAACCTCTCCGTCGTCTGTGTGCGCCACAATCAACATTCTGCCTTCTCCTGAAACGCCGATGGTAATGAAACGGCGCTCTTCCGCAGAATGGTCAGGATCGTCAAAGGTGTCAGAAAGCGGGTCGCCGAAAACGGTCGCCGCTTCCTCAAATGAAACTCCGTGCCTGGCAAGATTACTGGCGGCTTTCTTCTCGTCCCACTCAAATCGCACGGCTCAAAGCAGGCGCTTTCCTTTGACGTTCACTACGCGCCGAGTATGATAGCACGCCTTACCTTCTGTGCTCTTCGAATGATGCCCGCGTGTCGCCTAACACGAAATCTGCTAGGATTCTCGGCGGAGGTTAAGATAAATATAAATGAGCACTGCTCCCAATAAAGTCATCTACTCGATGGTCGGCGTCGGGAAGTATTACGACAAGCGGCCCGTCCTCAAGGACATTTACCTCTCTTACTTTTACGGCGCGAAGATCGGCGTCATCGGCCTCAACGGCTCGGGCAAAAGCTCGCTCCTGAGAATCCTCGCCGGCGTAGACCGTGAGTTCGTCGGCGAGACGGTCATCTCGTCCGGCTACACGGTCGGCTTTCTTGAGCAGGAGCCGCGGCTGGACGAGACGAAGACCGTGCGCGAGATTGTCGAGCAGGGCGCGCAGGAGACGGTTGACCTGCTCAAAGAGTTCGACGAGATCAACGCGAAGTTCGGCGAGCCGATGAGCGATGACGAGATGGCGGCCCTGCTCGAACGTCAGGGCGCTGTCCAGGAGAAGCTGGACGCGGCGGACGCGTGGGACCTGGACTCGCGGCTTGAGATGGCTATGGATGCGCTGCGCTGCCCGCCGGGCGAGACGCCCGTCAAAATCCTCTCGGGCGGCGAGCGCCGCCGCGTCGCGCTCTGCCGCCTGCTGCTGCAAAAGCCGGACATACTGCTTTTAGACGAGCCGACGAATCACCTGGACGCAGAGAGTGTCGCCTGGCTCGAACAGCACCTGCAAAAATATCCGGGCACGGTCATCGCCGTCACGCACGACCGCTACTTCCTGGACAACGTCGCCGGCTGGATTCTCGAACTGGACCGCGGCGAGGGCATCCCGTGGAAGGGCAACTACTCTTCGTGGCTCGAACAGAAGCAGGAGCGCCTGCGCCGCGAGGAGAAGTCCGAGAGCGAGCGGCAGAAGACCTTGCAGCGCGAGTTGGAGTGGATTCGCATGTCGCCGAAGGGACGCCAGGCGAAGGGCAAGGCGCGCATCAACTCGTACGAGGCGCTGCTCAACCAGGAGAGCGAGGGCCGCCGGCAGGATTTGGAGATTTACCTCCCGCCGGGGCCGCGCCTGGGCCAGAGGGTGATCGACGCGGAGCACGTCAGCAAGGCTTACGGCGACAACCTGCTCGTCGAAGAGATGACGTTTCATCTTCCGCCGGGCGGGATCGTCGGCGTCATAGGGCCGAACGGTGCCGGCAAGACCACGCTCTTCCGAATGATTACGGGACAAGAGCAGCCGGACGCGGGCACGATCAAGATCGGCGAGACGGTCAAGCTCGCCTACGTCGACCAGAGCCGCGAGACGCTCAACGCGGGCAAGAGCATCTGGGAAGAGATTTCGGGCGGCCTCGACACGGTCGCGCTCGGCGCGCGCGAGGTCAACTCTCGCGCCTACGTCGCGCGCTTCAACTTTTCCGGCACGGACCAGCAGAAGAAGATTGGCACACTTTCGGGCGGCGAGCGCAACCGCGTGCATTTGGCGAAGGTGCTGAAGGAGGGCGCGAACGTGCTCCTGCTGGACGAGCCTACCAATGACCTGGACGTGAACACGATGCGCGCGCTCGAAGAGGCGCTCGAAAACTTCGCCGGCTGCGCCGTCGTCATCAGCCACGACCGCTGGTTCCTCGACCGCATCGCGACACACATCCTCGCCTTCGAAGGCGACAGCCGCGTCGTCTGGTTCGAGGGCAACTACTCCGACTACGAGGCCGACCGACGCGCGCGCCTCGGCGCGGCGGCCGACCAGCCCCACCGCATCAAGTACCGCCACCTGACGCGGGGGTGAATACTCAAGTGGAAGCTTGCTCTCACTTCGTTGATCTACCAGTGACGTAGCCGACGAAGCCGGTCACGATGGCCGTCAGCAATGTGGTCGCCCACCTTTTATCTTCGGCGGTCGAGCCTTCTCTGACGATAGCCCAGACGCAGAGACAAAGGGCTACGCCGACCACGACGAACGCGGCGATGTGCAGAGCGAAATCTATCCGCCGCTTGTGCGCGGCGCTGGCTTTTTCGATTTCGAGCCGCGCCTCCCTCTCGGTGGGCTCCTCGCGCGGCACGATTGAAAGTTGGTGGTCAGGTTTGTTAGCTAAGTCATTAAGGTCAATCTTACCGTTCATGCGGCTGGCTTAGCTCATCAAAGCCCGATTATCTCCGTCGCAAGAGGCTGGTCTTTCTCGGCAAGCCCTAATTTCAAGCCGCGCCGTTTGGCATCCACCGCGACTTCCATCAGAGCGATTGCCTTGCGAAGAACGTCACTTTTTGTCCCGCCCGTTTTAGCTGCGAGCGACTCAAGCAGCGCGTTCAACTCAGGAGAAATGTCTAGGCTCAGACGAACCTTCTCCTTTTCTTTTTTTGGTGAACCACGCGCAGTGGTTTTGAGGGCTCGATTCACAGTCTCTTTCTCCTTACTGTCAGGGTGGCGTAGCTAGTTAGGTTTCTCACCTAGAACATTGGTACTGTAAAAATCGGCAGGCAGTACTTATTCCTAGCTGGGATGGCGTTTGCTCTCGACACCGTCGCTTCAAGCCTTTGAGCTTGCAAGAGACCCCAGCAAACACCAAGCCCAAGTAAATTATACGTAAATTTTACGTATGCCGCAAGCCTTCAATCTGCTATTAAGCCGACATAAGATTTGAAGGTTTACGGTTGCGCGATGAGGCTACTGCTCGGCTAGGAGAGAAACGGGTTCTTGCTGTTCCGATTTCCCCGGCATGATGACGGGCAGCTCGATGAAGAAGGTGGAGCCTTCGCCGGGGGTGGAGTGGACGCCGACTTCGCCGCCGTGGGCGCGGGCGAGGTGTTTGACGATGGCGAGGCCGAGGCCGGTGCCGCCCAGCTCGCGGGAGCGTGCGCGGTCGACGCGGTAGAAGCGCTCGAAGATGCGCTTGACGTGTTCGGGCGTGATGCCCTCGCCGGTGTCCGTGACGGTGACGCGGTCGCGCGCGCCGCCCGTGCTCTCGTGGCTGACGGTGACGCGCCCGCCCTCGCGGTTGAACTTGATGGCGTTGTCGACGAGGTTCGTCAGCATCTGTTCGAGGCGGCCCGCGTCCGCGAACACGACCGCCTCGGGCCCGACTTCGTTGACGAGCGTGACGCGGCGCTCCTCGGCGCGGCGCGCGACCGCCGTCAGCACGTCGCCCACGAGCGCGCGCAAAGGAAGTTCGACGACCTCGACCTTCACCGTCCCGGCCTCTATCGCAGACAGCTCCAGGATGTCGTCAATCAGGCTGTGCATGCGCTCGGCGTTCCGGCGGATGATGGCCAGGAAGCGGCGGTTGCTCGCGCTGTCTTCGAGCGCGCCGTCTTCGAGCGTCTCGACGAAGGCGATGATGGCCGTCAAGGGCGTGCGCAGCTCGTGCGAGACGTTGGAGAGAAATTCCTGGCGCACTCGCTCCAGTCTCTCAAGGCGCGTGATGTTGAAGAAGACGCCCATCGCCCCGCGCGAGCCGGGCGTGTCGAAGTGCAGTGGGACGACGCGCAGGTCGTAGATGGGGCCGCCCGGCCCCTGCGTCTCGATTTTCGTTTCGGAGCGCGTGTACTCTTTGAGCGCGGCGGTGAAGGCGGAGTGAACCGCGGGGTTGCGCGTCAGGTCTGACAGCCGCCGCCCCTCCAGCGCGCCGCCCGCCGGGCCAAAAATCTCCCGCGCCGCGAGGTTCGCCGCGACGACGCGCATCTCCGAGTCAACGACCAGCACGCCCTCGCGCATCCCGCTCATCATCACTTCGAGCAGCGAGCCGGCGCGAATCTCGGCGCGCTCGGCCTCCCGCTTGCGCTCCTCGGCGCGGTCGGGGACGACGACCTCCGTCTCCTTCAACTCTTCCTTCCAGTCCGCGAAGAGCTTCCCCAGGACCGCGCCCGCCAGCAGCGCGAAAAAAATCGCCAGCCTCGTGCGCAAATTCCACACGGAGCTGACGAGCAGGCCCGCCGCCACCGCGCTCGACAGGAAGAGCAGAAACTTGACGCGAACAGACATAAAAAGGATGAGGGATGAGGGACGAGGGATGAAGGAAGAGAAAGAGTTTTTTAACTCGTCCCTCGTCCCTCGTCCCTCATCCCTTGTTTTCCGTGCAGCCGACGAAGCGGTAGCCGACGCCGACGACCGTCTCGATTGATCCGCCGCAGAGGCCCAGCTTCTGCCGCAGGCGGCGGATGTGCACGTCGAGCGTGCGCGTGTCGCCGTAGTACTGGTGGCCCCACACGTCGTCCAGGAGGCGCTGGCGCGTGGCGACGCGGCCGGCGCTCTTGGCGAGCGTGGAGAGCAGCGCGAACTCCTTGCGCGTCAGCCGTACGCCCACGCCGTCGCAGGCGACGTGCATGTCCGCGAAGTCGATCACGAGCCGTCCGTCCTCGTAGCGCGCCGTCGAAGTCTCGTCAACTCTTCGCAGGACGGCGCGCACCCTCGCCATCAGCTCGCGCACGGAGAAGGGCTTCGTGATGTAGTCGTCCGCGCCCACGTCGAAGCCGCCCACGCGGTCCGCCTCCGAGGAGCGCGCCGTCAGCATGATGACGGGCAGGCGGCGCGTCGCGGGCTCGCGCCTGAGGCGGCGGCACAACTCCGTGCCGCTCATCCCCGGCAGCATCAGGTCCAGGATGACGAGCTGCGGCGGGTTCTTCGCGTCGAGCGCGGCGGCCAGCCCCTTCTCGCCCGTCTCGGCGACGAGCGCCTTCAACCCTTCGCGCTCAAGATTGTACCGCAGGCTCTCCGCGATGTCGGCGTCGTCTTCGACTATCAGTACAGGTCTCATAGATTAAGGGATGAGGGATGAGGGATGAGGGATGAAAGGGGTCGAGTGAACCGCTCACTGAAGCACTGCTTCAACGGATTTACTTCATCCCTCATCCCTCATCCCTCATCCCTTCGTCAGTAGCTGTGCTTGATGAATTCGGCCTGTGCCATGTAAACGGTCAGTTCGCAGATGTCCGTGACGTAGTCGGCGATGCGCTCGATGTGCTTGGCGACGAAGAGCAGGCGGGCGGCGCGCCGGGTCGTCTGGGGGTCCGCCACCATCAGGTCGATCAGGTCGTGGAAGACGCGGTTGTAGATTTCGTCTATCACGTCGTCGCGGGCGATCAGCTCGCGCGCCGCCGCGGCGTCGTGCGTCGTGAAGGCGTCGAGCGAGGCGTGCAGCATCTCGGACGCGTGGGCGGCCATGAGCTGTAGGTCTGCGTAGCTCTTCAACTGCGGCTCGTCGTTGAGGTCTACGACGGCGCGCGCGATGTTGCAGGCGTGGTCGGCGATGCGCTCCAGGATGGGCGTGATCTTGGCGACCGAGATGACGAAGCGCAGGTCGCGCGCGGCGGGCTGGCGGAGTGCGATGATGTCCACGCAGAGCCGGTCGATCTCGACCTCCAGGCGGTCAACTATGTCGTCGTCTTTGAGGACCGCGTGGGCCGTCTCGCTGTCGCGCTCGACGAGCGCGTAAATGGCGCGCTGGAGCGCGCGCTCCGTCTCCCCGCCCAAAAGCAGCAGGCGGTCGCGCAGGTGATCCAGCTCGCGGTCGAGTCTTCTGTATTGTTCCATAAAGCAGTGGGCGGCGGGCAGCGGGCAGTCGGCAGTTAAAGCAGTCGGCCTTCACCGCCAACTGCCCGCTGCCCACCGCCCACTGCTTTAGCCGAACCTCCCCGTGATGTAATCCTCCGTCAGCTTCTGGTCGGGGTTGGTGAACATCTTCTCGGTGTCGTTGACCTCGATGAGCTTGCCCAGCCAGAAGAAGGCCGTCAGGTCTGAGACGCGCGCGGCCTGCTGCATGTTGTGCGTGACGATGACGATGGTGTAGTCCTTCTTCAGCTCGAAGACCAGCTCCTCTATCTTCTGCGTCGCGATGGGGTCGAGCGCCGAGGCGGGCTCGTCCATCAGGACGACTTCGGGCTGGACGGCGAGCGCGCGCGCGATGCAGAGGCGCTGCTGCTGGCCTCCCGAAAGGCCCAGCGCGGAAGACTTCAGACGGTCCTTCACCTCGGGCCAGAGCGCGGCGTCGGCGAGCGCCTTCTCGACGCGTTCCGAAAGGTCCGCCTTGCTCGACGCCATGCGGTTGATGCGCAGGCCGTAGGCGACGTTGTCGAAGATGGACTTCGGGAACGGGTTCGACTTCTGGAAGACCATCCCGACCTTGCGGCGCAACTCGACCACGTCCGTTCCGGGCGCGTAAATGTCCTGCGCGTCGATCTCGACGCGGCCCTCGACGCGCGTTCCCGGAATCGTGTCGTTCATGCGGTTGAGCGTCCGCAGGAACGTCGACTTGCCGCAGCCCGAAGGCCCTATGAAGGCCATTACCATCCGCTCCGGGATGTCGAGCCAGATATTGTGCAGCGCCTGCGCCCGCCCGTAGAAAAAGTTCAGGTCGCGGACGCTGATCTTCGTCGCCCCGGCGCTCGCGTCGTGCGGCGTCGCTCCGCCCTCGCGCGATTCGGGCACGAACGGCTTCGGCGCAGTTATTTCAGTCGGCGTAGACATAAAAGAAGTAATCAGTAGTCAATAGTCAGTAGTCAGTAAAGGCCGATGGCTGATTACTGACTACCGATTACTTTTAAACCTTCTTTCGTGTAAAGAACCGCACGATGATGTTGATCGCGAGGATGAGCGTCATCAGGACCAGGGTGGCGGCCCAGGCTTTGGCGTTCTCCTCTTCGTAGGCCGAGATGGCGTTATTGTATATCTCCACGGTCAAGCTTGCCATCGGCTGATCCAGGTACCAGTTGAAGAAGCGGCTGCCGAGCACCGTCAGGAGCAGCGGCGCGGTCTCGCCCGAGACGCGCGCGATGGCGAGCATCGCGCCCGTGGCGATGCCGGAGGCGGCCGCGGGGAGCACCACGCCCATCGTCACGCGCCACTGCGGCGCGCCGAGCGCCAGCGCGCCCTCGCGCAGGCTCGTCGGCACCAGACGAATCATCTCTTCGGTCGTGCGCGCGACAATCGGAATCATCACCAGCGAGAGCGCCACGCCGCCCGCGAGCGCGGAATACTGTTTCGTGGGCAGCACGAGCAGCGTGTAGACGAAGACGCCGACGATGATGGAGGGGACGCCCGTCAGCGTGTCGGTGACGAACCTGACCGTCTGCCCGAACCAGCCCGCGCCGAACTCGGCCAGGTAAATCCCGCAGGCGATGCCTATGGGCAGGCCGATGGCGGAGGCGAGCGAGAGCAGAATCAGAGAGCCCAGGATGGCGTGGCCTATGCCGCCGCCTTCGCCGAGCGGCCTGTACTCCGTCGTCAAGAATTGCCAACTGATCGTCGTCACGCCCTGGTAGGCGATGTACCCCAGGATAAGCACGAGGATCGCGACGGCGACCGTGGCGCAGGCGGCCGTCAGGCTCGTCATCACGGCGCTCGTCAACTTGCGGCGGGCGCGCTTCGCCGTCGCGGGCGGTGACAGCTCTTTCAGCACGTCTTCCATCTAGGCCGCCCTCGCCGTGCCGCTCGTCCCGCGCGTCACGCTCCAGACGAGGAGCTTGGCCGCGCCGTTGACGACGAAAGTCACCAGAAACAGCACCAGGCCGATTTCGATGAGCGCGCTGATTTGCAGGTCGTTGGTCGCCTCCTTCAGCTCGTTGGCGATGACGGAGGCGATGGTGTAGCTGGGCTCGAAGAGCGAGGCGCTGATTTCCGCGCGGTTGCCGATGACCATCGTCACGGCCATCGTCTCGCCGATGGCGCGGCCGAGCCCCAGGATGATCGCGCCCGCGATGCCCGAAGAGGCGTTCGCCAGGACGACGCGCGTCGTCTCCCACTTGGTCGCGCCGAGAGCGAGCGCCGCCTCGCGCTGCGAAACTGGCACAGCGATGAGCACGTCGCGCACGACCGCCGAGATGATCGGCGTGATCATGATGGCGAGGATGATGCCGCCCGTGAAAAGTCCTATGCCGGTCGGCGCCCCCCGGAAGAGCGGCAGGAAGCCGAACACGCGCGCCAGAAATGGCTCAACGTACTCTCGCAGGAAAGGCGCGAGGGCGAAGATGCCCCAGAGGCCGTAGACGACCGAGGGGATCGAGGCCAGTAGCTCCACGAGGAAGCCCACGGGGCGCGCGACGCGGGCCGGGGCCTGCTCGACCAGGAAGATGGCGACGCCCAGAGAGAGCGGGACGGCGATGACGAGCGCGATGATGGAAGACATCACCGTGCCGTAGATGAAGGGCAGCGCGCCGAACTGCTGCTGGACGGGGTTCCACTCGCGGCCCGTCAGAAACCCCCAGCCGAACTGGCTGATCGACAGGCGCGAGTTAGAGTACATCGCCGCGATCATCGAGCCGACTATCAGGAGGATGGCGAGCGCGCTCAGGAAAAGCAGGCCGCGGAAAATGGCGTCGCCCGTGCTCCCCGTCGGCGCGAGGGCGCGACGCCAGTCCCAGCGGCGCACGCGCGCGCCGTACTCGTCGGCCGGGGAGGGCAGCTTTGTCTGAGGAGTTGCCATAAGAAGGCAATTAAAAATTCAAACTTGAGGCCGAGACCAGCTTTGATTAAAACGCAGTCCTCCGCCCCAATTTTTCATTTTTAATTTCGCATTTTTCATTGTCCGCGGAGCGGCTTCCCGCCGGAGGTCATCGAGTTGATTTTCTCCTCGGCGCGCTTGACGATTTCGGGGGGGAGCGGCGCGTACTGTAAGTCGCGGGCGAACTTTTCACCGTCGTGAATCGCCCACCAGAGGAAGTCTGCCACGGCCTTGCCCTTCGCGGCGTCCTTCTGTTCCTTGTAGACGAGAATGTAGGTGTAGCTCGAAATGGGGTAGACGGTCTCGCCCGCCGCGTTGACGATTGAGGCGCGAAGGTCCGCCGGCATCTTCGAGACGGATTCCGCGGCCGCGGCCGTGATGGCGTCGAGCTTCGGCTCGACGTATTTGCCCGCGCTGTTCTTGATGCGCGCCACGGGGAGCTTGGCGTTCATGGCGTAGGTCAGCTCCGTGTAGCCGAGCGTGTTGGGCTGCTGCTTGATTTGGCCCATCACGCCCTCGTTGCCTTTGCCGCCCTGGCCGACGGGCCACTTGGGCGACTTGTCCGCGCCGACCTTCTCCTTCCACTCGGGGCTGATCGCCGACAAGTATTCGGTGAAGACGGCGGACGTGCCGCTGGCGTCCGCGCGGTAGACGACGCGAATCTCGTCGGCCGGGAGCGCGACGCCCTCGTTGTCGGCCTTAATCTTCGGGTCGTCCCAGCGCTTGATTTTGCCGAGGAAGATGTCCGCGAGCGTTTCGGGTGAGAACTGCAAGGGCTGCGAGACACCCGAGAGGTTGTAGGTGATGACGACCGCGCCGAGCACCGTCGGGACGTGCAGGATTTCGGCGGGGGCGGCCTTCAAGTCCGCGTCGCTCATCGGCGCGTCCGACGCGCCGAAGTCAACCGTCTGCGCCTGTATGCCCTTGATGCCCGCGCCCGAGCCCTGCGACTGGTAGTCGATCTGGATGTTTTGATTGAGCTTGCCGTACTCGCTCACCCACTTGTCGTAAATCGGCTTCGGGAAGGTCGCGCCCATGCCGTTCAGGCGGACCGCGCCGCCGCCGCCGGGGCCGCTCCCTTTGCAGGCGAAAGAAAGCGCGAGCAGTGAGACTAAGAGGAGCGCGCCGGCCGCGCGCGCGATTCTTTTCAAGGGGGGCACAAGGGTTGTCTCCTTCGAATATCAGGCTAGAAACATGGAAGGGTAAGCGAGGCGTGTTACATCCGTCTGAACTCGAACCGAACTTAATGTTAACAACCGGGCCTTACGGCCGTCGGGTTTCGTGAACGGCGGGCGTGCGGTTTATGATGTCCGCGTGTCCCGACAGTCATTAGACGAGAGCCTGGAAGTCGCGGAGCCCGTCGCGCCGACGGTCCCGCCGGAAGTCCCCGCGGCGGGGCGGAAGAGTCTGCCGCCCCGCCTGGCTACGAAGCACTATTCAAGGCTGCCCGTGCTCGTCTGGCTCGTCCTGGCCCTCATCTGGGGCTCGACGTGGCTCTTCATCAAGCTCGGCTTGGACGACTTGCCGCCGTTCACGTTCGCGGGGATACGATTCGTCATCGCGGTCCTCATCCTCTCGGCGGTCGTCATCCTGCGCCGCAGGCCGCTGCCGAAAGACTGGCGCGACTGGGTCTTAATCGCGGGGACGGGGTGGCTGGCCTTCACGGTCAACTACGGCCTGCTCTTCTGGGGCGAGCAGCGCACCTCTTCGGGGCTGGCCGCCATCCTGCAAACCATCATCCCCGTCTTCGGCCTCGTGCTCGCGCACCTGCACCTGCCCGCGGAGCGCATCACCGCGCCGAAACTCGTCGGCGTCGTGCTCGGAATCTTTGGGGTCGTGCTTATATGCTCCGACCAGATGGGGACGGAAGGCTCGGGCGCGTTCCGCGGGAGCGTGGCGATTGTCATCGGCGCGTTCGGCGCGGCCTACTCGAACGTGCTGGTTAAGGCGCGCGGAGGCCGACTCGATTACGCCGTGCTGGCCGCGGGCCAGATGCTCTTCGGCCTCGTCCCGCTCCTGGTTATTGGCACAGTCTACGAGGGGAACCCGTTTGCTTTGCGCTGGACGCCGATGGCGCTCGTCTCGCTCTTTTACCTCGCGCTCGTCGGCTCGGCCGTCGCGTTCCTCCTGTACTACTGGCTGGTGCGTCACATGGAGGTGACGAAGACGATGCTGATCGCGCTGGTGACGCCGCTCATCGCGGTCAGCCTGGGGATGGTCGTGCGGGGCGAGCGGCTGACGTGGCGAATCGTGGCCGGCGGGGCTTGCATCATGGCCGGCATAGGCGTGATCGTTCTGCGGAGGATGAGGCATGGCTAGAGTCGAAGAGACGATTGTTAACGAACGGCGCGGTCCTTACGTCATCAGCACGGACAGGGCGCGGCTAAACCTGGAGGTGGTGCACGACTATCTGAGCAGGCAGTCTTACTGGGCCACGGGACGGAGCCTTGAGACCGTCCGCCGCTCAATCGAGAACTCCGTCTCGTTCGGCCTCTACGAGGGCGACGAGCAGATAGGCTTCGCGCGGGTCGTGACCGACTACGCGACTTTCGCCTGGGTGGCGGACGTGTTCGTCCTGGAGAGCGCGCGCGGCCGCGGCCTCGGCAAGTGGCTCGTCGAAGTGATGCTGGCACACCCGGACCTGCGCGGCTTCCGCCGCTGGACGCTCGCGACCAAAGACGCGCACGAGCTTTACCGCAAGTTCGGCTTCTCCGAGTTGAAGCGCCCGGAGCGCTGGATGGAGCGGCGCGACCCAGAGACGCAGGAGACGCCGGACTACTGGGCCGGGGGCGCGAGCACTTAACGAACTGGTCGGTGCCGCTTGCGGTATGACTTAAATCTTCGCGAACTTCGGCTGGCCGCGCGCCGTAAAAGTCGAAAGAAACACCCGGCCGGGGGCCGACGGTCCCTTATTCGCATCTCTCAAACTCGGGCCAAAACTCTAACGCCTTACCGAGGAGAAAGACTTATGTTGAAAATCAGCAGGCTGACAGCGTGCGTCCTTCTTTGCCTGGCCTTCGCCGCCGTCGCGCCGCTCCCGGCGCAGAGCACAAAATCGGTCGCCGCCTCGCTCACCGCCGCCGAGGCCGAAAAATGGCGCGAGGACTTGCGCGTCCTGGCGACGGAGATGCCCTTGCGCCACCGCAACCTCTTCCACACGGTCAAGCGCGAAGAGTTCGAGGCAGCCGTCAAAAGTCTCAACGAGCGCATCCCGCAGCTCACGCGCAACCAAGTCATAGTCGAGTTCATACGCATCGTCGCGATGGTCAAGGACGGCCACACGGGCGTGGCGGGCATGCTCTGGGACCCGAAGATAGGCTTCCGCTCCTACCCGCTCTCGCTCTACTTCTTCAAGGACGGGCTCTTCGTCCTGACGGCCGCGCCCGAGCACGCAGCCGCGGTCGGCGCGCGCGTCGTGAAGATCGGGAACAAGAGCGCCGAGCAGGTCTACGACTCCATCAAAGGCTTAATCTTCCACGACCGCGACAACGAGTTCGGCCTCAAAGCCTCCGCCCCGTTCGCCATGGTCATCCCCGAAGTCCTGCAAGCGCTCGGCATCGTGGAGGACATGGACAAGGCGCAGTTCGTCCTGGAGAAGGACGGCAAGCAGATGACGGTCGAGGTGAGCCCCGTGGTGAGGGTGAAGGCGGCCGTGCACAACACCTGGGACTTCGTCAAACCGGCGGGCTGGGCGGACGCGCGCGACGCGGCCGCGGCCCCCGTGCCGCTCTGGCTCAAGAACGTCAATAATCTTTTCTGGTACGAGTACCTCGCAGACTCGAAGACCGTCTACGTGCAGTTCAACGGCGTGTCCGACAAACCCGAAGAGACGTTCGCGGCTTTCACGAAACGGCTCTTCGACTTCGTGGAGAAGAACGAGGTCGAGCGCTTCGTGCTGGACCTGCGTTGGAACGGCGGCGGGAACAATTATCTTAACAGGCCGCTCATCGTCGGGCTGATTAAGTCTAAGGTGGACGAGCGCGGCAAGCTCTTCACGATCATCAGCCGCCACACGTTCTCGGCGGCGCAGAACCTGGTCAACGAGCTTGAGAAGTACACGAACACCATCTTCGTAGGCGAGCCGACGGGCGAGAACGTCAACTTCTACGGCGACTCGGCCCGCATTGAGTTGCCGAACAGCGGCCTGGTCGTGCGCGCCTCCACGCTCTGGTGGCAGAACCTGGACCCGCGCGACCGCCGACAGTGGACGGGGCCGCACATCGCTGCCGAGCTGACCTCGACGGACTACCTGACGAACAACGACCCTGCGATGAAGGCCATCCTCGGCTACACGCCGAAGGGGGAGTTGACGGCGCAGTTGATGGAGGCGCTCGACGCAAATGATGTCGCGCTCGCGGCCAAACGCTTCCGCGAATACGTCAGGGACCCGGCCAACGCTTATCAGAACGCCGAGGCCGCCGTGAACAGCTTCGGCTACCGGCTGATGGGGATGAACCGGCTGGATCACGCGATAGAGATTTTCAAGCTCAACACGGAAGCCTACCCTAAATCTTCCAACGTCTGGGACAGCCTCGGTGAAGCCTACATGAACAAGGGGAACAAGGAGCTGGCGATCAAGAACTACGAGAAGTCTCTGGAACTAGACCCGTCGAACGCGAACGCCGTGCAGATGCTGAAGAAGCTGCGCGGGATGTGAGCGAAGCGGCGACGCGCGAAGTGACGCGCGCGCCGCCCCCGGTAGAGGTTTAAAAGACAATCCGACCCCGGAGGGGTCGCGCCTCAACCTTGACGGTGCGACCCCTCCGGGGTCGGATTCGTTTTGGCACAAATTACCAGGGGTGGCGCGCTCACGCGCTTATCCCTGGCTACCTTGTTAGGCCCCTCCGGGGTCGGGATTTCATTTGCCCGCGCGCTCTTTGGCGGCGGCGACGACGCGTTTGAGGCGCTCGATCTTTTCTTCGTGCGTCTCGCCGGGGACGGGGCCTGTGTCGAAGTCCGCGCGGTTGAGGGGGCTGCCGGGAGGGGGCGCTGGGCGCGCGCCGGCCTTCCTGGCGGGCGCTGCGTCGGGCGCCAGGTCCGCGGGCGTCTCGGGCGCGGCGGCTGGCGAGGCCGTCGCGGCGGCGGAACTTAAGGGCGCTGCCGAAGCCTGGCCCGTCGCGGCCTGAGCCTCTGCGGCCGGGCGGTGCGCGTCCGCCTGCGCGGATGAGTCCGTGCCCGAAGTCGAAGCCGTCTTGGGCATCGCCATCGGGTCCCCGGCGTCGAACAACTCCTTGCGCCGCTTGGCCTCTGCGACGACCGCGCGCAGCCGGTCCAATTTTTGTTCGCGCGTCTCGCCTGGGACGGGTCCGTCCGCGCCCGGAATCGGGCCGAGCGGAGTTTGCGAAGGGTTCGGGTAAGCGCCGCCCGCGTGCGCGCCCGCAGGCTTCTCACCGGCCGCCGCGGGCTTCGCCGCTTTCGTCTCGGCGGGAGCGGCGGCCCCTGCTTTCGGCGCGGTCGCCGTTTTAGCTGCGGCGGCCGCGGGGGCGGGCGCGTGCGCCGTCTCCTCCGCGAGCACGAAGACGCCGCGCTCGTTCTTGACGATTGTGGGCAGCGTGCCCCCGGCCGCCTGAAGAATCGCCGTCAGCTCGTTCTCGACGTAGCGCTGCTGCTTGAGGGGGTCGCGCACGTGGCCGAGCGGCGGCCCCATGTAGAGCGTGCCGCACGACTGGCACTTGAAGAGCACGTCGTCGCCGCGCAGGTGTACTTCCGCGGGCTCGCCGCCGGTCCGCGTCTGCTTGATGTGGCCGTTGCAGAGCTTGCCCTTCTCGTTCTTCATGTTGCAGACGGTCTGCGCGTTGGTGATCTTTTTTGGCACAGCGGGTTGTTCGGCGGTGCCCGTCGCGCTGTTACGCGTCTGCGTGTCGGTCGCGTTGGCTGACATGAGATTAGCTTTATCCTTTTGCCAGAGACGAATGACGGAAGAGAGCTAATAATAAAGGCAAAAGGAAAAAGGGAAAAGGAAAAAGTTCAAGAAAGTCTCATAAGAAGGGTGAGCGTTAATTCGTGATGGTCGGTGCCTGGCGCAGGTAGGTGTTGTCTGTCAGTTGCTTGAGCATGAAGTCGGCCACGTCCGCGCGCGAGACAGACGAGAAGAGTTTGATGGGGATGTCGGAGCCGGCCCGGTATTGCCCGCGGCGCGCGCCGTTCGTCAGGAGCGGCGGGCGCACCAGCACCCAGTCCAGGCCGCTCGCGCGAATCAACTCTTCCTGGCGGTCTTTGTCCTCGACGCGCTTGCCTATCATCGAGCGCAGCACCTTGCTGTAGAGGGCCGTGTCCTTCGTCTCGCTCGCGCCGTAAGCCGACAGGACTACGAAGCGGCGGACGTTGTGCCCCCTCATCGCGTCGATGATGTTGCGCGTCGCGTCCGCGCAGACCGTCATCGTCGAGCGGCGGTTGATGCCAATGGCGAACAGCACCGCGTCCTGCCCGGCGACAGCCTCAGACACGCGCGCCGCGTCGAGCGCGTCGCCCTGCATCACTCTCAACCGCTGATGCTCCGTCTTAACGGCCGCCGGGTTGCGCGCGAACGCGGTCACCTCGTGACCCTGTTCGAGCGCCTGCCTGACCAATTCGCGCCCGCTCCCGCCGGCTGCCCCGAAGATGACGAGTTTCATATCTGACTAAGATACCGCTTGAAAATCAAAACTCGACCCTGAGAAATAATTTCGGGCCAATTGTATTTCCCGCCCCTTTGCGCGCTCTGTGCTCCGGCAGACAGAAACCGCCGCGAGCCCCCGGCAGCGATAAGCGGACAATAACTTGAAGGAGAAAGAGATTTTGAAGAACAGAGTTTTAGTTAATTACGCACTGGCCGCGCTGCTCATGCTCGCCGCCGCCCCCCTCGTCGCCCGGGCTGATGTTCGGGACCGGCTCTACGACTTCACGGATGCGTTCTACCTCAGGAACGGCGTTGACCCGGCTAAGATCGCCGGCCGCCGGCAGGGCGTCCCACCCCTGGGCATCATTGACGCGCCGCTCTTCTCTTACCAGCGCAACGTCCGCGCTCTGCTGACGCTCCCGGCCTACGACCACAGCGGCAAGCCTGTCTTCTGGACTGTGATGGGCGACTTTCACCACGACGGCTTCACGAAGAACGCCGCGGGCCAGCGCGCCCGCCAGATAGCCGACAACATGATCGAGTACGTCTTCCCGACGAAGGACGGGAACCCCGTCGGCCTCGGCAACATGCGCCAGTCGGTCATCCTGGACATGCGCAACGGCTACTTCAGCAACAACCCGCTCGGCCTTTGGTTGCACGTCTGGGTCAGCTACACCCCGCGCGCCTTCAACACGGCCGAAGGCAAGAAGATTCTCGCGGACCTTCAAAGGCGGAACGGCCTGGCGCTGGACGGCACGCCCATCATCAAGACGATGAGCGAACTCGACACGCTCTTCAGCAAGGGGCTGGCCGCCAAGCGCCTGCGTAACCCGGACGGCTCGGAGGGTGCCTCCTACGGCATCTGCCCCGTCATCAAGGACCCCACCGATGGCGGCATCGCCACCGACCAGTTCCTCGCCTACACGCGCAAGGCTGACGGCTCGCCGCTCGAACCCTTCTTCGTCAGGAACTTCGACAGCCTGCGGTTCACGGGCGACTGGGCCGACTAAAATCTCACCCCACGCGGGGAGACGGCGTGCGGTCAGACCAGACTACGGACTCTGATTTTCAACCGGGCAAGGAGAGTTTCACCGACTCGCCGCGGAAAATCATCCCAGTCAGGTCTGACCGCACGCCCTTTCATTTCCCTTCTTTCCTGCTCTTGAAGATGATCGTGGCGGGCAGCCGCCGCAGCCCCGCTCGGGCGTGTTGCCCCACAGTCCGTACAGCACGTCAGCGGGAATCCGGCACGTCTCCTGATACGAGCGCGCGTGCATCTCCCTCCAGCGTCTCGCTTCGTCCGCCATTTTGGATTTTGGAAGTTGCCTTTAGTCGCTTTAGCGCCCAGAGGGTGACGGCTTCGGTGAATCCCTTCATCTTCACACCGTCGAGCCTTTTCCATTTCAATCGAGCGTGGTGGCTCGCCCCGCTTCCGTCTAAATCTTTCTTGGCAGGGTCACTCAGCCAGATTTCCGCGCCCGTGATCGCGCTCACCACGCGCGCCGCAAAGTTGACCGTGCCGCCGAAGACATCGTTCTCCTCCACCTGCATCGGCCCGATGTGAATCCCTGCGCGGACCGGCACCCGCGGATCGCCGGGGTCGGCTTGCAAGGCCCTCGCGTAGTCGAGCGCCTTGTCCACGGAGCGGAACGCCACCATGAAACTGTCCCCGATGGTTTTGATGCCTCGTCCTTTGTGCTGCCCAATCAGCTTCCGGCTTTGCTCGAAATGCGCCCGACGCACCTCGTTCATCTTTGCGTCGCGGAGTTTTTCCCCCAGCTCCGTCGAGCCGACGACATCCGTGAAAACGATGGCGAGCGTGACACGCTCGTCCCCCGCCCATTCGATGAAGCTCGGCGTGCTCGTCTCGCCGCGCGCCGATTCGACGAACATTTCGAACTCCCGGTGCCGGTCGGCGGAGCGGTCCATCACCTCCACCTTCGAGGGGTAGCGCAATCTCTCCTTCGGCTCCGCCAGCGAAACCTTACTTCCGCACGGACAATCGAACACCGCCAGGCCGCGCTCGCGCAGCCGCCTCACATAACTGTCCGGCACGGGGTCACCGCAATTCGCGCAGACGAAGAACCGCACTAATTCTACTGTGTCATTCAGCGCCCGGCGCTGAGTGTGAGCGAGCACGAACTCCTCGAAGTGGAAGCGCGTCTCGGCGCTCGGCTGTTGCCCTTCGTGCTGGTCGTAAAAAATCACCAGGCGACCGCGGGCCTCTGCGAACTCGTGCAGGTAGAGTCCGCACTTACCGCCCGCCTTCGCCGTAAAGAGCGCGGCGTTGCGCCACATCTCGGCGCGGCCCGTCGTGAAGAGCCCGCTGTGGCCGAGCCTCACGGCCAAAGTCGAGTAGAGGCTCTGGACCGGCCCCTCGAACGTGATAGTGACCGCCTTCCCCTTCGGCTCCGGTGCGTCCTCGTAATCGCGATTGAACTGCGACGGGAAGACCAGGTAGGGCCCGTCCGCGGCGCTCTCTTTGAGGGCCAGATCGTGGCGCGCCAACTCCTCGACGGTCGCGTGCAAGAGCAACTGCTCCTGCCCGCGCTCGGCGATTTTTTGCTCCTCCGGCACGAAGAACCGACCGGCCAGCGCCACATCTTCAGCGATGGAGCCGAGCCCGTCCGGCTCCTCCTTCGCCGCGTTGACCATCGCCGACGCGTAAGCGTCCAGCAGCTCCGGCTGAAGCAGCACGTATCCGCCGAAACTCAAGTGGCGAATCAGGTCGCGGTTCTCCAGCCGCCCGATGCAAGTGTCAAACTGCGCCCGCAGCTTCGGCTCCTTAGCCGCCACGTCAGGATGCGTGCGTGCGAACTCCTCGTAAAGCTGGCCGGCCGGCTCGACGAGCCTTCCGATCTGCTTAACTTCCAGCAGGAACGCCTTGATGTCCGCGAACAGGACCGACGACGTAACCTCCGGCAGAGCCTCCCACGGAATCGATTGCTCGATAGCCTCGCGCAGTTCCTTAACCTGCCAGCCTTCCTTCGCGCTCGTCTCGAAATACCCGTCGAACCCGAACTCTTTAATCAGCGCGTCCAGCCGCTCCCTGCTTACCGACACGGTCCCACGGTCCGTGCGCGCCGACACCAGAAACTTCTTCATCGGCACCGCCGCCGCCCCCTGCCGCTGCTGCGCCAGCCGCAACGCCCGCTCCCAATGCCGCACGCCCGCCAGAGGATCGACCTCGCTCCGGGCATCGAAAACCACCAGCGCCACCGCCACCTCGTTCAAGTGCAACTGGTGAATCACGCGGTAGCCCGGCTGGCCGGCTAAGTCCCACAACAGAGTCTCGCGCGTCTGCTTGACGTTGTCTTCAATTTCCACGTCTTGAGACTGGAAAGTCCAGACCTTCCGGCCCGGCGTGGAGTCAGTCGCCTCGAAGGGCTGGCCGTTAAGCACCAGACTGAGGCCAGACTTCCCCACGCCCGTATCGCCAAGCAGCACTACCTTTGAATTCACGTAATGGCTGGAGAGTTTTCCCCCCAGCAGCGTCGCAAGGTCCAGCTCCCAAATGTGGATGAGACGGTCGCCTCCATCGTCCGCATCCTTTATGTTGAAGTCAGAGCCGACCGTGGCAAGAAGTGGCAGGCGTGGGTGGAAGGCGAGCCCCGACAGGCAAGAACTACTCGTAGGCTCATAGAACTTGGCGACGCAGGCACCCGTCTCGGCCTGCCACAAACGAATTGTGCTGTCAGCGCGTCGACCTTTAGACGCGATTATTTTGCTGTCTGCCGAAAAGCCCAAACAAACAACAGTGTCGGTATGCCCTTCGAGTATGCGGTAGAGTTGACCGGTTTTTGCATCCCACAGCTTGACTGTTTTGTCATCCCCCGCGCTGACGAGCATCCTGCCTGTCGGGTCAAATGCGGCGTTAGTCGCCCACCCATGCTGCCCTGCGAAAGTGTATTTAACTTTGCCGCTGGCGGCGGAGTGCAAAGAAACTTTACTACTGTCGTTGAACTCATCGTTGCTTCCAACAGCCAGCGTCCGACCTGTCGGGTTGAATGACACGCTGAAGACTGCTGCCAGCCCTTCTCCCCCCTTAGCATCTAAGCCAATCTTTCGCACTGTCTCGCCGCTAGCTACTTCCCAAAGCATAACCGCGCCGCCAAAATTCCCGCTGGCTAATATTCCACCCGTAGGATCAAATGCCAGGGAGGTAACGAGGTTATTTTGTCCCTCAAACTGCTGGCGAAGATAACCGCTACCCACGTCCCAAATACGAATGGCTGTGTCGGAAGGCCCTGCCGAATCTTTTCCGCCTCCACTGGCTAAGCTCTGTCCCGCGGGGTCAAACGCCACGGTCATAACCTCATCCGTATGCCCGCGGAGTGTCCGAAGCAGTTCGCCCGTCTCGGCATCCCACAGCCGGATCGTCTTGTCCTCAGACGGCGTTGCCAGCACCCGCCCGTCCGGCGACCACGCGATGCGCCCGATGGCGGCTGTGTGCCCGCGCAACGTCCGCACGAGCTTTACGCCCGGCGGCAGGTTCGGCAGAGCCGCCGCGGGTTCTTGGGCCGAGCTATCTTTGGGAGGTTTCTTCGCCATAGGTCGTCCGTCGGGTAATTGAGTAAACGGCGTAATGAAGTATAGCACGCAGAAAAGGCGCGGTGAGTTGCGCCTTGCGGCTCAAGTCCTGTTTTCAATCTGGCACACTTCAGAGATTGCGCCCGCCTCACTTTTGCCTTTCACCTTTTACCTTTTGCCTTTATATTGTCGGGCGCATGCTGAAAAGGTTGTTGGGGGCCCTGTGGCGGCGCATGCCGGTGCGTGTGCGGCGGTGGGGGGTGCGTCTCTTGGAGCCGCGCTTTACGGTCACGGCCGGGGCGGTCGTGACGGACGAGCGCGGGCGCGTGCTGCTGCTCGAACACTTCTTCCGCGCGGGCTCGGGCTGGGGCATTCCGGGCGGCTTCATGGAGAAGGGCGAGCAGCCGGAAGAGGCCTTGCGCCGCGAGCTGCGCGAGGAGATAGGCTTGGAGCTTGAGAGCGCGGAGATTGCTTTCGTGCGGACTCTCGACGGGCCGCAGCAGGTCGAGATCATCTTCCGCTGCCACGCGCGCGGCCGTCTGGGGCGGCGCAACAGTGAGATCAAGAGTGCCGACTGGTACGCGCTCGACCAACTGCCGCCCGCGCTCTCGCGCGACCAGCGCGAGATAATCGGCCGCGCCCTCGCGCATGGAGCAAAGCGGCCCAATTGATGTATGCTGTGCGACACGCAAAAAGCAGTGACGAGTAACGGGTGACAAGTTAAAACGCTTGTCTTTGCTCGTCACTCGTCACTCGTCACTTTATTTTCGTCGGAGACAAAAAGAATGGTAAACCTGATTCCGTCGCCAGAGGCCGTGATGCAGATTCTGAAGCGGACCGGCGCTTACCGCGAAGGCCACTTCGTCTACCCGTCGGGCAAGCACACGCCGCACTACTTCCAGATGCCGCTCGCCTTCCGCTACTACGACACGGCGCGCGTGCTCGCCGTCGCGCTCTCGCGCAAGTTTCGCGTGGACCGGGACATCTCCAGCCAGTTGCCGAAAGTTGCGGTCATCAGCCCCAGCTCGGGCGGCATCCCCGTCGGGTTCGGCGTGCGCGAGGCGCTGAACGCGGAGCAGATTTACTGGGCCGAGAAGGAGGAGGGCAAGCGCAGGTTCCGGCAGTACGTCAACCAGGGCGAGATCAACCCCTGCATCATCGTTGACGACATCATACGCAGCGGCGGGGCCATAGAGGAGACCGTCGGGCTGCTGAAGGAACTCGGCGCGCCCCTCATCGGCTGCGGCGCCATCGTCCGCTTCAACTCCGCCCCGGACCGAATCGGCGACGTCCCCATCAAGTCCCTGGTGGAATTCGAATCCCCCATGTACGACAACTCCGACGACTGCAAGGACTGCGAAGACGGCGTGCCCGAGGAACACGTCAGGTTCTGAGGGCGCAGGGGAGAGATTAAAAAAGGCGGAGGCCGCTATTAAATCGGCTTCCGCCCCGAACTGCGTGCGTGTGGGTTCCGCCAGGGCTACGCTCTTGAGTGCAGCCTCATCCCGAGGCGAGCGAGACACGCTAAAGCGCAGCGCATCTCCGCTCACGCCGCGATCAGAAAACGCGCGAAAGGTCGTGCTCGGTAAAAAAAGCGAGGATAAAAACGAGCGCCCGAGTTAGAGGGCGGTCCGGCGGAAAAGGGCGACCCCGCTCTTTAAGAGTGGCTCGCCGCGCCGCTGTTCGGGTTACGCTCTATGCGCTCGGCGGAGCCCTTCACGTGCGGGAGCAAGACCCGCGAGACGCGCCTCGCCGCCCGCCTCTGAACTTTCCTCAAGCCCCTCCACAGGCCACAGGCCGCCTTGATCGTCTCCAGGTTCTTTCTGCACACGGGACACTCGACGGCGTTCAATTCTGCCAACTCGTCTTCGGATAGGTTCCTGACGCCTATCGCCTTCAGAGTCAGCAGCAAGGTCGCGAGCCCCAGAACTGACAGTAACAAACTCATGCCAGCACACCTCCTCACGATTTAGGTTTGACAGCCACAAGGCCCGTTGGTTTCCATGTCAATCTGCCAGCCGTCGTCCTGCGCGGCCATCAGCGAACGACAGTCGTCACAGACCGCCGTCTTCGGACGCATCACGCGAGTGACCTGCTTCTTCACTTTCCCACGCTTGTGGACGCAGGCGATGGGGATGTGCAGCACGACGGTCACTTCTTGTTGCGGGCAGCCACAGGAAGTCATGACTGAATTCATAAGCTCATCTACTCCTTTCGTCAGCCTCTAGGTAAAAAGAGCTAGTGAGTTTGTCCTATGCTTTTTCCGTATCGATAGTGGTGAGCCTACGAATCTCCGTGGTAAGGCGGATATCGCAACTACCATGCCTGACGATTTTCAGGGGCGTCGTGGCTCGTTGAACAGTCGGGAGGTGTCAAAGAAGGGTAATAAATACGAAAATCTGTAATACGAGAGGCGGTGTGGTTCAGGAATTTGAACGACCACTGATTTGTTAGGTGTTGTGAGGCTTCGCGGCTAAAAACGTGTGTGATGTAAATCACAGCAGACGGGAGGGGAGGCCCGCCGCCTTAAAAATTTAAGCGCGGCCGCGCTCAATTTTCCGGCGCGGTGCCGTGATCTGTGATAGCCATCATATTAACCCGCCGCCGTCGGCCCGGCGACGAGAAACTGGTCTTCATTTTTCCGTTTTCGATGCGGGCCGGCGTTGCGGGCCATCTCTTTCAACGCCGCCCGGTCGAGAATCGTAATCCTGCTACCGCTGCGATAGTCGATGACGTGTTTCTCTTTGAGGTCGGACAGTATCACGTTGACGACTTCTCTGCTGATCCCTATGTACGAGCTTATTTCTCGCTGGCGAATCACGCCCGGGATTTCTATTCTGTTTAAGTCCTCGATCTTCTCATCACCTATCCGCTCGTGGGCGAGGTGTAACAGGGCTTGCGCCACCTGGCGCGGCGCGGGCGACATGCGGATGATTTCTGAGCGGCAGATGTCGTGGGCCATTTTCTGTATCAGCAGCAGCCCTATGTTGCGGTAGATTTTATTCGGGCCGTCCGCGATGTCCGTGAAAGTGTCATTCCTGATTTCGACGAAGGTGCAGATTTCGCAAGCGACTATCTTCGTGGCCGTCGGCCCGGCCCCCACAGACCGCATCTCTCCAATAATCTGCCCCGGGCCGCGCCACGCGAGAAAGTTTTCTTCCCTGCCCGTGAACTCGGACTTCCCCCAGATCGCCAGGTAGCCGCTGAGAATAATGTAGACGTAAGACACCTGGTCTATGGTCGGGTGGAGCGCTTGGCCCGCCCTCAGTTCGCAGATGGTGCTGACTTTTAAAATCGCTTTGAGCGCGTCGTCTTCCACATCTTTAAATACCTCTCTGGGCTTCAAATCCTCCAACGTCGCGTCGCGAATGAATCTGGGCCTTGACTTAGAAGATGGACGTCCGGTGCTGTGTTTAGCCATAGAATCTCACCTTATTGATTGACGCTTGGATTGAACGTGATAGAGAAAAGAATCAGGCGGCCGAATGTGTGAGGCAAGGCGATACTCGATTAGAGGTCTCATCCTACTTCCCTCTGAGGAAACTGGAGGCACAGTTGGGTAAGGCAGATTAACTGGCGGACTTCTGCAACCAGCGCCGGGTTATTACTAGTAAAAAAGCGGCAAGAAATTAATCCGATTCGACAGGCGTGTCAAGATAATTCGCCCGCGCACCGCCATTAAATTTGGGCCGAATGCTGCCCGAGAGAGGGGCGAGGCACTCCGGCAATCACGACGGGCGAAGGGAGAGGACTGAACTGCGACAGCTTGGCGGGCGAATTGTGCCGCCCAGGCGTCGCGTGATGCAGGTTGATGACTGCCGGGAGGCGCGCAGATTCCGGTTTCCGCCCCCTAAATCTCGTGGCGGTTGGCGAGCGCCTTGTCCATCGTCACTTCGTCGACGTATTCGAGGTCGCTCCCGACGGGCATGCCCATGGCGATGCGCGTCACCCTCACGCCGAGCGGTTTCAGCAGGCGGCTGATGTAATTGGCCGTCGCCTCGCCCTCCGTGTTCGGGTTGGTGGCGAGAATCACCTCGCTCACGTCCACGCCGTCGTTGTTCTCGGGCTTCAGGCGCGGCAAGAGATTCGCCAGGTGCAAATCGTCCGGCCCCAGGCCGCGTATCGGCGAGAGGCTGCCGTGCAGGACGTGGTAGAGCCCCTTGTAACTCCTGGTCTTCTCCACCGCGACCAGGTTGTAAGGCTCCTCGACCACGCAGATCATGGAGCGGTCGCGCGCCGTGCTCGAACAGAAGCGGCACGGGTCAACGTCCGTCAGGTTGTTGCAGACCGTGCAGAAGACAATCCGCCGCTTGACCTCGCGCAGCGCCTCGACGAAGCGCTCCACGTCCGCCTCGGGCACGCGCAGGATGTAAAACGCCAGCCGCTGCGCAGTCTTGTGCCCGATGCCCGGCAGGCGCTTGAACTCGTCAATCAGCTTCGTGACTGGTTCTGCGTACTCTAGCATTTTTGATTTGCGATTTTTGACCTGCGATTTGCCGTTGCGGATTCACGAATGAGTTTTTCAAATCGCAAATCGGCAATCGAAAATCGCAAATTAAAAGAGTCCCCCGAGGCCGGGCGGGAGCATGCCGCCGAGCTTGCCTTTCATGGCCTCGTCGATCTTGCGGTTGGCCTCGTTGACGGCGGCGACGATCATATCCTGTAGCATCTCCAGGTCGTCTTCCTTGACGGCCTCGGGGTCAATCTTGAGCCCGACGACCTCGTGCGTCCCCTTCATCTGGACGGTGACGACGCCGCCGCCCGAAGAAGCCTCGACGACCAGCTCCTCCATCTCGCGCGCCATCTTCTCCTGCATCTGCTGCGCCTGCTTCATCATCTGCTGAATGTTCATGCCGCCTGGGAATTTCATCGCTCTTAACCTCTCTTTGCGCTCGGCTGAAAGTTTGTCGTTCATCCTAACTTTCATCACGCGCAAATGCAAAGGAAGCGGGAGGGGGCCTGATGCCCGCTGTTTGTCTGTAGAATTAATCGCGCTCTTGTTCCCTTGTCGCGCGTCGGCGTGTTATAAGCCAGGGCAGCAGAGGTTATGACACGCTACGTCATCAAACGCGGGGAGGGCGCGCCGGACAGGCTGGCGCGATACCGCGCGGAGTTGAACGAGGAGCAGTTCGCGGTGGCGACCGCGCAGCCGGGCGCGGCGCTGGTCGTCGCGGGCGCGGGCTCCGGCAAGACGCGCGCGATCACCTACCGCGTCGCCTACCTCGTCGAGCAGGGCGTCGCGCCCGCGCGCATCATGCTCGCCACCTTCACGAACCGCGCGGCGCGCGAGATGCTCTCGCGCGTCGAGCAGCTGACGAGCGGCGGCGACGTGCGCCGCGTCTGGGGCGGGACGTTCCACCGCATCGCCAACCTCGTCCTGCGCCGCCACGCCGCGTCCATAGGCTACGAGCATAACTACACCATCCTGGACTCGGAGGACGCGCGCGATTTCCTGGCGGCCTGCGTGGACGAGGCGGGCGTGGACACGCGCGCGCGCCGCTTCCCCAAAACGGAAGTCTTGCAGGACATCATCAGCTTCGCGAACAACACGGACCGCCCCATCGAGGACGTGGTCGCGCGCCGCTACCCGCACTTCGAGCCGCTCACGCAGGCCGTCAAGCGCGTGGACACTGTCTACATGGAGCGCAAGCGCGAGCGCAACGTGATGGACTACGACGACCTGCTGCTCAATTGGAAGCGCCTGCTGATGGAGAAGCCGGACATCGCCGCGCTCTACGCGGACCAGTTCCAGCACGTACTGGTGGACGAGTACCAGGACACGAACAAGCTTCAGGCCGAGATCGTTGACCTCCTGGCAGTCAAGCACCGCAACGTGATGGTCGTCGGCGACGACGCGCAGAGCATCTACGCCTGGCGCGGCGCGGAGTTCACCAACATCTACGAGTTCCCCGAGCGTTACCCCGAGGCGCGCGTCTACCGCCTTGAGACCAACTACCGCTCGACGCCCGAAATCCTCGCGCTCGCCAACGTCTCCATCGCCTCGAACCGCAAACAGTTTCCCAAGACCCTGCGTCCGGCGCGCGACTCGAAGGGGCTCATGCCGGCGCTCATCCCCGCGCGCGACGCGGACCAGCAGGCGGCCTTCATCGCCTCGCGCGTCCTGGAACTCAGGGACGAGGGGCTCGCCCTCGAAGAGATCGCAGTGCTCTACCGCTCGCACTACCATTCGCTCGAACTGCAACTTGAGTTGACACGCCGCGGCGTCCCCTATCGTATCCGCAGCGGCGTGCGCTTCTTCGAGCAGGCGCACATCAAGGACGTGATTTCTTACCTGCGCGTCATCACCAACCCGCGCGACGAGCTGGCGTGGAAGCGCATCCTGCGCCTCATCCCGCAGGTGGGCAACCAGACGGCCAACAGAATCTGGGAGCGGCTCGCCTACGCGCCCGACCCGCTTGCGCTCGTGCGGCGCGAGGACTTTCAGGCCGCGCCGAAGCGCGGGGCCGGCTGGGCGGAATTCCTCTCGCTCCTCGAAAGCCTCACGGCGGACGAGACGCGCGGGAACCCTTCGCGCCAGATCGAGTTGATTCTGGCGCGCGGCTACGAGGCGCACCTCGCGAACACTTACGAGAACGCGGAGGCGCGGCTCGAAGACATACGCCAGCTCGCGCTCTACAGCGCGCGCTACAACTCGACCGAGGACTTTCTCGCGGAATTGGCCCTGCTCTCGACCGAGCGCTACGGCGCGCCGCAACCCGTCACGGGCGAAGACGTGGTGATGGGGAGTGACGAGGACGAGCTTCTGACCCTGACTTCGGTCCACCAGGCGAAGGGGCTCGAATGGCGCGCGGTCTTCATCATCTGGGCCGCGGACGGCAAGTTCCCGAGCCCGCGTTCCTTGCGCGACGCCGAAGGCGAAGAAGAAGAGCGCCGCCTCTGGTACGTCGCCCTGACGCGCGCGGGCGAGCAGCTCTACATCACTTACCCCCTGATGGTCACGGACTACAGCCGCCAGACGGTCGTCCAAAAACCCTCGCGCTTCGTCACCGAAGTCCCGCCGGAGCTTTACGACATCTGGACGCTCGAAGAGGAGGCGGCCGACGCGACGCTCGCGCCCGGCGAGGAGTCGCAGAAGTACATAAACTGATGGAGCCGCAGCACAGAATCGCAGAAGACGGGTCGCGGGCCGAGGAGCGCTCGCTCGCGGCCGAGGTGAAGCTCTATTACGATTTGGCACAAACGGCCGAGTCGCCGTCGCCCCTGCTCGTCGCGCTGCACGGGTACGGGGCGAACAAGCGGCAGATGATGCGCGAGGCGCGGCAGATGGCCCCGGAGAATTTCGCGGTCGCCTCGCTGCAAGGTTTTCATCAGCACATCAGGGAGCCGAAGGAGGCGGGCGGGCCGCTGCGCTACGGCTTCGGGTGGGTGACGAACTTTCGCCCCGAAGATTCAATTGCGTTGCACCACCGCGCGCTTCTCGGCCTCATCTCGTCGCTCGTCGATGAAGGTACTGCCGACGGGGCGCGCGTCTTTCTCGTGGGCTTCTCGCAGTCGTGCGCGCTCAACTACCGCTTCGCCTTCACGCACGCCGAACGCTTGCGCGGAGTGGTCGGCATCTGCGGCGGCGTGCCGGGCGACTGGGACGAGAGCGAGCTTTACAGGCGGACGGACGCCTCCGTGCTTCACCTCACGGGCGAGCGCGACGAGTTTTATCCGCCGCCGCGCGTCCGGCCTTACGCGGAGCAACTAGGCAGGCGCGCGGGCGACGTGGAGGTCAGGGCTTACGACGCGGGCCACGAGATTACTGAGCCGATGCGCGAGGACGTGCGCGCGTGGTTACGCAAACGCGCCGGCCAGGAAGCGTCCGGCCGTCGGGTGAGGGGATGACGAAGCGAGCCGGGATAAAAATGTTTCTGGGCCTGGCCCTCTCCCTCTGCCTCCTCCCCGCCTGCCGTCAAAGCGCCGACCGCACGGCGACCGAACCAAGTCCCGAACAAAGTCCAACCAGCATCGCGGACACTCGCGTGCGCCCTTTGCCCGCGGAAGCTCCGCCCGCTCTGCGGCAGGTCATAGAGGCGGGCTTGGAGCAGCCGAAATATACTTTCTACTACGACCCTGCTTACGTCAGGATTGATTACCCTGGCGGCGACGTGCCGTTGGAGCGAGGCGTCTGCACGGACGTTATTGTCCGCGCTTTCCGAAAGGCAGGCGTCGATTTACAGAGAAAGGTTCACGAGGACATGAAGCGCGCCTTCAGCGCCTACCCGACGAGGTGGGGCATGAAGCGGCCGGACTCGAACATAGACCACCGCCGCGTCCTTAACCTGCGGACCTACTTCGAGCGCAATGGGAAATCGCTGCCCGTCAGCCAGGACGCGGAAGATTACCTGCCCGGCGACCTCGTGACGTGGGACCTCGGCGGCGGCGTGGATCACATCGGCATGGTGACGAACGTCTGGTCGGACGCGGCCGGCCGCTACCTGATCGTGCACAACATAGGGCGCGGCGCGCGCGTCGAAAACGTCCTCTTCGCCTGGCGCGTCACGGGCCACTACCGTTACTTCTGACGCGCGATGCGGCCTCCGTCAGTACCGCCTGCCGCAGGCGGTACTGACATGATTCATAGTCAAGGTTGCCACCGCCAGTGGGCTGACAGTATATTCCTCGTCGTTCTTCCAGACATCGCAGGCGTGAAGTGAACTTATGAAGCGAACTCATCTTTCGGCCGTCGCGCTCGCCCTGTTGCTGTGCGCCGCGGCGGGCGCGCAAGGGAAGCGTGACGCGAAGGCGGAGGCGGCAATCCGCGGCGTTTTGGACGCGCAGGCGGCCGCCTGGAACCGCGGCGACATAGAAGGCTACATGGACGGCTACGCTCGCTCCGACGGCATCATCTTCGTCTCCGGCGACTCCGTGACGCGCGGGTGGCAGGCCACGCTCGACCGCTACAAGAAGGGCTACGACACGCGCGAGAAGATGGGGACGCTTGAGTTCTCGGACCTTGAGATTAAGGTGATGAGCAAGGACACGGCGGTCGCGCACGGGCGCTGGCAGTTGACGCGCGCCGCGGACAAGCCGCACGGCCGCTTCACGCTCATCCTGCGGCGCGCGGGCAAGAACTGGCGCATCGTGCACGACCACACCTCCTCGGCTTCCTAACAGACCGCGAATGCCTGAACGCCAACTCGCCGTCGTCAACTGCTCGCAACTCGTCACGCTCGCAAGCCCCTTTAAAGGCCCGCGCGCGGGCGCGGCGATGAGCCAGCTTTCCGTCATCGAGGACGGCGCGCTGCTCGTGCGCGGGGGCCGCGTCGAGAGGACCGGCACGCGGCGCGAGATTGAGCCGCGGGTGGAAGCGGACGCGGAGGTCTTTGACGCGGGCGGGCGCGTCTGCCTGCCGGGCTTCGTTGACGCGCACGCGCACCCGGTCTTCGCGGGCACGCGCGCCGACGAGTTCGAGGAGCGGGCTCGGGGGGCGACCTACCAGGAGATAGCCGCGCGCGGGGGCGGCATACGCTCGACCGTCAAAAAGACTCGCGCCGCCACGCTCGAAGAGTTGGTGTCGGCGGGACGCCGCTACGCCAGATGGTTTCTGCGCACGGGCACGACGACCGTCGAGGCGAAATCGGGTTACGGGCTGACGCTCGCAGACGAGCTGAAAATCCTGCGGGCCGTGAGGCAACTCAATGACGAGACGCCGCTGCGCTACGTCCCGACTTTTCTCGGCGCGCACGACGTGCCGGAGGAGTACCGCGCGCGGCGCGAGGATTACGTGCGGCTGGTCGCGGAAGAGATGCTGCCGCGCGTGGCCTCTGCCGGTCTCGCGGAGTTCTGCGACGTGTTCTGCGAGGAGCGCGTCTTCACCGTCGAAGAGTCGCGCCGCATCCTCGCGGCCGCGCGCGGAGTCGGCCTGGACTTGCGCTTGCACGCGGACCAACTGTCGCTCTCGGGCGGCGCTCTGCTCGCCGCCGAACTCTGTGCCAAAACCGCGGACCACCTTGAGCACACGGACGCCGCAGGCATCAGCGCCCTCAAACGGGCCGGCGTCCAGCCGGTTCTTCTGCCCGGCTCCGTCTACGCGCTCGGCTCAAGGCGATACCCCGCGGCGCGCGAGATGATTGACGCCGGGCTGGCCGTCGTGCTCGCCACTGACTTCAACCCGGGTTCGAGCCCGACGCCGTCCATGCCGATGGTGCTCTCGATAGCCGCGACGCACATGAAGATGACGCCGGCCGAGTGCGTCACGGCCGCGACCGTCAACGCCGCTCACAGTCTCAACCGGGGGGACGAGTTGGGCTCGCTCGAAGCGGGCAAGCTCGCCGACTTCTGCGTACACGACTGCGCGGACTACCGCGAGATATGTTACTTCTTCGGCGTCGAGCACGCGCACGCCGTCTTCGTCGAAGGACGGCGAGCCTTCCTGCGTTAATCAGCGCGACCCGAACCCGCCCTCATTTCAGCTTCAGGAATTCGATCACGCGCCTGAACGAGCAGTTGTTAGAGTCCGGGCACGGCCAGGCGCTCGCCTGCTGCCCGTCGCAGGGCCGCGACTTGTCCATCTGCTCGTTCATGTTCTCGCGCGCTTCTTTCGAGAGCAGGTAGCCCAGGGGCAGTTGGACGCCCTCCTGCCTGATCTCGAAGTGGGCCTCGCAGAATGAGAGCGCCGGTGGCGCGGCCGGCGGCGTCTGCCCGCCGGTCGTCGCCGCCGCCGGCTGCTTCGCCGCGCGGTCCCGCGCCTTCCGCGAGTCGTTATTGAGTTGTGCCAGTTCCGCCTCCATCTCCTGCACGGCCAGGGTGCCGCGCGCGGTCCCAGCGTTGACGACGGCGTAGACGGGCGACGTGATTTCGCCCAGCCCGTGCGAGTCGTAGCGCAGGTCGGCCGGCACATCCGTGCCGATGCGAATGACTATGACCTGGAAGTCGAAGCCCGCCGCGGCCGCCGCCTGCTCGAAGTCCAGGGCCGAGACCAGGTCGAGCACGGTGGCCGTGCCGGAATTCTCGAAATAGCCCCCGTCCACGACGGCGAAGAGGACGCGCGGCCAGAATTGCCAGTCCTCCTTCGACGCCATCACGCGCAGCGCCTCGAGGGCCTGGGGCGGGAGGCTGACGGCGAGCCCGGCCAGGAGCGACATGGCTATGCTGAAGCGGATGGCGAAGGCGACGCGGAAGAAGGCTTTGAACCAGTCGAGCACGCAGGTGGTAAGTTTCGAATTTGGCGGGCATCTGGGAGTCTCCTGCGCGTCAGGGCGGCGGGCCTCGGCGCGAGGCCGTGACTGAAGCGCTCGGGTCTTGTGGTCAGGGCCGCGAGGACGAAAGCGTGAGACTCAGGGCGGCGGTCTAATGAAGCGCGCCGCACAAACGACAGCGGAATTCGCCCCGCTTATATCGCCAACTTCGAGGAGATGTCAACGGAAAAGAGGACCACAGGATAGCGTGCAAAGAGAATGCTTGACGCACAAGTTATTGTCATTTATTATGCGGCCAACACTGGAAAGGAGGTGATCCTAAATTTATGAGTTCTAATCACAGTGAGGTGGCTGAGTCCTGAAGACCGGAGAAAGTCAGGATTTGTAGGAGTCCGGTCGTCTCGTTAGGCAGCGCCTGATATTTCGGGCATGAGGCCGACGTTACACAGGGCAATCCCAGCAGTTCACCGGAAAGGCCGCACGCGACGCGCTCGTGTGCGGCTTTTTCTCCTTGTCGGCTGCCGCGCATGAATGGTAACGTCGAATTGAAGGGGCGAGCCTGAACGCCTCGGCGCGTGCACCTCAGATTCAAAGGCGGAGCTGTTCCTCGCAGCTCTCGGGCCCATCACCGGAACCGAAGCGAAGACATGTGGGAATTCAACGTAGAGCGCCGGGTGGCCCCGCGCAAGAAAATCAAACTGGAGTTCAGGGTGCTGCTCGTCGCCACGAAGACGAGCGCCGCGGGCGAGGAGCAGATGCTCCCGCTGATAGGCTACACGCGCGACATCAGCGAGTCGGGGCTGGCGCTCCTGGTCTCGGCCAAGAGCATGAGCCTGCTCTATAACCTCGGCCACAACTACACGCTGCAACTCGTCCTGAATCTTCCCTCGGGCCCCGTCGAGCTGGAGGTCAGGCCGGCGCGCTACCAGCACATCAACGAAGGGACCTCCGGCTCGCGCATCCTCATCGGAGCGCAGATCACCAAAATCAGCGACGAAGACCGCGTCCGCTTCGCCGAGTATCTGGACTCGTTTCAATAAAAAAGCCGTAAAACGTGAATCGTGAATCGTGAATGGAAAAGCGTTCTCCGATTCACGATTCACGATTCACGTTTTACGGGCTTTTTGCCTTACTTGCTGAACTGTCGCTGCGCGAGCCTGGAAAGCAGTATGGTCATGGCCGCCGCGCCGAGCGATTTGACGAGTGTCGGGTGCTCGGCGTAGAAGTCGCTGATGCGGTCGATAATCGAGGGGTCTTCCTTCTGCGCCTTGTCGGCAATCTCCTGCACGGCCTCGGGCGGAATCTGTTGGGCCTGTTCGGGCGTCACCTCCTGCTGGCCGCCCTTGAAGATGTTGATGAGGTCGGAGAGTCCGCCGCCGCCGCCTCCTCCCAAAGCGCTTCCGCCTCCTCCTCCTCCGCCCGTGATGCGCGAGAGGATGGCGGGGCCTGCGTAGCGGAGCAGCATGTTGAGCAGTCCGGCCTGCTGCTGCGGGTTGGAGTTGTTGAAGAGGTTGGCGGTCATCTGGCCGAACTCGGGCGTCTCGTCCGCGCGGAAGGCCGCGGCCAATCCGTCTGCCAGCGCGGGCTGCGGCGCGTTCTGCGCGACCTGGTTGAAATCGTCGTCTACGGTGTCGGGAGCCTGGCCCGGCTGCGCGCCGTTGTACTGCTCAAGCAGCCCACTCAGGTCTTTCATCCAATCCATGTAAAGCCTCCTTCAGAGATCGTCTGTGTGATGCGCGCCGCCGGTGCCCTGAAGAGGCCACCATCTCGCGTGCGCGCCCGTTAAAGTCGGGGGGCTTACCGGGAAGAGAATTCGTCCCAGCTTACAGCACGAGTGCGCGCACGCGCTACGGCGTGGGCTTCGGAGTCGGAGTCGTCGTCGTCCGCTCCGCCTGGGGCACGCGCGATTGGTCCGGGGCGTCGGGCGAGATGTGCGCGTGAACCACCTTCCACTGCTTGCCTATGCGGCGGAAGACGAGCGTGGTGCGCCCGGTCGCTGTGCCGGGCGTGCCGTCGAAGGTTTGCGACTGCGTCCAGAGGAAGGCGACGACGGCCCCGTCGCGGCCCAGCATCTGGACGTGCACGTCGCGCACGTCGAGCGTCACGTCCTTCACCTTCGCGTACAGGCTCTCGCGGTTGCTGCGCATCTGCTCCCAGCCGCGCGTGACCGTGCCGTTGTTGTTGTAGATGACGAGCTGCGTCGAACTCCAGTAGCCGCCGTTGACCGCGGCGGCGTTCGCAGCCTTGATGCCCTCGGTGAGCGCGTTGAAGGCTTCGAGCACGTCTTTCGAGGACGGGTCGTCCTGGCCCGCGCCCTTGCGTCTTCCAGAAGCTCGCGGCGTAGGCGTCGCTTCTTCCTGCGGCGCGGCCGCTCCGTTGGCGTTAGCTTGCGCGGCCGTGGCGGTCCGCGCGCGCGTCGCCGTGGACGAGTTGGCGTTCTGCGCCAGCGTCGCGGGGGCGACCGCGCAGGTGAGCGCCAGGCAGAAGAAAAATCTTTTCAGCATCAATTAACTCCTCAGAAATTCGTAATCGTGGAGACTCACGGCGCGGCGTCGGCCCAGGGCAGCAGGCTTCGCAACCTCTGTACGGAGCGCTCGCGCCTGATCACGTCGAAGACATCGAACATGGAGGGGCCGACCGACTGGCCCGTGAGCATCGTGCGCGAGGCGTTGATTAAGAGTCCGGCCTTGACACCCGTCTCTTCGCTGAAGGCGCGCAAGGCGGCCTCGCTCGTCTCCGCGTTGAACGGCTCGACTGCTTCCAAACGGTCTGCGAGGGCGGGCAGTAGTTCTTTCAGGCGCGGCTCCTTCAGGAGGTTCTTCTTGACGGCGGCCTCGTCGAAATCGAAGTCGTCGCTAAAATATGCGCGCCCCTGCGTGGAGAAGTCCTTGAGCGTGAAGAAGCGCTGGCGGATTAAACGAACCGTCTTCTCGAACCACTCGCGCTCCTCCTCCTCGTACTCCTCGCGCCAGAGCTTGCCCGCGCGCAACTCCGCTTTGACCATCGGGAGCAGGTCTTCGAGCGACATCGCCGCGCGGATGTACTCGGCGTTCATCCACAGGGCCTTGTCGTCCGTCCAGCGCCTGGGGTTGTTCGCGTCGAAATTGAAAGTCGCTGGGCTGCGGTGAACGCCGTCGAGTGAGAAGTTGTCTACCAGCTCATTCAAAGTCATCAGCTCGCCGACGCGCGGGTCGACGGAGGCCTCCTGGCCGTCCGTCACCGGGTCGGCGGCGAGTTGAACGCCCGAGGGTGCCCAGCCGAGCAGGGCCAGGTAGTTGCTGAACGCGGCGGGAACAAAACCCGCGTCGCGGTAGGTGGTCAGCGAAACGATTTCGCCGTGAATCCTTTTCGACAACTTCTTCCCGCCGGGCGCGAGGATGAGCGGGAGGTGCGCGAAGCGCGGGATGTGTGCGCCCAGCGCCTCGTAGATAAGAATCTGCTTGTGCGTGTTGGTCAGGTGGTCCTGCCCGCGTATCACGTCCGTGATCTTCATCTCTATGTCGTCGCACACGACCGAGAGGTTGTAGAGCGGGTGCCCGTCCGAGCGCAGCAGCACGAGGTCTTCGATCTCCGAGTAGTCGCGCACCTGCTCGCCGTACACGGCGTCCTCGAAGCGGGAGCGGCCCTCGCGCTCGATCTTCAGCCGCACGGCGAAGGGCTCGCCCGCGGCGGCGCGCCGGTCCGACTCTTCCCGCGACAGGTCGCGGAACGGGTTGGCGCGGTGGTCCGTGCCCTCGGCCGCGGCGTGGCGCGCGCGCTCGGCGATCTCCTGTTTGACGTTGGCGTCGGCGCGCTCGGCCTTCGGCGTGAAATCCCTGTAAGCCTTGCCCTCCGCGACGAGCCGCATGGCGGCCGCGCGGTGCTTGTCGGCGTTGGCGGACTGGAAGACGACCTCCTCGTCGTAGTCCAGGCCGAGCCAGCGCAGGCCCTCGAAGATCGAGCGCGTGGACTCATCGGTCGAGCGTTGCAGGTCCGTGTCCTCTATGCGGAGCAGGAACTTGCCGCCGTTTTTGCGCGCGTAGAGCCAGTTGAAGAGCGCCGTGCGGGCCGCGCCGATATGAAGGTAGCCGGTCGGCGATGGTGCGAAGCGAACGCGAATCATAAGAAGAGTGACGAGTGACACGTGACGGGTGGCGGGCCGGGGTTACTCGCCCGCCGCCCTAAAACAGTAAAGAGTGACAATTGACGAGCCGGAAACAAGCTTTTGAAACTTGTCACTCGTCACTTGTCACTCGTCACTGCATTTCTAATGGCGGAGATGATAGGATTCGAACCTACGATGGGCTTTTGACCCATAACGGTTTAGCAAACCGCCGCCTTCAGCCACTCGGCCACATCTCCGCGAGCCCTCTCAGGCGAAGAAGTATTCTAATCCGCGGGCCGAGATTGTCAAGCCTTCGGCCCGCAGCCCTTTAGCCCGCGGAAAACATTCGAGACGTGCTTCGGGCCACGCGATGGTAGAATCCGAGACGCGCGAGCTTATTCCAAATTGATAGGAGATTCCCTCACATGCCGGATGCTCCGAACGCCCGCCCCGTCGTGATGGTGAGCAGCACCGCGCTCGACCTGCCCGCCCACCGCGAGGAAGTCCTGGACGCGTGCCTGCGCCAGAGCACCATCCCAAAGATGCAGGAGCACCTGCCCGCCAGCAGCTCCGACGCGGCGAGCGGCGCGGAGGCCATCCGCGTCTCGCTCGACATGGTGGACGAGGCGGACATCTACCTCGGCGTCTTCGCACACCGCTACGGCTACGTCCCCGTAGGGCACGACATCTCAATCACGGAGATGGAATACGACCGCGCCGTGGAGCGCGGCAAGACGCGTCTCATCTTCCTCATGCACGACGACCACGCGTTGCGCGCCTCGGACGTGGAGACGGGCGAGGGCGCGTTGAAATTAAAGAAGCTCAAAGAGCGACTGAAGCGCGAGAACGTCGTCAACTTCTTCGCCTCACCCGCAGACCTGCGCGCGCACGTCATCAACAGCCTGTCGAAGTACCGCGAGCAACAGGGCCAGCGCGCCGTCGAAGAATTTCATTACGTCAGCGACATTCCTCAGCCTCCCGAACCCTACATCGCCCACCCCTACACTCTGCTGCACGCCAAAGGACTCATTGGGCGGCAGGAGGAGCTTAATCTCTTGACGGACTGGGTGGCGAAACCGGGCGAGAAGATTTACCAGGCGCACGTCCTCAGCGTCGTCGCTCTCGGCGGCATGGGCAAGAGTGCGCTCGCCTGGAAATGGTTCAACGACATCGCGCCCCACGAGATGAAGCCGCTGCGGGGCCGCGTCTGGTGGAGCTTCTACGAATCCGACGCGCGCTACGAAAACTTCGTCGTCCGCACACTCGCCTACGTGACCGAACGTCCGCGCGAAGAAGTCCAGAAGCTTCCCCTTCCATACTGCGAAGAGCGACTTCTAGCCGCCCTGGACAACGAACCCGTCCTCGTGGTCCTCGACGGCCTCGAACGCCTCCTCATCGCCTACGCCCGCATGGACGCCGCCCGCCTCTCGGACGACGACTTTGACGAGACAACCGCAAACCGCGTCGCTGGCGCGCGCGGCCTCCCCGAAAGCGCTGCCCAGTCTTTCATGGGCCAGCGCAGCTTGCGCAAGACAGCAGACCCCCGCGTCGGCTCGTTCTTACGTAAACTCGCCACCCGCCGCGCCTCGCGCATCCTGATAACCACACGCCTCTACCCGCGCGAGCTACAGGACAAACACACCGACGAAGCCATCGCCGGCAGCTATCCATATTTTCTCCGCAAGCTCAGCGACGATGACGCCCTCAACCTTTGGCGTACCTTCGGCGTCGGCGGCTCGCGCGAAGAACTGCTCCCACTCTTCCACACCTTCGACAACCATGCGCTCCTCATCAAAGCCCTCGCCGGCGAAATCAAGCGCTACAAACGCGCCCCCGGAGACTTCAAAAAGTGGCGCGAGCATCACCCGAAATTCGACCCCTCGCGCTTCCCTGTCTTAAAAGAATTGCAGGCGCACGTCTTGGACTTCGCCCTGCGCGGCCTCGACGAAAGGGCGCGGCAGACGCTTCACACCATTGCGGCCTTCCGCATGCCCGCCGCCTACGAAACTCTCCTCGCCCTATTCGTCGGCGAAGGCAAGCTCTTCGTTAACGACAACGAACTGGACGCCACCCTCACCGAACTTGAAGACCGTGGCCTGCTCGGCTGGGACAAGCGCGCCAACCGCTACGACCTGCACCCGCTCGTGCGCGGCGTGGTGTGGGGCGGCCTGGGCGACGACACGCGGCGCGGCGTCTACACCGACCTACACGTGCACTTTGAAGCGTTGCCGCAGATTGACAATTACCTCAAAGTCAACAGCCTCGAAGACCTCACGCCCGCTATAGAGTTGTACAACACGCTAATCGGATTGGGACGTTACGATGATGCCGGAGGATTCTTCTACCGTCAGCTATACCAGGCCACGCTCTACCGCGCTCTACCGCCTAAGCGCTAACAGCCAGCAGGTCGAACTTATGGAGATGCTCTTTCCAGATGGATTAGATCAGTCGCCACGTTTAAGTAACCAGGGCGACCAAGCCTTCACACTCGGCACGCTGGCGTTAGGGTACCTATATAGTGGGCGGCCGGGCCGGGCGATTCCGCTGTTTATCCGGGCCAATACAATTGATTCGAAGAGAGAGCATCACGCCAGCCTCGGCGTTGGCTTGCAAAATTTGTCCAACGCGTTGTTAGTGTCGGGCGCGTTGCGAGAGTCCGAGTTCGCCTCTCGTCGCGCATTGTTCATCACACGCGAGCAGGGGGACCACTCTCGTGAACCGATCAGCCTATTCTTTATTGGATTGGCACTAGCGGCGCGAGGTATTGCTGACGAATCAGAGATTGCTCTACAGCGATCCTTGCGAATGTTCGTCGCACAATCTCATCACCAATTCGGAGGCGTGGTTAATTCTTTTCTCACGCAGAGGGCACTGTGGGTTGGCGACTTGGCTAGCGCACTACCGTTCGCCAACCGTGCGTGGGAACTGGCCCATGTTTTGAGTTACGAGGGTGATTTCATCCGCGCGGCGCGACTGCAGGGCGAGGTGGGGCTAGGATTGAATGATTTCACCACGGCCGACGAACGGCTGCACCATGCGCTCATGCGCGCGCGGATAGTTGAACGGGTCGAAGAAGAACTCCATTCGCTTGTTGCGTTGGCAGAGTTACGGCGTCGGCAAGGGTCGTCGAAAGCGGCGCGCGAATTTCTGGATGATGTCTGGGAGTCGGCCGAGCGCGGGCCCTACAAACTCATTCACGCAGATTCCTATAACGTTCTGGCGCAGATTGAGCGCGATGAGGGGAATGAGGTGAAGGCAACCGAGGCGGCAGTGAAGGCGTATCGGTTGGCGTGGTGCGACGGGCCGCCGTTCGCGTACCACTGGGGGCTGGAGAAGGCGAGGGAGCATTTGAGGGAGTTGGGGGCTGAGGAGCCAGAGATGTCATCTTTTGACGAATCGAAGTTCGAGCCGATGCCGGAAGTGGAGATTAATCCGGCGGACGAGTTCGGAGGGCAGGAAGGCTAAGTATTCTTTCGCTGGTCACGACAGAGCCAAGCTCGCGGGGCGGGGAGCGCCGCGGAGTTGGATGGGGGGCTGGGGGGCGCAGCAGACGCGGACGAGGCGCTGGCGGTCGCGTTGCATTTCGGGGTCTTCTTGGAGCCAGGTGCGGACTTCTTTGAAGATGCGGGCGGCGTGGGGGTCTGCGGGTTCGACGAGGCGGTAGTGCATCCATTTGCCTTCGCGGCGGGCGGAGACGACGCCGGCGCGGCGGAGGTAGGCTAGGTGGCGCGAGATTTTCGGCTGGTTGGTGTTGAGCACCGCGACGAAGAAGCAGACGCAGACCTCGTCGTCGCCCATCAGGTTGATTAGCCGCAGGCGCGTGCGGTCGGCCAGCGCCCGGAAGAACAATAGCTCGTCGTCGAAACTCCTCTTTCCGCTCATGCGGAGATTTTAGCACACCCGGAACAAATACGTCTTGACAGATGTGTTGGGCGGGTGTATGCTCCGCACATATTCGCACAGGCGAATATGAAATCGGATGGTGATTGAAGGAGATGACGGAGATGCTGAAGACGGAAGCGAAGACGGTGCGGGCGCTCAAGGCGCACCTGGCGATTAACGTGAAGGACGTGGAAGAGAGCATAGGGTTTTACACAAAACTGTTCGGCATCGAGCCGAGCAAGGTGCGCAGAGGGTATGCGAAATTCAACGTCGAGAACCCGCCGCTCAACTTCACGCTGAACCAGGTAGCGTTCGGTGAGCGCGGCGCTCTCTCGCACCTGGGGATTCAGGTGGCCTCGACGGACGATGTCCTGGCGACGCGCGAGCGCTGGGTCGAGTCGGGCCTGGTGACGCGCGACGAGATGCAGACCGACTGCTGCTACGCGCTTCAGGACAAGGCTTGGGTGCGCGACCCTGACGGCAACGAGTGGGAGGTCTTCGTCGTGCTCGAAGACAACCTGGCCGAGACGACTGCGACGGCCGACTGTTGCGCGACGGACGCCGAAGGCCAGACGGTCTGTGCCACTACGGGCGAGGTTGTTTCCGCGACCGCCGGCGCGGCCTCCTGCTGCGGGATAGAGACGACAGAGGCGGCGACTACGCAGGCGGCGGCTTCCTGCTGCGCCCCTGCGTCTCCCGTGGCGCTCTCGCGCTGAGGCCGAGGGGAAAGTATGTTACTGCCTAAGAGACAGAAGCGTGCTTACGCGGAGTTCTACCGCTCGGCGTGCCACAACGAGACACTGGACCCTCGGACGACGCTGATGATTCACCTGGCTTCGGCGCTTGCCCTCGGCTGCTACCCCTGAATGGAGCATTACCTTGGCGTCGCCAGGGAAGAGGGGGTCACGGACGACGAGATAGGGGCCGTCCAGTCAATCGTGATGGCTGTCTCCGCGGGCAGGGTCGAGGCGCAGTTCCGCGAGGCGCGCACGAGGGGCTGTGCCAATTCCGGCGGTAAGGAAGAGGGCACACGCGAATAAAAAAGGTCGTGAATCGTGAATCGAAAAACCGTTCTTCGATTCACGATTCACGATTCGAGGAGGGCTTTATGAAGGAAGCGCAGACAGCGTTACCAAGTCTCCCGAAGGCGCACGTCGCGATCAACGTGCGCAGCGTCGAGCGGAGCGTAGAGTTCTACAGAAGGATGCTGGGGCTTGAGCCGTCGAAACATCGCACGGGTTATGCGAAGTTCGACGTGCAGAGCCCGCCGCTCAACCTGACCCTTAACGAGAGGCCGTTCACGGACAGCGGAGCCCTCTTCCACATGGGGATTCAGGTGGCCTCGACCGACGACGTGCTGAAGACGCGCGAGAGGTGGGCGGCCGAAGGGCTGGAGACGCGCGACGAGATGGGGATCGTCTGCGGCTACGCGCTACAGGACAAGACTTGGGTCACAGACCCCGACGGGAATCAGTGGGAGGTGTTCGTCGTCCACAAGGACAATCTTCCTACGTACTACGCCGAAGGCGACTCGTGCGGTGCCGAATCTCCTGCTTCCTGCTCGGCCGAGGCCGTGAGCGAAGCGTCTTCCTGCGGCTGCGCGGTCACGTCGGACTATGCCCCACAGTCGTAAAGAGCAGGCGACCCTGGCGCGTAGGGTGGCAGCCGAGGCGGTCGGCACGGCCATGCTTTTGGCGGCGGTCGTCGGCTCCGGCATCATGGGGGAGCGGCTGGCGGGCGGCAACGCGGCAGTGGCTTTACTCGCCAACACGATTGCCACGGGCGCGGCACTCGTCGCGCTGATTCTCACCTTCGGGCCGATTTCGGGCGCGCACTTCAACCCCGCCGTCACGCTCTGCGACGCCACGCAGGGGGGAATCGTTTGGCGCGAAGTGCCGGCTTACGTCGCGGCACAAGTGGCCGGGGCGCTCATTGGCGTGGCCTGTGCCAACGTCATGTTCGGGCTGCCGGTCTTCTTTGCGTCCAAGCATGTGCGAGCCGGCGGGGCGCAGTTGTTCAGCGAGGCGGTCGCCACGTTCGGTTTGCTCGCAGTCATCTGGGGCTGCTCGCGGCGCGAGCGCGCGAGCGTCGTCGTGCCGTTCGCCGTCGCGGCTTACATCACGGCGGCTTACTGGTTCACGGCGTCGACCTCTTTCGCCAACCCCGCCGTCACGCTCGCGCGCTCCGCGAGCGACACTTTCTCGGGGATACGCCCCGCGGACGTGCCCGGCTTCGTCGCCGCGCAAATCATAGGCGCTGCCGCCGCGACCGCGCTCTTTCGCTGGCTCGTCCCCTCGCTGCCGAAGGACGCCGAACGAGTCGCCGTGCCGCACGGCGGAAAGGAATGAATGATGGGTGATAAAAAGCGCGTGCTGATTCTCTGCACGGGAAATTCCGCGCGCAGCCAGATGGCCGAGGGGCTGCTGCGCCACATGGCAGGCGACCGTACGGAGGTCTTCAGCGCGGGCGTGGAGCAGAGCTTCGTCAGGCCGCAGGCCATAGAGGCCATGCGCGAGCGCGGGATTGACATCACTGACCAGCGCTCGAAATCCGTCGACGAGTTCGCGGGCCAAGAGTTCGACTACGTCATCACAGTCTGCGACAACGCGCGCGAGCGCTGCCCCGTCTTCCCCTCCGGGACCGAGCGCATACACTGGAGCTTTGACGACCCCGCGAAAGCGGAAGGGGACGAGGAGGCTGTCCTCGCGGTCTTCCGCCGCGTCCGCGACGAGATAGAGGGCCGCTTACGAGAATTCAATAAGGCAGTGACGGGTGACGATTGAAAAGTTAAAGCCCCTGCTTTCTTTTTCTCGTCACCTGTCACTCGTCACCAGTCACGGCTTTATTCTTATATTTTCGGTACAGCCCCTCGATCATGACGGCCACGTCGTGCTTGGCGCTCTCTGGGAGCTCGCGGAAGTGGTTGAGGAGGCGCTGGTCTATGGCGTTGGCGATCAGGTCGGGCGGGGCGTAGCCCGCGGCCAGGCGCGCCTCGCTCACGGGCACGCCGAGCGCTTCGGCAAACGCGTCGACCTTCTCCAGTTTGGGCCGCACGGGCTGCCCCGTCACGGGCTGCCTCTCGTTGCGCTCCAGCGCGCTGACGTAGCTCTTGGAGATCGAGACCCTGCGCGCCAACTCACGCTGCGTGAGCCCCGCCGCCCTTCTTTTTTGAATCAGCCAGTGACCGAAATCGCGTTGCATAACAAAAATTGTCCGAATCCCGAACCGGCGCGGGTCCGGCGTCTCCCTGAAGGATGTCTGGAGTAAGCGTATGAATGAAGGGGACGTCTCCCGTGTGCCGCGCCCGCCTTGCAAACTTTTTTGCGAGGCCGCATTCCCGCCCGTACAGACAGTGCCCTTAAGTGAACGAAAAATACAGCGCGAAAGTTAGATGAAAGCGTCCGGCATAGGTTGTATCCAGGTCACTCGCGCCGCCCGCGGCGGAGGATTTGCGTGTTTCGACACGTTTTCGTATAAACTTTATTCTTTCGGAAGGCGGGGCCGTCTGCTACTCTACGCGCGCAAAGTTTCCGGCGTCAGAGTTTTCCATCACACGAAGATCGTCGAACGCTTCCTAGAGGAGGGTCGCGCGTATGCGCTTCAGCGGCGGGAGGCTGTGCAAGCCTTCGACCGGGTTCTTATTCCTGACGTTTCTGCTCACTTCGGCGAGGGCCGCGGGGCAGGCCACGCCCTACTACCAGCCACACTTCCCGCCCGAAGAGTTCAGGGCTCGCTGGCAAAAGCTCTTCGACGTGATTGGCACAAATTCGGTCGCGCTCGTGCAGGGAGGCCCGAAGGCCAGGGGCTACACCATGCCGCGCCAGACGAACGAGTTTTACTACCTTTCGGGGATAGAGACGCCGCACTCCTACCTCCTCTTCGACGGCCGCACGCGCAAGGTCACGCTCTTTCTGCCCCCGCGCGACGAGCGCCTGGAGCGCAGCGAGGGGAGAATCCTCTCGGCCGACGACGCGGACGCCGTCAAAAGGCTGACGGGCGTGGACGAAGTCCTGAGCACGCAGGCCATGAACGAAGCCTGGATGCGCGAGGTCTTGAAGGGCACGCCGCCGCCCGCCCTCTACACCCCCTTCGCCCCCGCCGAAGGCTCGGCCGAGCAGCGCTACGAGGCGCAGAGCTACGACGCCAGCATCGCGCTCGACTACTGGGACGGGCGCGTCTCGCGCGAGGCCAATTTCATACAACTCTTGAGGACGCGCTTTCCCCGAGCCGAGGTCCGCGACCTGACTCCCGCCCTGGACTCCCTGCGAGCCGTCAAGAGCCCGCGCGAGGTCGCGCTCATACGCCGCGCCTCAGTGCTCTCCGGCCTGGGGCTCCTCGAAGCCATGAAGAGCACGAAGCCCGGCGCTTACGAGTACCAGTTGGACGCCGCCGCGCGCTTCGTCTTTCTGGCCCACGGCGCGCGGCTCGAAGGCTACCGCTCGATCACTGCCTCCGGCACGCAGAACATCTGGAACGCGCACTACTACCGCAACCTCGATCAACTGAAGGCGGGCGACCTCGTCCTGATGGACTTCGCGCCGGACTACAACTACTACACTTCGGATGTGGCGCGGATGTGGCCCGTCAACGGGAAGTTCGCCCCCGCGCAGAGGGAGCTGCTCCAGTTCGTGCTCGAATACCGCAACGCCGTCATGAAGCGCATCCGGCCGGGCGTGACCGCGAAGGCGATTCAGGAGGAGGCCGCAGTCGCGATGGAGGAAGTGTTCCGCCGCACTAAATTCTCGAAACCCGTCTACGAGCAGGCGGCGCGCAAACTGGTGGAGACAGGCGGCGGCGTCTTCTCGCACCCGGTCGGGCTGGCCGTGCACGACGACGGCGGCTACAAGGACGGCCCGCTGAAGCCCGGCCACGTCTTCTCCGTCGACCCGCAGCTCTGGGTCCCGGAGGAGAACCTTTACATGCGCTACGAGGACGTGATCGTCATCACCGACGGCGGCTACGAGAATTTCACGGACTTCCTGCCGACGGAGCTGGACGAGATCGAAAAGCTCGTCGGCCGCGGCGGCGTCCTGCAACACCTTCCGCCCCTCCCGGGCGGGAAATAGCGCGGACACGTAACCACCCTCACTTGTTAGTCTCAGGAGTCCAAGAGTCCCGCCAGGGGCGGCGTGAAAATAGCCCGGCACTGAAGTGCCGGGCTATTTTCACGCCGCCCCTGGCGGGGCTGAAAACTATATTGACTCGCAACGCTGCGCGGGTGTATAAATCACTTTACAAGGCAAAGTACTTGCGGGGCGGTGAGCGCCTGCGGGTGCACACTGGAAGGAAGGGCGGAGAGCGTCGCGTGTCGGAATTGTTAATCTTTCGTGAGATGGCAAAACCGTTCGGCCCGCGCTACAATATTTGACGAAATGAAACTCCTACAAGCCATCGACTCGCCGGCGGATTTGCGACGCCTCGCGCCCCAGCAACTGCAAACGGTCGCGGACGAGATTCGTCAGTACATCCTGGAGACCATGTCGCGCATCGGCGGCCACACGGGCGCGAGCCTCGGCGCAGTCGAGTTGGCCGTCGCCCTGCACTACGCCTTCGACACGCCGCGCGACCGCATCGTCTGGGACGTGGGCCACCAGGCGTACGCGCACAAAATCCTGACGGGCCGCCGCGACCAGTTGCCGACGCTCAAGCAGTACGGGGGCTTGAGCGGGTTCCTGCGGCGCGACGAGTCGGAGTACGACACGTTCGGCGCGGGGCACGCCTCGACTTCCATCTCGGCCGCCCTGGGCATGGCGGTGGCGCGCGACTGCAAAGGCGAGAAGCACCACGTCTGCGCCGTCATCGGCGACGCGTCTCTGGCGGGCGGGATGGCTATGGAGGCGATCAACCAGGCGGGCCACTTGAAGACGCGCCTGATCGTTCTGCTGAACGACAACGAGATGTCCATCGCGCCCGCGGTCGGCGCGCTCACGGGCTACCTCAACCGATTACGCGAGGCGCAAGGGTATCACCGCTTCAAGGACGAAGTCGGCGAGACCTTGCTCTCCATCCCGGCGCTCGGCGCGCGGCTTCATCAGGCGGCCAAGACGGTCAAGGACGCGCTCGCCGCGGCGGTGCTGCCGGGCGCGCTGACGAGCGAGTTGGGCTTCAAGTACATAGGCTACGTCGACGGGCACAACCCGCGCGCGCTGGTCGCGGCCCTGCGCGAGGCGCAGCAGGTCAAGGAC
>DATMVE010000111.1:0-10509 GCA_035563515.1 Pyrinomonadaceae bacterium
GGCGGGCATCTCCTCCTGGTCAACCTTGCCGTCCCTCAGGAACTCCGAGATCTTCTCCGTCAGCTTGTTGGTCTCCTTGACGTAGCCCTCGTAGAGCTTGAAGTGCATCCCCAGGGTCTCGTCAGAAATGCCGTTCAGCCCGCTCAGATTAAATTCTTTCGCTTGATACGATCTGTTGGTACTCATCCTCTTGTTCCTTTCATCTTTCTCTCTTTCGTCTCGTCTCTCAGAGAGAAGCTCAGGGGGGTTGTGGTTGAAGGGTCTCAGCCTTTAAGAACGGGTGCTCGTCCGGGAAGGCTGAAAAGTTTTCAATCTTGAGCCCCGGCCTGCCTGAGCATTTCGACGATAGCCGTGTAACCGTGACCTGCCGCGAGCGCCAGGGCCGTCTTACCAGTCGCGTTGAATTTCCACCCGTGTCGGCGCCTCTATCCAGTAAGGCCCGGACAATCCGGGCGTCGCCGCTACACGCCGCAAGCATTAAAGCCGTGCCGCCGTCCCTGGCCGTTGCGTTAACGTCAGCCCTGTAATCCAACAATGCTTCGACGGTGGCCGCATGCAGGTTGATGACGCCAAACATCAGCGCGGTGCGCCCCTCGGGGTCTCTCGCATTCACGTCCGCGCCCCTGTGGAGCATAGCTTTCACCGTCTCGGTGCGGCCTTCGAGGGCCGCGCACATTAAAGCCGTATGGCCCTCCCCGACTACATAAGGACTCATCTGTGCGAATGCCATAACTACCTCATCGGATGCCCCATGACGCTTGCTGGACTACCCACGATTATCTCCTTTTACTGCCTCGCAATTGTCCCGATATTCTACAGATGGTGCGGTCAGACCTGGTTGCTGGTCGTCGGTTTCTCCCGGCTGTAGACATATCAGTTTGGACTCCGGGCCGGGGAAGGGGAAGCGTATTAACACCCAAAACTTTAAGTGTTAACACCTGACCTTTTGTTATACCTGTGGGGGGCTGGGCTGCTTGGAAGATCATGCTCACAACTCTGCCGCCGGATAGTTAGCAGGGGATATACGGCCGAGCACTTCCCTGGCTATGTCATCGCCGAGTAGTTCCGAGTTCATGAGATGGGCGGGTACGGGCATCCGGTTGAGCCGCATCAGTTCTTCGATTTCCGCCATCTCACGGTCGCGGTTCATGCCGGCGACCCCCAGCACGCGGTCATCTTTCACGTAGAAGGCGAGGAAATCCTGTGAGCGCACGTCGCCCTTGAAGATTATCTCGTCGCAGCTTGCGGCGTGGCCGACGTAAAGGAGCCCCGCGTCGAATTGCCGTGTCCAGAAGAACGGGACGCCGTCATATTCGACCGCCCTCCCAGCCATGTTGTGCGCCGCCACCCTCCCCTGCTGCTGCGCCGTCCGCCAGTGCTCTATGCGGTGGCGCTCATTCGTAATCAGGGAAGGAAAGTATGCGATGTCTCCTGCTGCGTACACTCCGTCGGCGGCACGTAAGTGCCTGTCCACAAAGACGCCGCCGTCCTTGTGCAGTTGGACTCCTTCGAGAAAAGCGGTCACGGGACGTACTCCGACGCCGACGACTACTAAATCCACCTCGACGCGTTCGCCGGAATCCAGCACGACCGTCTTTACCGCGCCGTCCCCCTCAAATCGGGACGCACTTACTCCGAGCTTGAACTGCACGCCATGAGCTTCATGTATTTGGCGAAACAGAGAGCCTATCTCCGCGCCGAGCGTTTTCTCGAAAGGAACCCTGTCCGGCGCGACGACGGTCACTGAGAGCTTGCGCGCCGCGAGACTGGAAGCCGCCTCCATGCCGATAAAGCTGGCACCGATGATGACAACGCGGGAATCTTTCCGCGCGGCGTTAATGATTGCGTCCGTATCATGGAAGCCGCGCAGGACGAAGATGTTTTTCAGGTCGGAGCCGGGAACGTCTAGGCGGCGTGGCGCGCCGCCCGTCGCCACGAGTAGCGAGTCGCAGGCGAGCGTGCCGCCGTCTTTGAAAGTGACATTCTTCTCGGCCGCGTCAACTCGCACGACCTCTTTTCCGAGCATGACTTCTATGTCGTGCTCGGCATAAAACTCGTCGGCGCGAAGCGGCATCCACTGAGGCTCGGCGTGGCCTTGCAGGTAATCCTTACTCAAGTTCGGGCGGTCATACGGCAGGCGATCCTCGCGCGTGATCATCAGGATGCGACCCTGAAAACCGTCTTCGCGCAAAGTCTGTGCGGCCGTGTAACCGGCCGCGCCCCCGCCGAGAATGACGAATAGTCGCCCGTCCGCAGAAGCATCTCGTCTTGTCATCAAGGGCGTTCTGCGGTCGGCCACTCCATCGGGCAGGCTGACGACGACGCTCGCGCCCTCAACCCGCACTTCGTAGCGAGGCAGAGAGTCCAGCGCGGGAGGCTCTTCCAGGTCGCCCGTCGTGACGTTGAAGCAGGCGTGATGCCAGGGGCAGACGATGCGCTCACCACAGAGCGCGCCTTCCGCGAGCGGCGCGCCGTAGTGCGGGCAGTGTGCGCCGACGGCGTGGTGTTTCCCATTGACGCGCGCCAACAGGATGTCGGTCCCGTCGGCCGAGACTTGCTTCATCTCCCCGTCTTTAAGTTCGCCGGTTGTGGCGACAGTTATTTCCCTCATTTTCATCAAGCCCTCCTGACTAATGGGCGGTCACTTTCTGCCGCCCTTGTGCCAATCGCTCAAGAATTGCTTCAGCCCTTCATCCGTGAGTGGGTGATTAAAAAGTTGATCCAGCACCTTGAAGGGCATCGTGGCTACGCCTGCTCCAATGCGCGCGGCCTCGACGACGTGTATGGGGTGGCGAACGCTGGACGCCAGCACTTCGGTCTGCCAGTCGTAGTTGCGGTAGATTTCCACGATCTCGGCGAGAACCGCGAGGCCCTTCTGCCCGACATCGTCGAGGCGGCCCATGAACGGACTGACGTAGGCCGCGCCCGCCTTCGCAGCCAGGATGGCCTGGGCCGCTGAGAAGCAGAGCGTGACGTTGACCCTGACGCCTTCAGAAGTTAATTGTCGCGTCGCCTTCAGGCCCGAGCGTGTGAGCGGGCATTTGATGATGACGTTGGGCGCAATTCGGGCGTACTCGCGGCCTTCACGCAGCATGCCTTCCGGGTCGAGACTCGTCACTTCGGCCGAGACGTCGCCTTTCACGACTTCGCAGATAGCGGCAATGTGAGTCTTAAAATCCACGCCGCCTTCTTTGGCGATGAGCGACGGGTTGGTCGTCACGCCGTCTATCAAGCCGGTTTCGGCCGCCTCTCGAATCTCGTTCAGATTCGCCGAGTCAAGAAAGAACTTCATACCCTCCCCTTTCCATATTCCACGGGCACCGTCAGCCCCGTCCCCCACGAACGATTCATCCCGGCGACAACAGTCGCCCGATTCATTTCCTCTCACACCAATTCCAGCAGATGTCCCATCCTCTCTTTTTTAGTGCGGAGGTAAGCGGACGCCGCGCGCGTAGGCGGGACTTCGAGCGCGACGCGCTCGACTACTTCGAGCCCGGATTGCTCAAGCGCGCTGACCTTCGCCGGGTTGTTAGACAGGACACGCACCCGGACGAGGCCGAGATCGAGAAGCACCTCGGCGCATTGCCCGTACTGCCGCAAGTCGGCGCCCAGGCCCAACCTTTCGTTAGCTTCAATGGTGTCCGCGCCTTCGTCCTGCAGGGCGTAGGCGCGAATCTTGTTGAGGATGCCGATGCCGCGCCCCTCCTGCTGCTGGTAGACGATTGCGCCGCGTCCTTCCGAAGCGATGAGTTCCATGGCGGCGCGGAGTTGTCGTCCGCAGTCGCACTTGACGGAGCCGAACACGTCGCCCGTCAGGCACTGCGAGTGAACGCGGACGAGAGTCGGGCGATCACTCCTCAATTCGCCCCGGACGAGCGCAACGAACTCTTCGGCGGAAGTGCGGGACCGGTAGCCAATGATGCGGAACTCCCCGAACTCGGTCGGCAGTCGGGCCTCGGCCACACGCTCAACTGTGCTTGGAGTCATGCGCCTGTCTAGGTCAAGCGTCCGATCTTTCAGGCCGGTTGATACGCATGCCCCTCCTCTCCTGCTGTAAGCCGACAGACGATCTCCGCTGCGGACAATGGTTGACCTCGTTCGCTGCGCGTTCGGTAACATCACTCGCCCCTCACTCATGACAGTTATTTTCCATGTAGGTCCGCGCGCCGAGCCTTATTGATCAAATTCGTGGCTCAGGCGGGCGAGCGCGAGCGCGCCGAGTGACAGCCCGAAGTCCCGCAGCGCCACGTCGAAGTAGCCCGGAATCATCAGGAGGTTGACGACGATCAGCAGGAGCCAGGCCGAGACGACGTAGGCGAAGACCTTCGGCTTGAACAAGACGCCGAGCCCCGCCACGATCTCGATGACTCCTACGGCAAGCATCAGCTCGTGCCCGTGGCCGCCCGTCAGGTTGTTGACGAAGGGAGGCAGGTACTGGTCCCAGTTCACCAAGAAATGAAAAAACTTATCAAGCCCGGCCACGATGGGAACTACGATGAATCCCAGACGCAGGATTTGGTATGCCTGGTAGCCTGGGCTGGAGACCCGCGTCTTTACGTCGGTGGAGAAAACTGATGTCGAGTTGTCGTTAATTGCTTGTGCCATCTGCGGTGCCCTCCTGTGGCTTAAAAAGCTGTTTCCTGTGACGAGGTATTTATTTCCCCTAAAATACACCAATCCCACAATAAGTCAATGACTATTTTGATTTATTGTAATTATTAATGGAAATCTATATACTTCAGGTCAAGGAGCGAGAGATGAAGGTGACTAAACTGGACGAGCGCTTTTTCGACAGCACGCGAGGCCGGATTGTGTCTTCACTACGAGAAAGTAGTAGGACGGTCAATGATTTAGCCGTAGAACTCGGATTAACCGACAATGCCGTCCGGTCGCACCTTCTAACGCTTGAGCGCGACGGACTCGTCCGGCAAAGCGGAATGCAGCGGGGTACGCGTAAACCCCACTTCGCTTATGAACTGACCCCCGAGGCGGAAAATCTGTTCCCTAAAGCCTATGACGCCCTGCTCAATCAACTGCTTACGTCATTGAAAGGCCGGCTCCCCCCCGCAGCGCTTGAAGACGTTCTGCGTGAGGTCGGCAGGTCCCTGGCCGCCCGACATTCTTCGGATAAAAGCGCTGACAATCCAGAGGCCCGGTTGCAGAATGCGCTGGAGGTGTTAAAAGCCATCGGCGGGTCACCGAGTGTCGAAAGAGAGGGTGACAGGCTGTTGATCCGAAGCTCAGGGTGCCCGCTCTCCGCGGCGGTCGCCGAACACCCGGAAGTGTGCGAGCTTGCCGAGGCTCTCGTGGCTGAAATTATCGGCATGCCTGTTCGGGAGCACTGCAACCGGGGGGCATCACCGAAGTGCTGCTTTGAGATTGGAGAATCGCGGCAGACCACAAGTACTGATTCTTGATCTAAGCGGCAACTTCATTTTTTCGGCCCCACTCATTCCACGTCTCATAACCTTGTGTTCCCCCCGACGGCCAGCACCGACGCGCCGGCTGCTCATGTTTAGTCACTCCCATCATGGGAACAGGCTGGCCAACGTGTGCGGCGCGCGTCATGATCGCGGACGATCTTCACCGAGCAGAGGGCGCGGCTCGCGACCGTTTCGGAGATGCTCCCCGAAAGGAGTCGCTTGAGTCCCCGCCGGTCCTGTGTACCGACGACGATGAGGTCCGCCCCCCACCCTCTGGCTTCATTGACGATCTGTTTACCGGGTTTTCCCGCGATGACTTTTCCTGACGACTTCACGCCGGCGTTCTTCAGGATTTGCGCGGCGTCTCCGATAGCCCTGTGCGCGCGCTTAGTTCCGCCGCCGTCGTAGAGCCCGATCTCTTCGACCGAATACACGAGCGGGTTGACCATGCTCATCACCATCACTTCCGTCCCACCGGGCCACGGGCGTTCCGCCACCGCGCGCGCGGCGGCGGCAGATTGCTCTGAGCCGTCGGTGGCTAAAAGGATCTTCATGTGGCCGTTCCCCACCACCTTGAGATCATCCCTTACGGCGCGCACGACCTCCACGGAGCAGCGGGCATCACGGACGACAGCCTTTGCCACGCTTCCCAGCATCAAGCTTCTGAAGTCCGTAAGGTTATGCGCGCGGATGAGGACCAGGTCCGCGGACCACTTCCTCGCCTCGTAAGGGATGATCCACTGCGGGTCGCCCCTCATGATGGCGACTTCGGACTCAATGCCGAGACGGCGCAGGCGCTCGACGGTGAGGGCCGTTATCTGCTCCCCCCTCCTCCTCATTTCCTGGCGCACGGCGTCGGCGGTGTAGCCCGCGTCTCGCCACACGTCCTCGGGGACTTTGTCGTCTTCGACGACCGAAACCACTCGCGCCTGTGTTCCGCGAGGCCACGGGCGAGACTCGACCGCGTTCATAAGGATTTCAGTCGTCACGACCGAATCTACGGCGATTAAAAGTTTCATAGCATTAAACCCGCAACGGGCGTGCGAAAACCGCGCCGGCCGAAATATGTCAAACAGTATGCTCAATCAAAACCTATCCCCGTGACTTCCATCAGCGGGTTCAATCGCTCGGCCGCGGGGCCGATGCCTTCCAGCAGAACGCGCACTTTGATGGCCTCGTCCGGCTCAAGTGCGGTCTGCCGGGCGGGCACGATCAAGACGGTGCGCTCGCTGACAGAAAAATGCTGTGAGTCAAGAACCCCCGCCCTGATCTCCAGCCCGTTGATGGTGCGGCCCGTAGCGTTTCTCACGGTCGCGCCCACCTCAATCACAAAGCTGTTTGGTGAGCGTGTCGATTCCCCGGCCACCGGCTGATCCACAACGATCTTCTCGCGGAGCTGCTCGAACTCCGGCATCCCCGGCCGGATCAGCCCCTGGGGCGGGGGCTCGGGCATATGTTTATTGACGGCCCGCGTGAGAGCCGTGCGCATCACTCCCACCGTCACCAACACGATCACGGCGGTGATGATTGCGGCGAGGAGATAGATCGGCCAGCGCACGTCCGGCTCTCTTATCAATATTGGACTCTCACTTGACATATTTCTCTTCCCCTAGCTGGGAGCCTACAGTGGCCCGCGCGCAGTAATGTCGGGCGTAGACTTTCTTTCCACCGTCGTGACCGAAAACCTGATGGTGAAGCTGTGCCCACATTCCTTGCACACGTGGCTGTCATTATCTCGCGCGCCGACGATGAGCCAGACTTCCGCACACTGCGGGCACTCAACGAGCCAGCGCCTTAAAATATCCAGCCAGCCGTCGCGCTTTCGCTTTCTCTCACCCGTCCGGCCGTCGGACAGAACAACGTACCCGGCCTCTTTTATTCCCATGTGTCGCCTCGTTTGCGAGCCGATCGCATACTTCTGACCGGCATGCGTTAACCTTAGCCCATCAAACGGACTGTAAATAGGGTATTAACACCTAAGGGGCGCGGGTGTTACCACCCAACTTCCCCTGCACGCCGGATGGCGACATTTGTGCTGATGGGGCGGGCCCAATGACGGATAAAACGAGTTCAGGTTTGGCTCGAATTGCGCGGGATGAATAGCCTAGTGAGTTGGGCTATTTCAGCGTTGCCGTGAAGGACTAGTGCGGCCTCTGACAGAAGAGCTTTCATAGTCGGGAGACCGAGGGTGATCTTAGTCGGGCTGCTTGCGCTCGCGAACGTGGAGGGCCAACTCCACCCGATTACTGAGATTCTTCTTATCGAGGATGCGGCTGATGTGCCCCTCCACTGTCCTCAAGCTGAGGTTAAGCTCGGCGGCAATCTCCTTGTTCGAAAGCCCGCGCGCGACCGCTTCGGCGACCCGCCACTCCGCGTCGGTCAAATCCTCATCGCGTATCGGTTCATAGTCGTCCTTTTCCTGCTCCCCGAACATGCGCGCAAGATCGGAATGCGTGCGCCGCACTCTGTCGAGGATGCTTGAGACTATGGCGATCAACTCCTCGGACTCGAAGGGCTTCGTGAGGTAGGCGTCCACCCCGGTACGAAACCCTTCGATCCGGTCGGCAGTCTCGTCCTTGGCCGTCAGGAAGATGATCGGAATGAGGCGCGTGCGCGGCGAGGCGCGCAGATTACGCACGAGCGCGTAACCGTCCATGCCGGGCATTCGGATGTCGCTGATGATCAGGTCGGGCATCGCTTCGGCGACGCGCACCATCGCTTCGGCGCCGCGGCGCGCCGTCACCACTTCGTAGCCCTCGGCGCGCAGAGTCTCCGACACCGCGAGCAAGAGGCTCGGATCGTCGTCAACGACCAGTAGCTGTTTTGCCATACCTGTACTCCTCATTTTCGGACTTACCGCACCCGCCCTCACGCCACACCGGCAGGTGGAGTGTGAACTCGGTTCCGCGCCCGACTTCGCTCACCACGCTGATCTTGCCGCCCATCTGCTCCATGACGTTACGGCCTATGTAAAGCCCGAGGCCGACTCCGGACACGTCGGCGTCCTCTAAAAACTCGGCGTCGGTCGCGGCGCCGCGCGTTGCCTCTGAGTCCGGGGCGGGGCGCCCGCGATGAAATTTATCGAAGAGGACTGGCATGTCCTCTTCGGGTATGCCTCGCCCGTTGTCCGTCACGATGATTTTCACCTCGTCGCCGGCATCGCGAGCAGACACGAGAATGCGGCCCCCGTCGGGCGTGTACTTGATGGCGTTTTCGATGACATTCGAAAGGACGCGGCGAAGCGCTTTCGGGTCGGCGCACACGCGCGGAAGTTCATCGAGGGGCCCGACGCGAAGTTCGTGTCTTCTATTCTCCGCGGAGCGGGACTGGGATTTGACGCACGAGGCTATGACTTCGCCCACGTTCACGCGCTCGTGCGTGACGCGGAAGACTCCCCCCTCAATGCGTGACAGGTCGAGCAGTTTAAGGACGAGTTCTATCTGGCGGTCACATTCGACCGAGATCGTCTCGACGTACTCGCGCCGCTTCGCCTCAGTCAGCCCGTCCCGCAGCAGGAGCTTCGTGAGAGCCTTGATCGTCGTCAGGGGCGTGCGCAGTTCGTGCGAGACGCTCGAGACGAACTCCGACTTGAGGCGGTCGAGTTCGGCGAACCTGGCCTCCCGCTTCTCCAGGCGCTCGGCCATCGCGTTGAAGCTCGAACCGAGGCGGGAGATTTCGTCATGGCCTTCACTGGGCGCGCGCGCCGCGAAGTTCCCTTCGCCGAACTGCTCGGCGGCGAAGCTCAGCAGGCGCACGGGCCGCGCGATGCTGCGCGCGATCAGGAGCGCCCCCGTCATGATGCAGAAGACGACTATCAGGCTGACCAGCGCGTAGCCGGTGAGTTGCCGCCAGGCGGTCGCGTAGAGTATCTCGCTCGGAACGCCGGCCATGACCACGTAGCCCGTCGTTCCCACACGCGCCAGCCCGTACACGCGCTCCACGCCGTCGAGCGCGCTCCTTACCCTTACGACAGCCGTATTTTGGTGGTCGAGCGCGGACAGCATCCGGGCGTCGCTCAGGTCAACCCCGATTGTTGATTCCGGTGTCTGACTCCGGTAAACGACCCGCCGCCGCTCGTCGAGCAGGGTGACGAGGGCGCGGCCCGGCAGGCTGATGCCCTGGAGCGGCTCCTTAAGGGCCGCCCCGTCTATGCGCGCGATGACCGCCCCGCCGCCACCCCCTCGAACCGGCACAGCGACGGCGAGAACGTAACGACCCTCGCCGCGCGTCCAGTCCGTCTCGACGTCCGAGCCCCCGCGCCTCGCCTCGTCGAGCAATCTCTCGGCCAGACCGGCCGGAAAACTTTCCGCCCCCGGGGGCGCGGCCGCCAACACCTTTCCGCCCCCGTCCACGACGCGCAGGTCGAGCCAGTGAGGGCGGGGGGCGAGCACCGCCTTCAAGTCCTCCCCCAGCGCCGACGGGTCTTTCAGGTGCTCGGCCGGGTACGAGGCAATCGTCAGGAGCGGCTGCCGCTGCGCATCGAGCCAGCGGTCGAAGACGACCGCCGCCAGTTCCGACTGCTGCTCCAAGGCTTCGTTAAGTTGCTGCTGCTTTCCGCCCCACACCACCCAGAGCACCGTGAGCCCGACGACGAGGAGCGGGATGACCCCGCCCACCGCCAGTGTCAGCAATCGCCCGCGGATACTCACTCCCAGCGCCTCCGACCCGGTGAATTAACCTTCCAGTGAATTAACCTTTGAGTATAGCAAACCCCACGGGCCTCAAACACAAGAGTAAACAATTGTGATTGACGCGTGTTAACACACACATCTCCACGGGTGTAAACACTCGCGGGATTCGGGTGTTTACTCTCTCTCCGCCCCCGGCCCCTTCAGCTAATGTATCCACACCGGGCGCGGGAAGACACTGTGCCGGCCCCTCGACGGAGGCGATGACCATGCGGCAGACCAGGCCACGTATACTCTGTGTGGATGACAACGCGGACATCCGCGAGATGCTCACCATTCTGCTCGGCGGGGCGGGCTACGACGCGACTCCGGCGGCGACCGTGCGTGACGCGGAGCTGCTGGCCGCGGCGGGCGGCTTCGACCTCTTCATCCTCGACAAGATGCCGCCCCGCGGCGCG
>DATMVE010000112.1:0-15757 GCA_035563515.1 Pyrinomonadaceae bacterium
GGAGTCGAAGGCGCGGACCGTGATCTTCGGGTTGTTCTTCGCCAGGACTTTCGTGATCGCCGCCGTCAAAGTCGTCTTCCCGTGGTCCACGTGCCCGATCGTCCCGATGTTCACGTGCGGCTTCGACCGGTCAAACTTTTCTTTTGACATTCCGAGATGTCCTTCTTCTTAGTCTGAAATTTCAATCCATTGGCGTCGCGAATGGAGCCCGAGATGGGATTTGAACCCATGACCTCCTCCTTACCAAGGAGGCGCTCTACCCCTGAGCTACTCGGGCCTGCCGGGCCGCCAAACCTTCAAAAAACTGGAGCGGGAGACGAGGCTCGAACTCGCGACCCTCAGCTTGGAAGGCTGATGCTCTACCAACTGAGCTACTCCCGCCTGTCAAGGGCGGAGGGACGAGGGATGAGGGATGAATAATCGAACTCATCCCTCATCCCTCATCCTTCATCCCTCGCCTGGTGCAGGGGGTAGGATTCGAACCTACGTAGGGCGTGAGCCCGCCGGGTTTACAGCCCGGTGCCATTAACCACTCGACCACCCCTGCGCGTCTTGTCAAACTCAGCCTGGAGCCGGTGGAGGGATTTGAACCCCCGACCCGCAGTTTACAAAACTGCCGCTCTACCCCTGAGCTACACCGGCCTGCTATAGACACATTAATGCCTCATCCGGCAAAACTCGGATACTACCAACTGCCTTGCTAAAACGCAAGCCGAGACGCACTTCGACCCTTAAAACGTCCCGTGTTCAACAACGGCCAAAGAAAGATGTTGACCTCCCGGCGCGCGCCACGTTAGGATTGAGGTGCCCTTTGGGAGGCATAAAGCCTTGTGCCTGCCCGCTAATTTTGAGACTTCCGCGCTTCACACCCGCTGCTGATTTCGGGGCCTTCCGGGCTCCCGTTAACAGACAAGCCATTCGGCCTGACATACACTTTCAAGGAGAACTTCAGTCGTGCGTATCAGTCATCTTCTCTCCAGAAGCCTCTCGGCGCTCTTTCTGATGTGCGCCTCGACCCTAACGGTCTGCGCGCAGACGGCCAATGACCAGGCCGCGGCCCCCGCCCCTACGCCCGCGGTCGTGATGATGCAGGAGAGGCCGGCCCCGACAGTCGCGGGCCGCACGGACCTTTACTGCGCGGGCTACGTGCAGTACGCGCCCGCGCCCGTCAGCCCGGAGATCGTCGGCGGCGAGCAGGAGCAGGAGCAGCGCGTCTACGCCGAGGGCGATCTGGTCTTCATCAACGCGGGCTCCGAGCAGGGCGTGCGCGTCGGGCAGGAGTACCAGGTCGTGCGCCCGCGCGGCCGCATGACCTCGAAGTTCACGACCAAGAAAGGCTGGCTCGGCGTCTTCATGCTGGAACTGGGCCAACTGCGCGTCGTCAACGTCAAGGAGCGCGTCTCGGTCGCGCTCATCACCAACTCGTGCGAGACGATTCTCCTGGGCGACCTGCTGCGCCAGCCCAACAACCGCGTCGCGCCCGTTGAGCGCCCGGAAGTGGTGCTGGACCGCTTCGCGGAGCCGACGGGCAAGCAGCGCGGGCGCATCATCATGGCGCGCGACATGCGCGAGGCCGTCTCCAGAAGCCAGGTCGTTTACATAGACCTCGGCGCGGAGGACAACGTCAAGGCCGGGGACTACCTGACCATCTACCGGCCCGCGGGCACTGGCAACCTCGTGAGCGTCGAGAACGAGGAGATCGCCATCGCGCGTAGCAGCGGCTTCGGGAGCGAGCGCTACGACGGCGGCAAGTTCTCTAGCCAGTCGCAGCGCACCAAAGATTACAGCAACACGGAGGGCGTCTTCTTCAAGAACGAGGCGGTCACGACGCGCGAGATCAAGCGCCGCCGCCCGCCCGTCCCGCGCAAGGTCGTCGGCGAGATGGTCATCCTCAACGTGCAGACGCGCACCGCCACCGCCATCATCACCCGCGTCGCGCAGGAGATTCACACGGGCGACTTCGTAGAAGTTCAATAGTAAAAAGTAGAAGCCGGAAGGCAGAAGTCAGGGGTCGGGAGAAAGGCACAGCTTTTCTCCCGACCCCTGACTTCTTCTTAGCCGATGGAAACTTTGTCGCTCTGCTTGGAGCGGCCCGACTTGATCACGTCGGCCACGCGGCTGCGCCTCTTCCTTTCGGCGATTGCGCGGCGCTCGACCACCGCCAGGTAGAAGTTGCGGAAGTAGTCGTACATGGAGTAGCAGGCGGAGATGACCACGATCCAGAGCATCGCGCGCCCGGCCGAGTAGAGCAGCACCTGCAAGTCCGTGACGGTCATCTTCCCCTGCCCGAAGAGGTGGTGCAGGGCGTCGCGCAGTTCTGGCACAGTCCAGAACTGTATCGCGGGGAAGGCGTCGCCGAAGTTCGCCACCGGCGGGTGGCCCGAGACGCTTGAGACGATGAGCAGCGAGACGGCCACGACCTGCGAGAGCATCTTGAACTTGCCCATCTTCGAGGCTTCGATCACGACGCCCTCGGTCGCGGCAATCGAGCGCAGGCCCGAGACGGCGAACTCGCGCCCGACGATAATCACCACGGCCCAGGCCGGCGCGAGCCTGTTCTCGACGAGCGAGATCAGCGCGGCCGAGATGAGCAGTTTGTCCGCAATCGGGTCGAGGAGTTTGCCGAGGCGCGAGACCTGGCGGCGGCGGCGCGCGAAGAAGCCGTCGAAGTAGTCCGTGATGGAGGCCACCAGAAAAATCGAGACGCCGAGGATGTGGCGCGGGACGCCGAACTTTTCCGAGAACGGCGTGAGCAGGACGACGACCAGGAGCGGGACGATGAAGATGCGCGATAACGTCAGTGTGTTGGGAAGAGAAAATATATTCACGCCCGCTCCAAAGCCCCTCGAAGTGTCTCAGCCGGAAATGCCCTGAAAACCCATTGGAAAATCAGTGTAGGACTCGCCCGCGAAGCCTGTCAAGAATAGTGGGCAGCGGGCAGCGGGCAGCGGGCAGTAAAGCCCGCGTAGTGTCCTGAACCTTAATCCTCAAGTTTCAACCCGGCCAAACCTCGACTACTGCCAACTGCCCGCTGCCTGCTGCCCACTGCCGTTGCTTGCCCGTTGCCTCTTGCTCGGCTACAATCAGAGGTTCTGTGCCACCGGATTCTCCCGTCTATCTGGGGCGCACTCTGTTTTCAAAGCACCATGGCAATTGATCGCATCACAGTGCGCGGGGCGCGCCAGCATAATCTCAAGAACATCAACGTAGAGATTCCGCGCGACCGGCTGACGGTCATCACGGGGCTGTCGGGTTCGGGCAAGTCCTCGCTCGCCTTCGACACCATCTACGCCGAGGGGCAGCGCCGCTACGTCGAGTCGCTCTCGGCCTACGCGCGCCAGTTTCTGGATCAGCTCGAAAAGCCGGACGTGGACTCCGTGGACGGCCTCTCGCCCGCCATCTCCATCGAGCAGAAGACGACTTCGCGCAGCCCGCGCTCGACCGTCGGCACTGTGACCGAGGTTTACGACTACCTGCGCCTGCTCTTCTCCTCCGTAGGGCAGCCGCACTGCCACATCTGCGGCGCGCCGATCACGCGCCAGTCCGTCGAGCAGATCGTGCAGAGCGTTCTGGCCCTGCCGGAAGGCGAGCGCGTGATGGTTCTCGCGCCAATCGTGCGCGGCCGCAAGGGCGAGTTCAAGAAGGAGCTTGAGAAACTCGCCAAGGAAGGTTTCCTGCGCGCGCGGGTTGACGGCGAGCTGCTCTCGCTCGACGAAGAGATCAAGCTCGACAAGCGGCGCAACCACACGATAGAGGCCGTCGTTGACCGCCTGCTCATCAAGCCCGGCATCAACGACCGGCTTTCGGAATCAGTCCGCACGGCGCTCAAGCTGACGGGCGGCGCGGTCCTCATCTCGGTCGTGGACGGCGAGGAGAAGCTCTACTCGGAGCGGATGGCCTGCGTCAACTGCGGCATCAACGTGCCCCCTCTGGAGCCGCGCTCGTTCTCCTTCAACTCGGCCTACGGCGCGTGCAAGCGCTGCCACGGTCTTGGCACAGTTTTAGAAGTCGACCCGGTCAAGATCGTCACCGACGCGACCGTCCCCGCGGACAAGCAGGAGTTCATCGGCGCGGCCGACAAGCAGGGCTCCGCCTACCTGCGGAGCGCGCTGCTGGCGGTCGTCAAACATTTCGAGGCGGACCCGCGCGCTCCCTTCGCGGACCTCCCGCAGGCGGCCCAGACCGCTTTCTTCTACGGCGTCAGCGGCCAACTCACTTTCCGCCAGGGCGCGTACACTTACCAGAGCGACTGGAAGGGCGCTGTGCGCTGGCTGCGCGAGCGCCTGAACGAAGCGCCGTCGGAGAAAGTGCGCCTGGCAATCGAAGAGCTGGTGTCGCCCGTGACCTGTCCCGATTGCGAGGGCAAGCGGCTGCAACCGGAGTCGCTCGCCGTGCGTCTGGGCGGGCGCGGCATCGCGGACTACACGGCGCTGCCCATCGAAGAGGCCGTCGCCGCTTTCGACCGCATCAAGCTCAGCGAGCGCGAGGAGCAGATAGCGGGCCTCGTCCTGCGCGAGGTCAAGGACCGCTTGCGCTTCCTCGAAACCGTGGGCCTCGGCTACCTGACACTCGACCGGCCCTCGGCCACGCTCTCGGGCGGCGAGGGCCAGCGCATACGCCTCGCCACGCAGATCGGCTCGCAGTTGCGCGGCGTGCTCTACGTCCTTGACGAGCCTTCAATCGGCCTGCACCCGCGCGACAATCAAAAACTGTTGGAGACGCTGTGCCAGCTCCGCGACCTGGGCAACACGGTGCTCGTGGTCGAGCACGACGAGGAGACCATCCGGCGCGCCGACTACGTCGTCGATCTTGGCCCAGGCGCTGGCGCGCACGGGGGCTTAATGGTCGCGGCCGGGACGCCCGAGGAAGTCTCTTGTAACCCCGAGTCGGTGACGGGCCTATACATCTGCGGGGCGCGCGAGATCGGCGTGCCCGAGAAGCGCCGCGCGCCGAACGGCAAGGCCATCACCGTGCACGGCGCGCGCCACAACAACCTGAAGGACATCGACGTCACGTTCCCGCTCGGCCTGCTGACGGTCGTGACGGGCGTCTCGGGCTCGGGCAAGTCAACCCTGGTTGACGACATACTCTACCGCGCGCTCGCGCGCCACCTCTACGGGTCGCTCGCCGAGCCGGGCCAGTTCTCTTCCATCGAAGGGCTCGAACACGTTGACAAGGTGATCGAGATAGACCAGTCGCCCATCGGGCGCACCCCGCGCTCGAACCCCGCGACCTACACTGGCCTGTTCACGCCGATTCGCGAGCTTTACGCCATGCTGCCGGAATCGCGCGAGCGCGGCTACAAGCCCGGCCGCTTCTCCTTCAACGTCAAGGGCGGGCGCTGCGAGGCGTGCGAGGGCGACGGGATGAAGCGCATCGAGATGAACTTCCTGCCGGACGTGTACGTGCTCTGCGACGTGTGCCGCGGCGCGCGCTACAACCGCGAGACGCTCTCGGTCAAGTACAAGGGCAAGTCCATCGCGGAGCTGCTGGACACGACGGTCGAGGAGGCGCTGCCGATCCTCGAAAACATCCCGCAGATTAAGCAGAAGCTACAGACGCTCCTCGACGTTGGCCTGGGCTACATCAAACTGGGCCAGTCCGCCACGACGCTCTCCGGCGGCGAGGCCCAGCGCATCAAGCTCGCCAAAGAACTTTCCAAGCGCGCTACGGGGCGCACCATCTACATCCTGGACGAGCCGACCACGGGCCTCCACTTCGCGGACGTGCACAAACTCCTCGACGTGCTCCAGCGCCTGGTCTCACTCGGCAACAGCGTCATCGTCATCGAGCACAACCTCGACGTCATCAAGTCCGCAGACTACGTCGTGGACCTCGGCCCAGAGGGCGGCGTGCACGGCGGCCGCCTCGTCGCCGCCGGCACGCCCGAAGAGATCGCCCGCGCCCGCCGCTCCCACACCGGCCACGCCCTGCGCCCGCTCCTCAACGGCCACCACGCCGCCCACCGCAACGGCAACGGCTCAGGCCGCCGCGAGCGGTCCAAGAAAATCGCGTGATATACTCCCAAGCGTGGCTTTAACCAAACTCGCATCGAACAATTGGAGGCTAGCTTGAATTATCCCCTGCAAATCAACTTCAAGATTCTAGCAATCGCGCAGCAGTTGTCGCTGACGGAGGCGACGGGCAACCTCATCTTTTACGTCAAGCAGAAGGCTTTCAAGCTGAAGGAGGCCGTCACGGTCTTCGCCGACGAGGCGATGACGCGCCCCTGGTTCACCATCAACGCCGACAGGGCCATAGACTTCAGGGCCAACTACACGTTCACGGACCTGAGCGGACGCCCCTTCGGCTCCATGCGGCGGCTCGGGAAGAAGTCACTCTGGAAGGCCAGCTACGAAATCTTCGACGGCTATCAGCCCAACCCCGTGGGGATCATCCGGGAGGAGAACCCCTGGGCCAAAGTGTTCGACGCCGTGCTCGGCGAGATACCAATCCTCGGCGTCTTCACGGGCTACCTGTTCCACCCCTCTTACCTGATCACGCGCCCGGACGGGATGCCTTACCTGCGCCTCAAGAAACAGCCCTCGTTCGTCGGGCGCAAGTTCACCATAGATAAATTGGCACACCTGGATCAGACGGAGGAGCTGCGCCTCCTGCTCGGCGTCATGATGATGGTGCTCCTGGAGCGCGCGCGCGGGTAGGGGTTTCATCACTCTCTCTCCCCGACGGGACGGGGCGGGAAAGGAGAGGCCGCAGGCTGTGTCCATTTACGACGACGACGTGCGCCCGCTCGGCCTGGACGGCGTGAGCACCTACCCGCTCGCGTCGCGGCCGAGCAAAGTCACCGTCGAGGATTTCGCCAGGCCCGTCGGGGAAGAAGCGTCGCTCGCGGATTTTCTGGACTCGCTGCCGGACATCCTGGCCGCGCGCAGCCTGCGCGAACTCGCGGCCCGCGTCAGGCGAGCGCGCGAGCTTCGTAAGCCTGTCATCTGGGGGCTCGGCGGCCACGTCGTCAAGACAGGGATGTCGCCCGTCATCATTGACCTCATGCGGCGCGGGTTCGTGAGCGCCGTCGCGGTCAACGGCTCCGTGCTCGTGCACGACGCGGAGATCGCCATGGTCGGCTCGACTTCGGAGGACGTTGACGCCACGCTCGGCGCGGGCGCGTTCGGCGGGGCCGACGAGACCGGAAGGCTTTTGAACGCCGCCGCGCGCGAAGGGATGCAAGGCGGCACGGGACTCGGCGAAGCTCTGGGCCGCCTCTTGATCGAGCGCGACCCGCCGCACAAAGAGTTCTCGCTGCTCTGCGCGGCCTACGAGGCGCGCGTCCCCTTCACCGCCCACGTCACCGTCGGCGCGGACATAGCGCATTTTCACCCCGCAGCGGACGGCGCAGCTTTGGGCCAGACGACGCACACGGACTTCCGCCTGCTGGCGGAGATGGTCAGGCGCATGGACGGCGGCGGCGTCTACCTGAACGTAGGCTCGGCCGTCGTCCTCCCCGAAATCTTTCTCAAGGCCGTCACGCTCGTCCGCAACCTCGGACACGCCTTGACGGACATCACGACCGCCAACCTGGACTTCATTCAATCCTACCGCCCGCTGACGAACGTCGTCCGCCGCCCCGTCGCGGACGGCGCGGGCCAGGGCTACTCCATCACCGGTCACCACGAACTCACCATCCCGCTCCTCGCCGCCTGCATCCTCCGCGGCGAGCAGCCCGGCTGACCTCTTACCGCACTTCTCCCATCGATTCAAACTTCACTGTTGACACCCAGACAATTACCCGTTTATACTCCTCCCATGAAAATGAAATCCATTTTCAATTAGCAAGAAAAGAAATTTAAGCTCTTCAAATTTCGAACTACTCTTTGCGGTCTTGGTAAAGACTGAGAGGCTCACGGCGGACTTTTGGCGAAGCGGCGCGTGAACCTCTCTCTGCTGATAACCCGTTCGGGCTGGCAGCGGCGTCTATTGTAGGCGTGCCAGCCGCGACTTTCAATGGATCAGAAAATGTCCGACACAGCTTCACGGCGCGGGACTCGCGCTCTCTTCAAAGCTCTGCTCCCGTCGCTAGCCGCGACTCTCTCAACTGAGGCGAAGATCACAGCCCGAAAAAATCGGAAGAAGTGCAAGAAGAGATCGCGCCGCGGCCCCAGGCATTGGGTGGTGGCAATCGGCACGGTGGGCGTCCTCGTGGCCTACACGGTCGGCGAAAGCCGCGCGGTGAGGCTCGCGTACGCGCAGGGGGTTCGCGGCACTCCGGCGGCTGTTCGCCTCCAAAATCAAGAGCAGCAAATCCGCTTCGACATTGCGCCCGACACTCTCGGCACAGTGCTGGCAGCCTTTCAAACCGCGACCGGGTTGCAGGTCTCAGTCTCCAACGACGCGATTCTCAACATCTCTTCCCCGGGCGTCTCCGGCCTTTACACGACCGAACAGGCGCTCAAGCAGCTCCTGGCGGGCACGGGCGTCAGCTACAACTTGACGACTCCAAAGACCGTGACGCTGGAGATACAGGCGCAGTCCGGGTCGGTCGAGGTGAGGGACGAGTCAGGGCGTATCTCGTCGCCGAAATACACGGAGCCTTTGCGCGACATCCCGCAGACGGTCACGGTCATTCCCAGAGAACTGATCGAGGAGCAAGGCGCGACGACGTTGCGCGACGTGTTGCGTAACGTCCCCGGCCTGACCATGACGGCGGGCGAAGGCGGCACGCCCGCGGGCGACAACCTGACGCTGCGCGGCTTCAGCGCGCGCAACGACGTGTTCGTCGACGGCGTGCGCGACATCAGCCCGCAGTCCCGCGACCCCTTCAACCTGGACTCGGTCGAGGTGATCAAGGGTCCGTCGTCGGCCATCAGCGGGCGCGGCTCGACGGGCGGCATAATTAATCTGGTCAGCAAGTCGCCGAGCCTTACGCGCCTTTACAGCGGCACGCTCAGCCTCGGCACGGACAGGACCAAGCGCGCCACCGCCGACGTCAACCTGCCGCTCTCCGACAGCGTGGCCTTCCGCCTCAACTTATTGGCCCACGATTCAGGCGTGGCCGGGCGCGACGTAGTGGAGAACGAGCGGTGGGGCGTCGCCCCGTCTCTCGCGCTCGGGCTCGGCACGCCGACGCGCTACACCTTCAGTTTCTACAAGCTCAAGCAGAACAACATCTCCGACTACGGCGTCCCCTGGGTCCCGGCGACCAACAACGTGCTCGTGGCTTACCGCGACCGCCCCGCCCCGGTCCCGCGCAACACTTTCTACGGCCTCAAGAACAGAGACTTCGAGAAACTGAACGCGGACATCTTCACTTTCAGGTTCGAGCACAATTTCAACGATAACTTTTCGCTGCGCAACCAGGTGCGCTACGGGCGCTCGACGCGCGACTCCATCGCCACGCCGCCGCGGTTCGCCAACAACAACTCGACCGTTATTAATCGCGAATTGAGGTCCTGGATCACGGAAGACGGAATTTGGGACAACCAGACGGACCTGACCGCGAAGTTCCAGACCGGCAAGGTCGGACACTCTGTGGCCGCCGGGCTGGAACTCGCGCGCGAAAACAATGTTCGCCACCTGCGCACCGCCGCGAACATGCAGACGACGCTGCTCGACCCGAACCCGAACGACGTCTTCACGGGCGCGATCACGACGAGTCCCATCGTCGGGGACGTGACGGGGAAATCGCTGGCACTCTACCTCTTCGACACGGTTAAGTTCGACGACCATTGGGAACTGACCGGCGGGCTGCGCTGGGACTACTTCGGCGTGGACGGCGTCGACACCACCAACCTCCCCGTCTCAAGGATTGACAGGATGCTCAGCGGGAGGCTCGGCCTGGTCTACAAGCCGGCGGAGCGCGGCAGCATTTATGCCTCCGTCGCGACCTCGCTCAACCCGTCCCTGGAGGGACTCTCTTACTCGGTCGCCAACGTCCGAATTGACCCGGAGAAGACGCGCACGTACGAAGTCGGCAGTAAGTGGGATTTGCTGGGGGCGCGGCTGAGTCTTGCCGGGGCGCTGTTTCGCGTCGAAAAGAGCAACGCGCGAACGCCCGGGCTTCTTCCGGGCGACCCGCCGCAGGTGCTCGACGGCGAACAACGCGTGGACGGCGTCGAGCTGAGCGTCACGGGCAACGTCACACGCAACCTGTCCGTCTTCGCCGGCTACTCGCTGCTCGCGAGCGAGATCGTCAAATCGAACACGCCGGCCGAGGTCGGGAAAAGAATCCAGAACACGCCGCGCAATTCGTTCAACCTCTGGACGACCTACAGGCTCGGGAGACTCGAACTCGGCGGCGGCGCGCGTTTCACGGACCGCCGCTTCGGCAATAACATCAACACTAGAATTGTCGGGCGCTACTGGCTGTTGGACGCGATGGCCTCGTACCCGCTCTCCGAACACGTTGACCTCAGACTCAATCTCTACAACCTGACCGACGAGTATTACTTCGACCGCCTGGGCGGCGGGCACCTGGTGCCGGGGCCAGGCCGGTCTGCGATGTTGGGCGCGGGCTTCCGTTTTTAAGTCAGGGCCGAGAGTCGTCACGCCGAAAGAGAGCGCGCGAAGAGTAAGGCGAAAAGTGTGAGAGGAAAATGCTGCTCCAAATTCCCGACCTGCTGACGGCCGACGAGCTGGCGAAGTGCAGACAGTTGCTGGAGCAATCCGAATGGGTTGACGGGCGTGTCACCGCCGGGCACCAGTCGGCGCAGGCCAAAGACAACATGCAACTGCCGGAGGACCACCCGGCGGCGCGCGAGATGGGCGAGGTGATTCTCGACGCGCTCCAGCGGAGCCAGTTGTTCATGGCCGCCGCGCTGCCGCTGAAAGTCTTTCCGCCGCTGTTCAATCGCTATCAGGGCGGCCAGTCTTTCGGCACACACGTTGACAACGCCGTCCGCCAGGTGCCGGGCACGCCTCACCGCGTCCGCACAGACCTGGCGGCGACGCTCTTTTTCAGCCAGCCGGATGAGTACGACGGCGGCGAGCTGCTGGTGGACGACACCTACGGCGTCCACGAGGTCAAGCTGCCGGCCGGGGCGCTGATTCTCTACCCCGCGTCGAGTCTGCATCACGTCCGCCCCGTGACGCGCGGCACGCGCCTGGCATCATTCTTCTGGATTCAGAGCATGGTGCGCGACGACGGCCAGCGCACGCTGCTGTTCGATCTGGACATGGCGATTCAACAACTCAACGAGGGCACTCCCTCCTCTCCCCCCGCCGTGCGACTCACGGGCATCTACCACAATTTGCTGCGCCGATGGGCCGACGTTTGAGTCATTCCCCGCTCGCGCCAAAGATTCACCGAAGCAAGAGTAAAGCAGGCTGGAGCGATTACGTATGAAGCTGTTCCGCAAAGTTATCTTCTGGTGTCACCTCGCCGCGGGCGTCGCCGCCGGGCTGGTCATCCTGATAATGTCCGTGACCGGCGTGCTGCTGGCCTACGAGCGGCAGATCACTTACTGGGCCGACACGCGCGGCTATCAGGTTCAGCCGCCGTCGCCCGACGCACAGCGTCAGGGCGTGGAAAAGCTGCTCGAAGGCGTCCGGGCGGTGCGGCCGGGCGCGGCCACCGTCACCGTGCGCGCGGACCCTACGGCCCCCGCGGAGGTCGGCTTCGGCCGCGAAGGGACTATCTTTGTCAACCCCTACACGGGCGAGGTGCTGGGCGGCGGCTCGACCAGAGTCAGGGCTTTCTTTCGCTCGGTCACGGACTGGCACCGCTGGCTGGGGGCCTCGGGCGAGGGCACGGGCCGCGGGGTCGGGCGGGCAATCACGGGCGCGTCGAACTTCGTCTTTCTCTTCATAGTGGTCAGCGGCATTTACCTGTGGTGGCCGCGAAAATGGAAGAAGCGCTTAGTCAGGAACGTGACCTGGTTCAAGCGCGGCCTCACGAGCCGCGCGAGAAATTTCAACTGGCACAACACCATCGGCTTCTGGTCGGCGATTCCGCTTTTCATCGTCGTGCTGTCGGGCGTCGTCATCTCCTATTCCTGGGCCGGCAATCTCGTCTACCGCGTCTTCGGCGAAACGCCGCCCGCGCCGCGAAGCGCCCCCGGCCAGCCCCCCGCGAACGCGGGCCAGCAGCAGCGCGGCGCGGCGGAGCGACGCGACGCGGGCCGGCCTGAAGAGTTGACGGCGGGCAGCCTGGACAGGCTGTGGGCGCTCGCCGAGCAGCAGCAACAGGGCTGGCGGAGCATCAGCCTGCGACTGCCCGCCGCGACGGAGCCGACCGCCGTTTTCACCATCGACCTCGGCAACGGCGGCCAGCCCCAGAAACGGTCGCAGCTCACGCTGGACTTAAAGACGGGCCAGGTCGTGCGCTGGGAGCCGTTCTCAAGTCAAACGCCGGGCCGGCGCGCGCGCTCGTGGCTGCGGTTTGCTCACACGGGCGAGGCGGCCGGCGTCGTCGGCCAGACAGTCGCCGGAATCGCCTCCGCGGGCGGCGCGGTCCTCGTCTGGACCGGCCTGGCGTTGGCCTGGCGTCGCTTCCGACTGTGGCGCGCGAAAGGGACAAGAAAACCTGTTTCCGACGGGGAGGCGGCCGGGCAGGATGAAGACTATCGAGGCGACGGCCTCTAGCCGGAATCCGCCGGAGTGGCTTCGGAGATTGCGCTTAACGAAAGCCTGTGGGTTATACTCTGCTGCTCGCTTAATTAAGAATCGGGTCAAGGGAGGGTCAGGGAGGAGCGATGGAGTCAAAACAACTGGAACATTTTCGCAGCATCCTGCTTGAGCAGTTGCGGCAAAACTCGGAGAGGGTGCGTACGGACCAGGCCGCCGCGCTCGAAGCCGCGGCGGACGACGGCGTCAAAGACAGCGTCGACATGTCGCTGCAAGACGTGAACCAGGAGTTGATGCTCAAGCTCGGCGAGCGCGACTCGCAGACCGTGGCCGAGATTGACGAGGCTCTCCTGAGGATTGACGAGGGCACCTACGGCCAGTGCGAGCGCTGCGGCAAATCCATCGACGAGCGCCGCCTCGAAGCCCTCCCCACCGCACGCTACGACGCCGCCTGCCAGGCCGCCGTCGAAGCCGCCAGCGGCCAGAACAACATCTCAACTTTGTAAGGCAAAAGGCAAGACCCCGAAGGGGTCAAAGATGGTAGCCGGGGGCAAGCAAACGCGAGTTCGCGCCGCCCCCGGCTATCGTGCTAGACCCCTTCGGGTTCTTCCCTTATTCCTTATGCCTTAGGGTGCGACTTGTCGTAGACCTCTATCAGTTTTTCCATCGAGACGTGCGTGTAGATTTGGGTGGTGGAGAGGCGCGCGTGGCCGAGGAGTTCCTGTATGTCGCGGAGGTCCGCGCCGCTGTCGAGGAGGTGCGTGGCGAAGCTGTGGCGCAGGGCGTGGGGGCTGATGTCGTGTATGCCGGCGCAGACGCGTATGTACTTGTCCACCATCCGCCCGACAGAGCGGGTGGTGATGCGCGTGCCCTGGTAGTTGAGGAACAGCGCCTGCGAGTCGCGCTCGGCCGGCGGCGCGTTCTGTAGGAAGGCGTTGCGCACGGTCAGGTAGTTGAGCACGGCGTGGAGCGCCGGGTCGCCGAAGGGGACGATGCGCTGCTTGCGCCGCTTGCCGGTCACGCGGACCAGTTTCTCGCGAAAGTCTATGTCGCTTATGTCGAGCTTCGTCAGCTCCGAGACGCGCACGCCCGTGCCGTAAAGCAACTCAAGGATGGCGCGGTCGCGTTTCCCCAGGTCCGTCTCCGTGTCCGGCGTCTCTATGAAGCGTATGGCGTCCTCGACCGAGAGGTGCACGGGGAGCTTCTTTTCGAGGCGCGGCGTGGAGACGAGCTTCGCGGGGTTGAGTTCGACGACGCCCTCGCGGACGAGGAACTGGAAGAAGGTGCGGAGCGTGGCGAGCTTGCGCGCGACCGAAGTCTTCTTCTTATTCGCCGCGTGCAAGGCGGAGAGCCACTCGCGGATGGTGATGTGGTCTATCTGGTGTATGTCCACCTCGCGGCGCGCGCCGTTGGCGTCGGCCGGCGCGAGGTGGTCGTAGAACTGCATGAGGTCGCTCATGTAGTTGCGCAGGGTGTGCTCGCTGACGTTGCGCTCGTAACGCAGGTGCTCGAAGAACTGTGCCATTAGTTGTTCGATCATGTGTGCGTCCAGGGAAAAGTTTTTCAGCCGCTCAGTGGCTGAGGCTGAATCTGTATGTTATCACGCCCGTGACCTTGACGGGCCGTCCCGAGAGAATCGTCGGCGAAAAGCGCGCGCGGCGCGCGGCCTCGACGGCGGACTGCCTGAGCGCGGGGTGACCTTCCACGGCCCGCGCCTCGACCACCTTCCCTTCCTCGTCCAGCAAGACCTCGACCGTCACGGTGCCAGACGCGCGCTGATTCTTCGCGCTCGGCGGATACTGCGGCGCGGGCAAGACGACGGCCCTGCCGTTCAGGACGCCGCCCGAGATCGGCCTCGAAGGGGCCGCGGGTAGCGGGTCTGTCGCGGAGGACGATGACGAGCCGGCGGGCGCGGCCGTCGTGTCGGAAGATGAAGAGTTAGTGTCCGGGGCTGGTCGCGGCGAGGGCTTCTGCGGCCCGCTCCTTCTGACCGCGGGCTCGCTGCGCCTCACGGCCGGCGCTGTGGTCCTGGCGGGAGTCGCGGCCGGCTCATCCTCCTCCGTCCCGTCTTCCATCTCCGAAGGGCCTTTGCGCTTACTCCGCGCGGGGACGGCGACCGGCCTCTCCGGCTGGTTGACGGTCGAGACGAGGGCGTTGGCGTCACTCGCTTCGCGCGCCGGCTGGTTACGCGCCTCGGCGGTTGGCTGAGACTGGTCCACGGGCGGAAGCTGGTTGTAGCTGAAGCGCTCGTTCGTGCGGCGCGGGTAGTAGCCTCGGCGGGCGCGCACGCGCATGTTCGGTCGCGTCTGGACGCGGACAGAGAGCGTGCGGAAGCGCCCGTCGTTGCGCTCGTCCGTGGGGTAATAGCTCAGTATGTACTGCTGCGAGAGGTCGGCGGAGATTTGGGCGAACGCGCGGTCGAGGTCGCTCGTCTGCACGGGCGTGTAGACGGCCCCGCCCGTGTGCATCGCCAAGTCCTGCATCCGGCGCTCGGCCGCGAGCGACTGCAAGTTCGCGTTCGACCGCTCGCCCGTCAGCATGACGTACTCGATCTGCTTGGTCTGCACGGCGTAGACCTGGCAGTCGGCGGCCAGCGCCCTCCTGAGCGTCGCGTCGAAGTCGAGGTCCGAGAGAGTGTCTTCGCCGTCGGAGACGATGACGATGACTTTGCGCCCCGAGTACGGGCGCAGGTAGTTGGCGGCCTCGGCGATGGCGTCGAGCAGGCGGGTTGCGCCTTCGGGCTTGCCGAAGTGCTGGACGGTCCTGATGAGCGCGGGGACGTTGTTGGTCAGGGGCTGCACCAGCACCACGTCCGTCGAGACGCTGTAGATGGCCGCGCGGTCAATCGGGCGTATGACCTTGCGGAAGAAATCCATCGCGGCCTTCTTTTCGAACTCGCGCGCGGCCGACAGGCTCTGGCTGTTGTCGAAAAGCAGGGCCAGATTCACGGGCACCTCGGCGCGGCTAATTTCCGTGATCGGCCGCGGCTGGCCGTCGACTCTCAGCTCGAAGTCTTCGAGCCCCAGGTCCGTGACGGCGCGCCCCTGCGGGTCGACCACCGAGGCGGGCACCGTCACCAGATTCGAGGTCACGCGGACCACGTCTTCCACGTCTATCTCTTCGCCGGCGGCGGTGTCCGGGGTGGCGGCGGGCGTGGGCGTGGGGCGCGGCGCGGGCGGCGCTTCGTCCAGCACGACGGTTCCGGGCGGCAGGCGCGGCGCGGGCGTGGGCTGAGGCT
>DATMVE010000113.1:0-27215 GCA_035563515.1 Pyrinomonadaceae bacterium
GGAGTCGAAGGCGCGGACCGTGATCTTCGGGTTGTTCTTCGCCAGGACTTTCGTGATCGCCGCCGTCAAAGTCGTCTTCCCGTGGTCCACGTGCCCGATCGTCCCGATGTTCACGTGCGGCTTCGACCGGTCAAACTTTTCCTTGCTCATCTCTTTATCTCTCGCTCCTTAACTTGTAGAAGTTGTTTCAGTGTGGGTCGCCGCGCCTTACCAGCAGCGAGAGAAGCGACCCGCTTGTTTATCAAAACTATTTGGCGACTCCCTGCACCTTCGCTATCACTTCCTCGGCGATGTTCTTCGGAGCCTGGTCGTAGCGCTCGAAGTGCATCGTGGAAGTCGCGCGCCCCTGCGTGGCCGAGCGCAAATCCGTCGTGTAGCCGAACATCTCGGAGAGCGGCACGAAGGCCGTCACGACTTCGACCCCGCCCGGTCGCGGCTCCATCTTCTCTATGCGACCGCGGCGGCGGTTCAAGTCTCCCGTCACGGCGCCGACGAAATCCTTCGGCGTCACGACTTCGACCTTCATGATCGGCTCAAGCAGCACGGGCTTGGCCTTCTTGACCGCGTCCTGGAACGCGAGCGAGCCCGCGATGTGGAACGAGCGCTCGTCGGAGTCGACCTCGTGGTAAGAGCCGAAGACGAGGCGCGCCTTGATGTCCACCAGCTCGTAGCCCGCGAGGAAGCCGCGCTCCATAGCGTCCCTGACTCCCTGCTCGGTCGGCTTGATGAACTCGCGCGGGATGGCGCCGCCCGTGATGGCGTTCTCGAAGACGAACCCTTCGCCCGGGGCCGGCTCGATCTCCAACTCGACGTGGCCGTACTGGCCGCGGCCGCCCGTCTGCTTCTTGAAGACCTCCTTGCCGGGGGCGGGCTGCGTGATGGTTTCGCGGTAAGCCACCTGCGGCTTGCCGACGTTGGCCTCCACGCCGAACTCGCGCTTCATGCGGTCGACGATGATTTCCAAATGCAACTCGCCCATGCCCGCGATAATCGTCTGGCCCGTTTCGTGGTCGGTCGAGACGTTGAACGACGGGTCTTCCTGTGCCAGGCGATTGAGCGCGACGCCGAGCTTGTCCTGGTCGGCGCGAGTCTTCGGCTCGACGGCGACGCGGATGACCGGCGCGGGAAACTCCATCGCTTCGAGGACAATCGGCTTGTTCTCGTCGCAGACGGTGTCGCCGGTCGTGACCTGCTTCATGCCGCCGATGGCTATGATTTCGCCCGCGCTCGCTTCTTCAATGTCCTCGCGCTTGTTGGCGTGCATCCGCATCAGGCGGCCCACGCGCTCCCTGTTGTCCTTGATCGGGTTGTAGGCGTAAGAGCCGGCGCGAATTGTGCCGGAATAGATGCGGACGAACGAAAGTTGGCCCAGGTGCTTGTCGGCCATGATCTTAAAGACGAGGCCGCTGAACGGGGCCGACGCATCGGGCGGACGAGTCTCAGTGTCGCCCGTCTTCGGGTTCACGCCCTCGATTGGCGGAATGTCCAGCGGGCTCGGCAGATAATCGACCACGGCGTCCAGGAGCGTCTGCACGCCCTTGTTCTTGAAGGCAGAGCCCGTGACGACGGGGACGAGCTTCAGAGCAATCGTGCCCTTGCGGAGCGCCGCGCGAATCTCGTCTTCGGTGATGCTTTCGCCCTCGTCTTCGAGGTACTTCATCATCAACTCTTCTTCCACGTCGGCCACGGCTTCGAGCAGCTTGTGGCGCACGGCCTTCGCCTCTTCCAGGAGGTCCGCCGGGATGTCCGTGGTCTCGTACTCCGCGCCCTTCGTCTCGTCCTTCCAGATGAGCGCCTTCATCGTGATGAGGTCGACGACGCCCTTGAACTGGTCTTCGAGGCCGATGGGGATCTGTATGGCGACGGGGTTCGCGCCGAGGCGCGCGATGATGGAGTCGAAGGAGCGCTGGAAGCTGGCACCCGCGCGGTCCAGTTTGTTAATGAAGCAGATGCGCGGGACGTTGTACTTGTCCGCCTGACGCCAGACCGTCTCACTTTGCGGCTCCACGCCCGCGACGCCGTCAAACACTGCGACCGCGCCGTCGAGGACGCGCAAAGAACGCTCGACCTCCATCGTGAAATCGACGTGGCCGGGCGTGTCGATGATGTTGATGCGGTACTCCGTGCCCTCGCGCTTCCAGAAGCAGGTGGTGGCGGCGCTGGTGATCGTGATGCCGCGCTCCTGCTCCTGCTCCATCCAGTCCATCGTCGCGGTGCCTTCGTGCACCTCGCCGATCTTGTGCGAGACGCCCGTGTAGTAGAGCACGCGCTCGGTCGTCGTGGTCTTGCCGGCATCGATGTGCGCCATGATGCCTATGTTGCGGAACTTTTTGAGATCGTGCTTAGCCATAACAGAACCCGTGAGTCGTAAATGGTAAATCGTAAATGGTGAAAAGCCGCCGTCGTCTGTCCACGATTTACGATTGACGATTTACGGCTTTTCTACCACTTGTAATGGGCGAAAGCCTTGTTGGCTTCGGCCATGCGGTGCGTGTCTTCCTTCTTCTTGACCGCGTTGCCGCGATTGTTCGCCGCGTCCAGGAGCTCGCCGGCCAAGCGGTCGGTCATGGTCTTCTCGCCGCGGCCGCGCGCGTAGGTGACGATCCAGCGGATCGCCAGCGCGCCGCGGCGCTCCTGGTGAACCTCGACCGGGACCTGGTAGGTCGAACCGCCGACGCGGCGCGACTTGACTTCGACCGTCGGACGGACGTTGTCAATCGCGCGCTTGAAGACCTTGAGCGGCTCGTCGCCGGCCTTCTCCCCGACCTGCTTCAGGGCGGTGTAGAAAATTCTCTCGGCAGTTGATTTCTTCCCGCCCCACATCACGCCGTTGATGAACTTGGTCACCAACGGGCTGTTGTAAACCGGGTCGGGCAGCACCTCGCGTCTTTCGGCAACTCTTCTTCTTGGCATAATCTTTAAACAGTTTTCAGGTTACTTCTTAGCCCCGGCCGCGCCCGCCTTGGGCCGTTTCGCGCCGTACTTGGAGCGCCCCTGCTTGCGGTCGGCGACGCCTACGGAGTCGAGCGTGCCGCGGATGACGTGGTAGCGCACGCCCGGCAAGTCCTTCACGCGGCCGCCGCGGATGAGCACAATCGAGTGCTCCTGAAGGTTGTGGCCGACGCCGGGGATGTAGGTCGTGACCTCGATCCCGTTGGTCAGGCGCACGCGGGCGACCTTGCGCAGCGCCGAGTTCGGTTTCTTGGGCGTTTGCGTGTAGACGCGCGTGCAGACGCCGCGGCGCTGCGGCGACTCCTGGAGCGCCGGGCTGGCCGTCTTGTACTTGACGGCCTGGCGTCCCTTGCGAACAAGCTGATTAATGGTCGGCACTGCTCGTTATCCTCTTCTTCAAAAGCGCGCTTTTCATTCTTAAGCGCAAAAAGGGGCTCGACCTGCCTCTTTCCGAAACTTGTTCGGCAGTCAGCGCAGGCGGCTGTCCTGTTACAAAAGTATGATTTTTAGGGGATGTTCTGGTTACTAACGGGTGCGGATAATGGCTTCCCCCGAAGCCGAAACTTTTCTGTGGCGTCGCATCTCAAAGGATGAGTGGGTCTGCTTAAGACCACTTGTCGCGCGCCCCGAGGCCGTAGCGAAACGGGCTTTCACGGCCTCGCCCCGCCGCTCGCGGACGTTTTTACGCCACAATAATTGTCAAGCGACCGTCCCCATATCCCGCGCGACAGTCGGGCAACGCCTCCACACCGACCAAAACCATCAAGAGCGTTGCACTATTGGGTTCAGACTGTTAGTCCGAAACGAGAGACTATAAGGGTTGAGGCCCCTTATGTCAAGCGGCGAGCGGGCCAAAAGGTGGAAGGCGGAAAGCAGGAAACAGCCACGTATTTTGCTCGCTGCCTGCTGCCTTCGGCCCTTAAGGGGTGTCCGCGAGGGCGTCCTGCGTCTCGGTCGCCATTTTCGTCGCCAGGCGCTCGGCCGCGGCGTCCGGGAGTTCTTTTAAGAGGTCGCGCAGCTTTGCCAGGGCGTCCTGCGTCTCCTTGATAGTCTCCTCGTAGTACTTCTTGTTCTGCTCGACCTGCTCGGGCTCGCTCCCTTCCGTAAAGGGTTTGCGGTCGGCCGCCGAGAGCAAGCGTTGAATCCGTGCCAGGCTCGCGTTGGCCCGGCGGCGCGCTCGGGGCGAGCGTCTCTCGGGCGCGGCGAGCGTGCGTATGAAGGTCTCCATGAACTTCTCGCGCTCGGCGTAGGAGCCTACGCTGACGAGGCCCCACATGGTCCCGCCGCCCTCTTCCAGGTATCTCAGCCCCCAGAGCGCTGTGCCAAATTTATTGAACTCCTCGCGCGCGGCCTCCACCTGCTTGCTCCTCTCTTCGGAGAGGCTCCGGGCGGCGAGCGCGTTGTTGTCCGGGCGCTTGCAGTTGGCCCAGTATTCGAACCCCTGCTTCTGCCCGGCGGTCGAATAGTCCCCGGTCTTCTCCCCGTACACGTCCATGAACTTATCCAGCCCGAGCCTCAGCACCTCTTCGCAGGGCATCTTAAACCCCGGCCTCTCCTCGTCCTGCGCGCGCGCCGCGGGGGCGAGCGCCAGCAGCATTAAGAGGAACCCGTGCAGGGCGATCCGCGAACTCAGTTTCCGCATCCTTTCACCTCAACTCGAAGGCTTAACGCCTGTCAGCATTTTCTACCGGGAGAATTCGGGTGGGAGCGCCCGCCGTCACAGACGTTCAGGGGGCCAACGTTTTGCCCGAACGCGTTGAAGGCCGGCGAAGCTTCGCCGGCCTTCTTCGATGAAAACGTTTCTCCCGTTTCGCGGCGCATGTTAATGGACTTCGGGCGTCGGCGTCGGCACAGTGGCTGTGCCAGTATTGGCGCTGGCGTTCGTGTTGGCGTTGGCGTTCTTCGCCCCCTGCCGCTTCGCTATGGCCTCCTGCTGTTTGACCATCGCCTGCCAGCGCTGCAAGTTTATCTTGGCCTTCTCCAGCGCCTCCTGCGCGCGGAAGTTGTCCGGGTCCAACTCCGTCGCCTTCTGAAGCGCCAGCACGGACTCCTGGTACTGCGCGGCCTTGCCCAACGCTATCCCGAACTCGTACTGGCTGTCGCTGTTCTCCGGCTCCAGCTTGACCGCCTGGCGGAACGCCTTGACGGCCTCGTCGGGCTTGTGAAGGCTGTTGTAGGCCATCCCCATGTTGAAGTGCGCGCGGGCGTCTTTCGGGTGGCGGCGGGTGAATTTCTGGTAAGCCTCCGCGGCCTTCTTGTACTCCGCCTCGGCCTCGTCCTTCTTCCCCAGAACCTCGTAGCTCATCGCCAGCTTCAAGTGAGCCTCCGCGAACTCTGGGTCCAGCTTGAGCGCCTGAAGATAGACTTCGGTAGCCTTCTCGTCTTCGTCCTTGCGCGCCAACTCCCTGCCCTGCTCGAAAAGCTTGCGCGCCTCCACCTGCTCCGGCGTCAACTCCTCTGGCGGCGCTTCCTCTTCCGCCCCCTCGACCACCGCGTCGCCTGCGGGGGCCGGGTCGGCGGACGGCGCGCCCGTGTCTCCCGCCGTGGCCGGCTGGGCAGTCTTAGACGTGCAGCCGGCCAGGGCCAGGGCCAGCGCCAGGCACACGAAAATAATTGCGAAGGCTGATCTCATAACAACCGCCCGTCCGAGGAGAGATAATATTATTCCAGCAGGACGTATCTACGCCAATTCGGGCGGCGAGTCAATCGGCGCGGCGCGGCCGGGGTCTTCGTCGCGGGAAATTCTCCGGCGCGCGCGTCGGAGTTTGGACTTAATCTTGCTTGTTATTGCTGCTCTCTCCCGCCCGTGTCTCATTTGCAATCAAAGAAGGGGAGTTGAGATTCGAGATGAATGATAATGAGCCGATCACTTCCGTGAATAGGTCCGAGAAGACTGTCGTTGACACTCCCGGCCGGGCGAACGTGACTCCGCATTTCGACTCCCTGGCCGTGGAGCGAGCGCGCCCAGCCGTCCCCATCTCGAACGTGTATTCCAGGCGCAACTGGCTGACGGCTCTGATCGTGGCGGCGGCGATTGCCGGCCTGGCCGGCGGCGTCATAGGGAGCCTCCTGACGACAAACTTTCTGAGTCGCGAAGCGGCGCAAGCGCCCGCCACGATTCCTGTCTCTGAAAATGGCACAGTAGACACCGCGCCGGCCGCAGACGTTCCTTCGACAATCGAGCGCGAGGCCGAGTCAGCCGCGCCTCCTGCGCCGGAAACCGGCGGAGGACCGGCGGAGAAGAAGATCGCCGAGACGGCCGAAGGGCAGTCGCCCGCTGAAGCCGGTGACGCCCGCCCGAACGAGCCGCAGGGGGGCCAGGAGAAAGCCCTGCGCGCCGCTTTGGACGAGTGGGTCGCCGCGACGAACGCGCGCGACCTCGGCAGGCAGATGACTTTTTACGGCCCGACCGTCAACGCCTTTTACAGGGCGCGCAATGCATCTATAGACCTCGTGCGCGCGGACAAAGAACGCGCCTTCCGCAACGCGGACTCCATCGCCGTGCGCGTGGGCGACCCGCGGATCAGCGTCGGCCCGGACGGCCGCTCGGCGACGATGCGCTTTCACAAGTCCTACGCCATCGCCGGGGGCGGCGAGGACCGCCGCGGCGAAGTGGTGCAGGAACTGCGCTGGCGTCTCGTCGGCGGGAAGTGGCGAATCGTCAGCGAGCGCGACCTCAGGGTGGTCCGTTAGAGCACGCATTCGATTCCCAGGAATAAAGTAGACCGCCGAGGCTTGAACCTTCGCCTCGGCGGTCTTTCATTTACGAGACGTTCTGTATTACTCTCGACACCCTGCACGCCCAACTTTCACCCGACGCGCCGGATTCAACGGGCGTCTAATTTTTGGAGGAGCTATGACCCGAAACGTTTGCGCCCTGGCTTTACTCGTTCTGCTGTTGTCGACGTTCGCGCCGAGCCGCGCGCAGGCGCAGGAGGCTGTAGGCGGGGGCGATTGGGCCGACACGCTCGGCAGCGACTACGAAGTGAGGTCCAACATAACCTACTCAAGGGCGAACAACGCGGACTTGAAGTTGGACCTTTATCTGCCGAGGGACCGCCCCGCCCCCGTCCCCACGGTCATGTTCATACACGGCGGCGGCTGGGTCGAAGGCAGCAAAGAGATTGACGTGCTGAACCTGCTCCCTTACCTCTCGCTCAAGTTCGCAGTCGTCAACGTGGGCTACCGCCTGGGCCGAGCGTCGCTCGCACCCGCGGCCGTCGAGGACTGCCGCTGCGCGCTACGCTGGATTCAGCGCAACGCCAAACAGCTCAACCTGGACACGTCTAGAATCGTGCTCACGGGAATCTCCGCGGGCGGCCACCTGGCGCTGATTACGGGGATGCTGCCCACGCCGAACGTCTTCGACCGGGCGTGCCCGACCGACGACAGCGTCCGCTGGAACTCCGGGACGGAGCCGCAGCCGAAGGTCGCGGCCATCGTCAACGTCTTCGGGATAACGGACGTGGCCGACCTGCTCGAAGGCGGGAACGCGAAGCACTACGCCATCGAATGGTTCGGGAGCATGGGCGGCCGCACAGAATTGGCCCGGCAGGTCTCGCCCGTCACACACGTGCGCGCCGGCCTCCCGCCCGTCATCACGATTCACGGCGACGCCGACGACGTAGTGCCCTACAGTCACGCCGTGCGGCTGCACGACGCTTTGGAGAGAGAGAAAGTTCCGAACCAACTGTTCACGATTAAGGGCGGCGGCCACGGCGGCTTCAACCGGCAGCAAATCCTGAGCAGCTACGCCGAAGTCAGAAAATTCCTCCGCCAGCACAACGTCCTAAAGCAGTGACAAGTAAAAAGTGACTGGTGGCGAGTAAACCCCTTTCTTTTACTCGCCACCAGTCACTTGTCACTCGTCACTGCTTTTCTTACTTCGAGGCGCTCATCGCTTTCTTGCGCTGGTTGACGATGACGCCGGAGTCAACGGTTTCGCCGGTGCGGGAAATGACCTGGAAGTGCATCTCGTCGCCGGCGATTTCGAGGATCATGAAAGACATGTCCTTGTCGTACGCCTTCTCCGTCAGCGGCGAGTTGTCTTTCACGTCGCCGGAGCGGAGTTTACCGCCCGCGCCCGAGATGAAATAGTAGATGCCCTTCTGCGGCTTGATGCGCTCGTAGAAGTGCTCGTGGCCCGCGAAGACGGCGTTGATGCCGTACTTCAGGAAGATCGGCTCAACGACCTCGCGCAGCTTCGTGTCAGAGCCGTGCTTGCCGCCCGAAGAGTAGGGCGGGTGGTGGAAGAAGGCTATCTTCCACTTGGACGTGTCCTTCGCCAACTCGTCTTCGAGCCACTTGAGCTGGCGCCTGTCCATGTAATTGCTGTTGAGCGCGTAGAAGGCCACGTCCCCCTTCTTGAGCCTGTAATACTCCTCCCCGTTCATGTTGAACTTTTCGTAGAAGCGCTGGTTCGACTCGTCGTGGTTGCCGAGCGAGGCGTAGAACATCACCTTGTCGTCCAGCAGTCGCTTGTACATGTCCTCGAACTTGACCCGGAAGTCCTCCGCCTTCTCGGCCCCGTACATGTTGTCGCCCATCATCAGGACGAACTCGTAAGGGAATGCCTGCTTGTAGCGGTACATCACGTCGGCCAGTTCCTTCTGCTTCTCCGTGCCCGTGCCCGTGTCGCCGATGGCGGCGAATTTGAGCGAGCCGTCTTTCATCGGCAGGCTGACGCGAACGGGCGCGCCCGCCGGCGTACCGCCTATATGATTCTTGCTGGAAGAACTCTGGCCTAAAGTCTCCTGGGCCAGGCCGCCGAAGAGCAGGACGGCCGCGGTGACGATTGAAGCTAAGAAGCGTTTCATGACTGTCCTCCTCGCGCGCCCGGTTTTAAGGAACGGCGTTCAGCATGTAATCGATGATCAGACCGTTTTCTCTATCGACGAGCAGCAGATTCTTGCCGACGAAGCGATACTTCACCTGCTTCGGCAACTGCGGCAAGCGGAGCAGGAGCGTCGGCGGCATGTCAATCAACTCCTGCGACTCAGGGTACGGATAATTCACGCGCACGGGGACCGCCTTGTTCTCCGCGTCCACGATGACCTTCTCGCGCAGCTCCTGGCGCTCCTGCCCCTTGAACTCGTCGCGAATCGTCAGCTGTATGTACTCGATGATGTCCGGGGTGAAAATGTCGCCCTGCTTCGCGCCCGCCCTGGCCGTCCTGACGGTGTTCTGGAAAGTGACCTTGTGCGCCTCGATCTGCTCGGGCTTGCTGTCCTCGGCCAGCTTGGGCATCTTCTCTTCCAACCCCTCGCGGAGCTTCACGTACTCCTTGACGCGCCCCTCGAACGTGGCTATCGCCTGCTTGTGCTTTTCCGAAACCGGCGGCGTCGCCTGCGGCGTCTGCGCCGCGCAGGTCGTCGCCGAAACGGCCGCGAGCGCCAGAGAAATGACTGCCGCCGCGGCCATTGCGAAGATGGTGCTGTGATTATTTTGCTGTCTCATCGCCCTGCAAACGTGCAAACACGGTGCCAGAAACGTGCCGGCCGGGCGCACGATTCCGGGGCGCGCAGGTGTTGAAATACTTGTAGTTGATTAATATGAGGCCGCGGGAACCAAACACGCGCCGCCTGCGCGGCGTATGTTTGTCGAACAACCATGTACGCCTTCGTACCCCGGTCAGTACCGCCCGCTGCCGCAAGCGGGCGGTACTGAGCTGCCGTCTCACTCGGTAACGATGGTTCCCATCCTGACGACTTCGAAGTCCGAGCCTTTGATGGCCGAGAGCGTGTGCAACTCGTCGTCGTTCCAGCGCGGGTCGGGCGCGCCACTGACGTACCAACTGCTGCCGTTGTCCGCGAGAATCATCCCGTACTTTTTCATGGCCCGCAGGATGACCTGCATCGCCGGCGAAAACCCGCTGATGTCCACAGACGCCTTCAGGCGGACGCGCATCCCCATCGGCGGCAGGTTCGCCTCCGTGCGGCTGCTCGCGAAGTGGCGCGCCGGATGGACGTAGGCCCTGCGCGTCGTCTGCGCCGTGAAGCGCAGGGCGTGCGTGATCTCCTGCCGCTCGTAAACTTCGTCGTAGCGCACCAGGCCAGGAAAGATGGGGAGCCCCGCCGCGTCCGCCGAAGTCCACCCCGCGGGCCTGAGCGCGTTCGAGTTCAAATCGAAGACCGCGCCGGAGCCCGCGCGCCACGACGCGCCTCTGTTGACAGGGTAGGCCGTGTATAACTCGTAGAGCTTCCAGTTGTCGCGGTCTATCACGATGACGTGGCGGTCGCCCGTCCCCGAAGGGCCGCCCTCTATGGGAGCGTCCGGCGGGACGGGGTACGGTCCCGGGTCGCTCTCGTCGCCGTAGTCTGTAAACGTGATGGGGACTTTCTGCTGCACGCCGGAGACGACCACGTAAGGGATGCCGTTGGGCGCGCCGTTCCAAACTGTGCCAAAGTCCGCGTGAAGTCCCCTGGTCAGACCTATGCTCGTGATAATCGCCGAAGAGTTGGGGTCGACCGGCGCGGCCGAGATGTCTTCGTTCCAGGGGTTGTCGTCCGGGAAGACCTGCTTGCCGTGCAGGCTCGCGTTCGGGCCGAGGTCCGGTTGAGTGCCTGGCGTGTCGTCGGGCGGCCCGCCGCCCACGCGGCCTATCCCTACGCGCACGCGGTTGCTCGCGACTCCGCGCAGCCGTATGCCGATCAGCACGTCGCCGACGTTACCAATCAAATCGTGTAGCCGCACGATGACGACGCCCAGCCAGTCGAAGCCGGGCACGCGGCCCACGTACTCGACCGTCAAAGGGTAACGCGCGTGGGTCGCGTCTTCGGCTTCGGCCGTCACGACCGACGCGCCCTCGCCCGGCTGCAAGTCCAGGTTCTTCGCGAAGAGCATGATGCGCGTGCGATTGTCGCTCCCGAACGGGTTCCTTTGCGTGGGCGAGAAAGGCTCCTTGAGCCAGGTGACGGACTCGAGCGCGACGGCGCGCGTCGTAGTCCCCTGCGTCAGCAGTTCCGGCGCGGCGGCCGCGCGCGCGCGGCGCGCGGGGGCGCCCGAGATGACGAGCGACGCCAAAAAGCTGAAGAGAATTACGGCGGTTATTGCCCGGCGACCCTTGGCCCGCAGGCGAACAGAATAGACCCTTCTCATAAAAAGGCTTTCGACCTCGTGTTCGGAGTTATTCGGTGAGGGCTTTGGGCAAGTTTGCGACCGACAACTCTACTTTAATACGATTTTCAGAAAATTGCTCTAAAAATTTTCGGGCGGCGCGGCCTGAAACCCCGCTATAATGCGCGGGTCCATTTCAACACCAACACAAAGAGGGTTTGTGATGCTGAATCAGATGGTCAGTTTCTCTCTCTTAATCCTTCAAGCGCCGGCTCGCGAGCCCACGCCTGAATCAGCGTCGTCGCCGCTCCTGAGCGGCCCCTTTGTCCTCGGCTTAGTGTTGGGCATCGTCATCGGCGCGCTCGCGGCTCTGGTTTTTAAGATGTCCAGAAGCAAGGCCGAGAGCGCGCAGACCTTCTCGTCCGCCACCAATTCCCCCGCGCAGAAATCCGTTTCGCAAAACGTGAAGAGCGTCGGGCAACAGATCAAGCGCTGCCCCACGTGTCACAGCACATACACCGACGAAGCCTTAGCCTACTGCGTCAGCGACGGCGCGGCCCTGGTCGTCATAGGCAACAGACCGCCGGCTGGCGACCCGAACGCAACGATGCTTTACACGCCGCCGCGCCAGACCGACTGACCGCGGCGCGTCTTCTTGAAAAAAATTCTGTCCGTCACGGAGGGGGTTTGGAAGTGGGCTGGCTCACGCAACTGGAAATCATAGGCGAGGTCGCGCTGGCGATGCTGCTCGGCGGCATCATAGGGATGGAGCGCGAGCGCGCGAACAAGCCCGCGGGGTTTCGCACGCACATGCTCGTGGCCGGCGCGTCCGCGCTGCTGGTCGGGCTGGCCGACGCCCTGCTGCACCGCTACGGGGGCGGCGGTGCCGACGGCCCCGTCCGCTCGGACCCCATCCGCGTCGTCGAGGCGATCATCACCGGCATCAGCTTCCTCGGCGCTGGCACAATTTTCCGCCGCGGCGAGGACCGCGCCGTGGAGGGCCTGACGACCGCAGCCTCCCTGCTCCTCTCCGGCGCGATAGGCATCTCCGTCGCGCTGCGCCAATTCATCCTCGCGGGGGGAATCACGGCCCTCGCGCTCCTGGTCTTGTGGGGCCTGAAGTCCCTCGAAAAAAAGGACGAGGATAAGAGCTGAGCGGCCATCAGCGGACTCTCTACGTTGCGCAGAATCATTTTCTCAGTCACGCTCCTACTCCTCTTCTGCGCCGTGGTCGCCCGCGCGCAGGAGACCCTGACGTCGCAGCAGCTAGAGGAAGATTTCGATTACCTCTGGCAGAACGTCGCGGACGACTACGCCTACTTCGACCAGAAGGAGACAGACTGGAAGCGCGTGAAAGAAATCTACCGCCCGCGCGTCGCGCTGGTGAAGACGCGCGGCGACTTCGTGGCGCTGCTGGAGGCCGTCCTCGAAGAACTCTACGACGCTCACACGCACCTCAACACGAACACGGCCGCAAGCCCGCGCCTGGTGCCTTCGGGCGCGGACATCTGGGCCGAGTGGGCGGACGGCAGCGCCGTCGTCACCGAAGTCAGGACGAACTCCGCCGCCGAAAGAGCGGGCGTCGCGGCAGGGATGCGGATCACTGCGATTAACGGCGTGCCCGTTGACGAAGCCGTGCGCGGCCGCGTCGGAAAGTCCCTGCGCGCCGCTGACGTGGCGGCGAAGAACTGGGCGCTCAGGGCCTTGCTCGCCGGCCGACGGAACGAGAAAAGGAGTGTTGAGGTCGCGGCCGGCGGAAGGCGCAGGACTCTCGCCATAGACGACGAACATTCTGGCCCACAGGACGCGCCGCCCGTCTTGTTGGATTACCGCCGCGTGGACGGCCGCACGGGCTACATCAGGGTCAACAACTCGCTCGGGAACTTTGAGATGGTGCGCGAGTTCGACGCCGCGCTCGCGGCCCTGCGTGACACTGAAGGGTTGATACTAGACCTGCGCGACACGCCGAGCGGCGGCAACACGACCGTCGCGCGCGCCCTCATGGGCCGCTTCGTCGGACGCGACGCGCCTTACCAGAAGCACAGCATCCCCTCCGAAGAGCGCCTCTACGGCGCGAAGCGCAGTTGGCTCGAATTAGTCTCCCCGCGCGGCGAGTTCACTTACACAGCGCCCGTCGTCGTCCTCGTCAACCACTGGACGGGCAGCATGGGCGAGGGGCTCGCCATCGGCATGGACGGGGTGAAGAGGGCGACGGTTGTTGGCACAGAAATGGCACGCCTCGTCGGGGCCACCTCGACCGTCAAACTTCCCCACACAGGGATCGGCGTCACCTTCCCCACCGAAAAACTCTTCCACGTTAACGGCACGCCCCGCGAGCGTTTTGTGCCAGGCGTCCGGGTCGATTTGTTAGGCGTAGAAAGCCGCGGCAAGGCCGACCCGATTCTTCAAATCGGCCTGAGAACCTTGCGGGGTCTCAACCGGCCGGCACGGCGGGCGCGTTAACCCTGGGACCGCAGGCATCCCTGCCTGCCAGGCTTGCTTTCGGCAAGCCACGTTGCTCGCGCTCTCACTCCGTTCACGCTTCCGCGCTCACGACAGGCAAGGATGCCTGCGGTCCCAGGTTTTCAGGTCGTCGCGGGGGCGGGCTCGGCCTTCTTCTTCTTGCGCGGGAGCCTTTCGACGTGGCTGGCGCTCTCCCACGCGGCGAGTGTCGCAGGGTTATTGCGGTACTTGTTGCCCACTATGGCGTCCAGCTCGCGCACGAGTTGCCGCCCGCGCTCGACGACCGCCTCAATCGCCGCGGTCGCCGTCACGCGCCTTTCCGTGTTCTGCGTCTGACTGCTCAGCGCGTTCTCGAAAACACTGACGGCGACATTGAGGTCTTCCAGGAAACTCGCGGGCAGTTCGTGCCTGACGAACTCGTTCTTCAAGGGCGTCGCGGCCTCTGCGAAAGCCCGCGCCGCGCTCAGCAGAGCCTGATCGCCGTTGGTGTTCGGCATCCTGAAACTCGCGGCGACGTTGGGCCGAATCGACTCCATAGCCCGCGCCGTCTCGTTTATAGCCGCCATCTGCCGCCGCAGACTCTCGCGCGCCGCCCGCTTCGCGCCCGTGCTCGTCCTGGCCGCGCTCCCGCCCGCACTCTGCGCCGTCCCGTGCTCGTCCAGCGCGTCAATCACGCCGCCCACCGCGGCAAACTTCTCCCCGCCCAAACTCGGAGCCGGGAAGTCCGCCGCGTGCTCCGCGCCGAAACTCCTGACACGCGTCAGCATCTCGTAAACCTTAGTCTGTGAATCGTTCATGAGGGTATTCCTTTCTCTGAGGTCAAAAGGAAGGCGAGGGACTTCCACGTTCGATTACCTGAGGAAACGCGGCCCTGAGTTCCCCGTTGCATCAAATCACTACGCTTTCACACCCGACAACCCTTTTTCACCACCCGACGAGCCAATTTTGCACCGTCACCAGCCAATTTTGACTCGTCACGAGCCGATTCTCACACCCCACGAGCCTTCTTCCACGCCCGACGAGCCGATTTTCACCCGCCGCGAACCAATTTTCACGCCCGACAGCATGCTTTCGCACGCCACGAGCCAATTTTCACCACCCACGAGCCTTCTTTGCACGCCCACCTGCAAATTCGCACGCGGCCTACGGCAACTTCAAAGCCGCACTTAGCCCCTGCGACGCGCCACACCGGAATTGATCTCCGGCGAAAGACGCTTCAGCGCACTGGACGCCGCCTCAACCCGCTAACATGTAAGACTTGCGTGAGACCCGCGAGTGTCAGGCACCCGCCGGCAGAAATATCGTGCGAGAAATCAAACCGCTTGTGAAGAACGACGAGACTCTATGTCCGGCGGCGGCCCCTGTCAACTAAAATTTACCGTTCTCCGAATTACTTCCGGCCATGCTCCGGCGCACCCGGCAACCTCGCGGGCAAATCCAGCCGCTCCCTACACTGACGCGGCGGCCTCGCTTTTGTCTCCCAAAGAAAACAAGCTACGCCTAACCATTGACATACACCTTCCGCCGGGGATATCGTGCGCCCGCGTCTGCTCCTCGCACGTTCTGCTAATGAGTGTCCTTGCAGCCCAACAACGGCACGCGCCCGACGCCCCATCACGCTGCATCTCATCAACGTTGAACAGGGCCGCGGGTGACACCGGGCGTTATGCCTCTACCTCATCCTTTAGGAGAAAATGATGGAACCAGAACTTCTTCGACAGCTAGCGTGGCTCATTTCAACCTTCATTCCAATCATCTGGGTATTGACGATTGCCCTTCACGTGATATTCGCGGCGGGTGTGGCCCGCGATGGAGGTCTGCTCCACCAGCGGGGCACAGGCACAGTGTTAGTTGGCCCAATAGTGTGGGCATTCGCTGTCCTCCTGGGTGGGGTTTTCGTGGCCGGTATCTATTGGCTGATTCATCATTCGACACTGAGTCGAGGTAAAGTACTTTCATAGAAATATTATACTGAGCAGTAGAACTACGGGGTCGAAGGCGGGGCATGACAACTCATTCAATCCGCGCTCATGCCGGGTGAGTCCTTACGTCACCTTGTTGTAAATCTCACTCAGCGCCAACTGACACTGTAAGCGCGGCAGAATAATTGATTGATCGAGACCGCTCACTTTCGTGTAAAGCCAGTGGCCGTTCTCCTGACGTAGAAAATGTTCTACGAGGTGCTCATCCTGCGACACGAGCAAATATTCCTGTAAGGATTCGATCTGCTGGTAGGATTGGAACTTCTTCCCCCGGTCAAAGGCCGCCGTGCTTTCTGACAGGACTTCTGCCAAAAGAATAGGGTTGAGGATCACGTCCCTTTCGTCATCGGCGAATTGGGTTTCGCCGCACACCACTGACACGTCTGGATAAAAGAACCGCTTGGAATTCGGCACACGCACTTTGAGGTCGCTCGGATAAACCCTGCACGGCGCGTCCCTGAGCCTTATGTTCAGCTCCGTAATCAGATTCCCGGCGATCAGATTGTGCCGCTCGCTGCCTCCCGCCATCGCATACATCACGCCGTCAACGTACTCGCTCTTGTACTCGGCCTGGCGCTCGATAACTAAGTACTCTTCAGGGCTCAGGTAATAACTCGGCAACGACGACATCGCGATACCTCTTCTACTGATCACCCAATATTGAAAGGATGGGTCGGAAACGCTTAAGACCCGCCGCTAATCTTTCCGCCACTTTGCTTGGGACTTGAGGCATGTGAAGGTCTCCTTTAGAAATTTTGCGTTTTCATAGCATAATATTCATTGCCTAATCAATAACAAGTCCAATTCCTTCGGGCGGAAAAGGTTCGGCCCCCGCCTTCCATCACTGGAAGGCGGGGGCCGAAGTCGCGGTCAGGTCTACTCTGCCTTAGTAGTTCTGAAGGTTAAGAATCTGGCCCAGGATGGCGCCGATGAGCTGCCACTTGCCGTTGCTGTAGTTGCCGTACTGCGAGCGGCTGTAGTAGCCGTCCTCGTAGCCGCGGCGGAAGCCCTCGCGGAAGTAGTAGCGGTACTCGTCCAGGTTGACGTTGTAGGCGTCGTACCCATAAGACGCGTCCCGGTAGGCGTCGGAGTTCTGATAGTCAGCCCTCCAGCCGTCCTGACGGTCGGCCTGCCCCGCGTAGTAGCCTTCCTCGTAGCCCTGGTTGACGGCGCGCTGAAGCATCTGAGCGCCGTACTGGTTCGTCTCGTAATACCTCCCGCCGCGGTTGTAGCGGTAGTAGGTGTTGTAGCCGGCGTCGTTGTTGTAGTAGTCGTCGTCATAGTAGCGCGCGTTTTGCAGACGAATCTGGTCCTGGCGCAGGCGCTCCAGGTATCGCTGCTGGTAGCGGTACTGGGCGATACGACGCTGACGTTCTAACTGTAGGTTGCGGCGAGCAAGCTCTTGCTGCTGCCGGACCAACTCCGTGCGGTAACGCTCCTGCTGCTCGCGCGTGATGCGAAGCTGGCGGTTGCGCTCCTGCACGTACTGCTGGTTCTGGCGCTGCTGTATGGTCTGCTCGCGGTTGCGCTGCTGCACGTACTGCTGGTTGCGGCGCTGCTCTTCAGTCTGCTGGCGATTACGCTCCTGAACGTACTCGCTCGTGCGGCGCTGCTGCTCGGTCTGCGTGCGGTTGCGCTCCTGAACGTACTGCTGCTGACGGCGCATCTCTTCCTGGCGAGCGCGCTGCTCGGCCAGACGGCGCTGCTCGGCGGCGTTCTGCTGCTGAGACTGGGCCGACCGCTGGCGCTGAGCCTCCTGGCGCTGGCGCTGCTGCTCCTGCGCGGCGCGCTGAGCGGCCACGCGGCGCTCCTGCTCGGCCGCCTGCTGCTGGCGCTGAGCCTGGCGCTGCTGTGTCGCCTGGCGTTGAGCCTCCTGCTGACGGCGCTGCGCTTCGGCCGCTTCGCGGTGGCGCTGCTGCGTAGCAAGCTGCTGCTGACGACGCGCCTCGGCCGCCTTCTTCTGCTCGGCGGCACGCTGTTGCGCCTCTTTCTGCTGTTGCTGTTTCTGAGCGTTGGTCTGTTGCGCGACTGCCGTACCACTAACGCCCGCCAAAGACGCGGCGCTGATAATCAAGGCTGCGGCCAGTCGCTGAAAATATCTACCTTTCATTTGCCCCTCCCTTAAATCCCCTTAAATCCCGACCGGAACCCCTTGTTCCCGTCAAACTGTGCCGCCGTCTCTATGGCAAAGGCCATTCCAAAACTTTTATTGGGATTTATTAGAGTTTTCTGCGACCTTAAACCCGCGGGTAGTCATCTTTTCGTACACGGACAACCCATTTAGGGTAGTCGCCGGGTGTGGCGTTTCCATACAAAAAAGCCCTGCCGAGACTTTAAATGGTCTCCGCAGGGCTTTTTTCCAGGGCCGGGGGTTTTTCAACCGCCGGGCGATTTTTTGTGAGGATTACTCCTCGTCTTCCGCCTCGACGGCGTCGCCGTCGCCGCCGGCAGCCACGGCCGTGCGGGTCTGGGTCTCGGGCACGTCAACGCCGCCGACGATTTCGGGGAAGTCTTCGAGGTCGCGCTCGCGGCTGACCTGGTCTATGGTCTCGTCGCGCTCGACCTTGACGTTGCGGTAGAACTCCATGCCCGTGCCGGCCGGAATCAGGCGGCCCATGATGACGTTCTCCTTCAGGCCGCGCAGGTAGTCCACGCGCCCCGAAATCGCCGCCTCAGTCAGCACGCGCGTAGTCTCCTGGAACGACGCGGCGGAGATGAACGAGTCGGTCGAGAGCGAAGCCTTCGTGATGCCGAGCAGGAGCGGCTCGGCCTGCGAGGGCTCGCCTCCCGTGTCGGCCACGCGCGCGTTCTCGTCGGCGAAGCGGAAGCGGTCCACCTGCTCGTCGAGGAGGAACTCTGTGTCGCCGACTTCCTTGATCTTCACCCAGCGCAGCATCTGGCGGACAATCACCTCGATGTGCTTGTCGTTGATGTTGACGCCTTGCAGGCGGTAGACCTCCTGAATCTCGTTGACGATGTACTCCTGCAAGCGGTTCATACCGAGCACGCGCAGGATGTCGTGCGGGTTCAGGGGGCCGTCCATCAGGGCCTCGCCGGCGCGGACGCGGTCTCCCTCCTGCACGTTGATGTGCGTGCCGCGCGGGATGTCGTACTCGCGCTCCTCGCCGTCGTTGCCCGTGATGATCAGCTTACGCTTGCCTTTCGCGATTGGCCCGAGCTTAACCGTGCCGTCGATCTCAGACATGATGGCCGTTTCCGACGGCTTGCGGGCCTCGAAGAGTTCGACGACGCGCGGCAGACCGCCCGTGATGTCCTTAGTCTTCGTGGTCTCGCGCGGAATCTTCGCGATGATGTCGCCGGGCTCCACCATGTCGCCGTCGCCGACCATCAGGTTGGCGCGCACCGGCATCTGGTAAGTCTTCAACACCTTGTTCGCGGCGTTGCGGATTTCCAGGCGCGGCTGCTTCTTCTCGTCGGGCGAGTCCTTGACGACCATGCGGGACTGGCCCGTCACTTCGTCAACCTCCTCGTCCACCGTCACACCTTCCTTCAAATCCTGGAACTTAATGTGGCCGGCCACTTCCGTCAGGATGGCGAAGGTGAACGGGTCCCACGTCGCCAGCATTTGGTCCTGGCGGACGCGCGCGCCGTCGGCGATGTGCAGGTGCGCGCCGTAGACTATCTGGTAACGAGCCACCTCGCGCCCGCGCTCGTCCATGATGGTCAGAGCGCCGTTGCGGTTCATGGCGATGATCTCGCCCTTGCGGTTCTTGACCGTCTGGAGTTCGACGTAACGAATCGTCCCGTCGACGCGCGCCTCATGCTTCGAGGACTCTTCCAGGCGGGCGGTTCCGCCGATGTGGAACGTGCGCATCGTGAGCTGCGTGCCGGGCTCGCCGATTGATTGGGCGGCGATGACGCCGACGGCCTCGCCTATGTCCACGGGGCGGCCCGTGGCGAGGTTGCGCCCGTAGCACTTGATGCAGCAGCCGCGGCGCGACTCGCAGGTCAGCACCGAACGGATGCGGACGCGCTGCACGCCGGAGCGCTGAATCTCGGCCGCGAGGTCTTCGTCAATCTCCTCGCCGATTTCGACTATGACGCGGCCCTCGACGGGATCAACCACGTCGTCGAGCGAGGTGCGCCCGACGATGCGATCGCGGAGGGATTCGATCTCCTCGCCGCCTTCGACAATCGCCGTCGCACTGATACCTCTGAGCGTGCCGCAGTCGGGCTCCGAAATAATCACGTCCTGCGCCACGTCCACCAGACGGCGGGTCAGGTAGCCCGAGTCGGCCGTCTTGAGCGCCGTATCGGCCAGACCTTTGCGCGCGCCGTGGGTCGAGATGAAGTACTGAAGGACGTTCAGCCCTTCGCGGAAGTTAGCGTGAATCGGCGTCTCGATGATTTCGCCCGAGGGGCGGGCCATCAGGCCGCGCATGCCCGCGAGCTGGCGAATCTGCTGCGCGGAGCCGCGAGCGCCCGAGTCCGACATGACGAGAATCGGGTTCAGCTCGTCCAGAGACTTCTCGCGCTCGTCCATCGCGCGGAACATCTCCTTCGCCACCTTATCGGTCACTTCCGACCAGATGGCGACGACCTTGTTGTAACGCTCGCCGTTCGTGATGACGCCGTCCAGGTACTGCTGCTCGACGTCAATGACATCACTCTCGGCCTTCGCGACCAGGGTCTTTTTCGACTCCGGCGTGACGAGGTCGTCAATGCCGATGCTGATGCCGGCCTTCGTCGCGTAGAGGAAGCCCAGATTCTTCAAGTCGTCGAGCATCTTGACCGTCATCTCGTGCCCCAAACGGATGTGGCAGTAGTTGACGATGGATTGCAGGCCCTTCTTCTTCAGCGTGCCGTTGACGAAGGGCAGGCCCTCCGGGATGGAGTCGTTGAAGATGACGCGGCCGACCGTCGTGTTGATGACGCGGCGGACGTTCTCCTGCACGGTGGCGCGCATCACGTCCTGCGTGTCGTGCTCCTGCGTCAGGTCGATCAGGTCGCCGGTGATGCGCAGCTTGATGGGCGTCTGCGTCGTCACCTCCTTGGCGTCGAGCGCGAGCAACACCTCTTCGAGCGAGGCGAAGACGCGGCCCTCGCCCTTCGCGCCCGGCTTGTCGCGCGTCAGGTAGTAGCAGCCGAGGACGATGTCCTGCGACGGCACGGCGATGGGCTGGCCGTTCGCGGGGCTCAGGATGTTGTTCGAGGCGAGCATCAGAACGGCCGCCTCGATCTGCGCCTCGGGCGAGAGCGGGATGTGCACGGCCATCTGGTCGCCGTCGAAGTCGGCGTTGAAGGCCGTGCAGACGAGCGGGTGAATCTTGATGGCCTTGCCCTCGACCAGCACCGGCTCGAACGCCTGGATGCCCAGACGGTGGAGCGTCGGCGCGCGGTTCAAAAGAACCGGGTGCTCGCGAATCACCTCTTCGAGGATGTCCCAGACCACGGGCTCCTGGCGCTCGACCATCTCGCGCGCCTGCTTGATGGTCGCGGCGTGCTGCTGCTTCTCAAGCTGGTTGTAGATGAACGGCTTGAACAATTCGAGCGCCATCTTCTTCGGCAACCCGCACTGGTGCAGCTTCAGCTCGGGGCCGACGACTATGACCGAGCGGCCCGAGTAGTCCACGCGCTTGCCGAGCAGGTTCTGGCGGAAGCGCCCCTGCTTGCCCTTGAGCGTCCCGGAAAGAGACTTGAGCGGGCGGTTGTTGACGCCCCTCAGCACGCGGCCGCGGCGGCCGTTATCGAAGAGCGCGTCCACAGCCTCTTGAAGCATGCGCTTCTCGTTGCGCACGATGACCTCGGGCGCGCGCAACTCCATGAGCTTCTTGAGACGGTTGTTGCGGTTGATGACGCGCCGGTAAAGGTCGTTGAGGTCCGACGTGGCGAAGCGCCCGCCGTCGAGCGGGACCAGGGGCCGCAGCTCGGGCGGGATGACCGGGATCACGTCGAGAATCATCCACTCGGGGCGGTTGCCCGACTTCAGGAAGCTCGTCGCGACCTTCAGGCGCTTGGAGAACTTCAGCTTCTTCTGCTGCGAAGTCTCCTCCTTCATGCGCGTGCGGAGTTCCGTCGCCAACTCCTCGACGTTGACCATCGTCAGCAGTTCCTTGATGGCCTCAGCGCCCATCTTCGCCACGAACTGGCCCGGATGGTCGCGCATCAGCTCGCGGTAACGCTCGTCCGTCAGAAGCTCGCGCTCCTTGACGGGGGCGTCGCCCGGATCGATGACGATGTACGACTCGAAGTAGAGAACCTTTTCGAGCTCGCGCAGCGGGATGTCCAGGAGGTGTCCGATGCGCGAGGGCAGGCCCTTGAAGAACCAGACGTGCGAGCAGGGCGAGGCCAAATCAATGTGGCCCAGGCGCTCGCGGCGCACCTTGGCCTGCGTGACTTCGACGCCGCACTTGTCGCAGATCACGCCGCGGTGCTTCATGCGCTTGTACTTGCCGCAGAGGCACTCCCAGTCGGCGACGGGCCCGAAGATGCGCGCGCAGAAGAGGCCGTCGCGCTCCGGCTTGAACGTCCTGTAGTTAATCGTCTCCGGCTTCGTCACCTCGCCGTGCGACCACTGGCGAATCTTTTCAGGCGAGGCGAGAGAAATCCGAATCGCTTCGAAATCCGGCGCAAGTTGCGTCTTTTGTTCTTGAAATCTGAACATCTTTTTCTCCGATTTTTGACTTCTGATTTTTGATTGCTGATTGGATAAGGGCTAAAGAGTTTCAGTCCCTGTCCAATCAACAATCGCAAATCAAAAATCGCAAATAACCTTTACTCCGTTGCCGTCCCGCCGACGAGAATCGCCTCGCCCGTGCCAGCGCCGTCTCCGTTGCCCGTGCCGTCGTCCTTGTTGATTAACTCGACGTCGAGGCAGAGCGACTGTAGCTCGCGGACCAGGACGTTGAAGGACTCGGGCAGGCCCGGATCGAAGTCGGCCTCGCCCTTGACGATGGCCTCGTAAATCTTCGAGCGCCCGGCCACGTCGTCCGACTTGGCCGTCAGGAGTTCCTGTAGGATGTGCGCCGCGCCGTAGGCTTCGAGCGCCCAGACCTCCATCTCGCCGAAGCGCTGGCCGCCGAACTGCGCCTTGCCGCCCAGGGGCTGCTGCGTGATTAAGCTGTACGGCCCGATGGAGCGCGCGTGAATCTTGTCGTCCACGAGGTGCGAGAGCTTCAGCATGTAGATGTAGCCCACCGTCACCTTCTGCTCGAAGGGTTCGCCCGTCAGGCCGTCGTAGAGCACGGTCTTGCCGGACTCGTTGACGATCTCGGGCAGGCCCTCTGTGCGCAGGTGGTCGCCGGCCTCCTTGAGCTTGATCTTGATCTCCTTCTCGGTCGCGCCGTCGAAGACAGGCGTGGCGAAGTGGAGACCGAGGACGCGCGCGGCCCAGCCGAGGTGCGTCTCAAGGATTTGGCCCACGTTCATGCGCGAGGGCACGCCGAGCGGGTTGAGGACGATTTCGACCGGCGTCCCGTCCGGCAGGTACGGCATGTCCTCCTCGGGGAGGATGCGCGCGATGACGCCCTTGTTGCCGTGGCGTCCGGCCATCTTGTCGCCGACCGAAAGCTTGCGCTTCATGGCGATGAAGACCTTGACCATCTTGATGACGCCGGGCGCGAGTTCGTCGCCCTGCCGCAGCTTCGCGATCTTCTCCTCGTAGATGTCGGAGAGAATCTTGATCTGCCGCTCGGTGCGCTCCTCGTACTCCTTAATCTCCGCCGCGATGTCCACGCGCGTCGAGGTCAGCTCGGCCTTGCGCAGCGCCTTCGGCTCGACGCCCATCAGCATCTCGCGCGTGATCGTCTCGCCCTTCGGGATGACGACCTCGCGGTTGACCGTCAGGTCTTTGGCGAGCTTGCGGCCCTCCAAAAGCTCGTAGATGCGCGCGTCGCGCTGCTCGCGCAGGATGCGGATTTCGTCTTCGAGGTCGCGCCGGAGGCGGTCCTCTTCCTCCTGCTCGATGGCCTGCGAGCGCTGGTCCTTCTCCTGCCCCTTGCGGGTGAAGACCTGCACGTCGACGACCGTGCCGTCGATGCCCGGAGGCGAGACGAGCGAGGCGTCCTTCACGTCGCCGGCCTTCTCGCCGAAGATGGCGCGGAGGAGTTTCTCCTCGGCAGTCAACTGCGTCTCGCCCTTCGGCGTGACCTTGCCGACGAGGATGGAGCCGGGCTTGACCTGAGCGCCGATGCGGATGATGCCGCTCTCGTCCAGATCGCGGAGCATGTTCTCGCCGACGTTCGGGATGTCGCGCGTGATCTCCTCTGGGCCGAGCTTCGTGTCGCGCGCCTCGATTTCCAACTCCTCGATGTGAATCGAGGTGTAGAAGTCGTCCTTGACGAGACGCTCGCTGACGAGAATCGCGTCCTCGAAGTTGTAACCGCGCCACGGCATGAAGGCGACGAGCACGTTGCGGCCCAAAGCCAACTCGCCCCTGTCCGTGCACGGGCCGTCGGCGATGACCTGCCCCTTGGCGACCCGCTCGCCGACGTGGACGATGGGCCTTTGGTTGATGCAGGTGTTCTGGTTCGACCGCTTGAACTTAATCAGCGTGTAGATGTCCGCGGTCACCTCGCGCGAGATCGTGCCGTCCACGTTGTGGTCGGCCTTGATGATGATGCGCTCACTGTCCACGTAGTCCACGATGCCGTCGCGGCGCGCGACGACGACCGCGCCGGAGTCCTGCGCCGTCACCTTCTCCATGCCCGTGCCGATGTACGGCGCTTCGGCGCGCAGAAGTGGCACACTCTGGCGCTGCATGTTCGAGCCCATCAGCGCGCGGTTCGCGTCGTCGTTCTCGAGGAACGGGATTAAGGACGCGGCGACGGAGACGAGTTGCTTGGGAGAAACGTCCACGAACACGATCTCCTCGCGGCGCGCGAGGATGAACTCGCCGGCCTTACGCGCGGCGTTGCGGTCGCTGACGATGTACCTGTTCTCGTCCAACTGAATGTTGGCCTGGCCGATGACGTGCTTGTCCTCTTCCCACGCCGTCAGATAGAACGGGAACGGCTCGGACTCGGCCCTGCGCCCGTCGGCCCCGACGCGCTTGTTCGCCTTCTCGACGTCCTCCTGCGGCACGTGGTCGCCCGGCCTGAACTTCGTGTCGCCGCCGTTGATGATCCTCACGTACTCTATGACGTGGCCGTCAACCACCTTGCGGTAGGGCGACTCGATGAAGCCGAACTCGTTGATGCGCGCGAAGCACGAGAGCGACGAGATGAGTCCGATGTTCGGACCTTCAGGCGTCTCAATCGGGCAGATGCGGCCGTAGTGCGTCGGGTGCACGTCGCGGACCTCGAAGCCCGCGCGCTCGCGCGACAGACCGCCCGGCCCCAGCGCCGAGAGCCTGCGCTTGTGCGTGATCTCCGAGAGCGGGTTCGTCTGGTCCATGAACTGCGACAACTGGCTCGACCCGAAGAACTCGCGCACCGCGGCCGTGACCGGCTTGGCGTTAATCAGGTCGCGCGGCATCGTCGTCTGCATTTCCTGGTGGATGGACATCTTCTCTTTGATGGCCCGCTCCATTCTTTCCAGACCGATGCGGAACTGATTTTCCAGGAGTTCGCCGACCGCGCGGACGCGGCGGTTGCCGAGGTGGTCTATGTCGTCCGCCTGGTACTCGGCCGGGTTCTTGCGCATCTTCAGGACGTAGCCGACGACTTCGACGAAGTCATGCGCCGAGAGCAAGGGGTCGTCAATCCGGTCGCGCTCGGGCTTGCCCATCTTGATGTTGAACTTCAGGCGGCCGACGCGCGAGAAGTCGAACTTGCGCGGGTCGAAGAACATGCCTTCGAGCAGGCGGTAGGCCGTCTGCACGGTCGGCGGGTCGCCCGGGCGCATCTTGCGGTAGATTTCCAGCAGCGCGTCCACGGGCTTCGTGATCACGTCCTTCTTCAAGGTCTGCGAGAGCACGGGGCCGAGGTCGTCGCGCTCGGGGAAGAAGATCGAGAAGCGCTCGATGCCGGCCTCCGCGATCTCCTGCAACTTGGCCGGCGTGATCTCGTTGTTCGCCTCCAGGATGACCTCGCCGGTCTCCGTGTTGACGATGTCCGAGAGCGAGTACGCGCCCTCGAACTGCGCGGTGTCGATCTCGACCTCGCGGACGTGCGCCTTGCGGAGCGTGTCCAGAGCCGAGCCCGTGACCTTCTTGCCCGCGCGCACGATCACGTCGCCGCGGCCCTTGATGTCGGCGTCGACCTTCATCCCCGTCAGGCTGGACGCGCCGGACTCCGGGATTTGGATGAAGAGGCGGCCCTGCTCGACGCGGACCTCATCCGCGACGTAGAAGGCGCGCAGCAGGTCTTCGTCCGAGAAGGAAGAGTTCTTGACGGCCTCTTCCAACTGCCCGTCCGTGTGGAACGACTTCGGGTCGAACCCGTCGCCGAGCCAGATGCCCAGGGCGCGCAGGAAAATGCTTGCCAAAAACTTGCGCTTGCCGACGCGCACGTACAGCAGGTTCTTCTGGTCGTACTCGAACTCGACCCACGAGCCGCGGTACGGAATCACCTTCGCCACGAAGAGCGGCCCGCGCTTGAAGAAGACGCCGGGCGAGCGGTGCAACTGCGAGACGATGACGCGCTCGGTGCCGTTGATGATGAAGGTCCCGTTGTCGGTCATCAGCGGGATTTCGCCGAAGAAGACCTCCTCCTCCTTGATGTCGCGGATGGAGAGCGTCTCGGTCTCCGCGTCCTTGTCGAAGACGGTCAGGCGGATTTTGACCTTGAGCGGCACGGAGTAGGACATGCCGCGCTCCTGGCACTCCTGCTGGTCGTGCTTGTGCTTGAGGCCGACGGGCTCGCCGCAGTTGTCGCAGAGCTGAGGCCGGACGGCGTTGAACGTGCCGCAATTGTGGCACAGCGTCTCGCCGGGCACGAGCGGGTCGACCTTGATGGTCGAAGCGCAGTTCTTGCAGTTGGCGCGCAGGTAGTTCAAGCCTTCGAGCCGGCCGCACTTGCACTGCCAGTTGCCTATCTGGAACTCGACGAAGTCGAGTGTGGCCGTCCCGCGGAAGTCCGAGATCGGGAAGACCGAGCGGAAGACGGCCTGTAGGCCCGTGTTCTCGCGCTCCTCGGGCAGGAGGTCCATCTGTAGAAAGCGGTTGTAAGACTCCCTCTGAATCTCAATCAGATTCGGGATGCGCACGGCCGTGGCGATTTTGGAAAAATCCTGACGCTCGGGAGCCTGGCTCGTGCGCCTTCCCGTCCCACCGAAAGCAGCTTGTAGCGGATTTGCAGACATCGGACACCTTTTATGAAGCGGTCGGCCGTCAGCAGCCGGCGACCAGCTCAAATGCGGATAAACCGTGCGAATATTCGGCGGCCCCCTCCAACCGGCCTGCTGAGAGCCGATTGGCCGGCCGCCGAAACCTTAGAAATGCCAAATCGCGGTCGGGGCGCACAATGCCCTGACCGCTTTAGAGCGAAAGCAGTTCGAACTATTAATCAAATTTTTAGGGGGCAACGCCAGCGCCTCAATACTCCCCCACCTTAAACGCTAACCAATAAGGCTGTCAAGCCGGCAGTGACGAGTGACGAGCAAAATGCTTTAACCCGTCACCCGTCACTCTTAACTCGTCACTGTCTTACTTGACCTCGACGGTCGCGCCCGCGTCGGCGAGCTTCTGCCGTATGGTCTCGGCCTCTTCCTTCGAGACGCCCTCTTTGACGGCCTTCGGGGCGGCCTCGACCAGGTCCTTGGCCTCCTTCAGGCCCAGCGCCGTGACCTCGCGGACGACCTTAATGACGTTGATCTTGTTGCCGCCGGCGGCCTGCAAGACCACGTCGAACTCGGTCTTCTCCT
>DATMVE010000114.1:0-3046 GCA_035563515.1 Pyrinomonadaceae bacterium
CCCGCCGCAGGGAGCAGCCGCTGGCGGCCCGCGTCCCGCAGCGGCGGGCGGCCCCGCGCCGGGTGGTCCAGGCGGGCCGGGCGGCGGCTTCGACATTCAGCGCGTCATCGAAAACCTGCCCGTGGCGACGCTCGCGGACCTGAAGCCGGGCGAGATGATTCTCATCTCCAGCACGGCGGGCGCGGACCCCTCGCGCGTGACGGCCATCATACTCGTCGCGGGCGTGGAGCCTGTCTTCCAAATGCTCCAGGCGAGCCAGGGCGGCCCGGCGAATCGGCCGCCGAACCTCGGCACCATCAACATAGGCATCGGCGGGCCGTGACACGCGCCCGCGAAAGTTCCGAAACAGTGGCATCCACAGGCCGTGGGCCAAAAACTCCCGGCCGCATAAAAGAAGGCAATTATCATGAATCCAGTTAAGAGAATAGTGGCGCGCGGGCTCGGCCTCGCGCTCGTGCTTGCGCTCGCGGCCGTCGCGAGCTTCGCGCAGCAGGCGGGCAGCCTGCGCGGTCAGGTGACGGACGAATTCGGCGGCGCGCTCGTCGGCGCGACCGTCACGGTCGTCAACTCGGCCGGCGCTGAGAAGTCCGCCGTCACCGACGACGGAGGCGCATTCGTCGTCGGCGGGCTCGCGCCCGGAGCCTACACCGTGCGCGTCGCGTCCACGGGCTTCGCGCCTTATGAGGCGGCGGACGTGCAGGTCGCGGCGGGGCGCAGCGAGCCGCTGGACGTTAAGCTCAGCGTCACGATTGAGGAGCAGAAAGTGACGGTCGCGGCCGACGCGCGCGGCCTCAGCACGGAGTCGGAGAACAACGCCGACGCTCTCGTGCTGCGCGGCAAAGACCTCGACGCCCTGCCGGAAGACCCGGACGACATGGCCGCCGCGCTCAACGCGCTCGCGGGCCCCTCGGTCGGCCCGAACGGCGGGCAGATTTACATCGACGGCTTCACGGGCGGCCGCATCCCGCCGAAGGAGGCCATCCGCGAGGTCCGCGTCAGCCAGAACCCGCTGAACGCGGAGAACGACCAGCCCGGCTTCGGCCGCATAGACATCCTGACGCGCCCCGGCTTCGGCAAGATTTCGGGCAGCGCCTCGTTCGGCTTCCAGGACGAGAGCATGAACGCGCGCAACCCGTTCGCGGAGCGCCGCGCCGACTTCCAGCAGCGCCTCGTCAACCTGACGCTCGGCGGCCCCATCGTCGAGAAGAAGTCTTCATTCTTCATCGACTTTCAGCGCCGCGAGGAGGACGACAACGACATCATCAACGCGCTCGTCCTCGACAACTCGCTCAACACCGTCCGCGTCAACGACATCATCCTCCAGCCGCGGCGGTTCCTGACCTTCAGCCCGCGCTTCGACTACGCGATTAACGAGAACCACACGCTGACCTTGCGCTACAGCTTCTCGCGGACGACGCTCGAAAACTCCGGCGCCGGTAATACCTTCAATCTCGCGTCGCGTGCCTTCAACACGAAGAACACGCAGCACACTTTCCAGATCACGGAGACGGCCGTCATCAACCCGAAGTTGATTAACGAGACGCGCTTCCAGTTCATACGCGACAGCAACGAGCAGAACGACACGAACACGCTGCCCGCGGTCATCGTCAACGACGCCTTCTCGGGCGGCGGCGCGCAGGTCGGGCTCTCCTTCAGCCGCGCCTCGCGCTGGGAGTTGCAGAACTACTCGACGGCGACGTGGCTGCCGAACCACACGTTCCGCTTCGGCGCGCGCCTGCGCGGCGTGAGATTGACGGACGTGTCGCGCAACAACTTCGGCGGCACCTTCGTCTTCTCCTCGCTCGACCAGTACAGGGCCGTGCTTCAGGGCTTACCCGGCGCGATCCCGGCGCAGTTCACCCTCGCGGGCGGCGAGCCCGAGGCCACCGTCAGCCAGTTCGACCTCGGCGCTTTCTTCCAGGACGAGTGGCGCCTCCGCCCGAACCTGACGCTCACGCTCGGCGTGCGCTACGAGACGCAGACGAACATCGACAGCAAATTCAACTTCGCGCCGCGCCTCTTCGTCGCGTGGGCCCCGGGCGGGACCTCCACCGGCACGCTCGGCCAGTTCGGCGCGGGCCAGCCGAGGTTCGTCATCCGCGCGGGCGGCGGCCTCTTCTACAACCGCTTCAACGAGTCGGGCATACTCGGCATCAACCGCTTCAACGGCGTGGACCAGCAGCGCTTCAACATCTCGAACCAGGATTTGGGCGCGAACGGCCAGCCCATCCTGGAGTCGCTGCTCGCGGGCGTCTCCTACAACCCGGACGGCACCATCACGAACGCGCCGACCATTGACACGCTCGTCAACCTCGGCCAGCCGCAGGTCGTCAACCGCATTGACCCGAACCTGCAAGCGCCCTACTCGATGCTGGCGGCCTTCAACGTCGAGCGGCAACTGCCCTACAACTTCACGGTCTTCGGCGTGGTCTTCACTTACCGCACGCGTAACGCTCTGGTGTTCCGCGACGTGAACGCGCCGCTGCCGGGGACGCTGGAGAGGCCGGACCCGACGCTCGGTAACGTCTTCCAGTGGGAGTCGAGCGGGGTCTTCAACGACCTTCGTTTCATAGTCGGCGTGAGGAACCAGATCAACCGCGCCTTCTCCGTCTTCGCCAACTACGTGACGGGCAAGGCGCAGAGCAACACCGACTGCGTCTTCGGGAACCAGGGCGGGTGCTTCCCGTCGAACAGCTACGACCTGAACGCGGACTACGGGCGCGTGGCCTTCTTCCCGCGCCACAACTTCTTCTTCGGCGGCACGCTCGGCATCCCGAAGCTGAACATCTCGCTCAACCCGTTCATCATCGCGAGGACGGGCCAGTTCTTCAACATCACGACGGGCCAGGACGCCAACGGCGACCGCCTCTTCCTTGAGCGGCCGGCCTTCGCCGACGGTCAGACGACCGCGGCGGATTTGCGCCAGACGCCCTGGGGCGACTTCGACATCAACCCGAAGCCGGGCCAGATCATCATCCCGCGCAACTACGGCGAGGGCCCGGGCTTCTTCTCCGTCAACCTCGGCATCAGCCGCAGCATCGGCTTC
>DATMVE010000115.1:0-17261 GCA_035563515.1 Pyrinomonadaceae bacterium
GCCCCGGCGAGCGCCTCGCGGTGGAACTGGTCTATCGCCGCGCGCATCTGGCGCAGCGCCTCGCGCAGCTGCTGCTCGCGCTGCCGGCGGACAGAGATTTTGACGAGCGGGATCACGCCCATCGTCATAATCGTCAGCACCGTCAGCGTAATCACCAGCTCGATGAGCGTGAAGCCGCGCGTAGAATCAGCGGGCGGCGGGCGGCGGGCGGCGGGCAGCGGTCGAATGTCTGCCGCCCGGCCCCCTAAGGAAGAAGGCTCAGGTTCATTAACCGGGCTCTTAACTGCCCGCTGCCCACTGCCCGCTGCGAACTGCTCTTGCATACTACTTCACCGTCAGGCGGCTCTCCGTCAGTTGTAAGCTCACGCCGCGACCGTCCAGCGCGACGATGTGCGCCTCCGGGCCGAACCTGATGACGCCCTCGCCCGCCGTGAGCGCTTCGACTTCGAGGAAGAGGATGACGCTCGCGCCGGACTTCAGGGGCGCGCCCGACCGCGGCTGTATGGTGAGCGTGATCATGCCCGCGGGGTCGATTGATTGCATGACGACGGGCGCGCTCGTCGCCCCGTCCGGCCAGGGGCCCTGCGCGATGCCGCGTACGGCCAATATCCTCGGGTCGAAGCGCAGGCGCGCGGTCGTCGCGCCGAGCGCTTCTTTCGAGATCAGTACGAGCGAGACGCGCTGCTTCTCGCCGACGCGCATCTCCGCCCTCTCGGCCATCAGCCGCAGCTCGGCCACGGAAGCCTCCGGCGACGCCTTGGCGTTCGCGGCGGCCGGGACACTGCCCGCGGCGTTGACCGCCGCGCCCGCCGGCTGGACCGATTTAGCGGCCAGCGATTTCTCCAGCGCCGCGGCGATGTTCGTCGGCGGAAGGGTCTGCCGCGCGCCCGCGGACTGTGCCATTGTGTTCACGCGCGGCCCCGCCGAGGTCGGCTTCTCCACGAGCGCCGGTGGCGGCGGGGCGTCGCCCGTCAACTGCGCGATGGCGTTCGCGAGCGCGTTCGACTGCTGCTGCTGATCGGGCGTCGTGGCGGACGCGGGTTGCGGCGTGAGCGTCGAGGACGCCTTCGCCTCGGTCGGCTGCGGCGTCGCGTTCTGCGCGGCCGTGGGCACGAGCGCGCTCGGCGCGGGGACGTAAGAGTGCACGGGCTCGCTGTCGGGGAGCTGCACGACGGCGTTGGTCGGGAGGCGGCGCGCGGCCGCCAACTGGTCTTCGCGGTCAGCCTCGCGCACCATCGCTTCGAGCGAGCCGGTGGTCGGCGTCTGCAAAGTGCCGCTCGGGCGCTCGCGCTCGTCGAACGGCGTGACGGCGGGCGCGCGCAGCACGCGCGGCGTGACGGCGATGACGATGTCTATCTGCGTGTTGTTGCGCGTCGGCGAAGTGAACAGCCGGCCGAGGACCGGAATCAGGCCGAGGAGCGGGAGGCCGCGCCGCCCTTGCGACTGCGTGTCCTGCGCCACACTGGCGAGCATCATCGTGCGGTTGTTCTGTATGCGCGCCGTCCCCGTGATGGTGCGCTCGGTGAAGGTCGGCGTCAGGCTGCCCGCGCCGAGAATGTCTTTCGACTCGATTGACATCTTGACCTGCACGTCCAGGTTCGGGAAGACCTGCGGCGTGAACTTCAGGGTCAGGCCCGTCGGCTCGTACTGGATGACGGGGAAGCCGCCGCTGAAGACGCCGGGCGTGGGCGTGCTGCCCTGTCCGCCGGTCGTCGGCACGGTGCTGAACGGGTAGGTCTGCGCCGTCTGCACGGGCACGCGCTGGCCTATGCGCGCCGAAGACTCCTCGTTGTTGAAGGCGTGAATCTGCGTCGAGGCGATAAGCTTCGTGCGGTTCTTGCTCTGGAACGCGGTCAGCAGAGAGTTCGGGATGACGAGCGCCGCGCCCATCGCGGTCGGCGCGGCCGTCACGGTCTGCGCCACCTCGCGCGAGCCGCCGATGATGCTCAGCCCGCTCGTGCCGCCCAGGGAGAAGAGGCCGGAGGAGTCGCCCGTGCCGAACTGGTTGCCGAGTTGCAGGAGGTCCGTGCGCGACACCTCGTAGATGTTCACGTCCATCACGACCTCGGAGCGGTCCTTGTCGATGCTCTGGATGATCTCGCCTATGAGGCGCAAATTCTCAGAGGTGTCGCGGATGGTGATGCTGTTGGTGTCCTCGTCGGGGAGCACGACCGTTTGCGGGCGGCCCTGGTTCGGCGGGATGGCCGCCGCGATGATGTTGCGCGCCTTGTCCGGCTTGATGTTCGAAAGGTAGAAGGTGCGGATGGAAAGCTGCTGGTACTGCGCGCGGCGGTTCTGGTCCGCGACGAGAATCGTGCGGCGGTTGACCTTCTGGAAGAAGAGCCCCTCTTGCAGGAAGACCATGTCGAGCGCCTGCGATGTCGTCACGTCCCTCATGTTCACCTCGACGTTCCTGGGCGCGCGGAACGACTGCGAGTCGAAGATGACGTTGAGGTTGAGCTTCTCGGCCTGGTCGCGAATGAAGGCCTTGAGATCGCCGTTGTACCTGATGACGAGCAGTTGCTCGGCGCGCTGCGGCGGGAGGACTTCCTCGGGCGGCGGGTTGCGCGTCGCCGCGGGCTCGGCGGGCGTGCCGCCAGCGCCGGGCACAGCGTCCCGCCTGTAGGAGAGCGGGGAGACTTTCGGCCCCCTGTCGTGGCTACCCCCGTTGCCGCCGTCTCCGCCGGCCGGGTCGGCCTCGCCCGTCCGCTCGCGCTGCAAGCGGAGCATGCGCTCCATCTCCGAGAGGGCCAATTCGTTCACGGGGTCGTACCCGTACGCCTGTCGGAAGGCGTTGTAGGCTCCGATGTAGTCGCGCTGCTCGGCGAGCGCGCGCCCCTGCTGCATGTACTGCTGCGAGGCGTTGAAGACGGCGCGGCGGTAGTGCAACTGGTACTCGACGTCCGCGGGGTTGGCGGCGACGGCCAGCATGAACTCCTGCGCGGCCTTCTCCCACTGCTGCGCCTTCTCGTAGTCCAGCCCCCGCTTGAAGTTCTTCTCGCCCTTCTTGGCGAGCGCGGTCATGGGCGCCGCGAGCAGGCAAAAGACGACGATGAGCGCGGCGAACGGGCGCGCGTGAATTGGCGATCTCTTCATCTCCGAAGTCCTCTTCTCTATCGGATAGGACGAAAACTGGCCGGGGGAGCTAACAAGTTCAGTCCGTCAAAAAACCGGCGGCAGGGCCGGGGCCGGCACTTCGCGTCTCCGAGACTTACAACACGCCTCGGACCGGACGCAGTTCCGAAAAACGGGAATCAGCAATCAGTAATCAGTGGTCAGCAAAAGCATCTGCGCGGAATGTTGACTCTTAATCTTCGGGTTTCAAGACGGCGGACGTTCGACTAGCTGACCACTGATTACTGCCTACTGCTTGATCTCTTCAACGAACGTCACGCGGTTGATCTCGTGCAGCGTGGAGATGCCGCCGAAGACTTTGGCGAGGGCGGACTGGCGCAGGCCGGTCAACCCCTCGGCCTCGGCGGCGCGCCGCACCTCCGAGCCGGGGCGGCGCTCGACGATCATCTCGCGTATGTTGTCCGTCAAGTCCAGAAGCTCGTGAATCGCCGTGCGCCCGCGGTAGCCCGTGTGGTGGCAGGCGTCGCAGCCGACGCTCATGTAAAAGACGCCGCCGCGATGCTCGTCGGGCCTGAGGCCCGACTCCAACAACTCGTCGTCCGTCGGGCGATACTTGCGCTTGCAGGTCGCGCACAGAATGCGGACCAGGCGCTGTGCGAGCACGCAGTTCAAGCTGGACACGAAATTATAAGGCTCGACGCCCATGTTCAGGAAGCGCCCGATGACGTCGATCACGTTGTTGGCGTGGACGGTCGTGAACACGAGGTGGCCCGTCAGCGCCGACTGGATGGCGATCTGCGCCGTCTCCTCGTCGCGGATTTCGCCGACCATGATCTTGTCCGGGTCGTGGCGCAGGATGGAGCGCAACCCGCGCGCGAACGTCAGCCCCTTCTTCTCGTTCACAGGAATCTGCGTGATGCCGTGCAACTGGTACTCGACCGGGTCCTCAATCGTGATGATCTTGTCTTCCTCGTTGCGTATCTCGTTCAGGGCCGCGTAGAGCGTCGTCGTCTTACCCGACCCGGTCGGCCCCGTGACGAGCACCATCCCGTAGGGCTCCGCGATGTAGCGGCGGAACTTCCTCAAGTCATCCTCGGAGAAGCCCACCACGTCCAGGTTCAGGTTGCGGAACTCCTCGTTGATCTGCTCCTTGTCGAGGATACGGATGACCGCGTCCTCGCCGTGAACGGTCGGCATGATCGAGACGCGGAAGTCGACGTTGCGCCCCTTGTAGCGGACGCGGAAGCGGCCGTCCTGCGGGATGCGCCGCTCGGCGATGTCTAGTTCCGACATCACCTTGATGCGGGAAATGAGCGTCTGGTGGTACGCCAGGTCAATCGGGTCGACTTTCGCGTAGAGCGCGCCGTCGATGCGGTACTTGACCTGGACTTCGGTGTCGCGCGTCTCGATGTGTATGTCGGAGGCGCGCGACTCCATCGCGTTGAAGACGATGGTGTCGACGAGCTTGATGATCGGCGACATCTCGGAGTCTGTCGCCAGGCGGTCGAGGTCTAAGACTTCCTCGCCGGCCTCCGTCTCTTTGACGAGCGAGATGCGGAAGCCGGAGGCGGCCTCTTGCAGCACGCGCTGCGTGGCGTCGCCTTTACGCAGAACTACGTCGATGGCCCCCGCGGTCGCGACGTGCGGCACGACGCGGGCGTGGAGCGCGCTCGCCAACTCGTCCAGCCTTTCGAGGTCGGTCGGGTCGGCCATCGCTATGTGCAGGCGCTTGCCCTCGCGCCTGAGCGGCACGAACTGGTGGCGCACCATCAGGTCGACGGGCAGGTCGGCCAGCAGAGCGTAGTCTATCGGCGAGTCGCCGTCCGGCGGGAGCAGGTCAACGTAAGGGAGCCGGTAGCGGCGCGCCAGCAGCTTCGCCTCGCGCACCTCCGGCGGGTCGTTGTCCTCCACAGCGAGCGGCGGCGGCAGCGCGCCTTCGCGCTCCCCTCGCCCGTCCGGCGCGGCCTCGTCGTAAGCCGAAACCGTCTCCGTGTACTCTTCCGACAACTGCTTCATAAAAACTCAGTGACGAGTGCCGAGTGCCGAGTGAAAAACTGCTTCCTTTTACTCAGCACTCGGCACTCAGTCCTCAGTACTTATCAACGTCCTGACGAGGCGTTCGAGATGGCCGAGATGATCGGCAGATAAATGCTGAGCAGGATCGTGACGACGACCCCGCCCATGACTATAAGAATCGCAGGCTCAATCGTCGTCGTCAACTGCTCAAGCTTGACCTCGGCCTCCGAGTCGTAGAAGACCGCCACCTCGTCCAGCATCTCGCGCAAACTACCCGAGCGCTCGCCCACGCCTATCATGTCCACGGCCAGTTCGGGGAACCACCCGGCCGACTCCAGACTCTCCGTGAAGGACCGCCCCTCGCGAATCATGGGCAGAATCGCGGAGCTTCTGCGCCGCAGCTCGCGGTTCGTGATCGACTCGGCCGCGATCTCCCAGGACTCGACGAGCGTGATGCCGCCCGCGAGAAGCGTCGCCAGGCTGCGCGTCGCCTGCGCGACGGCGACCTGCCGCAAGAGTTTTCCGACGAGCGGGATTTTGAGGAGCGTGCGGTCGACCGTAATCCTGCCCGAAGGCGTGCGCGCCCAGAAGACCAGGGCGACGAGGCCGACGATGACGGCGGGGACGAGCCACCAGAAATTCCCGCTCACCCAGTCGGCTATCCCCGTCACGATGATGGTCAGCCACGGCAGCTTGCCCCGGCCGAAGCCCTCGAAGAGGCTGGACATGCGCGGCACGACGTAGACGGTCAGAAACGCGACCATGCCGAACGACGCCACCAGGAGCATCATCGGGTAGGCCAGCGCGCCGCGAATCTTGCGCCGCAAATTGACGCTCCGGCGCATGTATTCGACGTAGCGGTCGAGCACTTCGTCGAGCGCGCCCGAGCGCTCGCCGGCCAGGATGGAGGCCGTGTAGATGCGCGGGAAGACCGCGCCCTGCGCGGCGAAGGCGGCCGAGAGCGCCAGCCCGCCGCGAATCTTTTCCTCCACGTCCCCGAGCACGGCCGAGAGCCCGGCCGATTGCGCGCGCTTGCGCAGCATGGAGATGGCTTGCAGGATGGGGATGCCCGCGCGCAGCAGCGCCGCGAGCTGCTGGTTGAAGAGCAGGAAGTCGTTGGCCTTGAAGCGCGCGTGAGTGCCCTTGCCCCCGCGCTTGGTCAGGGCGGCGACGCCGGAAGTCTTCGGCGGCGTGATGGCGAAGACGCGGAAGCCCTCGCTTTCGAGGCGCACGCGCGCCTCCTGCGCGCCGACGGCCTCGATGGTGCGCGTGACGATTTCGCCCGCAGGCGTTCCCAGGCGGCAAATGAACTCGGCCATAAGGATTCAGGCAAGGGGGAAAAATTGTCTACCGCTAGGGAGACTGGCAGACCGAAGCCGAAGTATAGCACGGCGCGTCGGCGCGATGAACCGCGCGGCAGTCATCTAATTTCCTGCTCATTTCATTACAGTTTCCCGGCGCGGACCACAGCCGGGCCGCCGTGATAACACGCCCCTTCGGGCGGAAAGTTTCAAGTAAGTCCGGGTCGGTTTTCAGCCCCGTCCAGGGGCGGGGTGAAAACAGCCCGGCACTTCAGTGCCGGGGAGAGCGGCGAGAGTTTGGCTGAGTCCCGTAGGGACGATTGAAGGAAGAGGCCGGCGAAGGTTCGGTCGTCCCCACGGGACTTGGCACAATTTTTTCACTTTCTTCCCCAGCACTGAAGTGCCGGGCTATGACCAATCGCCCCTGACGGGGCTGAAGACTTCTGCGCCGCAGCGCAGCTATTTATCTCTTCTTCTTGCCTGCGCGGCCCCGCCTGTCCTACAATGCGCCGTAGCCTACGCTGACAACGGGTGGAAGTTGAGCGCGCGGCAGTCTCCCCGAACGCCGTCCACACAAGCTTCGAAACTATTAAAATGGCACAAAAGCTCGTCGTTTGCCCGGCGCGCCCCGTGTCAGAAGAAACCTTTTACCGAGCGGGGCCATCACAGTCTCGCAGTGTCACCACAGAAGCAGGGGGTCCAATGAAATCCCAGCGCCGCCCGAGAGCACTTCAAGTAGCGCTCCTCTCCTGTCTCACCTTCGCCGTTGCCCTAATCATCGCGCCCGGAATCGCCCAAGCCCAGGAACCGAAGAAACCCGACGCCCCGAAGGCGCAAGCCTCTCCGACCCCTGCACCGCAACAGCAGCAGGGCCGCGAGGCCGGCGACATCGAAATCGTCAACGCCGACCTCATCACGCTGACCGTGACGGTCACCGACACCTACGGCCGCTACGTCTCCGGCCTCGACAAGAAAGCCTTCAAGGTCTTCGAGGACAAGGTCGAGCAGGAGATAGAGTTCTTCTCGGACGACGACGCGCCCGTCTCCGTCGGCGTCATCTTCGACGTGTCCGGCTCGATGAGCGGCGACAAAATCCGCAAGGCCCGCGAGGCGCTCTCGCGCTTCATCGAGACGAGCCACGGCTCGGACGAGTACTTCCTGATCGCCTTCAACTCGCGCGCGCAGCTCCTGATGGACAAGACGCGCGACGGCGACGCCGTGCTCAACAAGCTGACCTTCGTCGAGACGCGCGCCAACACGGCGCTCTACGACGCCTGCTACCTCGGCGTCGAGAAGGTCACGCGCGGGGCGCACCCCAAGCGCGCCATCCTCCTCATCAGTGACGGGCAGGACAACAACTCGCGCTACACCTTCAGCGAAGTGCGGCGGCTCCTCAAAGAGTCCGACGTGGTGCTCTACTCGATAGGTATCCTTGGCGGCAACGACCCCGGAAGCTCCCTGGGCATGGAGGGCCAGGCCATCCTCGAAGAGTTGTCGGCCGTCTCCGGCGGCAAGGCATTCTTCCCGAACACCTCGGCCGAGATGGACGAGCTGTTCGAACGAATCGCCCTCGAACTCCGCCACCAGTATTCCATCGGCTACAAGCCGAAGAACTTCACGATGGACGGCAAATGGCACAAATTGAAAGTCAAGGTCACGCCGCCGCGGGGACTGCCGCGCCTGTTCGTGCGCAGCCGCGAAGGCTACTACGCCGTCACCAACCCGCGCTGAGGCGTCGGCCGCGGGCGACCGCGGCCAACGCACTCCCCCCGGCTGGCATCTTTTAAGGGTGCGCGGAGCGCAGGCGGCCCCACGAAAGGCCCGCCGCGCTCTTCGGCCCCGGCAGCACGAAAAAGCAGAACTCAGGAGTCAGGAGCCAGAAGTCAGAAGAAATGCCGTCTTCCTTCTGGCTCCTGAATTCTGTATTCTGTGCTCATGCATTACAGAGGTTCAGTTATGAGAAGTGTTCAGATTCAGAGGCTCACGCGCGCGCGCCGCGCCCTGGCGCTGGCCGCCGTCCTGCTCGCGGCCGGGGCGCTCCTGCTCGTCTCGCCTTCGGGCAGCGCGCAGGAGGGCCGCCCGCGACGCAACGCCACCACGCAGCCGCAGCAGCAGGGCACGCCCGCGCCGCGCCAGACGCCCACGCCGAAGCCCACGCCGCGCATGACGGACAGGACCGGCGGCGGCGTCGTCTACCCCGGACAGGTCGTCATGCCGGACGCGCCGCCCGACATGGTCAACCCGGAGGGCGTGGCGATTGACGAGGGCGCGACGGTCAAGATTGACACGGACCTCGTGAACCTGAACGTGCGCGTCATCGACCGCAACAACCGGCCCATCGGCGACGTGCGCAAGGAAGAGTTTCAGGTCTTCGAGAACGGCGTCGCGCAGCCCATCTTCTCCTTCACGCGCGAGGAAGTGCCCATCAGCTACGGCCTGGCGATTGACACCTCGGGCTCCCTGCGCGCGCAGCTCCCGCAGGTCATAGAGGCCGGCAAGGTCATCATCGACAGCAACAAGCCCGGCGACGAGACTTTCCTGGTCCGCTTCATCTCCTCCGACAAGATTGAGCAGGTCCTGGACTTCACCTCGAACAAGGACGACCTGATCGACTCGCTCGACACCTTCTACACGGAGGGCGGGCAGACGGCCATCATCGACGCCGTCTACGTCACGTCCGAGCACGTCGCGCAGTACAAGAAGGGCGCAGACGACGACCGCCGCCGCCGCGCGCTGATCGTGGTGACGGACGGCGAGGAGCGCGGCAGCCAGTACAAGCCGGAAGAGCTGTTCGAGCGGCTGCGCGAGGAGGACGTGCAGATTTACGTCATCGGGTTCGTCAACGAACTCGACCGCGAGGGCGGCTTCATACGCAAGAGCCCGCGCGAGAAGGCCGTCAACCTCATCAACCGGCTGGCGAAGGAGACGGGCGGGCGGGCCTTCTTCCCCGAGTCGCTCTCCGACCTGCCGAAGATCGCAGAGGAGATCGTGCGCGACATGCGCACGCAGTACGTCGTCAGCTACAGCCCGACGAACAAGACGCGCGACGGCTCGTTCCGCGCGATACGCGTCACGGTGGCCGACGCCCCCGGCAAGGACAAACGCATCGCGCTCACGCGCTCGGGCCGCGTCGCCGGCCGCGAGGTGAACGTCCCGCAGCCGACCAAGCTGCCCGTCACGCGCAGCAGCACCAACCCGACGACTGCGCCCGCGCAGAAGACGCCGGGCCGTAATCCGTAGCCAATTGGCACAGAGTCAATACCGCCTGCGGTGGCGGGCGGGTCTCTACCTTGAGAACCCGCCCGCCACCGCAGGCGGTATTGACTTTTTTCTGCTAAAATGCGCGCCGCTGTTCGCGACAGAAGATTCCCCAGGAGGCCCCTTTTATGTCTTGTGACGTTCGGATGCTCGCCGGGATTGAGTTGTTCGACCTGCTCGACGAGGAGGACCGCGCCGCCCTCGCCGAGGTGATTGACTCGCAGCCGCTCGCCGCGGGCGAGATTCTGTTTCAGGCGGGCCAGCCGGGCGAGTCGCTGTTCGTCGTCCGCTCGGGCGAGGTGGAGCTTTACATCAAGGACACGGCGGGCCAGAAAATCGTGCTCACGGTGGCGCGCGCCGGCGAGATGTTCGGCGAGCTGTCGCTCCTGGACTCCGGCCCGCGCACGGCCACGGCCATCGCGCTGACGGACGCGGAACTCCTCGTGCTGGACCGCGACGACCTGCTGCTACTGTTCCAGAAGAGGCCTGACTCCGCGCTCCACATGCTCGCCGCGATGAGCCGCATGACGCGCAAGGCGGACGAACTCCTGCGCACGCGCGTCTCGCGCAACGTCAACGAGGAGATGCCGCTGCCCAGCACGCCTCTTCAGAAGATAGCCGATTGGATCGCGTGGTTCAGCGGCAGCATGCAGTTCCTGCTCCTCAACCTCATCTGGTTCGTCACCTGGATTTCGCTCAACACGCTCATCCTCCCCAAAGACCCTGTGACCGGCGAGCGCGGCTTCGACCCCTTCCCCTTCGGCCTGCTGACGATGATCGTCTCTCTGGAAGCCATCTTCCTCTCGTGCTTCGTCCTCATCAGCCAGAACCGCCAGGCCGAGAAGGACCGCGTCCGCTCCGACATAGAGTACGAGGTGAACATCAAGGCCGAGTTGGAGGTCGCGCACCTGCACGAGAAGACCGACCGGCTCTACGAAGAGATGCTCGCGCGCTTCACGCGTCTGGAGAAGAATCTCGCGCAGCCCGCCGAAGTCGAGAAGGCTTGATTGGCTGGAAGTCAGCACCGCCTGCCGCGAGCGGGCGGGTCTCTCGACACTTGAGAACCCGCCCGCTCGCGGCAGGCGGTGCTGACCTGGCTCGTCGCTTTTTACCGACCGTCCTCGATGGTCGCCGCGGGGCCGTCGCCGGACTTCACCGGCTCCGCCGAGATGAGGTAGGCGATGAAGGTGATGAAGGCGAGCGCGAAGACGAGGATGATGACGCCTATGGGTTCGAGGCCGAAGAGGAGCCCCTTCTTCTCTTTCCTCTCCGTGAAATCTTTCGGCAGCCGCAGGGCGGCATTGTCCACGACAATCGCGCCGCCGTTGTTCCCATCGCGCCCCTGCGTCTCTTCGAGCGGCGTGAGGCGCGCCGCCAGCTCCGAGGGCTCTCCCTGGTGCGGGACGAGATGGTTGTGATCGTGCCGCTTGCCCTGCTTCCCTTCCTTCATAGCCAGTTCCTCTTCCTGAAAAAGAAGTAGAGCCCGTAGCCGACCGCGACCATCCAGGCGAGCGCGAAGACGTAGCCGTACTTCCACCCCAGCTCCGGCATGTGCCCGAAGTTCATCCCGTAGATGCCCGCGATGAGCGTGACGGACATCAAAATCGTCGCAATCGAGGTCAGCCGCTTCATGATGATGTTCATGCGGTTGCCCTGCACGGAGAGGTACGCGTCCATCGTCGAGCCGAGCATGTCGCGCAGGGTGTCTATGGTGTCGGCCACGCGGATGATGTGGTCGAACACGTCCTGGAAGTAGACGTAGATTTCGCGCGCGAAGATCGGCTGCTCGCGCCTGAGCATGACGTTGAAAACGTCGCGCAGAGGCGTGATCGTGCGGCGCAGGTAGAGGAGCTGTTTCTTGATGCGGAAGATTTCCTCTATCGACTCGGGCTTGAACTCCCCGAAAATCTGGTCCTCCAGATCGTCCATCCGGTCGCTCAGGATGTCGAGGAGCGGCATGTAGTCGTCGACGATGGCGTCCATCAAAAGATACGCGAGCATCCCGGAGCCGTGCTCGGCGCGGTCCGTCCACTCGTGCCAGAGCCGTTTGGCGGTCTTGATGGCGCGGATGGGGCGGCTGTGGACCGTGACGAGGTAGTTGGAGCCGAGGAAGATGTTCAGCTCGCGCAGTTCCAGGCGGTCGGCCGGGCCGGCGAGTTCCGCCTCGTAGAGGACTATGAAGTAATAGCCGGGGTACTCCTCGACCTTCGGGCGCTGGTGCGCCTTCTGGCAGTCTTCGATTGAGAGCGGGTGGAAGTTGAACTCTTCGGCGAGGTCTATGAAGTCCTGGCCCGTCGGGTCCGACACGTCGGCCCAGACGACGTTGCGCTCGCCGAGGCAATACTCGCTGATGTCGGCCGCCGGGAAGTCCTCCGTGAACTTCTTCTCGGCGCTGTCCAGGCAGACGGTCGTGATCATGGCCAGCCCCTCTTACGTCGCGAGAATTATTTAGCCTTAACCGAGCCGCTGATCTTCTTGCGCGTCGTCTCGCCCGTCCTGAGCACGGGCAGGCCCTCGTCCACCTCCGCGTGCGGGCGCGGGATGACGTGTGTGGCGACGACCTTGCCGACGCGCGAGGCGGCGGCCGCGCCCGCGTCCACCGCGCTGCGCACGGCCGCGACCTCGCCGCGGACAATCGCCGTCACCAATCCGGCGTCAATCTTCTCGTAGCCGACGAGCGTGACGTTGGCGGCCTTGACCATCGCGTCCGCCGCCTCGATCATCGCCACCAGCCCCATGCATTCCACCATCCCGAGTGCTTCCATGTTGACTCCGTCCTCCCGGCTGCCTCAAAAAATCCCCTTTATCTCCTGCTTGATGTTGTCGTGTACCTTGCGGACGATCTCCGCGGCGGCCGCCTTCAGCCCCTCCTCGGTCTTCGACCCGATGGGGACCACCTGCTCGCCGCCTATCGGCTGGCTCTCGGTCGGGCTGACGTAAGCCAGCCTGACCACCGCGCTCAACTTGCCCGCGGACTTCTGCACCCTCCCTTTGACCTGCAACAGCGAGCCTCGGGATTCGGGGCACCGCTCCCCGCCCTGCCCCTGCACGCAGGGCTCCGGCAGCGGCGGCTTATAATGGGTGAAGACTTCGTCCAGCTCCGAGCCCCTGTCGCGCAGCTCGTCTATCGTGGCCCGCGCCAGGGCGGCGAGCTGGTCGCCCGAGAGGGTCGCGGGGCCGGCCTCGAACAGCCACACCTGGAAGTTAAACTCGGCGTCGCCGCTGAAGTTGAGCCTGAGGGCGTCTATCACTTCGGCGGGGACCCCGCGGCGGCTCAACTCCCGCCTCACCCCGCGGGTCGGGAGGAAGCCGACCCTGCGCCGCTTCACCATGTTCTCTATGTATTCCTGCACACCCCGTCTCGGATTCCTCTCCCAGTGGGTGATGATGTTTTGCTTCGTGAGCGGAGGGTCGCTGCTCTGCGCGCACGTCGCCGGAGCCGTCAGGGACAGATATAAAAAAGCGACGGCCGCGGAAGACGTTACTCTAAGCGTTAGCTGCCTGACTCTCATCACGGTCCGCTCCCTGATGGCGTGTGCGGGGTTAAGCCTGACTTGTGTTCCAGCTTCTCCAGTCTTTTATCCCAGTCTTTGATGTCGGGGTAGTCCGGGCATACCTTGCGAGCCTGTTCAATCAAATCCCTCGCCGTCCGCGGGGCTTCGTCCCTGAGGTTATCTTCGATGTCATCCGCCAGCTTCAGAATCTCGGCGCGCTGACTTTCGGAGCAGGTGCGCGCGGGGGCGGCGTCGTGGTCGCGCCGGCCGTAGTAAAGGTATAACGAAATTCCGGCGGCGAAGACAAGCACGACGAGCAAGGCGAGCGCGGCCGTTCTCCTGAAGCGCGACTTCCCGCCGCCGCCGCGCGGCCCCACTTCCCCGCCCCTGATTTTTTCTATCTGCCTGCGCAGCTGGTCGCGGGCGAGCAGGTAGAGCTGCTTTCTGCGGCCGGGGTCGGCGTAATCCGTCTCGACGGTCTCGCCCCCGCGCGGCAGGAAGTGGCGGCTTCTCAGCCACTCGTGCCTCTGCCACTCGCAGGGGGACAGGATGACGGGGAAGATGACGAGCCCCTTCTCGCGCGCGTGCCTGAGGAACGCCTCGACCTCGACCTTCGTGCAGTAGTCCGAGTCCAGGAACCACTGGCTGACCAGCACCACGGCGATCTGCGAGTTCTCGATTTGGCCCTTTATCTCGTCGTCGAAATCGTCGCCCGGGACGAGGGCCTCGTCCCACCAGAAGTGGACGCCCTCCTTCTCCAGCCCCCTTAAAAACCCGAGCAGCTCTTCGTCCCCCAGGTACTCTCTGTCCTTGTGGCTGTAGCTGACGAAGACGTTGACTTCCATCTGGACCTGTTAGTTCCGCAGCGAGTGGATGGGCGCGGGGATGCGGCCGCCGCGGCGGATGAAGGCGTCGGAGGAGAACTTGTTGACGGGCATGATGGGGGCCGTGCCGAGCAGGCCGCCGAACTCGACCATCTCGCCCACCTCACGGCCGGGCACGGGGATGATGCGGACGGCGGTCGTCTTGTTGTTCATCACGCCGACGGCCATCTCGTCGGCGATGATGGCCGCAATCGTCTCGGCCGAGGTCGAGCCCGGCACAGCCACCATGTCTATCCCGACAGAGCAGACGCTCGTCCACGCTTCGAGCTTATCCAAACTGAGCGCGCCGACGCGCGCCGCCTCGATCATGCTCGCGTCTTCGGAGACGGGGATGAAAGCGCCGCTCATCCCGCCGACGGAGCCCGAAGCCATCGCGCCACCCTTCTTGACCGCGTCCGTGATCAGCGCGAGCGCGGCCGTCGTGCCGTGCGTGCCCGCGCGCTCGAACCCCATCGCCTCTATGATGTCCGCGACCGAGTCGCCGAGTACCGGCGTCGGGGCCAGAGAAAGGTCTATGATGCCGAAGGGGATGTTGAGGCGGCGCGCGGCCTCGCGCCCGACCAGCTCGCCCGCGCGCGCGAGCTTGAAGGAGAGTTTTTTGATGAGTTCGGCCAGCTCGTGGAGCGGCAGGTCGCGCGGCGCGTGCTGGACGGCGTGGTTGACTACGCCCGGCCCGGAGACGCCGACGTTGATCACGGCCTCGGGCTCGCCGACGCCGTGGAACGCGCCGGCCATGAACGGGTTGTCTTCGACCGCGTTGGCGAAGCAGACGAATTTGGCACAGGCCAGGCCGCCGCGCTCACGCGTCCGCTCGGCCATCTCCTTAATCAGGCGGCCCGTGCGCCCGACCGCGTCCATGTTGATGCCCGCGCGCGTCGTCGCCACGTTCAGCGAGGAACAGAGTCGCTCGGTCGAGGCCAGCGCCTCGGGAATCGAATCGAGGAAGGCGCTCTCGCTGCGCGTCCAGCCCTTGTGCACGAGCGCCGAGTAGCCGCCGATGAAGTCCACGCCGACGCGCGCGGCGGCCTCGTCAATCGCGCGCGCGAGCCTGAGGTAGTCGCCGGCGGAGCGCGCGCCCTCGCTGACGACGGCCGCGGGCGTGATCGAAATCCTCTTGTTGGCGATGCGTATGCCGACCTCGTCGCCGATCTCGTCGACGGTGGAGACGAGGCGCGCCGCCACGCGCTCTATCTTCTCCCGCGCGCGCTCGGCCGTGCGCTCCATGGAGTCCGAGGCGCAGTCGCGCAAAGAGAGTCCGAGCGTCACCGTGCGGATGTCCAAGTGCTCCATCTCCGTCATCCGCACGGTCTGCAAGATTTCCGCCTGCGTGTATTCCATCTTTAAAGTCCAGAGTCCGGGGTCCGAAGTCCGGCGTCGCGTTCTTGAATTTCAGACTTCGGACTCGCTCATCCGAGTATGTAGTTGAGCAAGAGAAGCAAGAGGGAAAGGATGATGGCGGCGGCGGCGACGAGGACGAAGCGCAGGCTCGGGTCGTAGGACGCCTCTTCGAGCATGACGTTCGAGGCGTGGCGCAGCTTCTCGACGCGCGGGCTGAGCTTCTCCTCGACCGCCTCGCGCGCGGCCGACCTCACGCTGCGTCGCCTGTGGCGTCCGTCGTCGTCGTCCTCAGGGCGCTGCGTAATGATCTCCGCCCGCCGCCGGCTTTCGACGGACGGCTGGCGCGTCGGCGGCGCGTCCTGCGCTGTTGTAGGAGACGGCGGCGCGCTGCCCGCGGCGGCGTCCGCTTCGCTTCCCTGCGGCATGATGACTGAAGCCGTCCTCCCTGGATCGGTCGCCCTCCGCGCGGGCCTCTCCGGGGCGGCCTCCGCGGCCGTCGCGCCGGCTTCGCCGCCGCCCGCCTCCGCCCCCGGCCTCTTCAGCGCCTTGCCGCACTGCGGGCAGAAAAAAGAGCCGCCGCGAACGGCCGCGCCGCAGTCCGTGCACCGTCTTGCAATCTCAGGTTCCATAAATTAAGGGATGAGGAATGAGGGATGAAACAAGGACGTTTTCTTCATCCCCCATTCCTCATCCCTCATCCCTTCGCTCAAATTCTGTGCATCGCGTTGAAGAGGTCTTCGCGCTGGGCGTAGATGCGGACGCCGAGGCGCTCGCCGGCCGCGCGGAAACGCTCCTTGAGGGCGGAGGCCGTATCGCTGGCGCGCGACATGTCCGCGATGATGATCATGGCGAACTTGCCGCGCACCACGGTCTGGTTGATGTCTATGATGCTGCAACCCGCCTCGGCCAGGACTTGCGAGACGCCGGCGACGATGCCCGGGTGGTCGACGCCGAAGACCGAGACGATGAGCCGCTCGGCCGAGCCGGCCTCGCGCGCCTCGCGCTCGCGCGCGTTGGTCCCGACTCCCTCGGCGGCGGCCCCCGCGCCGCGGCCGTTCGCGACCGCGGGCTCTATGGCGCGGTAAACGTCCGTCACCAACTGCTCGACCACCTGCTCGTCCGCGCCCGCCCCCAGCCGCCCGTAAACGGCGCGCGTGATGCGATAGATCAACTCTTCGTCAGCCATAAGTCAGCAGTCAGTAATCGGTAGTCAGTAATCAGTAGCAGCCTTTAGCTGAAACCTGACTACCGATTACTGACTACTATCTTCCGTTGTCTGTTGTCCTCAACTCGCGCGCGGCGTCAATCAACTCGTCGGAGCGCGCGTCCTGTATGTCCATGCGGTCGACGATGCCGACGACGGCCGCCTCGATGGACATCTCCTGGTTGCCGATGGCCGAGCGCGCCGCCTTGCCGTAAGCGCACATCACGGTCTCGCCGACGCCGGCTCCCAGGCGGTCCGCCACGACGACGATGTTCTTGGTCGGCTCCTTGTCCAGGTCGTAAGGGTGCACAATCAAAAAGCGGACGCCCTCCAGATCGGGCGCCTTCTTCGTTGACCAGACCGTGCCGACGACTTTTCCGAGAAACATAAAGTAGTGGGCAGCAGGCAGTGGACAGTCAAAGTAGTTGGTCTTAACTGCCAACCGCCCACTGCCCACTGCTGTTCATCCTTTCGCGAACACCTCCGCCGGCTCGCCCAGGTCGCGCGCGGAGGGCGTGATGATGGTGCGGGCGTTGACGTAAATCTTTTCGCCTTTCTGGATGGCGCGGCGCACGTCGTCTTCGCTGACGAAGTCCACGGGCTTGCGCGCGTTGCCGTTGGCCGCCGCCTGCTGCCCGCCGTTGGCTCGCGCCGGGGGCGTAGGCGCAGAAGGCGCGGCCGGTGGCGGCGG
>DATMVE010000116.1:0-107180 GCA_035563515.1 Pyrinomonadaceae bacterium
TCGGAGTCTCGGACGCCGTCGCGGTTGGCGTCGCCCGCCGGACCTTCGGGCGGGTCGGCGAGGACTTCGTTAATGGTCACGGTGCGCGCGACGACGTTGAGCGTCGCGGTGCCGCTCTTGCCGCCGGCGGTCGCCTTAATCGTCGCCGTGCCGACCGCGACGCCTGTCGCCAACCCGTTCTGGTCAACGGTCGCGACGCTCGTGTTGCTGGACGACCACGTCACTGGGACGCCCGCTATCTCCTGGTTGTTCGCGTCGAAGGCGCGCGCGGCGAACTGCTGCGCGCCGCCGACTGGGATAGTCGCCGTCGCCGGCGTGACTTCGACGCGCGCGACGGGAGGGAAGTTGATCTTGAACGTGCCCGCGCCCGCCTGTCCGCCCGCCTGCGCGCGAATCATGGTGCTCCCGCCCGCCTTAGCGAGCGCGGTCGTGGAGGGGCCGGTCGTCGGCGCGACCGCGGCCCTCGACGGGTCCGTCGCGTCCCAGATGAACGCGACGTTCTTGACTTCTACTTCCGTGCCGCTCGCGTTGCTGAAGGCGCGCGCGGTGAAAATTTGAGTGCCGCCGACGTTGACGGTCGCGGACGCGGGCGTCACCTGTATGCGCGTGACGGCGGGCGAGCCGAAGGGCGTGCCGTCGGCGCGCGTGCCGGGCGAGAAGACGCGCCCCGCGGCGTTCGTCGCGGTCGTGTGCGGGACGAACTCGCCGCCCGCTGTGCCAATCGCGTCGTCGGGCGAGCGCGTCAGCGACTGGTCGTTGGCGCGGGGCGGGCCGCCCACTGTGCCGTAGCTCTGGGTCGCAATCAACACCTCGCTTCCGCCGACGGGCAGCTTGACGTTGACCGTGTCGCCCGTGTCGTTGAGGCTGAGCGAGCCCGTGAGCTTGAGGACGAGCGCGCCGCCGAAAGTCGGGTCGTCCGTCGGGGGCGAGCCCCCGCCGAAGATGACGACGGCGCGCCCGCCGGCCAGGATTGTGCCGGCCGGGACGGTGAAGCGGTTGCTCGTCCCGTCCGCGATAATCACGCCCGAGATGTCCACGGGCGCGTTGGTGTTGTTCAGGAGTTCTATGAACTCGTCGTCGTCGGAGCTGCGCACGCCGTCGCGGTTGGCGTCGCCCTCCACGGCCGGCGTCGCCTCGTTGTCCGTGGGCATGTCCGCCAGAATCTCGTTGAGAACGAGCGGCACCTCCACGTTGAGCCCGGCCGTGTCGGAGACGGTGCCGCCGAGGCCGTCGGGCGCGGTCGCCGTGATGATCGCTGAGCCAAATCCGACGCCGGCCGCCAGGCCGTTCTGGTCAACGGTCGCGACCGCCTCGTTACCCGAAGTCCAGGTGAAGGTGACGCCGGAAGAGACCTGGGTCGTGCCGTTGAAAGCTTTGACCGTGAACTGCTGCGTGCCGCCGCGGTTGATGGTCGCGGCGGAAGGCGTCACCTCTATGCGCGTCACGCGCGGGGGTGGCGGCGTGACGCTGAGCGTGGCGGGGTCGCTCTCGACGGTCGTGCCGTTGCTGGTCGCGCGCGCGGTGATGTGCGCCGTGCCGACGCTCCGGCCCCGCACGGTCGCCGTCGCGACGCCCGTCGTCGAATTGGTCGTGACGGAATCGACCGTCGCGACCGCGGTGTTGTCCGAGGTGAAGGTGATCGCCACGCCTTTCATGGGGCGATTGAACTGGTCGCGCGCCTGCGCTGTGAACTGCGTGGTGCGTCCGACGATGACGCCCTGTGAAGTCGGCTGGATGGTGATGCTCGTCAGCCGTCCGGGGCAGTTGCCGAAGGGCGTGCCGTCGACTTTGACGCCGGGCGAGAAGGCGCGGCCGCCCGCGTTCGCGGCCGCCGTGTGCAGCGTGAAGTCGCCCGTCACGTCCGGCGAGCGCGTCATGGACTGGTTCGAGCCGCCGTTAAGCCCTGCCGCGCTGCCGTAGGTCAACTGGGCCGTCAGGTTGCCGTTCGCGTCCGTGACGACAATTGTCTCGCCGCTGTTCAGGAAGGAGAGGCGGCCCGAGGACGCCTTGACCACCTGCGCGCAGCCGAAGGCTTCGTGGCTCGGGTTGAAGGTTTCATTGCCGCCGCCGAAGACGACAATCGCGCTGTTCGCCGGAACAATCGTCTCGGCCGCAAAAGTGTGACGCAAGGTCTGGGTCGCGCCGTCGAGCGTGCGCGTGCGCACCGTCCAGCCCGAGATGTCCACGGAGGCGTTCGAAGAATTGACCAGTTCGACGAACTCGTCCTGGCTGGAGTCGCGCTCGCCGTCGCGGTTGGCGTCGCCCGCGAGGTCCGTGTCCGCGCTGCCGGGCGGGTCGGCCAGCGCCTCGTTGATGACTATCTTCGGGGCCGTCACGTTGAGCGTCGCCGTGCCTGTCTTCCCGCCCGTCGTGGCCCTGATGGTCGCTGTGCCAATTCCGACGCCGGACGCCAACCCGTTCTGGTCGACGGTCGCGACGCTCGTGTCCGTAGACTCCCAGGTGAAGGTGAGGCCCGTCATCTCGTTCCCGAACTGATCCAGGCCGCGCGCGGTGAACTGCTGCTGACCGCCGACGGGAATCGTCGACGTGGAGGGCGTGACCTCGACGCTCGTCAGCGTGCGCGGGACGAAGCGCACCGTGAGCGTGGCGGGCGCGGACGTGACGCCGCGCGCCCTGGCCCTGATCTGCGTAGTCCCTTCCGCAACGCCCGTCGCCAATCCGTTCTCGTCAACGGTCGCGACCGCCGCGTTGCTCGACTCCCAGGTGAAGATGACGCCCGACATGGGATTGCCCGCGGCGTTGTAGGCCGTCGCGGTGAACTGCTGCTTCTGGCCGATGGCGATGCCGGCGCTCGCGGGCGTCACCTCTATGCGCGCAATCGGAGGGCTCGTGAAGGGCTGGCCGTTAACGCGCGTGCCGGGGCTGTACGCGCGGCCGTTGCTGCCCGCGGCGGTCGTGTGCAGGGTGAACGCGCCGGTGATGTCCGGCGAGCGCGTCAAGGATTGGTTCGAGCCGCCGTTGAGCCCCGTCGAGCCGCCGTAGGAAAAGATGGTGACGAGCGTTTGACTCGCGTCGCGCAGGGTCACGACGCCGCCCGTGTTCACCAGGGACAACTCGCCCTCGGAGGCTTTGAAGACCTGCGCGCCGCCGAACGCCGTGTGCTTCGGATTAAAATTGCCGCCGCCGAAGACGACGATGGCCGCGCCCGCCGGCAAAATTGTGCCAGCCGCGAACGTGTGGCGGAGCGTGTCGTTGGCGGCCGTCGTGCCGCGCGTGAAGAGTTGGTAGCCGCCGACGTTGATGTCGCGCCCGGTCGCGTTGACCAATTCGACGAACTCGTCCTGCGAGGTGTCGCGCACGCCGTCGCGGTTGGCGTCGCCTTCGATGGCCGCGGTCGAGTCGTCGTCCGTCGGCGGGTCCGCCAGGACTTCGTTGATGACTATGTCGGGCCGCGGCGCGACGCCCAGGAAAGTCACGGTGGCGGGGTTGCTGTCGCGGTCGTCCGCGCGCACGAAGAGGTCGACAGGGCCGGCGCCGCGAAGCTCCGCGGGGACTCGCACCTGAATCAGGTCAGTGCCGGGCCTGTCGGACGAGGGCATTATCCACTCGACCGGCAGCGCGTGGCCGCCCGCGCGGACTGTGACTTCCGTGGCGTTGCGCGCGCCGGTGGTGAAGATGATGAGACGAAGCTCTCCGCCGGTCGGGTCGAAGGGGCCGGGCGAGTGGGTCTGCGCGTGGATGATGTCGCCCTCGCCGGTGCCGTCGCCGCTCCTGGTGAAGATGCCCGGCGCGCCCGTCTTAACATCTATCGTCCCGATTGAGCGGAAGCCCTCTTCGTTGGTGACGACGACCGTGGCCTCGCCTGGCTCCGTCGCGGCGGGGACGAGGAAGGCAACGCGCGTGGGCGAGGCCGAGACGATCTGCGCGCGGAGATTGTTGACCGTCACGGTCGTCCCGCCGGCCGTCGTCGGGTAAGTCCCGTCGGACAGCCTCCCGTTCTCGACCGTTTCGAACGAGAGCGCGCCGCCGAACGCAACGGCGTAGCTCTCCGGCGCGACCGCATCCGTGGTCGAAGGCTCGTGGCCCAACGACGCGCCGTTCAGGACTTCGAGCGTCCCCTCGGTCGGCCGCGCCGCCGTCCCCGAGACGTAAATCTCAGAATTGTTTTCGAGCCCGGTCTCGACCTCTTCGGAGAGCGCGCGCGGGAAGTTGAAGGCGACGACAGAGCCGTCGTCGGAGAGCGACGAGACCACTTCCGCGACGCGCGTACTGCCCTGGAAGCCGTCTGCCTCAGATGGCGCGTCAGTGACGACGGCGAACTGGCCCGTGGGGATGTCGAAGGTGTAAAGCTCTATGCTGCGGTCGCCGTTGCCGCCGAGTTGCGGGACCGTGCGGCGCGCGGCGAAGGCTACGCGCGTGCCGTCGCCGCTGATGGTCGCGTTGAGCGGGACTTCCGTGTCGCGCGCGCCGAGCGAGGTGACGGCGCGCGCGTTGTTGGTCCGCGCGTCGTAGAGAAAGACCTGGCTCGAATTGGCCGCCGTGTCGCCCGCGAAGACGACGCGCGATCCGTCGTCGGAGATGGCGCGACCCATAGTCAGGGCGAGGTTCGTGACGTTGTCGGCCGCGAGACGCGTGACGCCGCCCGTGCGGTCTTGCAGCATCAGGTCGCGCTGGACCGCGGGGAGCGCGCCCGAATCCCTGATGTAGGCCACGCGCGAGCCGTTGCCGCTGATCTTGGCGTCGGTGGCCCCGACTCCGCCGGCCGTGTTCGTCAGTTGCGAGAAGCTGTTCGCGGTCGCGTCGAAGACGAAGATTTCGAAGTTGCCGTCGGAGTTCTGGCCCGCCGGGTTGCGGTTCGAGGAGAAGGCTATGTAGCGTCCGTCGTCGGAGAGTGAGGGCTGGTAGTTGCCGTCGGTCGCGCGCCGCGAGATGTCGTTCGGCGTGGTGCTGGTGACCTGTCTTAAGCCTGCGCCGTTGTAGAGGAAGATTTCGGAGTTGCCGTCGGGGTTCGTGCCGAGCGGGTCTTCTCTGGCGGCGAAGGCTATGACGGAGCCGTCCTGCGAGATGCCTGGGGCGGGGGCGCGCGCGCCTGCCATCTGCACGAAGGCGGCGGGCGTCCTGGAGATGTCCGCGCGGATGGCGCGGAAGAAAGCGCCGCCGCCCGCGCCGGCCACGTCTTCCGTGGACTCGAAACTGATGCGGCGTCCGTTGCCGCTCAGAGATGGGTTGAGGTTGAGACCTTCGGCAGTCGTGTTGGTCACGCGCCGCGGTGCGCCCGTCTGAGAGCGCGCGCCCCAGAGCCCGAGCAGGCAGAGCGAGAGCGCGAGGCCCAGAAAAACGGCTAGCGGTCTCAGGCGAAGCACCGAGGTCTTGCTCCGTTCAGGCGCGAAGAGATTAGGGCTCACGCGGCCTGGGAAGTGCTTGTCGGGGGGGGGCCGCGTCCAAAAATTCGAGTTAAGATAGCCTTGGCGAGCGGAAAACCGTCTGCGCGAGGTCACTGGACACCTGGGGGCGCAGGTTTTCTGTTTCGGCACAGGCATTCTACATTTTTCGCGGCGAAAGACAAGGTTGACACGGGCGGAGGGCGGGCGCGCGCTAAAACATAAAGTGTGCCAGGAAGACGTGAGAGTCGAGAACAAATTTATACACTTTCAAAACGCGCGGGAGATAAGCGCGCCCGTATTGTCTGAAAGAGGAGTAGAATCAACGCGCCGGAGAAACGATTCATGAAAATTGTCGTCACGGGAGCGAGCGGGCTGGTCGGCCACAGGCTTGTGCCCGCGCTCGAATCAAAGGGGCACGAAGTCCTGCGTTTGGTCCGCAACGCGCCGGCCGACCCGAGGGAAGTCCGCTGGGACCCTTCGAAGGGGACCATAGACGCGGGCGCTCTGGAAGGCGTGGACGCGGCTGTGCACCTGGCGGGTGAGAACCTGGCCGAAGGTCGCTGGACCGATGAGAAGAAGCTCCGCATACGCGAGAGCCGCGTCAAGGGCACGCGCCTGATTAGCGAAACGCTCGCCGGGCTCGCGCGCAAACCAGAGGTCTTAGTCTCCGCCTCGGCCGTGGGCTTCTACGGCAGCCGCGGCGCGGAAGTCCTGACGGAGCGGAGCGCTCCGGGGGATGACTTCCTGGCGGACGTGTGCCGCGAGTGGGAGCAGGCGACCGACGCGGCCTCGGCCGCGGGCGTGCGCGTCGCGCACATGCGCTTCGGCGTCATCCTGAGCGGCGAGGGCGGCGCGCTCAAGAAGATGCTCTTCCCGTTCCGCATGGGGGTGGGCGGGAAGCTCGGGAGCGGCGAGCAGTACGTCAGCTGGGTCACGATTGACGACGCGGTCGGGGCAATCGAGTACGCCTTAGAGAATAAGTCTTTGAGCGGCCCCGTCAACGTCGTCGCGCCGCGGCCGGTGACGAACAAGGAGTTCACGAAGGCGATAGGCGGCGCGCTCTCGCGCCCGACGATCTTCCCCGTGCCCGAGTTCGCCCTGCGCCTGCTCTTCGGCGAGATGGCCGACGCCACACTCCTGTCCAGCCAGCGCGCGGAGCCCGCCCGCCTGAAAGAGTCCGGCTACGTCTTCAAGCACCCGGAAATAGGAGAAGCGCTGCGCCACGTGCTCGGTGAGAAGGGGTAGGGCGCTCGGGCTCAAGATAATCCCGGCGTTCGCTTTATTTTTTCAGAGCCAATACCGTGGCCTCACTAACGCCGCTCTACTTAGCCCGGAGGGATTATTACACAGCCTGAGGTGGGCGCAGACGTTTGTGGTGCCGATAAGATTTTATCGCCGGCTGGATATAATAAGTGCCTGGAGCATTTTCCTGACCGAAGTATTAGCAGTGGTCTTTTTAATTTTATGGGTGGTTAAATGTTATCAAAGACGTCAGGAGCAGCGAAGAAGACCGCCGGAAAGACTTGCGCTGACTGAATGAGTTAAGCAAACCCCCGTGTGGCGATTGCTTTTGACTCACGTCTCTCTGAATGCAGGATTCCTCACCGCTCGACCTGCTAAGGTTTTCTGGCGAAGATGTAGGCGCGGCGGCTCTGGTATTCGACTTCGGGGGGGTAGGGGTCGCGCTCGATTGTCTCCTCAAGGCGGAAGCCGGCGGCCGCGAGGTGTTCTTTCATCTCGGCGGACTCGAAGAAGTGGAAATCGAGTGAGACCTCCTGGCCGAAGAACTCGTCTTTGTGGACGGTCTCGCGGCCGAGGTGGAAGGTGACGAGGAGCGTGCCCGCGGGGCGCAGGACGCGCTTCAACTCGCCGAGGGCTTCAACCAGTCGCGGGCGCGGGACGTGTATGAGGGAATAGAAGGCTGCGACGCCGCCGTAAGTTTCGTCAGCCGCGTCGGAGAGCGCGAGCATGTCTCCCTGTTGAAAAGGAATGTCGGGGTTGAGGCGGCGCGCGTGTCTGACCATCTCGGGCGATAAGTCGACGCCGCAGGCTTCGACGCCACGGGTGTGCAGGTAGCGCGCGGTCTGTCCGGGGCCGCAGCCCATGTCGCAAATTGGCCCACGTCCTCCGACCTTCTCGGCCAGCCAGTCCAGCATCTTCCGGTCGAAGGGTTTCCCGTCCAACTCGTCCGCGAACTCTCTGGCGTAGTCTGCGGCCACGCGGTCGTAGCCGTCCCGCAAGTCCGTCATGCCGTCACGTTGACCTCGCGGCGCGAGGCGAAGTCTTCGAGCGCGTCGAAGACTTCGAGCGCGTAGCGCACGTTGCCGAAGGGCGCGGAGACCTGCACGCCCTGAATCGAGTCCTTCACCTCGACGAGCGACTCGCGCGCGATCTTCAAGCCTTCGTCGCGCGCCGCCTCCTTGCTCTTCTCGGAAGCGACTCTCATGCGCTCCATGATCGAGGGCGTCACCCTCACGCCCGGCACCTCGTTGTGCAGGAACTCGGCGTTGCGGAACGAGACGAGCGGCCAGATGCCCGCGACAATCGGGATGCGGACGTGCTCTATGCGCTTGAGGAAGTCGACCAACTGCTCCGTGTCGAAGACGGGCTGCGTGATGGCGTACTGCGCGCCGGCCTCGACCTTCCACTCGAAGCGCTTGATCTCCTCGTCCAGGTTGAGCGCGCCCGGGTTCACGCCGACGCCGATGCAGAAGGCCGTCGGCTGGCCGATGGGGTTGTTGCCGAGGTCAAGGCCGTGGTTGAGCTTGTTGACCATGTTGGTCAGGCCGATGGCGTCTATGTCGAAGACGGCGGTCGCGTCCGGGTACGGCCCCATCTTCGGCGGGTCGCCCGTGATGAGCAGCAAATTGCGCAAACCCAAAGCCGCCGCGCCCAAAAGGTCCGACATCATGCCCAGCAGGTTGCGGTCGCGGCAGCAGTAATGGAGCACGGCCTCTATGCCTATCTCGCGCTCGACGAGTACGGCCGTGGCCTGTGCGCTCATGCGCGTCTGCGCGCGCGGCCCGTCCGGGATGTTGACGCCGTCCACGCCCGCGTCCTTCAGGAGGCGAATCGAGTCGAGCGTCTTGCGCGGGTCGCAGCCCTTGGGCGGCAGGACTTCGACCGAAGTGACGAACTGGCCCTCGACGATTTTCCGCGACCACTTGGAGCGCTCCTCGGGCGGCACGACCTGTATGTCCGAAGGTGTCAGTTCCTCGACGCGCGCCGCGCCCGATTCCTTGATGACGACGCGCTGCTTGCGCGGGGAGGCGGCGCGCACGGCGTCCGTGATGAGCTTGATGTGCGCCGGGGTGGTGCCGCAGCAGCCGCCTATGAAGCGCGCGCCAGCCTGAATCAGGCGCTTGGCGAACTTCGCCATGTACTCGGGCGAGCACATGTAGAACTGCCGGCCCTGCACGTCGCGCGGCAGTCCCGCGTTCGGCTGCGCCGCGAGCTTCTTGTCCGTCACCTCGCGCATCTTCTCTATGCCGCCGAGGACGATGGCCGGGCCGACGCCGCAGTTCAAGCCGATCACGTCCGCGCCCCACTCGTCCAGCCTCTGGGTGAAGACTTCGGGCGTCGTGCCGAAAGTGGTGTTGCCGTCGGGCATGATGGTCATCTGCGCGACGACGGGGAGGTCGCACAACTCGCGCACGGCGAGAATCGCCTGCCGCATCTCGGAGATGTCGGAGAAGGTCTCCAGCACGAAGAGGTCTACGCCGCCGTCGAGGAGCGCGGAGATTTGGGCCTTGAACAGTTCCTTCGCCTCGTCGAAAGAGGTCGGGCCGTAGGGCTCGATGCGTAGACCCAACGGCCCGACCGCGCCCGCCACAAGCGCGCGGTCCCCGGCGGCTTCGCGCGCGATGCGTGCGGCGGCGATGTTGATGAGGCGCAGGCTCCCTTCGAGCCCGTACTGTTGCAGCTTGTGCGCGGTCGCCCCGAACGTGTTGGTCTCGATGATGTCCGCGCCGGCGCGCACGTACTCCTCGTGGACCTCGCGCACGAGGTCGGGGTTGGTCAGGTTCAGCTCGTCGTAAGAGCGGTTGATGTAGACGCCCTTCGCGTAGAGCATCGTGCCCATCGCGCCGTCGAAGACGTGCACGCCGTCCGATTGGAGGAGTTCTCTGAAGTTTTCCATAAACTAAGTGATCAGTAATCAGCAGTCAGTAGTCAGTAAGAGCAGCCTGTCTTTGCTGATTACTAGTTTCAAACAAAAATCCCGCGCCAAACAACGCGGGACTTCGGAAGAGCTTGAAGTTTGCGGGGTCGTTCGCTGCCGAACTCGTCCGAGCTGTTTAGCGGGTTATTTTACGTGGCCGCAAGTCGCCTTAACTCACCACGTTTTCCGAAAATGCTTATACGCCGCGGACCGTTGGCTGTCAAGTAGGAAGGTCAGCGGGCGGTGCGGACCTCAACGCCTCTGGCACCGGGGACAGTAGAAGGTGGAGCGGCCGGCGTGGGCGACGCGGCGGATGGGGGCGCGGCAGTCGGGGCAGGGCTCGCCCTCGCGGTCATAGACGCGCCAGCGGCTTTCGTAGCCGCCGCCGTAGTAGCTGCCGTCGATGTTCTCCGGGTCGACGTTCATGGTCGAGCCGTGCGCCAGGGCTTCACCGAGCACGTCGAGGATGGCCTTGTGCAGGCGCGGGACGCGAGCCCCGGACAACCGGGCGGCGGTCTTGAAAGGATTGACGCGGGCCATGAACATGACCTCCGCCGCGTAGATGTTGCCGAGGCCGAGCACGCGCTTCTGATCCAGCAGCGTCTCTTTCAGGGTCCGGCGCGAACGCGCGAGCGCCGCGCGCAGGTAGGCGGGCGTGAACTCGTCCGAGAAAGGCTCCGGGGCGAGGAGACGCAGCTCTTTCGTCTCGTGAAGCCCGGCGGCCGTCACGACTTTCATCATCCCGAAGTGGCGCTGGTCCGTGAAGACTAGGCGGCGGCCGTCGTCCAGCTCGAAGAGCGCGTGCGTGTGCCTGGGGAGCGGGGCCTCTGGCGGCAGGTAAAGAAAGCGCCCGGTCATGCGCAGGTGCGTAATCAACACGCGGCCGTTGTCGAGGTGTGCGAGGACGTGTTTGCCGCGCCGCCCGACGGATTCAATCTGCGCGCCGCGCAGGCTGCGCGCGAAGGTGCGCGGGCTGATGTCCGGCGCGAGACGTTCGCGCAGCAGGCGTGCCGCCAGGATGCGGCGACCCGCGACGAGGCGTTCGAGCGAACGCGCGACCAACTCGACCTCCGGCAATTCGGGCATAGAGTCTTTCTGTCTCTCCCAGGCGCTTACTTCTGCTGGCGCTTGAGCGCCTCTTCCAGTTGAAGCATCCTGGCCCGCAACTCGTCAAGCTCGGAGCGCAGGGTCTTCGCCTCAGCCGTCAGTTTCTCAATCTGCCTGTCCTTCTCCTGCGAGAGCTGGTAAAGGCCCTGCACGGCCGCCATCGTCACGCCCGCGGAGTCAATCGTGCTGATGCCCGTGTCGTCCACCCCCAGGTTGAAGGCGGCGCGGAAGTCCTGGGCCATAGGCCCCATGTGGCGCACAGTCTCGCCCTTGTAGTTCCAGGTCTGCACGGGGACGGCCGCCAGCCGGTCGAGCACCGCGCGCGGGTTGACCGTCGAGAAGTTGGCCTTGAGGTTGCGGTCGCTGCTGTTGAGGAAGCCGGGCGCGTGCACCGCGCCCGTGACGAAGAGTTCGCCCGCGGGCGTCAGGTTCATCAGCCTGGTTCCGCCCGCGCCCGCGCTGCCCGCCGTGTTGGAGTGGACGCCGCCCTTGTACCAGTTGAAGGAGCTGTCGGTGCGGAAGTAGAAGGTGAAGGGCTGGACGCCTATGGCGTAGGTCGTGTTGTAGAGGTTGAGCATCTGCCGCGTGGTCGCGCCGAAGGACTCGACGCCGCCGACCTCGAAGTTGCCCGTGACCTTCGCCTTGCCTAAGAAGTTGCCGGCGTAGCCCGTGCTGCTCTGGCCCACGACGCCGTCGCCCGAGCCGCTGAAGCCGAAGACGCCCGAGCTGCTCGTGCTCTGCCCGTAGACGCCTCTGCCCGCGCCCGCGATGCCCGTGACACCGACGCCGCTCGTGCCCGTGTTTTCGCCGAAGACGCCGCTTCCGGCCGTGCCCTGAGAGTGGCCGTGAACGCCGTTGCCGCTGACGCTGTCGCCCTTGACGCCGGCGCCGCTCCCGCTGGTGCTGCTGCCAAATACGCCCGTCTTCCCGTAGCCCTGCACGCCGGCAGTCGCCCCGTTGCCCCACAGGCCCGTGCCGTAGAGGCTCAAGCCGCGCACCCCGATGTTGAACTCTCCCTGAGAGTGCTTGTTCTCGCCGAGGATGACGGCCACATCACTGGCCGAACTCACAGCGTACAGCTTCGATCCCGCGGGCGGAGTGTAAGTCCCGAGGGCGACGGCCCCGTTCAACGGCGCGAGGAACACGTTGCCCGACAGGCTCGCGGCCCCGCCGCCCGTGCCGCTTGAGCCCGGCAGCAAGAAGATGTTGCCACCGCTGCCGTTGGTGCTGCCCGACGGCGCGTTGCCGCCCTGCCCGGCGATGAGGTTGATGTCGGCCCCGTGCCCGGCCGTCGTCCCGGAGCCGGTCGTGTTGCCCCCCTTGCCGCCGAAGACGTGCAAGGCCGGCGCGGCGTTTGTCCCGTTGGCGGCGGCAGGCGCGGGCTGCGGGCCGGTGACGTGGAGGACGGCCGCGGGCGACGCGGAGTTGACGCCGATCTTGCCGCCGCTCTCCGTCATGATGGAGTTGGTGAGCGAGCTGGGGCCGCTGAACTTGGCGACCTTGCCCGCCGTGCCGCTGGCGGTCACGGCCGCGGGCTCGACGGGCGCGGGCGCGTCGGCCCCGTTTTTCGTGCCCTGCTCCTGCGCGTTGCAGAGGAGCGCGGAGGAGAGGATGAGACAGAGGGCGAAGGCCAAGCGTCTGGGCGTCGTCGTCATTTGCGGATACTCCTTTGAGAAAGCTGTGTGGAAGACGGCCGCGAGCGGGAAACGCGCCGCGAGCAGCGAAGCGGAGAATCAAGTCGGGGATTCGGGACTGTTACGGAGGGAACATTAAGCCGGAAAGGCGCGGCGGGTCAATAGCAATTTGGACCAAAGGCGCGCGCCCGGAGTGGCTACGAGTCCGCGCGTGCCCAACTCTCGCCCGTTGTCAAAAGCTCGTCCACCTTCCCGACGGAAGTCGCCTCGGAGTAGACGCGTAAGACGGGCTCGGTCCCGGACTGGCGAAGGAGCAGCCACGACTCATCCGCGAAAACGAGTTTCGTGCCGTCGAGAGTCTCCACGCCGCTGACTTCGTGGCCGGCGACTTGGGCCGGGGGCCGCGAGGCGAGTTGTGCCACAAGCTCCTGCCCGCGCGTGACCTCGCAGTGGAAGTCGCGGCGGTCGAAGTAGAACTCGCCGAACTCCCTGTGCATGGCCTTGACCATCTCCGAAGGGGGCTTGCCCGAGGCGATGACGGCTTCGAGCAGGAGCAGGCAGTTAAGTATCCCGTCGCGCTCGGGGATGTGGCCGCTGACGCCTATACCGCCGGACTCTTCCGCGCCGATGAGGATGTCGTCCTTGAGCATCAGGTCCGCGATGTACTTGAAGCCGATGGGCGTGTCGTAGAGTTTCAGGTTGTGCGCCTCGGCGATGCGCTTGGTGAGGATTGATTGGGAGAAGGTGCGTACGACGCCCCCGGTCATCCCTCGCACGCGCGCCAGGTGCAGCAGCACGAGCGGCACGGCCTCGTGCATCGTCATCGTCTGCCCCAACTCGTTGACCGCGCCGAGGCGGTCCGCGTCGCCGTCGGTCGCGAGCCCCAGGCTGGCCTGCGTCTCCCTGACGCGCTGTTTGAGCGCGCCGAGGTTGCGGTCAATCGGCTCGGGGTTGACGCCGCCGAACAGCGTGTCGCGCTCGGCCCGTATGGTCTCGACCGAAAGCTCGCCGCCCGTGAGGAAACTCTCGACCCAGCGCCCGCCCGAGCCGTGCATCGAATCAACGACGGTCTTCATGCGCGCCGCGCGCAGGCGTTCCAGGTCAACGTATGAAGCGAGTTGCCCGCGGTAGCTGAGGACGGACTCTTCGAGGAGCGCGCTCTCGTCCGCGACGTGGACGCCCTTGCGCCGCGGCGCGTTCGTGTCCAGCAGCGCTTCGACGCCGGCCGTAATCTCCGGCGACGCGCTCCCGCCCCACGGGGCCTTAATCTTGAAGCCGTTAAACTCGCCCGGATTGTGCGAGGCTGTAATCACGACGCCGCCCACGGCATCGTTCAGCTTCACGGCCCAGGAGACGACGGGCGTCGGCACGGCTTCATCGAAGAGTGCGACCCGCAGGCCGCTGCCCGCGAGGACTTCCGACGCGCGCTCGGCAAACTTTTCGGAGAGGAAGCGCCGGTCGTAGCCGACGACGACGAGAGAGGGCCGGGCCTGCCCGGCCGCCTCCCGGATGACGTTTCCGAAGAGACCGCCCGCGGCCTCGCGCTCGCTAACCTGCCCGACCTCGACCAGCTGCCGCGTGAGCGACTCTTCGGTCGGGCGCGGGTTCTGTTGAAGAAGGTAATCGGCGTAGGCTTGTGCGACGCGCTCCAGGTTGGCGAAGGTGAACTGGTCCGCGATGACCGCGCGCCAGCCGTCCGTGCCGAAGCGTATCGGCGTCAAGCCGCGCTCGTCGCTCACGACTGCGCGCCCCCGGTCTGAGAGTAGTCGGTCAGCGAGGTCTTGTCGCCGAGGACCGCGCCCGCGCCGATCACCGCGGCGCGGCCGATGTGGCAGCCGCGGCCGATGATCGCCCCGGAGATTTGCGCGCCCGCGCCGACGCGCGTGTGCGCCCAGACGACCGAGTTCTCGACGCGCGCCCGCTCCTCGACGTAGCAGCCGGGGCCGAGCACGGAGTTGACGATCTGCGAGCCGGGCTTGACGACGCAGTCGTCGCCGAGCATCGAGAGGTCGTCAAGCTCTGCGGTCGTCGCCGCGTCGAAATTCCCGCGCCGCTCCTTGACGTGAATCCGCCCGACGCGGTCCGCCAGGAGGTCCATGTGCGTTTGCAGGTAGCGCTCCGGCGTGCCTATGTCCATCCAGTAAGTCCGCGACGGGACGTGCGCGTAGAACGGCTCGCCGCGCTCCAGCAGCGTCGGGAAGAGGCCGTACTCGAAGGAGTGGTTCTCGCCCGCGGGGATGTAGTCGAGCACGCGCGGTTCGAGGACGTACGTCCCCGCGTTGATGTTGTTGGTCGTGATCTCTTCCGGCTTGGGCTTTTCGAGGAAGCGAGCGACGCGGCCGTCCTCCTCGGTCTCGACCAGCCCGTAGGCGCTGGGGTTCTCGACCGGGTGGAGCACGACGGTGGCCGTCGCCTTGCGCTCCGTGTGCTCGCGTATGACGGCCTTCAGGTCCAGGTCCGTCAGGATGTCGCCGTTGAAGACGACCGTCGGCTCGCGTATCAAATCCTCGGCGTACTTGTAGGCCCCGGCCGTGCCCATCGGCTGCGGCTCGACCATGTACCTGAGGTTGACGCCGAAGGTTGAGCCGTCGCCCAACTGCTGCTCTATCTTGTGCGGCTGGTAGCCGACCGAGAGCGTGATGTCCTTGATGCCGGCGCGGCGCAGGGTGTCGATCTGGTAGAGCAGGAACGGGCGGTTGCAGATAGGGACGACGGGCTTCGGCGTGTAAACCGTCAGCGGCCGCAGCCTCGTGCCCTTGCCGCCAGCGAGAATGAGTGCTTGCATGATCTATCCGAGTGACGGGTGACAAGTGACAGGTGACAGGAAAAGAGTCAGCGGTCACAGTTCTTAAATATACAAAAGCGACGGCGAGTCTAACACTCGGCGGCGAGGCATATCAAATCAGGGTTTTTGGCGTGAGCGGGTCGATTCACTTTCGGGAAAAATTCAGAAACCACGCGCGACACGCGAAGCGGCACGAAAAGAATTATCCTCGTCTCGTGCCGCTTCGCGTGTCGCGCGTGGCTCAGATGTGTCGTTCGTCAGGGGGCGCGGTGCAGGAAGACATCCCAGGCCCAGCGCCCGGCCTGCCCCTGCTTCGCGTCCGAGACCTTCGCGCGGTAACGGAACCAGTTGCCGTACTCGTCCGACCGCTTCGACTCCTTGTAGCTCAACTCCAACCGCGTGACGCCGAGCGCGGCGAGCCTGTGCAACTCGCGCGGCTCGGAGACGCCGTCGTGGTTCGCGTCCCGCCACAGGAGCAGGCTCGGGAAGACTGTGTCGCCGCTGTCAATCACGCCGTCCGCGTTGCCGCCGTGGTGCGGCCTGTCGAACTCGGCCAGGGCCAGGAAGCCGTTCGGCGTGTCTGACAGCGGCTGCGCCGTGAACGTGCCGAAGAGTTCCGCGCCGTTGTCTACGCGGCCGTTGCCGTCGCGGTCGAGCGCGAGCCAGGAGTCGTCAGAATTGGCGGCCGTCCAGGAGGTGCGCTCGGCCGTGCCGTTTCCGTCGTGGTCGAAGCGGACGCCGCCCGCGAGGTCAGTCAACCGGAAGCCGTCGCCCGCGACATCGACGAGCACGGGCGAGATGCACTGGCAGAACTCCGGGTCCCAGCGCCCTTGCGGGTTTTTCGTGGTCGAGCAGTCCTGCGGCGGCAGCCCCTGGTCGGCGCACGAGTCCCCGCCGGTGCTGCTGCCGAGCGTCGGGAGACAAAGCCACTGGCAGACGGGGTAGGGCGTGAAAGACAGTGTCCCGCTGTTGCACGTCGGGGGCGTGGGCATCGGCGACGGGCAGGTTCCTGGGTAGCAGCAGTTGCCTTGCCTGACTTCGGTGCCGCGGCAGCCGGTGCCGAGCAGGGTCGTACACTCGTCGGCTGGGTAGGCGGCGTTCGGGTCGTCGCACTCCAGCGGGCAGGGCGTCGGCGAAGGCGTCGGCGTCGGCGTCCGCGTCGGTGATATCGTCGGGGTCGGAGTCGGCGTGGGCGTCGGCGTCGTCCCCCCGCAGGAAGTGGCTGTAACTACTAGACAGCGATACTTCTCCCCTGTTCCAGGAATCGTACAGATGACTGAACCATAACTGAGAACTGTGCACCTACCCGCCGAGTCGCCACAAACGGCCGGCTGGTATCTATCTTTAGTCGTACAGCCTAAACAACTATCTTCCTGATATCGTGACGTGAACCAGCACCCACTACCGGAGCAACACTCTTGTGGCTGTAAAAGTAGACTGAAGAAATCAGGCTGTGACGACACGATAGATAAAAAATTTACCGGCGAAAAGCTCGCCGGTAAAAATTCATCTTGAATGTCTCGCCCCAACTGCCTAGTGCGGCCCGCTGCTCTCGCGGGCTTTTAGTTTTGCTCTCGTTTGGTGGCAAGCAACCGCCTGTGCTCGATTGTTTGTTTTGCTTGTTAGGCATGGGAAACCCATCAGTACCCTCAAAACCCGTCCCGTCCGCGTACCACAGATGTTGAAGGAGCAGGATGAGTTTCTTCGGTTGGGGTAAGTTCTCCTCTCGTTGGGTATCTTCCCACCCTAGCACTTCGCCGAGAACGACCTTTAAAACGTAAGTCTCGCCGGGTTTGATTGGAACATCGTTCGGCCCTGGCTTGGTGTTTATATTTCCAGTCATTTCTCCATAGACCAACGTAAGCATGGCAGGAAGCCCGTCAGAATATTTTATTCCGGACATCTCCAGTACAAAGCTGAGAGAATAGATCGGCTTGTCCCCCGTGTTCGTGACCTCAAGTTCAAAGGCGCGCACCCACTTCTCGTTCTTCAGGTCCTTGAAGGCTTTTTCTTTCTCCTTCTTGAGCTTGACCTTGATCGGCAGGTGCTTCGGTATCCTATCTTCAAGCTCTCTCTCTTCGGCCGTTGACTGCGCCGTGCTCGGGACGAGCAGCACCCGCACCACGAAGATGACGGCCAGGATGACCAGAGATATCTGGAAAAATCTTTTAAAGCCCGCGGTGAGCGTTGCTGCTTGAGGATTCATCTGTCTCTCCTTCGCGCCGGAGGGCGGAGCTTAACGGGTGGTGAGAAAAAACGGCGACGAGTCCAGCTTATACGCCCCGCCAGCCCTGCCGTCAAGACGAATAGTATGGGCTCGTTTAGTGCGAAGAGTTTGCTTGACACGGTGTAGTGAATGGTAAATAGTTAGTCGTAAATCGTGAATCGTAAATCGTAAATCGTTCGGACGGTCTTCCCCGATTTACGATTCACGATTTACGATTCACGTCTTTTTGAGGTGCAGGCATCATGCAGAGAAGAGAAGCGGTCATCGTCAGCGCCGTGCGGACGCCGACCGGAAAGTTCCAGGGCAGTCTGAAAGATTTCAGCGCGACCGATCTGGGCGCGATGGTCGTGCGCGAGGGCGTCAGGCGCGCGAATGTGCCGGTCGAAGAGGTCGACGAGGTCATCATGGGGTGCGTGATCCAGGCGGGGCTGGGCCAAAACCCGGCGCGGCAGGCCGCGCTCAAGGGCGGCATCCCGTTCGGCGTCTCGGCCGTGACGATCAATAAGGTCTGCGGCTCGGGCCTCAAGTCCGTGATGATGGCGGCGCAGGGGATTCAACTCGGGGATTCCGAAATCGTCGTCGCCGGCGGGATGGAGTCCATGTCGAACGCGCCGTATTTGATCCCGAAGGCGCGCGAGGGCTACCGGCTCGGCAACGGCGTGCTCGTGGACGCGATGATTCACGACGGCCTGTGGTGCGCGTTCGAGAATTACCACATGGGCAACACGGGCGAGGTCGTGGCGACGCGCTACAACGTGACGCGCGAGGAGCAGGACGAGTACGCCCTGAACTCGCACCGCAAGGCCGCGGCGGCGATTAAGGCCGGGAAGTTCAAGGACGAAATCCTGGCGGTCGAGATTCCGCAGAAGAAGGGCGCGCCCCTCGTGCTCGAAGCCGACGAGACCGTGCGCGAGGACACGTCGCTCGAAGCGCTGGCGAAGCTCAGGCCGGCCTTCAAGAAGGAAGGCGGGACGGTGACGGCCGGGAACGCTCCGGGCGTCAACGACGGCGCTTCCGCGTTGGTCGTCACGTCGGAAGAGCGCGCGCGCGCGTTAGGCGTCGAGCCGATGGCGCGCATCGCGGCGCAGGCGACTTCGGGCATAGAGCCCGAGTTGGTGATGATGGCCCCCGTGGAGGCGATTCGCAAAGTCCTGAGGAAGGCGGGCTGGTCGCTGAACGAGGTTGACCTGATAGAGCTGAACGAGGCTTTCTCGGTGCAGGCCGTCGCCATCATCAAGGAACTTGATTTGGACCCGGACAAGGTGAACGTCAACGGCGGCGCGGTCGCGCTCGGCCACGCCATAGGCCAGTCTGGCTCGCGCCTCTTGACGACGATGCTCTACGAGATGAAGCGGCGCGACGTGCATCGCGGGCTGGCGGCGCTCTGCCTCGGTGGCGGCAACGCCGTGGCGATGGCCGTCGAGAGATAAAGAGGGAAAGCGTTGGCGGAGAATCTTTCAATCGAGACGGTGGGCGTGGTCGGCGCGGGCGCGATGGGCAGCGGCATCGCGCAGGTGGCCGCGCGCGCCAACCTGCGCGTCATCCTGCGCGACGTTAAAGACGAATTCTTGCAGCGCGGGATGGCGGCCGTGGGCAAGAGCCTGCAACGCGACGTTGACAAGGAGCGGCTTAAAGAAGAGGAGAAGCGTGCCATCATCGGCCGTATCCGAACCGTGACCGCGCTGGAAGAGTTGGCCGAGGCAGACCTCGTCGTCGAGGCCGTGACCGAGGACGTGCAGGTCAAGACGGATGTCTTCCGCCAGTTGGACGAAATCACCAGGCCCGAGGCGATCCTCGCGTCCAACACTTCGAGCATCTCGATCACGAAACTCGGCGCGGCGACGCGCCGGCCCGACAAGGTCATCGGGATGCATTTTATGAATCCCGTGCCCGTGATGAAGCTCGTGGAAATCATCCGCGGCATAGCCACCTCGGACGAGACTTACGGGGCAGTCCACGTCCTGACGCTCAAACTCGACAAGACGCCGCTCGACTGCAACGACATGCCCGGCTTCGTCTCGAACCGCGTGCTGATGCCGATGATTAACGAGGCCATCTTCGCGCTCCACGAAGGCGTCGCCACGCGCGAGAGCATCGACGGCATCATGAAGCTGGGGATGAATCACCCCATGGGGCCGCTCACGCTCGCGGACTTCATCGGCCTCGACGTTTGCCTCGCAATCATGAACGTCCTGCTCGACGGCCTCGGCGACCCGAAGTACAGACCCTGCCCCCTGCTCAAACGCTACGTCGACGCCGGCTGGCTCGGCCGGAAGACGGGCCGAGGGTTTTACGAGTACTGAGTGCTGAGTGCTGAGTGCTGAGTAAGAACTCTTTCTTTTACTCAGTCCTCAGCACTCAGCACTCATCACTGTTCTTATGAGAGCCGTTTCTCACTACTGCCAAAAATGTCTGGCGGCGAACCCGCTGGGGCAGGAGTTGTGTGGGCGTTGCGGGACGCGGCTGATGCTGGTAGTCGAGCCGCCGGCGGCGCGGTTCGAGGAGGGCGGGCTGGCGGCCACGCACGAGGAGCACCTGTTGGAGCGCATCTCCGCGCTCGAAAACAGGCTCATGCGCATGACCGACAAGCTGGAGCAGACGCTAGACCTCTTGCTCAGGCAGGCGAAGAACGCTTACTTCGACCACGCGCTGATTGACACGCTCATCACGGTCCTCGCGGAGACGAACGTCCTGGACGCCGCGCGCCTCAACAAGCTCTGGCGCGAGCGCTGCCAGAAGGACACCGCCGAGCAGGAGGCCGCGGCGCGGCGCGAGAAGCTGCGACACAAAGTCCTGGCGGCCTACAAGGGGGCGGACGCGGCCGCGTTCGAGCGCGAGGTGCAGGAGGGCTTCGGCCTGCTGGCGCTGAAGCAGCCCGCGCAGGGCGTGCGCAAGCTTGAGCGCGCGGCCGCGCTCCACCCTGCCAACGCGCCGCTGCACGCCTTCCTCGGCGAACACTTTTTCGAGGCGGGCAAGAGCACGCTCGCGCTCGACTACCTGGAGCGCGCCGTGGCCTCGGACCCCAGGAACGAGAAGGCGCATCTGCTGCTCGGCCTCGTCTGCGGGGACGCGGGGCAGGCCGCGCGCGCCAAGAAGCTGCTGCGCGACTCGGTGCGCCGCGCGGGCGCGACCTTCGCCGCGCATTACGGGCTGGGCCGGCTGCTCGCGGCCGAAGGGAAGTGGAGTGAGGCGCTGAAAGAGTTCAAGCGCGCCGCGGCGGCCAGCCCCTCGGCCGAGGCGCATTACGTCCTGGGCTGCGTCAACCATCAACTGGGGCGCGACCGCATGGCCGCGCGCCACCTGCGCAAGGCCATCGAGGAGGACCGTTTTTACGCGGAAGTCTTCTACGTGCTCGGCCTGGTTCTCTGGCGCGTGGGGAAGACGGAGGAGGCGCGGGCGGCGTTCGAGGTCGTCCGCGCCGCCGACTTGAAAGAGCCGCGCTACCGCTCGTCGGCGCGGCGCATCCTGCGCACGGGCGAAGTGCCCCAGGGTTTCAGGCTTTTCGGCCCCGAAGACGGGGAGACGAAGCAGCTGATTACGGGCGGGGACAAGCGCCTGGCCGCGGCCCTGCGCCGCGAGGCGCTCGCCGCCTTCGAGGACGAAGGCCCGCCGCCCCCCTCCGCGGCGCGTTGACTCTCGCGCCCGAGCGGTTATAATAACGCCTTTTGCGCGCGCGTCAGCCGAAGCGCCGTGTCCGAACAGGGTGGGTGAGTGATGAGAATCGAGCTTGACAGGCTGCAAGAGACGGGCGACCGCTTCGCACACCGTTACGAGCCCGAAGAGCTTGTGCTGGACGACGAGCACGCGCGCCTGACCGCGCCGCCGGAGGTCTCCGGGCGCGTGAGCCGAGGCGGCCACGAAGTCCGTCTGAAAGGGATGATTACCGCGCGCGCGGAGGTCGACTGCGACCGCTGCCTGAAATCGGTCGCGGTCCCCGTGGAGACGGAGTTCGACGTGACCTACGTCCCCGAGGCGGACTACAGGGCGAGCGAGGCCGCCGAGTTGCAGGAAGAAGACCTGAGCCTTTCCGTCTTCGACGGCGAGACGATTGACGTGGACGAGCTGGTGCGCGAGCAGTTGCTTTTGGCCCTGCCGACGCGCGCCCTCTGCACGGAGGAGTGCAAGGGCCTGTGCCCCGTTTGCGGCGCGGACAGAAACGCGGACGCCTGCGGCTGCGAGACCAAAGAAGTTGACCCGCGCTGGGCGGGACTCAAGGATTTGCGATTTTAGATTTTTGATTTGCGATTGGGCGAAGGATAAAAAAGCGTTTCGCCCTCATCCAATCACAAATCACAAATCGCGAATCAAAAATTTAATAACGGAGTTATCTGATGCCTAATCCAAAACGACGCCATTCAAAGGCCCGGACGCGCAAGCGCCGGGCGCACGACGCCCTGCGCCAGCCGCAGACATCAACCTGTCCGAACTGCCAGGAGCCGCGCATGCCGCACCGCGTGTGCCCGAAGTGCGGCTTCTACAAAGGCCGCGAAGTAGTGCACGTCGAAGAGTCGGAGTAAAAAAGTACTGAGTACTGGGTGCTGAGTACTGAGTGAAAAGCTCTTGCTCAGTATTCAGCGCTCGGTACTTCAGTACTTCTTTTGATGAAGCACGGGCAAAATCCATTGACCGGCAAGGTCGTCGTGGACGCGATGGGCAGTGACCACGCGCCGCACGCGGAGATTGACGGCGCTCTGTCGGCCACGCGCGACCTCGGCGTCGGCGTCATCCTCGTCGGGCAATCCGAGAAGGTCGAGCCCGAGCTGCGCCGCTGCGGGTGGCGCAGGCAGGGCGACCGGGGCATTGAGCTGGTCGAGGCCGAGGAAGTCATAGGCATGGACGAGCCCGTGGCGACGGCCGTCCGCCGGAAGAAAAAAAGTTCTCTGAGGGTCGGGTGCAAGCTCGTCACCGAGGGCCGCGCCGACGGCTTCGTCTCCGCGGGCAACACCGGCGCGGCGATGGCGACCGCGAAGATGGTCATAGGCATGCTGCCCGGCGTCGACCGCCCGGCGCTCGCCGCCATGATCCCGACCAAGGGGTCGAAGCCCACGCTGCTCCTGGACGTGGGCGCGAACGCAGAGTGCAAGGCGCACCACCTGGCACAGTTCGCCATCATGGGCGATGCCTACTGCCGCGCCGTGCTCGGCACGGTCAAGCCCTCCGTGGGCCTGATGAGCATCGGCGAGGAGGAGGCCAAGGGGAACGACCTGACGAAGGAGGCGTTCCCGCTCCTGCGCGATTTGGGGAGCCTCAACTTCGTCGGCAACGTCGAGGGGCGCGACGTGTTCACGGGCGCGGTGGACGTGATCGTCACGGACGGGTTCACGGGCAACGTGATGCTCAAGCTCTCCGAGGGCTTGACCGAGGCGATGCTCTCGATGATCAAGCGCGAGTTGATCGCGTCGGCGATGACGCGCGCCGGGGCGATGCTCGCCAAGCCCGCCTTCCGCAACATCAAAAAGCGCCTGGACTACGCGGAGTACGGCGGGGCCCCCCTTTTGGGCGTCCGGCAGATCGTGATGATCGGCCACGGCAGCTCGAACGCGCGCGCGATTCGCAACGCCATCCGCAGCGTCAAGGAGTTTTCCGAGCACCGCGCGGGCGAGCGCATCGAGCGCGGCATCGCGGAGACCAACGCGCGCGAGTACGCCGAAGCGGCAGCGAATAGCAAATAGTAAATGGTGAACGGACGGGCGGCTGCGGCTTTGACTTTGTCTTTTCACCATTTTCTATTTACTATTCACCATTCACCCAGAGGAAAGAGATGGCAAAAACAAACGCTGGCATCCTGGGAACGGGGCACGCTTACCCGGAGGGCATTCTGACGAACGCCGACCTGGAGAAGCTGGTGGACACGTCCGACGAGTGGATCACCAAGCGCGTCGGCATCAAGCAGAGGCGCAAGGCCGCGAAGGGGGAGTACACCTCGCTCTTCGCCGTGCGCGCCGCGCGCCAGGCCATTGAGCGCGCGCGGATCGACCCGTCGGAGATCGACACGCTGATTTGTGCCACCGTCACGCCGGACCAGATTCTGCCCTCGACGGGCTGCCTGATTCAGGCGGAGCTGGGGGCCAACAACGCCGCGGCCTTCGACCTCGCGGCCGCCTGCTCGGGCTTTCTCTACGGGCTGGCGATGGCGAACGGGCTCATCCAGACGGGCCAGTCGCGCCGCGCGCTCGTCATCGGCGCGGAAGTCCTGACGCAGTACGTCGACTACACGGACCGCTCCACCTGCGTCATCTTCGGCGACGGCTCGGGCGCGGCCGTCCTCGGACCCGTCGAGGCCGACCGCGGCATCCTGGCCGCGCGCATCAGGTCCGACGGGCGCTACGCGGAGCACCTTTACGCGCCGGGCGGGGGCACCCGCCTGGGCTCGACCGCCGAGACGATTGCGGCGGGCGAGCACTTCTTCAAGATGAAGGGCAACGAGCTTTTCAAGGTCGCCGTGCGCTCGATGACGGACGTCTCGCGCGAGGTGTTGGAGGAGGCCGGGAAGAAGGCCGAAGACGTTGACCTCTTCATCCCGCACCAGGCGAACCAGAGGATCACGGACGCCGTGGCGAGCAAGCTCGAAGTCGAAGAGGCGCGGGTCTATTCGAACATCTCCATGCACGGCAACACCTCTTCGGCCTCGATCCCGATAGCGCTCGACGAGTGCGTCGAGGCGGGCCGCATCAAAGAGGGCGACCTGGTGTTGATGGCCTCGTTCGGCGGCGGCGTCACCTGGGGCGGGGTGCTGGTGCGCTGGTAACAGTTGAAGACGATGCGGACAAGGTTCTTTATCGCCGTTCTGCTCGCGCTGCTTCTTTGCGCGGGGGGAAGCGGCGTTCTGGCACAAAAAGATGAGGACAGCAGCCGGAGGTGGCTGCTCGTCCAGGTGACGGACGAGCAGGGGCAGCCTGTGAGGAGCGCCTGCGTCACGGTTGTGCCGAAAGAGGGCGAGATAATTTTTCGCAACGCGGACTCGCGCGGGCGCGTCCGCGTGAAGAAGCTCGCGGCGGGCCGCTACAGGGTCACGGCCAAAGGCGACGGGTACGAGTTGCAGGGGAAGGAAGTCACGGTCGGCTCCGGGAATGAGACCGTCGCCTTCACCCTGCGGCCGCGCGCGAATTGATGATGGCACGTCTGGCGTACATTTTCCCCGGACAGGGCTCGCAGTCGCCGGGGATGGGGAAGGACCTGGCGGAGAAATACGCGGCCGCCCGCGAGGTCTTTGAAGCGGCGGACGACGCGCTCGGCTTCTCGATCTCGCGCCTCTGTTTCGAGGGCACGGCCGAGGAACTGCAACTGACCGAGAACACGCAGCCCGCCATCCTGACCACTTCCGTCGCGACCTTGCGCGCCCTCGAATCCGAAGGCGCGCCCGCGCCCGAGTGGGTCGCGGGCCACAGCCTCGGCGAATACTCGGCGCTCGTCGCGGCGGGCGCTTTCTCGCTCGCGGACGCGGTGCGGACGGTGCGGCTGCGCGGCCGCTTCATGCAGGAGGCCGTCCCCGTCGGCACGGGCGCGATGGCCGCCGTGATGGGCGCGGACCTGGAGACGGCCGAGGCGGCCTGCGAGGAGGCGCGTCAGGGCGAGGTTTGTTCGCCCGCGAACATCAACTCGCCGAATCAGATCGTCATCGCGGGGCACGCCGCGGCGGTTGACCGCTGCGTCGCGGTGCTCAAGGAGCGCTGGGGCAAGCGCGCCATCAAGCTCAACGTGAGCGCGCCCTTCCACTGCGCGCTGATGATGCCGGCGCAGGAAAGGCTCGCCGCGGAGCTTGAAAAACTGGAGTTCAATGATTTACGTTTACCGCTCGTCACCAACGTGGATGCGGCAGTAATTCGGGGGGGCGCGGAGGCGCGCGGCGCGCTCGTGCGGCAAGTCTCTTCGCCCGTCCGCTGGCTGGAGTCTGTACGGCTGTTAATCGGCGGGGGCGCGCAGGGCTTCGTAGAGGTCGGCCCCGGCAAAGTTTTGTGCGGCCTCGTGCGCCAGATAGAGCGCGCCGCCGACTGCGTGACGACGGGCGACGCCGCGGGCCTCGCGGCGGCGAAAGAGTCGCTCTCCGGCGGGTGAAGATTTCCAAAGGTTTTCCATCAATCATAAGGAGCAAATCGGTCATGCCCGATAAACAAGAGATTGAAAATAAGGTGAAGCAGATCATCGTGGATGAGCTCGGGGTGGACGAGAACGAAGTCACGCCGAACGCGCGGTTCATAGACGACCTCGGCGCGGACTCGCTCGACACGGTCGAACTCGTCATGCGCTTCGAGGAGGAGTTCGGCATCGAAATCCCGGACGAGGACGCCGAGAAAATCCAGAGCGTGCGCGATGCCTACAACTACATCGAGCAGCACATGGGGAAATAAAACAGTGATGAGTACTGGGTACTGAGTGCTGAGAGAAAGAGCTTTTACTCAGTACTCGGTACTCATCACTCAGTACTGTTTTTCAAAGGAGTATTCATCTTGCAACGTCGCGTCGTGGTTACGGGTGTCGGTCTGATTACGCCGGTGGGTAATTCGGTGGAGGCCACATGGTCCGCGCTGATGCAGGGCAGGAGCGGCGTGGACTACATCAAGAAGTTCGATGTCGAGAAGTTCCCGGTCAAGTTCGCCGCCGAGGTCAAGGACTTCGACCCGCTCGACTACGTCGAGAAGAAGGAGGCGCGCAAGATGGGCGCCTTCATACACTACGCCATCGCCGCCTCGGACGAGGCCATCAGGGACAGCGGCCTCGAAATCACGGACGAGAACGCCGAGCAGGTCGGCACCTACATCAGCAGCGGCATCGGCGACTTCTGGGCCATCGAGCGCGAGCATTCGAAACTTCTGGACGAGGGGCCGGGCCGCGTCTCGCCCTTCTTCATCCCGTCGGCCATCGTGAATCTGGCCGCGGGCCAGGTCTCCATACGCCACGGGGCGAAGGGTCCGAACTCGGCCACGGCGACCGCTTGCGCGGCGGGCGCTCACGCCATCGGCGATAGCTTCAGACTCATCCAGCGGGGCGACGCGGACGCGATGATCTGCGGCGGCGCGGAATCGGCCATCACGCCCATGTCGGTCGCGGGCTTCGCCGCGATGCGCGCGCTCTCGACCCGCAACGACGACCCGCAACACGCCTCGCGCCCGTTCGAGCGCGACCGCAACGGCTTCGTCATAGGCGAGGGCGCAGGGATAGTCATCCTCGAAGAGTTGGAGACGGCCCGCCGTCGCGGCGCGAAGATTTACGCGGAGATTGTCGGCTACGGCATGACCGCGGACGCTTTTCACATCACGATGCCGGACGAGACAGGCTCGGGCGCGATCCGCGTCATGCAGAAGGCGCTGAAGGACGCGGGCGTCGAGACGGAGGCCGTGGGCTACATCAACGCGCACGGGACTTCGACGCCGTACAACGACAAGTTCGAGACGGCCGCCATCAAGAAGGTCTTCGGCGAGCACGCCTACAGGCTCGCCGTCAGCTCCACCAAATCCATGACCGGCCACCTGCTCGGCGCGGCCGGCGGCATCGAGGGCGTCTTCTCCGTGCTCGCGATTCATCACAAGACCTTGCCGCCGACGACCAACTACGTCAACCCGGACCCCGAGTGCGACCTCGACTACGTGCCGAACGAGCCGCGCGAGCAGGAAGTCGACTACGCGCTCTCCAACAGCTTCGGCTTCGGCGGCACGAACGCCGCGCTGCTTTTCAAGAAATTTGAGGAATAAAGAAGTAGTCGGCAGTCAGTAATCAGTCATCAGCTTTAAAGCTTTTACTGACCACTGACTACTGATTACTGACTACCAACCATGAAAACGATTGTTCTGATGAAGCAGGTCGCCAACAAGGACGCGATTCTGCGGATTAACAAGGACGCGACCTGGATCGAAGAGGGCGACTTGTCCTACGAGGTCAACGAGTCGGACGGGTACGCGCTCGAAGAGGCTTTGAGGCTGAAGGAGAAGCTGGGCGGCGAGGTGGTCGTCTGCTCGATGGGGCCGCAAAGGGTCAAGAGCGTCATCAAGGACGCGCTCGCGCGCGGCGCTGACCGCGCGATTCACGTCGCGGGCGACGACCTGCAACACCTGTCGCCGTACGCGGCCGCCTCCGTCCTGGCCGACGCCGTGCGCGACGAGCAGGCGGACCTGATCCTGACGGGTTTGCAGTCGGACGACTACGGCTACGCGCAGACGGGCGTCATCCTGGCCGAAGTTTTGGGCCTGCCGCACGCGACCATCGTGATAGAGGTGGACGCCACTGAGGAGCGGCTGCGCGTCAAGCGCGAGTTGGAGAGCGGCTGGTATCAGTGGTACGAGATGCCGCGGCCCGCCCTGCTGACGATTCAGTCCGGCATCAGCCAGATTCGCTACGCCACCCTGAAGGGCATCATGGCGGCGAAGAAGAAAGAGATTAAAGAGGTCACGCCGTCCGCGGAGGCCGCCTCGCGCCCCTCCCACCAGCGCATCGAAAAAATCTACTTCCCGCAGAAGACCAAGCAGACGCAATTCCTCGGGGGCGGCGACGCGAAAAAAGGCGCGGCCGAACTCGCCGAGAAACTGCGCACGGAGGCGAGAGTAATATAAAAGTAGTCAGCCGTCAGTACTCAGTAATCAGCAAAGACAGGCTGCTCTTACTGGCTACTGACCGCTGAATTACTGATTACTAAGAAAATTATGAGTAACGGCATTTTAGTTTTCGCGGAGCACCGGGACGGGGTCTTGAACAAGACTTCGTTCGAGGCGATTGCGGCGGCGCAGAGTCTGGCGGCGGAGTTGGGGCAGGCGGTGACGGCCGTCCTGGCCGGCTCGGGCGCTGAAGGGCTGGCGCAGGAGGTCGCGGGCTACGAGGTGGAGCGCGTCATCTACGCGGAGGACGAGAAGCTGGCGGACTACACGCCGGACGGGTACACGGACGCCGTCGAGCAGGTCGTGCGCTCGGCGTCCCCGCAGTACGTCATCCTCCCGCACACCTACCTCGTGCGCGACTTCGCGCCGAAGCTCGCCGCGCGTTTCGGCAAGGGGTTAATCAGCGACTGCATCCGCGCGCAGGTTGACGCGGGGCGCGTGACGTTCTCGCGCCGCATCTTCCTCGGCAAGATTGACGCGGACGTGATTTCGGACGGCGAGCCGCCCGTGTTCGCCACCTTCCAGTCGGGCGCGTACCGCGGCGACCAGGCGGCGAAGGGCGCGGGCGCAGCGGTCGAGAAGGTGGCGGTCGAGGTCGGCGAAATCCGCATGAGGCCTGAGGCTCCGTTCCAGGAGGTCAAGCAGGCCGTCGACCTGACGAAGGCTGACGTGATCGTCGCCATCGGGCGCGGCATCAAGAGCAAGGAGAACATCGCGCTCGCCGAACAATTGGCACAGGCTCTGGGCGGCGACATAGCGGCCTCGCGCCCCATCTGCGACGCCGAGTGGCTGCCGATTGACCGCCAGATCGGCTCCTCGGGCCAGACGGTCGCGCCCAAGCTCTACGTCGCCCTCGGCATCTCCGGCGCGATACAGCACCTCGTCGGCATGAAGAACTCAGGGACCATCGTCGCCATCAACAAAGACCCCGAGGCACCCATCTTCGACATCGCGGACTACGGCATCGTCGGCGACCTCTTCGAGGCCGTCCCCGTCCTCACCGAAGAGATCAAAAAGCTCAAAGGGTAAGAAACGTAACCACGCGCATAACGCGAAGCGGCACGAAGGATTCAATCACCTTCGTGCCGCTTCGCGTTGTTTCGTGTGCCGTCCCTTCTTCGGCGGGTCAGTGGCCGTAGATGAGCGTCTTGATCTGCCAGCGCCCTTCCTTTTTGACGAAGGTCGCGCTGTTGCGCTCCTTGTAGGGCGGCGAGTTGTCCTTGTAGGTCGTCCTGCGCTCGAAGTGGACGGTCGCCTCGTCGGCCGAGCTGCCGGCCAGTTGCGCGTTGTAGATTTCGTCCCCGGCGACGTTGGGCTCGCCCGCCTGCGGCCCGACCCACGCGTCCTTGTCGTAGTCCTTGCCGCGCCAGCGGCTGTTGAACTCTGGGGCCAGGAGGCGTTCGAGCGTCCCCTTGTCGCCGCGGTTGATGGCAACGAAGTACTGCTTGATGAGCGCCGTCAAGTCATTCAGCACCTTTTCGCCGCTTTCGGCCGCCTGCGCCGGCTGGTTCCCGGAGTTCGACCCCAGCATGGACTGGTCGGACTTCTTGCAGGCGAGGCCGCCCGCGGCGACCACCATTGCCGCGAGCGCGAGAGAGAAGATTCTTTTCACCGGCTAAAACTCCCTTCGTGGAAGATTAATCATGCCCGCCGACGCGGTATTAATGGATGTCTTAAGAGGCTGCCGTTTGCGATTGCGCGCGGCCTGTGTGCCCTGGGAGCGCAGGCATCCCTGCCTGCCGTGAGCGCGCGAGCGCGAACCGGCATGATAGCGTCGGCGGCGTTAGCTTGCTCGCGCAAGCTAACGCACCGCTCGTAGATAGAAGTACCGAGAATTACTGGGCCAGTAGTTCTACCAGACCCGCGTTTCATTGTCCATCCCGCTTGAGCAGGGCGCGCACGTCTGCGAGAACGTCCGCCGGCTTCCACTCGTTGCCGGAGTAGAGCTTGAAAAGTTTGCCGTCGGGGGCGACGAGCGCGGTCTGCAAGGAGTGGACGAACTCGCCCTTCTCGGGGACGTAAGTGAGGCCGAAAAATTGTGCCATCTTCTTGACCTCCTCGTCGGTGCCGGTCGCGAACTCCCAGTGCGCGAAGGTCTCGCGGTCGTAGTTGCCGGTCGTCGCCGCGCCGTAGCTGCGCAGGACTTTGGGCGTGTCGTGGGCCGGGTCGAAGCTAACGCTCAGGAGGTGCGTGCGCGCGTAGAGGTCCGGGTCCTTTTCAAGCTCGCGCTCCACCCCGGCGAAGTTGGTGCTCATCAGCGTGCAGTATTCGGGCACGGGGCAGCGCGTGTAGATGAAGGTCAGGAGCAGCGCCTTGCCCTGATACTTTTTAAGGCCGACGGCTTTCCCGTCCTGGTTGACGAGGCGGAAGTCTGGGACGGCGTCGCCGGGCCGCGGCGGCGCGGGGCTTTCGGGTGTGCCAGTTTGCGGGGCCGCGTTTTTCTGCACGACGACCACTTCTTCGAGCCAGCCGGAGGTGTCCGTGACGACGAGCGTGGCCTGCACCTCGTCGCCCGGCTTCATCACGTCGAGCGGCCAGGCGTCCTTGAGCCTGAAGGGCATCGTCATCGCGTCCATGTAGCCCTTGACCTCCTCGTGCGAGATCGTCGCCGTCTGCCGCGCCTTGTCCACGGAAACGACCGTGCCCTTGAGCTCGTAGCGCCTGCCCTGCGGCTCGGGCGCGGGTTGGCAGGACGCGGAGAAGAGACAGATGAGCAGGACGATGAAGGGGCCGGGCCAGTTTCGTTTCATGGTGTTCAGCGGCGCTTGAGTTGTTCGGTGTAGAGCGTCTGGTAAGTCCAGTAGTTCGGCAGGACTTTGTAGACGTACTCCTTCGACTGCGAGAAGGCTATTTCGAGGACGTAGCGGTCCGGGTCGTTGGAGCGGGCGCGCGCCACCCAGCGCGCGACGTTGTCCTCGCCGCCGTTGTAGGAGGCGGCCACGGCCTGCGGCATGTCCGGGAACTGGCGGAAAAGTTGGCCCATGTACTCCGAGCCGAAGAGCACCGCGGTGCGCGGGCTGTAGAGCGCGTCCTGCCGGAAGTCCGCGAGCCCCAGTTGCTGTGCCATCTGGTCCGCGGTCGAGGGGATGAATTGCAGGAGGCCGCGCGCGGCCGCGTTCGACTTGGCCTCGGGCCGGAAGCGCGACTCCTGCCGCATGATGGCGAGCACGAAGCGCGGGTCGACGCCGCGCGGCGGCGCGTGTTCCAGGAGCGCCTCTCTGTAGGGCGCGGCGTACAGCAGCTCGATTGCCTCGCGCGGCGCTAGCTCTACCAGATAATCCGAAGGCACGCGCTTCCAGAGCGGCTCGCTGTAGCGCACGGCGTGGCTCGCGTTGTCGCCGCGCTTGAAGAGGACGGCGAGCGTGTACGCCTGGTCCCGCGAAAGGGAAGCAGTGGGCGAGTCGTTGCGCCTCTCGGCGGGGGCCGAGTCGCCGCCGCCCGCGGGCGCGCTCTCCTGCGGCTCGTCGGCCGCCGCGCCGAAAGCGTTCTCGGCGGCGGCAAGCTCGGGCGCGCCCTCGTCGTAGAGCCCCAGGAAGAGGAGTTCGTCGGCCAGCGCGCGGCGCGAAGGGATGGCGTTCGGGTTCGACTGGCGCTGTGCCAGAATCGTTTGCCTGCCGACGGGGACGAGTTGCCCCGCGGGCGGGCTGCTGTAATCGGGAAGCTCCGCGTAAGCCCGCCGCGCTATTTCGAGCAGCTCGTTCCGCAGCCCTTCGTCTTCGGTCAGACGCAGCCCGGACTGCGCGGCCTTGCGCGCGGCGTCGAACTGGCGAGACGAGACGGCCTTCTGTGCCTCGCCTTTGAACGCGTTGGCGCGCGAGCGCAGCGCGTCGCGCGTCTTCTCGTTCGCGGCCAGCGCGCGCAGGCGGCGCGTCGCGCGCCCGCCGTAATACTGGCCGCGCCCGTCTGGCATCGCCAGATACGCGCCGACGGCCTCGTCCGTGCGCCCGAGTTGTTCGAGCGCGTAGGCGCGCATGAATTCAATCTCGGTCTTGTTGGTGCTGCCCGAAGTGTTCGGGCCGCCCGTGTCCGGCTCGCGGGCCAGGGCCTCGAAATCCGCCAGCGCCTTCGCCCAGTCATTCTGTGCCAGGTGAATACGCGCCTGCGAGAAGAGCGCGAGCGCCGCCGTCTGCCCTTTGAAGCGCGCGCGCGTCTGCTCGACCCACGAGAGCGCCTCGGCGTCCCGGCCCGCGTCGCGCAGCACGTCGACGATGTTCAGGTAGGCGCGCTCCAGAGTGGAGCCTGTGCCGTAGCGGTCTATGACCGATTTGTAAGCGGCGATGGCTTCGTCGTACTGCTTCGTGCGCGCGAAGGATGCGGCCGTGAAGCTGAGCGCGTCGCGCGCGTTCGGGCTCTCGGGGAACTCCTTCACGACGCGCTGGAAGTATTTGACGGCCTCCGCGAAATTCCGCTCCTGGTAGAAGCCGCGCCCGATCATGTAGAGGGCTTCCGCGGCGTTCGCGCCCGCGCCATAGCGCTCGACGACGGCCGCGTAGTGGCGGCGCGCGCCCGCGAAGTCGCGGTTGAAGTTGTAGATTTTGGCCCGGCGCAGGTGCTCGCTCTCCGAGAGTTGAGGCGCGCTCTTGAGCGCCGCGTCTTCGCCCCCGCTGTCTAGCACGTCCAGGCCGCGCACGCCCGCGAGCGCGAAGTCGTCGGGCTGCGAAGCGTCCGGCACCTCGTTGACCAGGCTGCTGAAAGCCTCGCGCGCGGCCTCCTTTTGACCGCTCTTGAGGTAGGCTTCGGCGACGAGCGAGAGGGCTTCGCGCGCCGACGCGTTGCCCGCGGCCGAGGCGCGCGGGCGCAGGGCGCGGACGGCGCTCTGGTAATCGCGGCTCTCGAAAAAGCTCTCGCCGAGGCGGGCCTCCGCCGCGTCGCGGAGCAGGCTACGGGGCGCGACCGCTAGAAGCTGGCGCAGCTTTTCGCGTTCGAGCGGGAGGTTCCCAGTCGAGCGCGCCATCTCGGCCAGGTGCCAGAGCGCGTACTCCGTGAGCGCCGAGTTGCGCGCGACGACACGCTGGTAATGAGCCTGGGCCACAGCGCCGTTGCCGAGCCGCTCGGAGAGGCGCGCGAGCAGGTAGTCGTAGTTGTTGAGCGCGAAGCCCTGCGGGTCCGCCTGTTGCAGCGCCTGCAACTCTGGGACGGCCGCGGCGTAGTCGCCGCTGTCGACGGCGGCGCGTATGCGCTCGTGACGCTCGCGGGCCGTCTGCGCGGCGGCCGTCGAGAGCGTCAGAAGCAGAAAGAGTGCGGCCGCGACGAGGCGGCAACGCTTGTGCTGTTTCGGCATGGGCGGGATTATCGTTCAGGCGGATTCAAGAACTCAAGCGAGGCGCACCGCGGGGAAGGGCGATCTGATATTCCAGGTTTGAAATTTCAAACCTGCCATCTGAAATTATTCTTCTCTGTTATGCTAGGATGAAAATGATGAATCCCATGCAGACGAGAAACGAGGAAGGGCGCGCGGAGCTGCTGGACGGGGCGCGCGTCGCCGAGGAGATTAAGCGCGAGGCCGCGGCAGAGGTCGAAAGGCTGAGGCGTGAGCACGGCGTCGTCCCGTGCCTGGCGGTCGTGCGCGTCGGTGAAGACCCCGCGTCGGCCGTGTACGTCGGGAGCAAGGTGCGGACCTCCGAGGCGCTCGGCCTGCGCTCCGAGCACCACGCGCTCTCCGAGGAGACGAGCGAGCGGGAGTTGCTTGACCTGGTCGCGAGTCTCAACGCGCGCGACGACGTTGACGGGCTCCTGGTGCAGTTGCCGCTGCCGCGGCACATGGACGAGCGGCGCGTCGTCGAGGCGGTTGACCCGGCGAAGGACGTTGACGGCTTCCACCCCTTGAACATCGGCCGGCTCTCTCTGGGCCAGGAGACGCTCGCGCCCTGTACGCCCGTCGGAATCCTTGAACTGCTCGAACGTAACTCGATCCCGGTACGCGGCGCGAACGCCTGCGTCGTCGGGCGCAGCCAGATAGTCGGCCGCCCCGTCGCGCAGCTCCTCTTGCAGCGCGACGCGACCGTCACCATCTGCCACTCGCGCACGCGCGACTTGGCCTCTGTCACCAGCCGCGCGGACATCCTGGTCGCGGCCATAGGGCGCGCGGGCTTCATACGCGGCGAGCACATCAAGCCGGGCGCGGTCGTCATAGACGTGGGCATGAACAGGGTGTCGGACGAGGCGGAGGCGCGCTTCTTCTTCGGCGGGGACGCGGAGCGGCGCGTGAGAATTATCCGCGAGCGCGGCTCCACGCTCATCGGCGACGTGCATCCGGCGGAGGCCGACCGCGTCGCAGGCTTTCGCACGCCCGTGCCCGGCGGCGTGGGGCTCCTGACGGTCGCCGCCCTGATGCGAAACACGGTCAAGGCCGCGAAGTGGCGGCGCGGGATTTCGTGAGTTAAATGCTGAGAGTCGGTCTGACGGGTTCGATTGGCGTGGGCAAGTCTTTCGCCACGTCCGTCTTCGCGGAGCTGGGCTGCCGCGTGCTGGACGCGGACCAGACGGCGCGCGAGGTGGTGGCGGCGGGGAGTGCGGGCCTGCGGGCGGTGGCCGAGGCTTTTGGCACAGAAATCTTGCAGCCGGACGGCACGCTCGACCGCGCGCGCCTCGGCGCGATTGTCTTCGCGGACGAAGAGCAGCGGCTGCTCTTAAATTCCATCCTGCACCCGTTTATAATCGCCGCGCAGGACGAGCAGCTCCGAAGGTGGGAGGCGTCGGACGCGGGCGGAATCGCCGTCGTGGACGCCGCGCTGATGATAGAGTCCGGCGGCTACAGGCGTTTCGACAGGCTGGTCGTCGTGCACTGCCGGCCCGAGATTCAGTTGGAGCGCCTGATGGCGCGCAACGCCATCTCGCGCGAGGAGGCCGCGCGGCGCATCAACGCGCAGATGCCGCAGGAAGAGAAGATGCGTTACGCGGATTTTTTGATAGACAGCTCCGGGGGCTTCGAAGACACGCGGCGTCAGGTCAGGGAAGTTTACGAGGAGTTGAGAAAACTGGCGGCCGCGGGCGGCGAGAAGTGATAAACTGGCGGCACCGTAAAATGCTGACGATGAGCGGAAGGAAGAGAGCGAAGCTGAGAGGGTTAATCGAGCGCTGGCGCGTGAGCGTGGCGGCGTCGCTCGTCGTGGTCATGGCGCTGACGGGCGGCTGCTTCCTGGACCACGACGTGGAGCAGTTCTACGGGCGCGCGAACGCGCCGCGCGCGCAGGAGTTCCGCTGGAGCGACGGTGGGCTGCCCCAGGTCTTCGACCCGGCGCTCGCGGCCGCCGCGCCAGACACGGACGCCGTCCGAGCCCTTTACGAGGGGCTGACCGAGTACGACCCGAAGACGCTCGCGCCCGTGCCGGGCGTGGCCGCGCGGTGGGAGTCTTCGGAGGACGCGCGCGTCTGGACGTTTCACCTGCGGCGCGACGCGCTCTGGTCTAACAACGACTCTGTCACGGCGCACGACTTCGTCCGCTCGTGGCAGCGGACGATAGAACTCGGCGACCGCGCGCCGCACGCGCGCCTCCTGAAGAACATCGAAGGCGTCGCGCCCGCGGTCGTCTACCCCAGCCCCTCGCCGACGCCCGAGCCTTCGCCCGTGCCCGCGCGCGACTCGAACCGCAAGGAGGAGCCGAAGAAGCCGGCGCAGCCCGAGGCCCAGCCGAAGCCCGTGCCGTTCGGCGCGGAGGCGCTCGACGATTACACCCTGCGCGTGCGCCTGCTGCGGCCCGACCCGGGGTTCCCGGCGCTCGCCTCGCACCCTGTCTTCCGCCCCGTGCACAAGCTCGACAGCCTTTCGGCCGGGGCGACGCCTTCGCCCGTGCGCCCAGTCTCGAACGGCGCTTTCCAGTTGACGAAGGTCGGCGCGGACGGCGTCGTCCTGGAGCGCGCGAAGAACTACTGGGACGCGGGGGCCGTCTCGCTCCAGCGCGTGCAGTTCGTCCCGGCCAGGGACGCCGAGACGGCGCTCGCCGCCTACCACGCGGGCGAGGTGGACGCCGTCACCAACGCGGGCTTCGAGCCCCTGGCGCTCAAGCTGCTCACGCCCTACAAGGATTTCCGGCGCGCGACCTTCGGCGCGCTCACCTACTACAGCTTCAACACCGCGCGCCCGCCCTTCGACGACGTGCGCGTGCGCGAGGCGCTCGCCATAGCGATTGACCGCGACCGCATCAGCCAGGACGAGTTGGGCGGCGCGACGGAGCCCGCGAAAAGGTTCCTGCCCGCCGAGATGCCCGCGGGCGAGAGCGGTCAGCAGCCCGTCCGGCCCATCGAGCGCGACGTGGAGCGGGCGCGCGCGCTGCTGGCCGAGGCGGGCTACCCGCAGGGCCAGAATTTCCCGAAGATCAGGCTGCTCGTGAACCGCAACGCGCAGCAGCGGCAGGTGGCCGAGGCCATCGCCGCGATGTGGCGCAGCGCCCTCGGCGTCGAGACGGAAATCATCCTGAAGGATTGGGTCGAGTACGAGATCGCGTTCCGCGAGGGCGACTACGACGTGGCGCGTAGGAGCTACGTGATGCAGGCGGCCGACGAGTCCGCCTCCCTGCGCGCGATGTTCGAGCCGGAGACGCCGCCCGTCATCATGCTCACCGTGCAGGGCATCGAGCAGACGGCGCAGAAGAGGGCCGAGGCGGATAAAGAGGGCGGCGCGGAAGCAAACGGCGAGAGCGCCGCGCGGCAGCACGCGCCGTCCGCGCCCGCGCCCTTGCCCGTGCTCTCCGAGGAGCAGGCGCTCAGGGAGTTGCCGGCGATGCCCATCTACTTCGCCTCGTCTTACGCGCTCGTCAAGCCCTACGTCGTCGGCTTCGACTCGAACCTGCTCGACGCGCCCTCGCTCAAGCACGTGCGCATTGACACCTCCTGGCAGCAGCCCAAGCAGGCCGGCATCGTGTGGTTCAAGTGACGCCGCCGGGCCGCGCGGCCCGGCGGCTCGCGCCGCGCGAGAAGCTACCGGGCCTCTGAACGATTCACCGTCAGCACGACCGCCAGCACGCCGTCAGACAGTGCGTTGGCGGGCGTCCCCACGACGGTCGGGACGCCCTCGGTCACGTTCAGCTCCGTGCTGAAGCCCATCCCCACCGTCTCTGACACGGATTTATTCGCGCCCCCTTCACCCGGCAGGCTGTGCAGAAAGATGCGCTTGCGCGCCTCAAACCCGAACCTCGATATGTGCAGGGAGTCAGTGTCCGCGTTGAGCCTGATGTTCGCCACGGCGAGGTTGAGGAAAGTAGGGGCAACTCCGCCGCCCGGCTCGAACTCCGCGTAGGTAACGTCGCGCACGTCCAGGGCGCTGCCGTCGGCGACGTTGTAAATGTAGGTCGTGATGAGGCGGTGATTCTTGAACGGCAGGGAAGATTTAAGCTGCCTGACGACCGATTCTAAAGACGCGGGGTAGTCTGTCTTTATGTTGACGAGATTCGAGGCCACGAGTAACTGCACCTGCACCCTGTACCCTGTCACGCCGCGCCGCGCCTGAGAAGTCGCGGGCGCGGGAGTTTGAGTCTGCGCCGCGACCGGACCGGCCGAACAGAGGCACAGGGCGAGAAGGACGAGCCGAAGTATCGGGGACGGGTTGTGTCTCATAGTTTTCACCTCACTAATCCGAAGGCGTCGAACTTCCGCCAAGTATAATCGTAATCAGAGTGCGTGTCGCCGGTTTACAAGCCTCGTCTCGCGGGCCTGGCGGCCCGGCTTTAATCTTGCCTGCGCGGCGCACCCGTGGTAACGTGACGCGCATCCTAACGTCGCGCCAAGATAATCGTTAAGCTCCCCCTCGGCCTGAAGGCATTAGTTGAAAACGAGGGCGCTGGTGTCAACCGAGAAGCGCGCCCCGCTTCGCGCGAGGCCGGCTTCGGCCACTGAGGAGTTACATCTCATGTCCTACTTCCGTTGCGCAGAGTTTCGTCTCGCCGTAGCGCTTCTCGCGCTCGCCTCCCTGGCCGCAGGGTGCGGGGTCGCTTCGACCGGCAGCGTCTACTTCGGCCGCGTCATCCCGCCCGAGGGTCAGGTGATGCGCTACGTCACCGGCTCCGAGATAGAGTCCTTAGACCCGCAGGTCGGCACGGGCCAGCCCGACGCGCGCGTCTACCAGGCGCTCTACGAGGGGCTGGTCGAGTACAACCCCAAAAACACTCTGCCCATCCCGGCCGTCGCGGAGCGCTGGGACATCAACTCCGACTCCTCCGAGTTCGTCTTCCACCTGAGGAAGAACGCGCGCTGGTCGAACGGCCAGCCCATCACGGCGAAGGATTTCGTCTACACCTTCAAGCGCGGGCTCTCGCCGGAGCTCGCCTCGCGCAACGCCTACCTCGCCTACTACATCAAGTACAGCCAGGGCTACAACACGGGCGGCTCCTTCGTCCGCGACCCCAAGACGGGCCAGTTCGTGCTGGAGCGCGAGGTGCTCGAAGAGGTGATTAAGGCCGGCGAGGCCGCGACGAGCCGCGCGCCCGAGGGCGAGAACCCGGCGCACGAGACCCAGTTCCACAAGTTCATACACGAGCCGACGCGCCTGGTGCTTTCGGGCGACGAGACCGAGCGCGCGGGCCAACTGGCCGCGAACCCCAAGATCGAGGCGGCCATCGCGGGCAAGGAGTTGGTCCCCGTCAAGGCCGACGACCTGGGCGTCGAGGCCGTCGACGACTACACGTTCCGCGTCACGCTGCGCCAGCCCGCGCCCTTCTTCTTAGGGTTGATGGCGCACCAGTTCTTCCGCGCTGTCCCGCAGAAGACCATAGAGCAGTACGGGGAAGCCTGGACGCAGGTCGGACACATCGTCAGCAGCGGCTCGTTCCGCCTCAAGGAGTGGATTCCCTACGACCGGCTCGTCGTCGAGCGCGACCCGAACTACTGGGACGCCGCGACGGTCAAACTGGACCGCATCATCTTCTACCCGGTCAAGGACAACGCGACGATCATGAACCTCTACAAGGCCGGGGAGATTGACGGCTTCCTCAACCACACGGTCCCCGCCCCCTGGATGGACCACATCCGCCCGCTCAGGGACTACATGGACGCGACCGAGAACGGGAACGACTACTACGACTTCAACGTCCGCCGCGGCCCCTTCACGGACAAGCGGCTGCGGAAGGCCTTCAACATGGCGATTGACAAGGTGGCCTTCGCCAACTGGCGGCAGACGGTCAAGCCGCTGACGGGCTTCGTCCCCCTGGGCATCTTCCCGGGCTACCCGAACCCGAAGGGCGACGAGTTCAACCCGGAGCGCGCGCGGCAGTTGATGGCCGAGGCGGGCTTCCCCGTGACGAAGGCCGCGGACGGCACCTGGGCCTGCAAGAATTTCCCGATCAGCGAGGTGGAGTTGACCTACAACCCGGACGGGATGAACGGGCAGATAGCGACCTTCATCCAGGGCCAGTGGAAGCAGAACCTGGGCGTCACCGTCCCGCTCAAGTCGATGGAGTTCCGCACGTTCCTGAACGTCCGCGCCAAGGGCGACTACAAGGGCATCGCGCGCGACGCCTGGGGCGGCGACTACATGGACCCGTTCACGTTCCTCAACCTCTTCTACGCGGGCGCGGAGAACGGCTCGGGCTGGCACGACCCGAAGTACGACGCGATGCTGGACGAGGCCAACCGGACCTCGGACCCGCAGAAGCGTTACGAGTTGTTCGCGAAGGCCGAAGCCTACATGCTCGAAGAGCAGCCGGTCATCCCGCTCGACACGCCCTCGGTCAACTGGATGAAGAAGCCCTACGTCAAGGGCATGTACCCGAACCCCCTGACGCTGCACGCGTGGAAGTTCGTCTACATCGAGCACGACCAGGCGAAGTGGGACCAGGGGACGCCGAGCATGGCCGAGTGAAGGGGGGAGGGGACGAAGGAGAATGTTCCGCTTCATCATCCGCCGGCTGCTCATCACGCTCCCGATGGTGCTCGTCATCGTCACGCTGACGTGGGGGCTGATACGGCTGGCGCCCGGCAACTTCTACACGGGCGAGAAGCGCATCCCGCCGGCCATCGAGAAGAACATCCGCGAGAAATACGGGCTCGACAAGCCCTGGTACGTGCAGTACGGCAAGATGATGTCGCGCGTCCTGAAGGGCGACTTCGGCGACTCGCTTACCTATCCGGGCCAGTCCGTCAACCAAATCCTCTGGCGCACGCTGCCCGTCTCGGCCACGCTCGGCGTCCTGGCTTACCTGCTGGCGCTCGCCGTCGGCCTCACCTTCGGCACGCTCGCCGCGCTCCGCCAGAACTCGAAAATCGACTACGCCTCGATGGCGCTCGCGATGCTCGGCATCTCGATCCCGAACTTCGTCCTGGGCCCGCTCCTCGTCCTCATCTTCTCGCTCACGCTCTTCTGGCTGCCGCCCGCGCGCTACGGCGGCTTCCCCAGTTGGAGCCTGGTGATGCCCGTCATCACGCTCTCGGCGCTCTACATGGCCTACATCGCGCGCCTGACGCGCTCCGGGATGCTCGAAGTCTTGCGGGCCGATTACGTGCGGACGGCGCGCGCCAAGGGGTTGAGCGAAAAGCAGGTGGTCCTCCGCCACGTCATGCGCGGGGGGCTGCTGCCCGTCATCTCGTTCACGGGCCCGGCGCTCGCCTACCTCATCACGGGCACGGTCGTCGTCGAGCAGATCTTCGCGATTCCGGGGCTGGGCAACTACTTTCTGAACGCCAACTTCTCGCGCGACGAGCCGCTCATCATAGGCATCGTGGCCTTCCTGGCGATTCTGATACTGGTCTTCAACCTCCTGGTGGACATCGCCTACGGCATCATTGACCCGCGCATCAGGTACTGACGAAATGAGGGACGAGCGAGAGGACAAACGGACGGACTGGGAGCACGGGACTGAGCCCGCGCTGACGCCCCTGGGCACGCCGCAGGAGCCCCCGATCCGCAGCCGCGAGGGGGACATCATCCACACCGCGCCGGAGCTGGCGGTGGGCGAGGCCGACGTGCGCAGCGCCGAACCGGGCGCGCGCGAGCCGCTCGCGGGCACTTCGCTCTGGCGCGACGCCTGGCGCAGGCTCCTGAAGAACAAGCTGGCCGTCTTCGGGATGCTCGTCGTCGCCGCCATCATCCTCGTCTGCACGTTCGGCCCCTTCGTCATCAGGCTCGCGACCGGCTTCACTTACGATTACCAGCCGCCGGAGATAGAGCTGAAGAAGTCTTTCCCGCCGTTCAGCGCGCCGGACGGCACTTTCTCCTGGGCGCACCCGATGGGGACGGACACGCTCGGGCGCGACCTCTTCTCGCGCGTCCTCATCGGCGGGCGCATCTCGCTGATGGTGGGCATCATCTCCACGCTCGTCTCGCTGCTGATCGGCATCACCTTCGGCGCGACGGCCGGCTACCTCGGGGGCCGCGTGGACAACGTCATGATGAGGATCGTGGACGTGCTCTACTCGCTCCCCTACATGATGATCGTCATAGTGCTCCTGGCCTTCTTCGGCGGCCGCTCCCCGCTGGGCCAACTCGTCATGCTGTTCGTCGCGCTCGGCGCGGTCTCGTGGCTGACGATGGCGCGGATCGTGCGCGGGCAGGTGATGTCGCTCAAGAACCAGGAGTTCGTGCTGGCGGCGCGGGCGACGGGCGTCCCGACCGAGAGGATAATCTTCCGCCACCTCGTCCCGAACACGCTCGGCCCCGTCATCGTCTACGCGACCTTGACGATCCCGCAGGTGATGTTGCAGGAGGCTTTCCTCTCCTTCCTGGGCCTGGGCGTGCAGGCCCCGCTCGCGTCCTGGGGGAGTCTGGCGAGCGAGGGCATACAGAACATAGCCATCTTCCCGTGGCAACTGATCTTCCCCGGCGTGACGATGGCGCTGACGCTCTTCTCCCTCAATTTCCTGGGCGACGGGCTGCGCGACGCCCTCGACCCGCAGATGAGAAAGACATAAAGAAGTGATGAGTGCTGAGTACTGAGGGCTGAGACGAAGCGGTTTTCAACTCAGCACTCAGTACCCGGCACTCAGTACTAAGTTATGAGTAGCAACGGAAACATTCTTTCAGTCAAAGACCTGAAGACGTACTTCGAGACGGAGGACGGCGTGGTCAAGGCCGTGGACGGCATCAGCTTCGAGCTGGAGCGGGGCGAGACCCTCGGCATCGTCGGCGAGTCCGGGTCGGGCAAGTCCGTGACCAACCTCTCCATCATCCGGCTGATACCCGAGCCGCCGGGCAAGATCGTGTCGGGCGAGATAATTTTCGACGGCGAGGACATACGCGCGCTCTCCATCGAGGAGTTGCGCAAGGTCCGCGGCAAGCGCATCGCGATGATCTTCCAGGACCCGATGACCTCGCTCAACCCGTTCATGCGAATCTCGAAGCAGTTGATGGAGATCACCGTGCTGCACCTGGGCTACACGAAAGACCAGGCGTACGAGCACGCCGTCAAGATGCTGGAGACGGTCGGCATCCCTGACGCGCGAGCGCGCGTCAACAGCTACCCGCACGAGTTCTCCGGCGGGATGCGCCAGCGCGTGATGATCGCGATGGCCCTGTCCTGCGAGCCCGAGCTTTTAATCGCGGACGAGCCGACGACCGCGCTCGACGTGACGATCCAGGCGCAGATTCTCGAACTGATAAAAAACCTGAAGCGGGAGACGGGGACGAGCGTCATCCTCATCACGCACGACCTCGGCGTGGTGGCCGGGATGACGGACCACCTCATCGTGATGTACGCGGGGAAGATTTTCGAGCAGGCCCCGACGCGCGAGTTGTTCAAGTACCCCGGCAACCCGTACACGAAGGGTTTGCTGCGCTCCGTGCCCGACCCGGCGCACGAGCACGGCCGGGCGCTCTACCAGATTCCGGGGCTCCCGCCGGACGTGGCGCACCTGCCGCCGGGCTGCCCCTTCGCGCCGCGCTGCGAGCGCGCCGAGGAGATTTGCCGCCAGGAGTTCCCGCCCTTCGTCCAACTGAACGCGGAGCACTTCTCGCTCTGCCACTTCGCCGGCGAGGTCTACGAGGCTTCGCGCCGCGAGCGTGACGGGAAGCAGGGTCAACCGACCGAGGAGCAGCACGGACAAGTCTGATGAGCCAGCAGCCGAACAGCAACACGCCAGCACACGCGATGCCGCCCCCCCTGGAGCGCGGGAAGGGGAGCGAGCTAATCGCCATCCGCGACCTCAAAGTCCACTTCGACCTGGGCGGCGGCGGCTTCTTCGACAGGCTCGTCGGCGGCAGCCGCGTCCGCCGCGTCGTCAAGGCCGTCGACGGCGTGAGCATAGACATCTATCCGGGCGAAACGCTGGGACTCGTCGGCGAGTCCGGCTGCGGCAAGTCGACCCTGGGCCGCGCCATCCTGCGCCTGACGGAGCCGACGAGCGGGCACGTCCTCTTCCGCGGTCAAGACCTGACGCTCTTCTCTAAAATCCCGGCCTGGGTCAATCTGGCGGGCCTCGCCTGGGGCGGTTTCGTCTGGGTCGTCTGGCTCATGCCCCTGGCCCGACGCCTCACGGGCGGCCTCAACAACTTCTTCATCGACCTCCTCGGCGACGGCGTCCGGGCGGCGCTCCTGACTTTCCTCTCTTACACCGGCCTGAGCCTCCTGTTCGCCCTGGCCGCGTACTACGCGGCGCGCGGAATCATGAAGGCGGTCGCGCGCCACAGGTCCGAGAAGGGGATGCGCGAGCTGCGCCGCCACCTACAGATGATCTTCCAGGACCCTTACGCCTCCCTGAACCCGCGCATGACGGTCGGGCAGATTTTAGCCGAGCCGATTGAGACCTTTTCCCCGCAGCGGCGCAGGCCCAGATATTCGCGCTACGTCCTGGTGGCGCTCCTCGCCGTCGTGCTGGCGGTCGTCGGCTTCACGGGCGAGACGGACGGGGTGGTGAGGACTATTGCCCGAATTCTCCTGGGCTTCCTCATCGGCTGGCTGGTCGGTCTGGTCGGCGAGAAATTTTCCAGAGGCCGCAAGGACATGGACCCCACCGTGGTGGACTTGATGGAGACCGTGGGCCTGAGCCCGCGCTTCGTCAAGCGCTACCCGCACGAGTTCTCCGGCGGGCAGCGCCAGAGGATAGGCATCGCCCGCGCGCTCGCCGTCAACCCGGACTTCATCGTGGCGGACGAACCCATCTCGGCATTAGACGTTTCCATCCAGGCGCAGATCATGAACCTGATGGAGCGGCTTCAGCGGGAGAAGAACCTGACCTACCTCTTCATCTCGCACGACCTGCGCGCCATCCGCCACGTCTCCGACCGCGTCGCCGTCATGTACCTCGGCAAACTCGTCGAGATAGCCGACGCGCGCGTCATCTACGACGAGCCATTGATGCCTTACACGAAGGCGCTGATTTCGGCCGTCCCCGTGCCCGACCCCGAGATAGAGGCCACGCGCCAGCGCGTCGTGCTCGAAGGAGACGTGCCCTCGCCGATCAACCCCCCGCAGGGCTGCCGCTTCCACACGCGCTGCCCCTACGCCATCGAGGCGTGCAAGGAAGTCGTCCCCCCTCTGGCTGAGATTAAGCCCAACCACTTTGCCGCCTGCATCCGCATCAGCCCCGAGCAGCCGCACATAGAGAGTGTCGCGCCGGGCGACGCGCCGGGCCTGCGCGACGCGCAGCGGGTCATCGCAACGTGAAAAAGGGCTTTTATTCGGCGTATAACCTAAGGGAGAGCTGATTCTCGCGTCGGTGATTGTACGCTTTTGGGCCGGTTTTCTTCGGAAATCGCTTGTCTACGGGGCGTGCCGTCACTTATACTTCCGAGCGGGACGGACCCGTTTCACCGAAGCAGCCGCCGTCCCATCCCTTAGAGCCGTGCGCGTGGAAAGCGCCCCCGTTCGCGCGCGCAGACTCAGCCCTCCACTCCAACTCGGACGTAAACAGTAGTGACCCTGCGGACAATGGATAAGACTGTCGCGGCGGCTTCGCGCGACAAAGCCCAGACCCGGAACCAGCAGACGCCCGACGCTTGGGCCGAAGAGCAGGACTCTCTCTCGGCGACCGCGGGCCTCTCGCTGCTTCTCGTCGAGGGCCGCCAGCCGCCCGAGCTACACGTCTCGAACAACAACTCCATCTGCCACGCGCTGCAATCCTCGCCCGACCACGTCCAATTGTGCGACCCCTACTGCGGCGTCGCCCACGAGCGCGCCGTGAAGGCCGGCGGCCCCGTGCACTACCGCTGCCACGCCGGCCTGCACTGCTTCACGGAGCCGGTCGAGTTGGGCGGGAAGCGCCCGTTAGCCGTCATCGGCGGCCGCGCCTTCCTGACGAGCGCGGACTACCGCGCGCTCGCCGAACGTTTCCGCACGGGCGACCTACAGGAGTTGCTCTCCGAGGAGATTTTCAAGAACGTCATCTTCGCCTCGCGGCAGGACTTGGACGACCTCGCGGCCCGCGTCGCCGAAGCGGCCGTGTCTTTGAGCGGTCGCGGGCCCGCGGCGCAGACGCGAAAGAGCGCGGCGGCGGCGACGACCGAGGGCGCGGCGGGGGAAACGGCAGCAACATTCCCGGCGGCCGCGGCCGCGAGCGCGCCGCGCGACGCGGAAGAACAATCGGGCGCGCGCGAGGACGAGGCGGAAGGCTCCGCCATGCGCGCGCGTTACTTCCGGGCCGAGGGCGAGTTCAAGGAGGCGTGCGAGGCGGCGCTCAAAGTCATCGGCGGCAAGCACGAGCTGACGACGCTGGCGCTGCTGCTGCGCGAGCAGGGCGTCTTCATCACGGGCTGCTCGACGGGGCGCTACAAAGACGCGCAGCTCCGCGTCGAGATGGCCGCGAAGGACGGGCGGCTCTTCACGACCGCGCGCGCGGGGACCTCGCTCGTCTTCCGCGAGACGGCCGAGGGCTTCAAGCCCGCCGGGGCGATTCGCAGGCAGGCCGAGAAGACCGCCGAACTCTTCCCGCTCATCGTCGGCGACGAAGTCAAGGCGGCGCTCCTCGTGGGGGACGCAGAGTTGACGGACGAGAAGCGGCGCGCGATTTCGCTTTACTGCCGCGAGATCGCGCTCCCGCTCGAAGTCCTGCGCCTGCGCCACGAGCTTGAGCAGCGCGCTCTCTTCGCCGAGCACTTGCAGAGTTTCGGCGAGCGCATCAACACGGCCGAAGCCTCCGACACTTACGACGCGGTCCTGCGCATGTCGGCCGACCTGCTGCGCGCCGAGCGCTGCTCGCTCCTGCTCTTCGACGAGGCTTCGAACGAATTGGCCGTCAAGGCCGCGGTCGGCCCGCGCGCCGACGAAGCCCGAAACACGCGCGTCCGCATGGGCGAGGGCGTGGCCGGCAGCGTCATGTCCGAGGGCCGCCCGCTCGTCGTCCGCGACGTGGAGGCGGCTGGCCGCCAGCCGGCCCACGCCGAGCGCAGTTACAAGACGAAGTCGTTCATCAGCTTCCCCATCTCCATCGGCGGCCGCAAGGTCGGCGTGCTCAACGTCACGGACAAGGCGGGCGGCGGCTCTTACGACGACATCGATTTGAGTCTCATCGAGTCCATCGCGCCGCAGGTGGCGATGGCCCTGGACCGCGCCGAGTGGCAGGAGAAGGCCAACCAGTTTCAGTTGATGTCAATCACGGACCCGCTGACGGGGATGCTCAACCGCCGCTACCTGATCGAGCGCCTCGACGAAGAGTTGAAGCGCTCGAAGCGGCACGACTACGCGATGAGCTTCATGATGATTGATATCGACGACTTCAAGCTCTACAACGACCGCAACGGTCACCAGGGCGGCGACCTCGCGCTTGAGATGGCGGCGCAGTGTCTGAAGTCCGCGCTGCGCGGGGCCGACGTGGCCTCGCGCTACGGCGGCGAAGAGTTCTGCATCCTGCTCCCGCAGACGGGGCTCGCCGAGGGCGTCCAGATAGCCGAGCGCATACGCCGCCGCATCACGCGCGTCCGCTTCCCGCACGGCAAGTCGCAGCCCCTGGGGAGCGTGACCGTCAGTATTGGCGTCTCCGCCTTCGTCCCGGACGTGGTGGACACGCCCGAGAAGATCATAGAGGCCGCCGACCGCGCCCTCTACCTGGCGAAGCGGCGCGGCAAGAATCGCGTGGAGACGTTCGAGCCGCCCGCCGAAACGGAAACCGAGGAGACCGATGCCGCAGGGGATGCCTAACAAGGGCGAGCGCGGCGGGCCCATCCTCGGCCGCGTCGCGCCGGAAGAGTTCGTCGGCCGTGAGCGCGCCCTCGAACAAGTCTTGCGCCTCTCTTCGGCGGGTGCGCCGGAGCGCGGCCTGCTGCTTCTGGCCGCCCCCTCGTCCGGCGCTTCGGAGTTGTTGCGCCAGGCTTACGACGAACTGTTCCGACGGCAGGGCGACGCGGTGCCCATCTATTTCGCGCTCACGCGCGCGGACAAGACGGCGGTCGGCGCGGCCCGCCACTTCCTGCAAACCTTCCTCCTCCAACTCGCCGCCTACCGCCGCCGCGACCCCGCGCTCGCGAACGCCGCCGTCTCCGCGGGCGACCTGATGGAGATGGTCGCGCCCGGAGATTACGAGTGGGCCGAGCGGCTCGTCGCGGCGATGGAGCGCTTGCGCGCGACGGAAGACGCGCAGAGCCTCGTTCGCCTCTGCCTGAGCGCCCCGCAGCGCGCCGCCTCGCACGGCACGCGCCCGCTCGTGCTGCTCGACGGGCTTGAGGCCGCGGCGCAACTGAACGGCGTCGAAGTCCCGCTCGGCACGGAGATCGCGCGCGCCCTGATGCACTCGGGCGCGCCTTACGTGATCGGCGGTTTGCGCCGTCACCTTCTGGACGTGGTGCACGGCGCGCGCAACGGGAACGACTTCGCGGGCGCTCTGCGTCTGGACAGTCTCGCGGACGAGGACGCGCGCTCGATGGTCGAGCGCCTCGCGCGCCGCGAGGAGGTGACGATCAACGACCAGACGCGCGACCTCGTCGTGCAGCAGACCGGCGGCAACCCTTTCTTCATCACCGCCGTCATCCGCGCCGCGCGCGAGCGCAACGTCGCGCTCACCAGCTTCCGCAACTGCCAGCAGCTTTACGTCGACGAGCTTCTGGGCGGACGCCTCCACCGCCACTTCGCCTCGGTCCTCGAAGGGATAGCGCCCGCGCCCGCCTTGCGCCGCTCGCTCGTGCGCGTGCTCTACGAGTCGGCGCAGAACGAGCAGGGGCGCGCGCCCGTCGAAGTCTGGCGCAAGCGCCTCAACGTCGAGCCGGCGGAGTTCCAGGCAATCGCGCGCCAACTGCACGTGCACGAGTTGGCGAGCGTGAGCGCGAACTTCGTGGACGCGGGGAGTGAGTCGCTCGTCTGGTCTGACTACCTGCGGACGCGCTACCGGCTGGAGGTCGCGGCCGAGCCGCGCGCGCTCGTCGTCGCCGAAACCCTCTCCGAGACGCTGAAGCGCGCGCCGCAGACGATGGCCCGCCACTACCGGCGCGAGGCCGCGCTCGGCCTGCGCGAGCTGCTCGAACGCTTCAACTGCCAGCGCCTGCCCGCGAGCCTCTTCCACTACGACCGCTTCAACCGCACGCACAAGGGGATGGAGCCGGACGAGTTGACCGCGGCGCTCGACGCCGAGACGGATTTGGTCCGGCTGCCGCAGGTCGTCCACGCCGCGAGCTGCGCGGCCTTCTACCCGCCCATCACGCAGGTCGCGGACGAGGAGCGCTCGGCCGTCGCCCACGGCTTCGACGCGGGGCAGTACTCGGACGCGAGCGAGGTCGTCTGGCTCGCCGCCGAGATAGAGTCGAAGCTCGAAGCCGGCCGCGGCATCACGGAGGTCTGGTGCGACCGCCTCTTGCAGGTCGCGCGCGTCTGCCACTTCCACCGCGTGCGCCTCTGGCTCGTCGCGCCCGAAGGCTTCACGGCCGAGGCGAGCGAGCTGCTGAACGAGCGCGAGGCTTACGGGTCTAGTCACCAGCAGTTGGAACTCCTGACGGCGCGCATCAACGCCGCTTCGGCCGCGATGGCCCGCCAGGAGACCGCGCCCGACGAGTTCGAGATGGTCATCCCGATGGGCGACGACACGGAGCTGATCGCCGCCCACACCGTCGAGCAGATCGCGCGCCGCATCAGCTTCCCGCCCGAGGCCATCAACCAGATTAAGACCGCGCTCATCGAGGCGTGCATCAACGCCTCGGAGCACAGCCTGAGCCCCGACCGAAAAATTTATCAGCGTTTTCGCGTAGAAAGTGATAGATTAGTAGTCACGGTATCCAGCCGGGGGGTCGTCCCCCCAGGATTAGGCAGTCAGAATGGCGATCACAACGGGGGCGAGGCTGCCGATAGTCGAGGACGGCGCGGCTGGGGGCTGAAGCTGATCCGCAGCCTGATGGACGAGGTCGAGTTCGAGCGCGTAGACGACGGCACGCGCCTGCGGATGACGAAGTACCTGCGCAAGAACTGAATTCTTGCGGCCACTTTGCCGTTTCATTATTAACCAAACACAATTTCCGAATTCGGGCCGATTGCCTTTATAAGTTAGTTGAGAGGGGAGACTCGACTTACGATGCCTGAACTGGCGACTGGCTCTGCGGTGCGCTCGCGCGCCGTGGGCGACCTGGCCGTGATTTACGCCGGCGATTATCTGAACAAGCTGAGCGGCGAGCGCATCGAGCGCGAGTGCCGCCGCCAACTCGAACGCGGCTGCCGCGCGCTCATCATCAACTTCCGCGAGACGGAGCTGGTCAACTCCATCGGCGTCTCGATCCTGCTCGGCGTCATCGACGCCGCCGAAAACACGGGCGCGCAGCTAATCTTCTCTGACGTCAACAACCAGACAGTTCAGCTCTTCGAAATGCTCGGCCTGACGCGCCACGTCGCGCTCGCCGCCGACGAAGAGGAAGCCCTCGCCACGCTCGCTGAGTTCTCCCCGGCTCCCAGGGCCGTGGGGCACTGAGATTTCGGGGATGGAACAGGGAGCGCCTCTCCAGAAACTGCTGCACAGCTTCGGCGCGCTGGCCGACCTCGGCCAGGAGATAGCCGAGTCTTCAGACTTTCAGGAAAAGATGCGGACGGCCCTGCACCTTGTGCAGGGCTCGCTCGGCCTCATGCGCGGCGCGCTCGCCGAGTTCGACGCCGAGCGGCGGGAACTCAACTTCGTCGCCGCGCGCGGCGTGGGCGCTGAAAACCCTGCGCCCCTCGCGCTCTCTCCCGAAGAAGTCTCAGACCTCATACGCCTGGGCACCCGCGGGCTAACCAAAGACGACGAAAACCCCGCGGCCGCGCGCTTCGTCGAACGTCACGAAGCCCTGCTCGACGCCTTGCGCGTCGACATGGTCGTGCCGCTCGTCGTGCGCGAAAAGCTGGTCGGGCTGATGCTGCTCGGCGGCAAGGCGACGGGCGAGAGTTTCACGGCCGAGGACCGCGAGGTGATTTCGACGATGGCGCGACACATCGCCGTCGGCATGCAGGAACACAACTTGTTCGTCGAACTCTCGCGCCGGGCGGAAGAGAACCGCCAGCTCTACGACGAGATGCGCGTCATCTACCACGACACCGTGCGCGCCTTCGCCGCCGCGATCGACTGCAAGGACAAGTACACGCAGGGGCACTCGGAGCGCGTCGGGCGCTACAGCGAGATCATCGCCCGCGAGATGGGGTGGAGTGACGACGAGGTCGAGGGGATCGCGGTCGCGGGCTACCTGCACGACGTGGGCAAGCTCGTCGTCGAGCGCGACATCATCAACGCGCCGTACAAGATTGACGCCAAGCAGTCAAGCGAGCTGAACCGCCACCCCGCGGCCGGCTACGAAATCCTCGCGCCCATCAACCACCCCTACGCCGACATCCCGCTGTCGGCCCGCTACCACCACGAGCGGATCGACGGGCGCGGCTACCCCGAGGGGCTGAAGGGGGACGAGATTCCTCTCGCCGCCAAGATCGTCAGCGTCGCCGACGCCTTCGACGCGATGACGACCGACCGCCCCTACAAGCGCCGCCGCGATTTGGTGTCCGTCATCGACGACCTGCGCCGCAACTCCGGCAAGCAGTTCGCCCCCGAAGTCGTCGCCTGCATCTGCCGCGCGCTTTTGAAAGAGATAAACGGAGACACGCGCCAGCCCCGCATCATACGCATGCTCGGCCGCGACTACGTCGAGCGCGAACAAGTAGCCCCGCTCCTCCAGTCCCTCATCGAAGACATCGAATCCGGCACCCTCAGCGCGACCGCCGGCAACTCCTGACGCTTTCGTCCAGGTTGACGAGGAAGACGAAGTCGGCGTCGCTCGGGCGGCCCGCGACCTTGAAGCGCGTCCAGCCCTCGATTCTCTTCCTGACCTTGCGCTCGGCGTCGAGGTCCGAGTTCAAATACTCGCGGCGGTCGAGGCTCACGGCCTCGGCCTCGACCGCCAGCGGGAGCGGCGCGCGGCGGAAGGCCACGATGTACATCGACTGGCCCGCGCGGAAGGCGAAGTCCGGGGAGGTTGACTGCGCGCTTCCGGCCGGCCCCGCCTAGTCACCCTTCGCGTCTTGCGCGGGGCCGTTCGGGAGCAAGAACGTAAGGCAGAGAGTTGCCCCCAGGAAAAGTCTCGATCTCATCTCCTACCTCCTTCGAGACGCCGCGGCGCGGCCCGCTCACTGCGGCTGAATCCGCAGCGTGAAGCTGCAAACCTCTATCTTGTTGTCGGGGGAGACGGGCGTGCGCTGCTCGCGCGGGACTTCGTGGCCGTTGATGAGCGTGGGGTTCCTGCCCTTGGGCGTGAACCAGAACTGGCCCGCCTCGTCGCGCTCAAGTATCGCGTGGACGCGGCTCACCTCCGGGTCGCCCTTGATGGGGAGGTCGACGGAGACCGAGCGCGAGCCGCGCCCGATGGTGATCTCCGGCTTGGAAATTGGCACAACCGACTGGCGCACGCCCGCGCGCCAGACCTCGACGCTGTAGAGGACGTTGACGCGCGGGCGCACGACCGTGGAGTCGTCCTCGGGGGCCTGCGCGAGCGGCCCCGTCTGCGCGTCGCCGGACGGGACGCCGGGCATGGAGGTCTTCAGGAGCTGCTCGTTCGGGCGCGCGGTGACCATCGTGTGGCCGCTCTCGGTCTCGTCCCAGACGGGCTGGACGCGGAACTCGCCCTTGTTGAGCGTGCCGTCCACGCGCAGCTCGACGGCGAAAGATTTCGTGGCGAGCTGGGTCATGCCGGAGAGTTCGCGCGCGCGCTCCGAGAGCACGTGGAAGAGCCCCTGCTCAAGGCCGCGCCTTTTCTCGCCCTGCCACTCGCGGTCGTCGTCGTTCGAGAGGTAGACGATGTACTCGCGCGGGATGAAGGTCGGGCCGCCGGGCGGCGTGAACATCTCGCGCTGCATCACGGCCTCGACCTCGCGCGCCACCTTGACCAGGAACTCCTCCCAGACGCGGCGCGGCCGCGCCTGCTCGTCCGCGTCCAGCAAGGGGTCTTGCGCCCCCTCGCCGTCGATCCACCGCCGAATGGATTCAATTAGCCCCACTGTGCAGCTCGCTCCTCTCCGAAATTCGATGACTCAAGAGACATATTCACCCAACCCTTCGCCCTTCTGCGAGGGAAAGCCGTTCGCGCCGGAGGCGCAACGAAAGAAAACTGAAGCCACAAGGGTAAGACGTAAGGCGCAAGGGTTGAGCTTTGATTTTGAAACGCTCTCTCAGTCCAAGTCTACCGTGCTCCTGCCCATCCAGCCGCGCTTGATCGCGTCCTGCGCCGTGCCTTCCTCGGTCAAGACCTCGACCTCGTACCAGTTATTATTATCATTAACGCTCAAAATTCGCACACGCGCGCCGCGCTGCACGACCCTCAGCGGCGGGTTGCTCGCGCGGTCTGGGTCGCGGCGCAGGTTCGCGGGCGTCCTGACCACGCCCTCCCGCCCGACCTCCGGCGACGTGGTGTTGCCCACGGTCGTGCCCGTCTGCTGCTGCTGGGCCCGCCGCCGGCTGACGTAATAATGCGTGGCGAGCAGGACGCCCGCGAAGGCGACGATAATCAGCAGCGCGACGAGCGCGCGCAGCCAGCGACGCCTGGCCTCCTCTTCCTCCGCGGGCGTGAAGTCGTTCGGGTTGTCCGCGTGCCGCGTTCTGGCGGGGGGAGGGGCGGCCGTGGGGCGCGCGGGGTGGCGTGCGACGACCGCGGGCGGCAGCATCGTGGAGACTCTGGCCTGCCCGCCCGCGACGGGCACGACTATGCGCGGGCGCGCGGCCCCGTTGCCGCGCATCTGCGACTGCTTGATCGAGTCGCGCGAGTCGAAGCGCGGGCGCGGCGGCGCTTCGCCGACCACGTCGTCCGTCTTCAGTTGCTTCGAGACGGGGCGCTCGCGCTCGCCCTCCCCGTCCTGCGGCCTGAGTGGCTGCGTCGGGGGGAGGTTCGCGTCCGACAACTCTTCCCAGAACTCGCGCACGGTCTGGTGACGCCTCTCGGGCCTGTCCTCGGTCGCGCGGCGCAAGACCCTGAGCACGTCCGGGGCCCAGGTCTTACGCGCGACCGATTCGGGCAGCTCCGTGATCTGGCGGTGCGAGAAGCGGCGCGGCGCTTCGCCCGCGAGCAGCGTGTAGGTGGTCTTGGCGAGCGAGTAGATGTCGGCGGCCGGCGTCAGGTGCGGCTGCGAGGGGAGCGAGGCCGTGTCGAGCGGGCCGGTCTGGACGAGCGGGTTGTGCTCGGGCGCGGCGTAGACGTTGGTCCCGACGCGCGTGATCGCGCCCTCGGACGCCTCTATCTTGGCGACGCCGAAGTCGGCGATCTTGACGTTCTGCGCGTCGGCCGTGAGCAGCAGGTTCTGCGGCTTGATGTCGCGGTGTATGACGCCGCAGTCGTGCGCGTGCTGAAGGCCGGAGCAGACCTGTTCGAGGTAGAAGAGCGCGCGCTCAAGCGAGAAGGGGTGCTGGCGGACGCGCGCGCCCAACTCGCCGCCCGCCATGTATTCGAGCACGATGTAGTGGAAGGCCGTGCCCCCGAGGTCGAGGGCCGTGCCGTGGCCCAGGCGGCTGATGATGTGCGGGTGGCGCACGCGGTCGAGCGCGACGGCCTCGTTCTGGAAGTTCTCGATGAGCGTGCGTTCGAGGTCCGCGTCGGGCACGCCTTGCAGGAGCACGTTCAAAGCCTTGATGACGACCGTCTGCGGCATCCCCTCGGCGGCGGCCAGGTCGCGCGCGACGTAGATTTCGGCGTAGCTGCCGCGCCCGAGGCAGTCGAGTATCTCGTAGCGGCCGTCGAGCAGGGACTGTTGCAGTTTGAGTTCCGTCATTCTCTCACGCGCTCAGGAAGTGCCGGGGAGCTTCGGCGGCCGTTAGATGCCGCCCGGTCGGCGATTGTTGCGAAGCGCGGGGGAGCGACGGTTCAGCAAACGTTCGTGCGGGGCAAGCATGTGGGACTCTCCAAACGGGGCCGACAACGTCTTACGGCGCGCCTTCGAGCCGTGCGGGGCCTCTGTTAATCAGCTCGTCGAAAGCCGCGAGGGCCTTCTCCTCGGAGCCCGGCACCAGGCGGCGCATGCGGAGCGCGACGGCCATCAGCGCTATCCTGGCGTCGACGCGCAGCCTGTCGTGCAGGGGCGACGTGTCCGCCTTGACGCTGGCGATGGCGCGCTCGAAGGCCGGCAGCGCGCCCATGTTGTCGCCCATCAGCATCAGGGCGCGCCCGTACAGGTAAAGGAACTCCGGGTCGGCCGAGTCCAGAGGGTTCTGAGTGCCTTTGGCCGCGGCCTCCTCGCGCAAGGTCTTCGCCATGTTGGCCGGGTCGCGGTCCACCTGCTGCCGCTTCTTCTCGAACTCGGCCGCCATGTCCGGGGTCGGCGTCGGAGTCGCGGTCGCGGCCGGCGTTGCGCCGGCGGCGGCAGTCGAGACGCCGCGCTCGCGCTGCCAGTACATCCCGCCGTAGAAGGCGGCCGCGCCGAGCCCCGCGACGAGCAGTATCAGAAGAAGGGCCTTCCCGCCCCCGCCTTTGCGCGCCTTGGCGCGCGACTCAAGATCGAGCACGGGGTTCGTCGCGTGCGCGTTGTTCTCGCCGACGGGGGGCGGCGGGAGCGCGGACTGCGGCGCGGCCGGCGGGGGCGTGGCGGCCGGCATGGGGCCGCTCGCGTGGAGCGGCTGCGGCGGGGCGGCCGCCTGCACGGAGGCGGCCGCCATCTCGCCCGAGACGTTGTGCATCGGCGCGGTCCGGGCCAGTTCGGGGCGCGCCGCCAGCACCGTGCGCTCGTCCTCGTATTTGAAGACGTTCTCGCCCACGCGCACGACGACGGCCGTCAGGTTGTCTTCCGCGCCGCGCTCGTAGCAGCGCCTCTTCATCTCGGCGACGACCGCTTCGAGGTCGGGCGTGGAGACGACGAGGTCGCGGATTTCGCTGTCGGGGATGTGGCGCGTGATGCCATCCGAGCAGAGCAGGAAGGCCGTGCCGTCGTCGACCTCTATCGTCTTCATGTCGACTTCGACGGTTGACTCCGCGCCGAGCGCGCGGCTGATGACGTTGCGCGAAGGGTGGTGCGCCGCCTGCTCGGGCGTCATGCGCCCGGCGCGCACCTCTTCCTCCACGACCGAGTGGTCGGCCGTCTCTCGGTACAGGCCGCCGTCCGGGCTGATGCGGTAGAGGCGCGAGTCGCCGACGTGGCCGATGGTCGCGACGTGGCCGTCGAGGTGTAGCGCGACGACGGTCGTCGCCATCGCGGAGAGCTTGGGGTGCTCGTGCGCCATCTGGAAGATGGAGTTGTTGGCGCGCTGGATGGCGACTTCCATCAGGTCCTCTATGTCGGCCCCCGCGGTCTGGTGGCGGAAGGCTTCGTCCAGGACTTCCATCGCCGTCTTCGAGGCGACCTCGCCGGCCTGCGCGCCGCCCACGCCGTCCGCCACGGCGAAGATGCGCCGCTCGGGGTCGACCAGGTACGAGTCTTCGTTGAGCGGCCGCTTCTCGCTCAGGCCGCGGTCCGAGACGGCGGCCGACTGCAGGGGTACTTTTTCGGGATGCTTCATTATTGGACTGCCTCCGGGAGAGCGGGATCGTTCGGGCCCGCAACGCGCCCGCCTTTGCGCGCGGTCACTTTCGCGTCGCGCGCGTTGCGGTGCGAAAAGGCCATCAGCATCCCGAGCATGGCGAAGCTGGTGATCAGGCTGAAGCCGCCGTGGCTGACGAAGGGGAGCGTGATGCCCGTCATCGGCAGGGCGCGCGTGACGCCGCCGATGTTGACCAGCGCCTGGAAGCCTATGAAGGCCGTCAGCCCCGCGGCGCAGAGTTTCGTGAACATGTCGCGCGCGTCGATCGCCGTGCGCACCCCGGCCCAGACGAAGACGATGAGCGCGAGGATGATGATCGCCCCGCCCGCGAGCCCCATCTCCTCCCCGATGGCCGCGTAGATGTAGTCGGAGTCGGCGACGGGGATGACTTCTGCGAAGCCCAGGCCGAGGCCGCGCCCTGTGATTCGGCCCGCGGCGATGCCGAAGGTGGCCTGGGCGGGCTGGAAGGCCGCGCGGTCGAACCACACGTCGACGTTGACGGTCTTCTGCATCGCGGCGCTCTCGGCGGCGAGGTCCTTCATCTTCTGGTTCTGCGAGAGCGCGTCCTCGTAGTCCTTCTTCCACCACTTGACCTCGGGCGACGGCGGGTCGAAGCCGTCGAGCCAGAGGTGGAACCGCTGCTGTATGCGGTCGGGGAGCGCCGCCTTGACGGGGCGCGCGATGGTCGGGAGGAAGGGAATCTTCTCCTGCACGTCGATGGGGAGCGCGCCGACGACGAGCACGCTGACGACGAGCAGGACCGAGCCGACGAAGAGGAGCATCTGCGGCCAGCGGCGGACGGCGACGAGGTAGAGTGTCGCGTAGGCCCCGCTGAAGACGAGCATCTGCCCGAAGTCTTTGAGGACGAAGAACGGGATGAACGGCATGACCGCCATCGCGATTAATGGCACAACGTCGCGCGCGCGCGGGATGCCCCAGTAGGTCCGGGCCAAATCCTTGTAGCGCGCCGTCAGGATGCCTGCGAAGCCCAGGAGGAAGGGAATCTTCGAGGGCTCCCACGGCGTCATGTTGCCGCCGGCCTTGCCGAAGCGCGAGGTGGCGACCGCCACCCCGAGCGGTATCAAGGTCAGCACGACGATCATAAAACTGTGGCGCTGGACCCAGAGCAGGAAGTCGTCGCGGATGCAGAAGCTGAACGCGAGGGCGAACGCTATGAACCCCATGATCGGAATCCAGGTCGAGCCGGAAGTGATCGCGTTGGCGACGGTGTACTCGCTCCTGATGGTCGGCGCGTTCTCTATGTCCGTGGGCTTCGGGGGCGTTTCCGGCAGCCCCATCATGCGCTTCTTCGCCTCGTCGTAGTTCTCGTTGATGTAGCGCATCCTGAGCGTGTCGGTCTTCTGCGCGCGCGCCTCGGCCTTGTTCCTCGCGTTGTATTCCGGGTCGGAGTAGAGGCGGTACTGGACGAGCATCCCGACGGAGAAGAGCAGGATCGCCGTCGTGTAGAGCGTCCAGTTGCCGGCGTACTTCTTGGCGCGCGTCAGCCAGAAGACGAGGAAGACGACGGGCACGTACATCATGAGGTCGCGGACGGCGGCGACCCACGAGGGCTCGTAGCCGCGAATCAGCCCGGCGCGGTGGACGGCGTAGTAGCCGACGACCTCGAACCCGATAATCAGGAGCAGTGCGAGCAGGTGTGACGATGCGCGATTTTTCATAGAAAATTTTAGGGCTGAATAAAAGTCGGCCGCCGAATTCTCTTACTGTCTAATCTCCCCGCTACTGCCGAGCCGTCTGCGTCGCGGGCCGGCGCGGCTGGCGCGGGCGGTTCGGCGTCGGGGCCTGGTTCGGCTTCTGCGGGCCGCCGCCGAGCAGGCCGAGCGCCTTCGCCTTCAAGACCATCTGCGCGGCAATCGGCGCGGCCGAGCGCGAGCCGTAGCCCCCGCCCTCGACGATGACGGCCATCGCGACCTGCGGGTTCTCAAGGGGCGCGATGCAGAGGAACCAGCCGTCTATGCGCGGCTTCGGGTCCAGCACTATCGTCTCGTACTCGCGGATGATGTTGCCCTTCGGGTCTTTCTCATACTTCTTCCTTCTCAAGGGCTCGCCCGTCTTCTTGTCGTAGACTGGCACGTCCTTCTGCGCCGTGCCGGTCTTGCCGCCCGAAGTTATCCCCGCCGCCTTGACGGGTCCGAAGACGCCGCGCGCCGTGCCCTCTGAGCCCTGCGTGACGCGGCTCATGATCTCGCGCATCTTGGCGGCGACCTGCGGCGTGACGACCTGGTTGTAGACCTCGTTCGGCCGGCTCATCTCCAGCTTGGCCTTCATCAGCTTGCCTTCGAGGTTCCCGATGGACGCGGCGAAGAGCGCCATCTGGAACGGCGTCATCTGCCCCGCGTAGCCCTGACCGTAGCCTTCGAGCGCCAGGTCGAACCTGTTGAATTCGCGGCCCAGGGGGCCGGCGACCATCGTGGACTCGCGCGGCGCGAGCGCGCGCTTGACGGCGTCGGAACTGGCGTTCCAGATTTCGGGGAGCTTCTTCGCCGACGCGCGCAGGGCCGACGGCGTGTCGTATGCGCCGACGCCGAGGACCTTCGCCGTCTCCTTAATCTTCTCGGGCCCGAGCTTGACGGCCATCTGCGCGAAGTACTGGTTACACGAAACTTCATACGCGCGGTCAACCCCTATGAGGCCGTGGACCTCGCCGGGGCCGCCGTCGTCGAAGATGGGCTTGGCACCGGGCAGCGCGTAGTAGCCGCTCCCGCTGCACACGAACTCGGAGTCCTGCATGCCGGCGCGGTGCGCGGCGATCATCACGAAGGTCTTGAAGGTCGAGCCGGGGATGTAGTAGGCGTTGAGCGTGCGGTTGACGAGCGGGCGGTCGCGCTGGTCCGCGTCGAGTTGAATCCAGCGCGCCTCGTCCTGGACCTCCTTCAGGCTGTACGACGGGTTGCTGTACATCGCCAGCACCTCGCCCGTCTGCGGGTTCAGCACCACGACCGCGCCGTGCTTGCCCTTGAGCTGCTCGACCGCCGTCTGCTGCAACTCGTGGTGAATCGTCAGCTGCACGTCCTTCGTGGCGCGCTGCTGGACGTTCTCGCCCATGACGACCTGCAAGGCCTCGGGGACTTCGCCGCTCTGGATGCCGAAGAGCGAGCGTTCGAGTCCGGGGTCGCCGCGGTCCGAGCCGAAGAGGTGCGCGAACTGCGTGTCCATCTGGTAGTCGCGGATGATGCTCCCGTTGCCCTGGACGCGGTAGAGCGCGAGCGCGTTCTCAAGCTTCCCCGTGCGGTCCAGAATCCAGCCGCGCAGCGTGGACTCGCTCAGCCGCCGGTTGCGCAAGTCCTTGTAGTTGAGCTGCTGGAAGCGGTCGTTGTTCTTGGCGGCGAAGACGGCCCAGTAGACGTGGAAGCCGAAGGCCGTCAGCGCCAGGATGATGTAGAGCAGCCGCAGGCCGCGCAGGCCGCGGTTGGTCGAGGTCGAGCCGAGGCGCTGGCGCACCTCATCGGGCAAGTCCTCGGGCGCGATGGCGGCGAGGGCGGAGCGCTGGCGGCGGAAGCGTATCAGCGCCACGATGAGCCAGAGCACCATCAGCGCGAAGCCGCCCATGTAGATGAGGCTCAGAAGCGCCGGCCGCTTTTCGAGCACGGGGGTGGCCGCGGTGGTGGCGGCGGCGTTGTTCGCGTTCGTCGCGGCTGTCTGTAAAAGCAGTATGAGTGACATAGCTCTAAAGTTTGCGGAAGCGGACCTCAACGTCGCCGAAGCCGACGACGTCGCCCTCCTGTATCTCTCTGGCCTCGCCGTAGCCGATGCGCCGGCCGTTGATGAAAGTCCCGTTGGTCGAGCCGGTGTCCGCGACCAGGAGCGTCCCCTCCTTGTTCATGCGGAGTGCGGCGTGAATCTTCGAGACGCTGCGGTCGTTGATGTAAAGGTCGTTGTCCGTGCCGCGCCCGACGCCCATGCGCGGGCCGCCCGGCTTGAAGCTCATCTCCGTCTCGCGCGAGCCGTCGGCGGTGGTCACGCGCGCGGCGATGCGCACGTCGGCCGTCTGCCCCCGCGGGATGAAGGGCGAGCCCAACTCCTGCTCGCGCCGCTTGGCCTCGTCCTGCTCGCGCAGTTGCTGCTCGAACTCGCCGTAGGTCGGGTCGACGGAGACGCCCGAAGTGAAGATGTCTATCTCGGTCTCGATGCGGACGGGCGCGAGCGTCGAGTAGCGGCTGTCGTTGATGTAGTCGATGGCGGCGGCCAGGACTTCGTGCTCAAGCTCCTTGATGATTTCGGGCGGGGCCTCCGAGTGCCGGCCCCACTCGACCTTGAGCTTGAGGAGGTGCGGCACGATACGCACCCCGCGCTCGTCCGTGCGCGCGCGCTCGTCCAGCAGACGCTTCATGCGCTCGATGAGTGCGGTCGTCGTCAGCCCGCCCTGCGAAGTCGTCCCCTCGCGCCCCAGCCCGCGGTCCACGACCGCGCCGAAGCCCTCGAAGACGCGCTTGATTAACCGCTCCGGGAGCGCTTCCTCGCGCTTGTGCTCTGGTGTCTGCTCCGGCTGTTTCTTCATAAATGGCTCAACGTTGAGGCGCTCAAGCGGCATCCGGCGCGCCGCCGCGGACGCCAAAACATAACTCGTTGGGAGAGAATCGAAGTTTATTAACTGAATCCGCGCCATTCTAGCAGAAAAAAGTTGGCAGTGGGCAGTGGGCAGTGGGCAGTTCAAGACAAAACGCCCGAGATTGTTGCTTCCTGCTTTAACTGCCCGCTGCCCGCTGTCTCGCCGCTTCGTAGAGGACGATTGCCGCGGCGACGGCGACGTTGAGACTTTCGACGGGCGGGCGCATGGGGATTCTGAGGGCTTCGTCCGCGGCGGCCACCTCCTCGGGCGCGAGCCCGGCGGCCTCCTCGCCCAGGATCAGGGCCGCGGGGCCGGTCCAGTCAACCTCCGTGTGCGACTTTTCGGCGCGCAGGTCTGTGCAGACGGTCTTGACGCCGCGCTCTTTGCACCACTCGACGGCCTCCCGGAATCGCGCGCCCGTCCAGAGCGGCAGGCGCAAGGAGGAGCCCATCGCGCCGCGGAGCGCCTTCGGGGAAAAGATGTCCGCCGAGCCTTCGGTCAGGACGGCGGCGGTCGCGCCCGCGGCCTCCGCCGCGCGCAGGATGGCCCCCGCGTTCGAAGGGTTGTTGACGCGGTGCAGGACGACGATTAAAGGGACTGTGTCTGCGCTTTTCAAAAGTACGTCCGGGCCTGTGTCCGGTCTCGCCGCGAGCATGACGACGCCCTGCGGGGTCTTCGTGTCGGAGACGGACGAGAAGACCGCTTCGTTGACGGGCGTGGTCCGCCTGCCGCCCCTTCTCAAAGCGTCCAGCAGCCGCGCGCCGCGCTCGTCCCGCGCGATTCTCTCCGTGTGTATGACTTCGCGTATGCCGTCCGGGCCGAGGGCCTGCCACGCCTCTTCCGAGAGCCGCAGCCCCTCGACGAAGATTTGCTCGCGGACGCGGCCGTCGCGCACGGCGCGCGCCCTCTTGACGAGCGCGTTGTCCCGGCTGGTGATGACCTGCTCGCTCATAGGCCCCCTTCGTCCGACGGCTCAATCTCCGCCCAGACAGGCCAGTGGTCGGAGACGCCGAGCGGCCGGGCCACGCCGCATCTCTCGACCCTCGCGCCGCGCACGAAAATCCAGTCCGTGTGCAGCCGTATCAGCCCCGCGCGCCAGGTCGCCGTGCCGGTCCGAAACGGCGTCTCGAAGCCGTGTGCTTCGAGCAGGCGGCGCGTCTCGACGCAGGAGCGTTTCGAGAGCGTGTTGAAGTCCCCGAGCAGGACGACCGCGCCGGAAAGTTTTTGGGCCATTTCGAGGACGGCGGCGTGCTGTTTGAGCTGCCCCTCGACGGAGGCGTGCGGGTCTATGTGCGAGTTGAAGAGGTGCAGCCGGCGGCCGCCGCGCTCGACGGTCGCGCCGAGCGCGAGCCTCGGCCGCCAGGCGCACTCGTCCCACGGCAGCTCGACGCGCCGGACGCTTCGGAAAGGCACGCGGCTCAGGACAGCCAGCCCCGTGTCGCCCGCGTCCGTCCGGGCGATGTGCTCTTCGAAGTCCAGATACCACTGTTTGGACTTCGGCTCCTCGCCGGGCGGCCTCCCGACGCCCGCGCGCGCGTAACTCATCCGAAGCTCCTGTGCCAGCTCGCGCGCGACGTCGTGGCCTCCGGCGCGTGCGGTCAGTTTGTCCGCCTCCTGCAATGCTACAATGTCGGCCGGCGGCAAGAGCCCGCCGCCGGAGAGCGCGAGCGCGGCGCGGCTGAGGTGGCGCGCGACGAGGCGCGGGCGGCGTCTGGGCCACTTTAATCCGACGCGGCGGCCGAGGCTGCCCGTGATTAAGAAAGAGCCGACCGCGTAGCGTATGTTGAAGGAGGCGACGACGAGCGTCTTGCGCGCCGCGCCCGCGGGCCCGCCCGGCGCGGAGAAGTCTCCGACCTCGATTCCGTCCGGCGTGGCCTCGAAACCTTGCGCGCGCTCTTCCGCAGTCATCATTGAAGTTCATCTTTATACGCGGGGCGCGGGCGTGTAAAGGCGTAAGGGGTGAGGGAAGGGGACCAGAGATGAGCAGGCCCGTGATCGCCGCCGTGGACGACATGTTCTTCGCCTCGAAGATTCGCGCCGTCGCGGAGCACCTCGGGTTGCAAGTGCGCTTCGTGCGGAGCGCCGCAGAGGCCGTCGCCGCGGCGCGCGAGGCGGACGCCGCGCTCGTCGTCGCCGACCTGCACTCGCAGCGTTGCGACCCGTTCGCCCTCGCCGAGGCGTTGAAAGCCGACGAGACCCTGCGCGCCGTCCCGCTCGTCGGCTTCTTCTCACACGTCGAGACGGCCTTACAGAAGCGGGCCACGGAAGCGGGCTTCGACCGCGTCATGCCGCGCTCCGCCTTCAGCAAAAACCTGCCGGAGATTTTAGGGGAAGGAAGGTGAGATGTGAGCAAACTAATCTACTATGTCGCCTGCACCGCGGACGGCTACATCGCCCGCGCCGACGGCTCCTTCGATTGCTTCCCGGCCGAGGGCGAGCATTACGCCGACCTGTTGGCGTGCTTCCCCGAAACCTTCCCCGCGCACTTCCGCGAGGCCGTCGGCCTGCGCGCGGAGAACCAGAGGTTCGACGTGGTGCTGATGGGGCGCAAGACCTACGAAGTCGGGGTCAAGCTCGGCTTCACCAACCCTTACCCGCAGATGCGGCAGTACGTCTTCTCGCGCAGCATGAAAGAGAGCCCGGACGCGGCCGTCGAGTTGGTCGAGGGGGACGCCGCGGCGAAGGTCCGTGAGTTGAAGGAGGGGCCGGGCAAAGACATTTGGCTCTGCGGCGGGAGCGAGCTGGCGACGCAACTCTTCCCGCTGATAGACGAGCTAATCCTGAAGGTCAACCCCATCCTGATAGGGGCCGGCATCCCGCTCTTCGGGAGGGAAGTAGAGACGACGGCCCTAGAAGTTGCGGACAGCAAGAGCTACAGCAACGGGTTCAGGATGGTGCGTTACCGTGTGAAACGCTGATTGAGCCCGTCGTCAAGACCCGCCGAGAATCTCTTTGTGTCTGGCGTCCACGAGGTTGTTGTTGAACCAGTGCGGGTAGAGCGGCGCGGGCGCGGTCATGGCGTCGAGTTCGCTCAACTCCTCCCCGCTCAACTCGACCTCGGCCGCCTTCAGGTTGTCCTCTAGCTGGTGAAGCTTGGTCGCGCCGACGATGATGCTTGAGACGAAGGGCTTGGAGAGCAGCCAGGCGAGCGCCACCTGCGCCACGCTCGCGCCGCGCGCGGAGGCCGCCTCGCGCATACGCTCGACGACGCGGAAGCCCAGCTCCTTGTCCGTCGGCAGGAAGTCGAAACCCGAAAGGCGGTTGTCGTCGTCGTTGAGATTTTCACGCCTGTACTTGCCGCTCAGAAAGCCGCCCGCGAGCGGGCTCCACACGTTCATCGTCAGCCCCGAGTGGAGCAGGAACGGCACAACGTCGTGCTCCACGTCGCGCCCGACCAGCGAGTAGTACATCTGCCCGCTCGTGAATTTGGCCCAGCCTTTCGCCTTCTGCATTTCGAGCGCGGCCGCCGCCTTCCACGCCGCCCAGTTCGAGAAGCCCAGATACCTGACCTTGCCCGCGCGCACCAAACTGTCGAGCGCCTCCAGGGTCTCTTCGAGCGGCGTGAACGGGTCTTCCTTGTGGACGATGTAGAGGTCTACGTAGTCCGTGTTGAGCCGCTTGAGGCTCGCGTCGCAGGCTTCGAGGATATGCCGCCTTGAGAGCCCCGCCTCCGTGACGGCGTCGCCCGAGCGGAAGCCGACCTTCGTCGCGAGCACCACGTCCCTGCGCCGCGCGCCGAGCAACTCGCCCAGCATCGTCTCCGACTCGCCTTTGGAATAACCGTTGGCCGTGTCGAAGAAGTTGACGCCCGCGCCGAGCGCCGTCTCGACCATCGCGCGCGCGTCCTCGGACGAGACCTTGTAAATGTTCGGCATCGAAGGGTCGCTGCCGAACGTCATCGTCCCCAGCGAGAGCCGCGAAACTATCAAGCCTGTGTTGCCGAGTCGGGCGTATTTCATGAAAGACTCCTTGCTAATGTTTTATAGCCAATTGCAGGCGCGCGTGGCGGGCGCGTGCGCGTCGTGTCGATAGCGGGCGGGACTGACTCCTCATCCTCATTCCGGCTCGACGATAAGTTTGCCGCGCATCATGCTCATGCCGCACATGAAGGTGAACTCGCCGGCGCGGTCGGGCGTGAACTCTATCGAAGTGGTCTTGAAGGGCGGCAGGTGCTTGCTGATGCCGAAGTCCTGGAAGATGACCTGCTCGCTGCACGAGGCCGTCTCGTCGCGGTAGAAGTTGAGCCGCACGGGGACGTGCTCGCGCACGACGATAACGTCCGGCGAGTAGCCGCCCCTAACGGTAATCTTAATCTCCTGCACGCCGCCCGCGCCCGCGGAGGCCGCGACGCGCTCGCGCTCGCCGAAGAAGTACCAGAGGACGAACGCGATTGCGACCATCCCGCCGATGATGGCGACTACCTCCGCGGAATCCATCTTACGACTGCTCCTTGAGGGAGGGCGGGCGGAAGCGGCGCAGGCGCAGGCTGTTGGCGACGACCGAGACGCTCGACAGGGACATCGCCGCGCTCGCGATGATGGGCGAGAGCAGCCAGCCCGTGAGAGGGTAGAGCGCGCCCGCGGCAACCGGGATGCCTATGACGTTGTAGACGAAGGCCCAGAAGAGGTTCTGTTTGATGGTGCGAATCGTCGAGTGCGAGAGCGCGACGGCCGTCACCACGCCGCGCAGGTCGCTCTTGATGAGCGTGATGTCCGAGGCTTCGATAGCCACGTCCGTGCCTGTGCCAATTGCGATGCCAACGTCCGCCTGCGCGAGCGCCGGCGCGTCGTTGATGCCGTCGCCGACCATGCCCACCGTTTTCTTCTCCTCGACCTGAAGCCGCCTGACCTCGCGCGCTTTACCTTCGGGGAGAACCTCCGCGAGCACCCTTTCGATGCCGACCTGTTTCGCCACGGCCTCGGCCGTGCGGCGGTTGTCGCCCGTCATCATCAGGACTTCGAGGTTCATGCGCCGCATCATCGCGACGGCCTCTTTCGATTCCGGCTTGACCGTGTCGGCGACCGACAGGACTCCCGCGAGACGCCCGTCGACCACCGCGTACATGGGCGTTTTACCTTCCGCCGCCAGCGCCTCCGCGCGCCCCGCGAATTCGCCGAGCGGGACGCCGCGCTCGCGCATCAGCTTCGCGTTGCCGAGCAGCAGGTGACGCCCCGCAACTTCCGCCTCTACGCCGTGCCCTGCGATGGCGTTGAAGCCGGACGCTTCGGAGAGAGAGAGTCCGCGCTCGCGCGTCGCGCGGACAATCGCCTCGCCGAGCGGGTGCTCGCTCCCGGCCTCTGCGGACGCGGCCAGCCGCAGCAACTCTTCCTCGGGGACGACGCCCGCCGCGATCACGTCTGTCAGCGCGGGCTCGCCGCGCGTAATTGTGCCAGTCTTGTCGAGCACGATTGCCCGCAGCTTGTGCGCCGTCTCCAGAGACTCGCCGCCTTTAATCAGGACGCCGTGCTCGGCACCCTTGCCCGTGCCGACCATGATGGCCGTCGGCGTCGCCAGCCCCAGCGCGCAGGGGCACGCGATGATGAGCACGGAGACGGCGTTGACGAGCGCCATCGTGAAGCGCGCGTCCGCGGGCGCGGCGACGAACCAGACGACGAAGGTCAAGATGCTGATGCAGATGACTACCGGGGTGAAGATGCCGCTGATGATGTCGGCCGTGCGCGCGATGGGTGCTTTGGAGCCTTGCGCGTCCTGGACGAGCTTGACTATCTGCTGGAGCGCCGTGTCGCGCCCGACCTTCGTCGCCTCGAATTTGAACGAGCCGGTCTTGTTCAGGGTCGCGCCGAAGACCGTGTCGCCCGCCTTCTTCTCGACGGGCAGGCTCTCGCCCGTCAGCATCGATTCGTCCACGGCGGACGCGCCCGCGACGACCAGGCCGTCCACGGGAATCTTTTCTCCGGGCCGGACGACGACCGTGTCGCCGGGCACGACCTCTTCGACCGCTACGTCAATCTCAACACCCTCACGCACGACGCGCGCCGTCTTCGGCTGCAAGCCCACGAGCCGCGCGATGGCGTCGCCGGTCCTGCCTTTGGCGCGCGATTCCAGCAATCTCCCCAGGAGGATGAGCGCGATGATGACGCTCGCCGCCTCGAAATAGACGGGCGTCATCTCGGCCGCGCCCATCCCGGCCATGCCGGCGTGGCCCGCTCCTGCCGCGAAAAAATTTGGCACAATCGTAGCGGCGACAGAGTAGAGGTAGGCCGCGCCCGTGCCGACGGCGATGAGCGTGTTCATGTCGGCGGCGCGGTGGCGGAAGGCGGCCCACGCGCCGCGGTAGAATTGCCAGCCGGAGTAGAAGACGACAGGGGTGGTCAGGGCGAGTTGGAGCCAGTTGACGCCGGGGAAGTCCAGGAAGCCGATGCGCCCGTGCGACATCGCTATGACGAGCACGGGGAGCGAGAGCGCCGCCGCGACGAAGAACTTGCGGCGGAGGTCCGTGTACTCGGCCGCGCGCGCGGCGCGTTCGGAGTCGGCCGCAGATTCGTCCCCGCCGCTCCCCGAAACCTCGCGCACGCGGTAGCCGAACTCCTCAATCGCGGCGCGAATCTTTCGGACCTCGGTCGCGCCCGGCAGGTACTCGGCGCGCACCTCCATCGTGCCCAAATTGAAAGAGACGCGCGTGACGCCCGGCTGCCGCCCGAGGTGTTTTTCCAGTTGCTGACTCGACCCGGCGGGCCGCGCCGAGTCGTCCACGATGAAGTCTGCCCGAGCGGTGCCGGCCGTGCCGTAGCCCACGTCCTTGACGGCCTCGATTAACTGCCCGACGCTCGCCGCCTGCGGGCTGTACTCGACGGTCGCGCGTGACGTGGCGAAGTTCACGCCCGCGCGCCGCACGCCCGGAGTCTTATTGAGCCGCCGCTCGATACGCCGCGCGCACGCCGCGCAAGTCATCCCCGTGATCGGCAAATCGACGCGCTCGCCCGCCCCGTCCGGCGTCATGCGCGTGTGCCGAACACTCTCCTTCTCAACCGCGGCTTCAGTCATAGATATAAAAAGGGATGAGCGATGAGGGATGAAGTAAGAACTCTGTCTTTCCTTCATCCCTCATCCCTGCTTTTTTACGCCGTCTTGGCCGCCGCCGTGCCCTCTTCGGCGAGCAGGCTGCGGAGCATCCAGGCGGTCTTCTCGTGGACCTGCATGCGCTCGGTCAGGAGGTCCGCGGTCGGCGCGTCAGACGCGTCCTCGGCGATCTTGATGGTCGTGCGCGCGGTGCGGGCGGCCGTCTCGTGCCCCTCGACCAGCAGGCGAATCATGTCCGTCGCGGCGGGGATGCCGTCCTCCTCCTTGATGGAGGTCAGGCGCGTGAACTCCTTGTAGGTCGCCGGGGCGTAAACGCCCAGCGCGCGTATCCGCTCGGCCAACTCGTCGCTCGCCGTCCACAGCTCGTTGTACTGCTCCTCGAACATGATGTGCAGCGTGCGGAACATCGGCCCCGTCACGTTCCAGTGAAAGTTGTGCGTCTTCAAATAGAGCGTGAAGGTGTCGGCCAGTAGCTTCGACAAGCCTTCGGCGATCTGCTTGCGGTCGTTCTCCTCGATGCCTATGTTGATGGGCATCGCCGTCACTTCGGTTCCCGTTTTGTTCGTCATCCTTTACCTCCTCAGCCTTCCTTAATCATTATGAGTTATCTGCGTTGGCACGCGGCGCAGACGCCGCGCATCACGATCTCGTAGTTCTCAACCTTGTGCCCGGCCCCCAGGCGCGGGGCCGGCAGCTCGCCGACCGCCTCGTAGGGCACGTCTTCGAGCCGGTCGCAGACGCGGCAGACGAAGTGGTGGTGCCGGTCCAGGTTGGCGTCGAAGCGCGCGACGGCGTCGTCCATGTAGACTTCGTGGACGAGGCCGGCGTCGCGGAGCGCGTTCAAGGTGTTGTAGATGGTCGCCCGCGAGGCGCGGGGGAAGCGGCGGTTCAGGGCCGCGCTGATCTTGTCGGCGGTCGGGTGCTCGCGGCTGCGCACCAAAAAGTCGAGCACGGCGAAGCGCTGCGGCGTCAACTTCAACCCCACCTCGCGCATCCGCCCCTCAATCTGTGACCTGATATCTGTCGTCAAGATGTGTTTAGAATAAGTCTAAATTAGGAGTCTGTCAAGCGGGGAAGAGCAGTGAGCAGCAGGCAGCAGGCAGTGGGCAGTAAAAGCAAAAGGCAGCCGCGTGTGATTAACTCGGCCGCCCCTTTCTTTCTTGTTTTTAACTGCCCACTGCCCACTGCTTTTCAGCCGACGGCTGCGGGGGTAATCACCTCGTGGATGGCGCGGACTTCCTGGACGAGTTGTTCGTACTGCCCGAGGTTGAGCGCCTGCGCGCCGTCGGAGAGGGCGCGTTCGGGTTGGTCGTGGACTTCGATGATGAGGCCGTCGGAGCCGACGGCCGTGCCGGCGCGGGCGAGGGGGATGACCATGTGGTTCTTGCCTGTGCCGTGCGAGGGGTCTACGACGACGGGCAGGTGCGAGACGCGGCGCACGGCGGGGATGGCGGCCAGGTCGAGCGTGTTGCGCGTGTGCTGCGCGAAGGTGCGTATGCCGCGCTCGCAGAGCACGACGTTGTAGTTGCCCTCGGCCATGACGTACTCGGCGGCGAGCAGCCACTCGTCGAGCGTGGCGGCCATGCCGCGCTTGAGGAGCACGGGCAGCGGCGAGCGCCCCGCCCGGCGCAGCAGCGAAAAATTCTGCATGTTGCGCGCGCCGATCTGGATCATGTCGCCGTAGCGCTCGACCATGTCGACGCCCGCCTCGTCCAATGCTTCGGTGACGATCTTCAACCCGTAAGTGTCGCGGACTTCCGCGAGCATCTTGAGGCCCTCTTCGCCGAGCCCCTGGAAGGCGTAGGGCGAGGTGCGTGGCTTGAACGCGCCGCCGCGGAAGAAGCGCGCGCCGCTGCGGCGCACGGCCTCGGCGATACTGAAGACCTGCGCGCGGCTCTCGACGGCGCACGGCCCCGCTATGATCGCCAGCTCGTCGCCGCCAATCGTCGCGTCGCCGATGCGGACAATCGTCTTCTCGGGCCTGAGGTCGAGCGAGATAAGCTTGTAAGGCTTGCTGACGCGTATGGCCTCTGCGACGCCGGGCAGGCTCTCGAAGCGCGACACGTCGACCGCGCCCTGGTTGCCGGTGATGCCTATGGCCGTGCGCGTCGCGCCCGGCATGGGGTGCGCGCGGAAACCCAGTTCGTTAACGACGGCGACGACCCGCTCAACGTCGGCCTCGGTCGCGTCCGTCTTCATCACAATGAGCATGTGTTCCTCCCTCGTGAATCGTAAATCTTAAATCGTCAATCGTCAAAAACGGCTTTTCACCATTGACGGTTGACGGCTCACGATTCGTGGACTTTCTTACATGCGCTCGGGGACGCTGATGCCGAGCGTCGCCAGCGCGGCCGTGAGCTGGCGGCGCGTGATGTCGCAGGCGGCGACGAGCACGGCGCGGCGCGCGGCGTCCTCTTCGGCGATGATGCGGTGGCGGTGGTAGAAGAGGTTGAAGGCGCGCGCCAGGTTGAAGGTGTACTTGGCGACGAGCGCGGGCTCTGCCGCCGCGACCGCCTGCGCGATTGCCTCGTCGAGCCGGGCCGCCAGCGTGACGAGCGACCAGATTTCGTCGCCGCTCTCGCCCGCGAGGACGCGCGCCACGTCACCGCGCGCCTCAACATTGTCGCCACTGACAGCGCGAACTTTTTCGACGGCTTCGGCCAGGACGGTCGCGTCGAGCTTGCGGAAGATGGAGTTGGCGCGCACGGCCGAGTACTGGCAATAAGGGCCGGTCTCGCCCTCGAACGAGAGCGCCTCTTTGAAGTCGAAGGCGATGACGGAGTTTCGCGTGAATTTCAGTAGGAAGTAGCGCAGCGCGCCGACGGCAATCGCGTGCGCCGTCGCGCGCCGCTCTTCGTCGGAGACATCGGGGTGGCGCGTCTCGACTTCGCGCAGCGCGTCCGCTTCGAGGCGATTGATAAGGTCGTCCGCCTTGACGCCGAGTCCCTTGCGCCCGCTCATCTCCACGAAGGGGCGCGCGCGGTCTTCGTCCGAGAGCTTAATCCCCAACTCCTCGCAGGCGGCGATCGAGAGCGCGACCATCTCGTAGCCCAGGTGCACGCTCGCCTCTTCGCCGATTTCAGGGGCGACCGCCGCCACGCCGCGCTTGACCACGTCCTGCGTGTAGGACTGGCGCGAGTCGATGACGTTGTAAACGGTCGCGCCCTCGCCGAAGTGCGGCAGCACGTTGTCATTCGGCTCGCACGTCTCGACGGGCTGCGGCTCGTCGGTCGTCATCCAGGTCAGGTGGCCGTCCGGGTAGCTGCGGAAGGGCTTGTAGAAGAAGTCCAGATCGAGCTGGCCCAGTTTCCAGAGCTGGTAGGCTATGTCCTTGCCGGTGTAGGTCACTGTGCCGTTGGAGCGGACGATGACCTTGTCCGCCTCGTGCTCGTCCGTGCCCGTGTGCGACTCGAACGGCATGACCCAGCAGCCCTTGTTCTTGCCCTCCGTCTCGAAGTGAATCGCGCCCGTCTCCTTCATGCGCTCGAAGGCGTGGTCCCAGAATTTCAGCCGGAGGATTTCCGACTCGCGCGGGAGCACGTCGTAGCGAATCCCCAGGCGCTCCATCGTGTCCAGGATGCACTCGACGTTGCGCGTCGCGACGTAGTCGGCCAGGAGCGCCGTCGGGTTGTCGCCCTCTTCGATGAGGTGAAGCGTCTCGGCGCGCAGCTTCAAACGCTCGGCGTCGGGCGCGCCGTTCGGGTCGTCGTTGCGGTAGTAGAGGCCGACGCGCGTGTACAAGTCCCAGCAGAAATAATCGAACGGGCGCTCCGGCGGCAGAGAGCGGTCGAGGGCCTTGATGTCGTCGAGCGTCATGCGCTCAAGGTGGACGAAGCCGACGACCACGTCCGCGACCTGCACGCCCGTGTTGTCTATGTAGTTCTGCACCTCGACGCGTTCATTCGCCGCCTGGAGGACGCGCACGAACGTGTCGCCGAGCACGGCGTTGCGCACGTGTCCGATGTGCGCGGCCTTGTTCGGATTGATGCTCGTGTGCTCGACCATCCGCTTCGGCCGCGCGTCGGGCGAAGCGGTAGTCGAAGGGCCTTCCTTATCCGCCGACGAAAAACTCGCCAGCAGCCGCGCGCGGTCGAAGAAGACGTTGAGGTAACCGGCCCCCGCGACTTCGACGCGCTCGACGCCCTTCGCCTCTTCGAGCGCCTTCGCCAACTGCTCCGCAATCGCACGCGGCGCGCGCTTCTCCCCGGTCGCCTGCTTCACGCGCTTCGCCAGCTCGAACGCCACAGGGAACGCCAAATCCCCCAACTCCGTCCGCGGCGGCACCTCCGCCGCCACCTGCTCAAGCTCCACGCCGAACAACTCCGCCGCCGCCCCGCGCACGCGCTCCCGCAAAGACTTCTGCAAATTAACCAGGCTCAATCCGGCCATAATCCCCTATCCACAGACGTAAATTTTCACTCACAGCAAAGCCCGCAGTATAGCCCAGTGCGCCCGCGTCTTACCAATCAGCGTCCGCAGGTGACAACGGGAATGCGGCGCTTTTTAACTCGTCACCGTCCGCGTTAGTTTTAGCTCGTTTACCGAATCGGTCTTCAGGCTCAACTCTGAGCGCGTTAACTCACTCTCAAACGGTTATCTTTATGCCGGCGCGGCTTTAGCAACCAACTTTCACCCTTATACGGCCAACTTTCACTCTTTAGAGAGTAACTTTCGCGCTTGAGATGACAAGTTTTGTCATTATGTGGACAACTTTCGTCATTATATGAACGACTTTCACCCTTTAGAGAGCAACTTTCACCTTTGAGAGAACAACTTTCACGCTTGAGAAGACAAGTTTTACCCTTTAGAAGCGAAGTTTCGGGCTTATATGAGCGGCTTTCGCCGTTATGTGAAGAACTTTCGCGGTTATACGGGCGTCTTTCACTCTTGAGAGGCTGAGGTGTGCGATTAGATAGAATGCTTTACTCGCGAAACGAGTGACGCCCGGCATGGGAAGTGGATACCAGCCGGGCTAACACGCGCGGCGAGGTGGCGATGCTTGACACATTCGGCGGGCGCTCTGTTACCATCGCTTTTTACTGAAGATGACGAATCGAGAGCTATCTATCTCCGCGGAGTTGCGGAAGCGATTCGCGGGGGCGCGTCGCGTTGTCGTTTTGACGGGCGCGGGCGTGTCGGCGGAGTCGGGCGTGCCTACGTTTAGGGGCGGCGGGCAGTCGGCCGTGTGGAAGGGGATGCCGTTCGATAAGATTTCTTCGGCGGGGATGCTGGAAAGGAACCTGGCGGAGGTCTGGGAGTGGTTCGATTACCGCCGCGGCGTGATAGAGAAGATTGAGCCGAACGCGGCGCACAGGGCGCTGGCGCGCTGGCAAGATAGGTTCGAGGACTTCACGCTCGTCACGCAGAACGTGGACGGGCTGCACCAGGCCGCGGGGTCAGGGGACGTGATAGAGCTTCACGGCAACCTCTGGCGGGCGCGGTGCACGGCGTGCCGCACGAAGTACGACCTGCGCGACAGGGAATCGCAAGTCGGCCGGACCTACACCTGCGCGGACTGCGGGAGCTACCTGCGGCCAGACGTGGTGCTCTTCGGCGAGATAGTGCCCATGAATGCTTTCGAGCGGGCGGCCGCCGCGGCCGCTCGATGTGAGTTGTGCTTCGTGGTGGGGACTTCGGCGCTCGTGTACCCTGCGGCGGGATTGCCCGAGGTCGCGAAGGCCGCGGGCGCGTACGTGGTCGAGGTCAACCCGGAGCGGACGCCGCTGTCGGACTTGTGCGACGAGGTGATTCAGGGAAAGGCCGGAGAGGTCCTGCCGCTCTTTTGTTGACTGATGAAGACTCTCTACTTCGACTGCTTCGCCGGCGCGAGCGGCGACATGATCTTGGGCGCACTAATCGGCGTCGGGGTTGACCCGCGCCTGCTGACGGAGCAACTGTCGCTCCTTGACGTTCCCGGCTACGAAGTCAGTTTCGAGACGGTTGACCGCTCGGGCATCAGCGCCACGCGCGCCCTCGTCCGCACGGACGAAGAGCGCGCGCACCGGCACCTCAGTCACATCCTGAAGATCATTAACGACTCGCGACTCGCGGACTCGGTGAAGGAGCGCGCGGCGCGTATCTTCACGCGGCTGGCCGAGGCCGAGGCGAAGATTCATAACGTGCCTGTGGAGCGCATACACTTCCACGAGGTCGGCGCGCTCGACGCGATTGTCGACGTGGTGGGCGCGTGCGTCGGCTTCGAGCTGCTGAACGTCGAGCGCTTCGTCTCTTCCGAGCTTCACGTCGGGAGCGGCATGGTGGAAATGGCCCACGGCCGCTTCCCCGTCCCGCCGCCGGCCGTCGCGGAGCTTCTGAAAGACGCGCCCGTCTATTCCTCGGACATCAGGGGCGAGCTGGTGACGCCGACGGGCGCGGCCGTCATCAGCACTGTCTGTAGTGAATTCGGGCCGCTGCCGAAGATGAGAATCGAGCGGACGGGTTACGGCGCGGGCGGGCGCGAGTACGAGAACTTCCCGAACGTGCTGCGCCTGATGCTCGGCGAGAGCGAGGCGGGGGAGGCGGCGACGGACGAGCGCCTGGTCATGGTCGAGACGAACATCGACGACATGTCGCCGCAGGTCTACGGGCACGTGATGTCGGAAGCCCTGCGGCGCGGCGCGCTCGACTGTTATCTCACGCCCGTGCAGATGAAGAAGAACCGGCCCGGCACGCTGCTCTCCGTCCTCTGCCGGCCCGCGGACCGTGACGCTTTGTGCCAGTTTCTGCTCGCGGAGACGACGACGCTCGGCGTCCGCTTTTACGAAGTGACGCGCCGCGCGCTCGGGCGCGAGACCGTGAAAGTCGAAACAGAGTTCGGCGAGATTAGTGTTAAAGTGGCACGACTCGGCGGCGGGGCGGCCAAGGGGATGCCGGAGTACGAGGAGTGCCGTGCGGCCGCGGAGCGGGCGGGCGTGCCGCTCCTGGAAGTCGAGCGGGCGGCGCTCGCCGCCTTCCGTAAGTCGCGAGGGTAACCAGAGATGAGCACGAAACTGTCAGACGCCGGAGAAGAGTTGGCGAATGGGGCGCGCGCCGGAGTTGACCTTGAGCTGATCGCGCGGGGCGTGCGCCTTATCCTGGAAGGAATCGGCGAAGACCCGGCACGTCCGGGGCTGCAAGAGACGCCGCAGCGCGTGGCGGAGATGTACGCGGAGTTGACCGCGGGGATGCGCGAGGACCCGCACGAGCACGTCGTGCCGCTGCCGGGCGACAAGCACGACGAGATGGTGATCGTCAAAGACATCAACATCGCCTCGATCTGCGAGCACCACCTCGCGCCCTTCGTCGGGCGCTGCCACATCGCGTACATCCCGAAGGGCGGGCGCATCGTGGGACTCTCGAAATTGGCCCGCCTGGCGGAAGTCTTCGCGCGCCGCCTGCAAGTGCAGGAGCGCTTGACTTCCGAGATCGCGAACACGCTTTACGAGGGTCTCAAACCGCTCGGCGTGATGGTCGTCATAGAAGCCGAGCACACTTGCATGACGCTGCGCGGGGTGAAAAAACCTGGCGCGGTCACGATCACCTCGACGGTCCTCGGCGGCTTCCGCAAAGACCCGCGCACGCGCGCCGAGGCGATGGCGTTGATAACAGGGAAGTGAGAAAGCAGTAAGGACGCGAAGAATGATGAGAAGATTGAATATTGTAATTGCGACTTTGCTGATTGCTTCGCTCGCCGGCTCCGCGTTGGCGCAGAATCGGGCGGACGCGGGCAGTCCTATCAGCGAGGAGTTTTTGCGCGCGCACATCAAGTTTCTGTCGGACGACCAGCTGGAGGGGCGCGGGACGGGCGCGCCGGGCGGCGAGTTGGCGGCCAAGTACATCGCCGCGCAGCTCGAAGCGCTGGGACTGCGTGGGGCCGGGCCGGGCGGCAGTTTCTTCCAGCCGGTCTCGCTCGTCGGCGTCAAGGCGGACCCCGCGAGCGTCCTGACCGTCAGCGCGGGCGACAGGAAGGAGAGCTTCAAGTTCGCGGACGAGTTCGTCGCCTTCACGGGCGCGCAAACGGCCGAGGTGTCCGTCAGCGCGGAACTGGTCTTCGTCGGCTACGGCGTCGAAGCGCCAGAGCAGCGCTGGAACGATTACAAGGGCGACGCCTCAGATTACCGCGGCAAGATTCTCGTCATGCTGGTCAACGACCCGCCGGCCCCGGCCGCGGAGTCGAGCCTCTTCGGCGGCCGCGCGCTCACCTACTACGGCCGCTGGACGTACAAGTTTGAGGAGGCCGCGCGGCGCGGCGCGGCGGGCGCGATTCTGCTGCACACGGACGAGTCGGCCGGCTACCCCTGGAGCGTGGTGCGAACCTCGAACAGCGCCTGGCGCTTCGACCTGGCGCGCGACGAAAACAGTTCCAAGCCTTTTCTCAAGCTGCGCTCCTGGGTGACGAACGACGCGGCCCAGCGCATGATGCGACTCGCCGGGCAAGACCTGGACGACCTGCGAAAGCGCGCCGCGTCGCGCGACTTCCAGCCCGTGAAATTGGGCCTCACGGCCTCGATTGACCTCAAGAGCGAGTTGAAGCGCGTGAGCGCGCCGAACGTCGTGGGCGTCCTGCCGGGGCGCGACGCGAAGCTGCGCGACGAGTACGTCATCTACTCCGCGCACTGGGACCACCTGGGCATCGGCGAGCCGAACAAGCAGGGCGACCGCATCTACAACGGCGCGGTGGACAACGCCTCTGGCGTCGCGGCCGTGCTCGGCGTCGCGCAGGCGCTCTCGAAGTTGCCGGACGGTGAAAAGCCGCGCCGCTCCGCGCTCTTCCTTTTCCCGACCGCCGAGGAGCAGGGTCTTTACGGCGCGGAGTGGTACGCGACGCACCCGCTCGTGCCCTTGAACAAGACCGCGGCCGTCGTCAACCTGGATTCGATGAACATACTGGGCCGCACGAGCGACTTCGTCCCGCTCGGCGCGGAGCGTTCGAGTCTGCGCGCCGTGGTCGAGGCGGTCGCGCGCGAGCGGAGTTTGACGGTCGCGCCGGACCCGCGCCCGGAGCAGGGCTCCTTCTACCGCTCGGACCATTTCCCGTTCGCCAAGGTGGGCGTGCCTTCGATTAGTTTGAAGGAGGGGAAGGAGTTCGTCGGCCGCCCCGCCGGCTGGGGCGAGGAGCAGTTCAGGGCTTACAACACGGCCAACTATCACCAGCCCTCCGACGAGTACCGCGACACCTGGAATTTCGAGGGGATGATTCAGTCGGCCGAGATCGCGCTCGCCATCGGCCGCCGCGTCGCAGACGCCCCCGAACTGCCCCGCTTCAACCCTGACGACGAGTTCGCGAAAGCGCAGCAGGACAGAAAATAGTGATGAGTGCTGAGTGCTGAGTTAGAAACTGCTTCCTTTTACTCAGTCCCCGGCACTCATCACTTACGACTTAATATGAAAACTTTCTACGTCACGACTCCGATTTTTTACGCCAACAGCTTCCCGCACCTGGGGAGTCTCTACCCGACCATCGTCGCGGACTGCCTGCGGCGGCATTACAGGCAGCGGGGCTACGAGACTTACTTCCTGACGGGCACGGACGAACACGGCATCAACATCGAGCGCATCGCCGGGCGCAACGGGGTGACGCCGAAAGAGTACGTGGACATGATCGTGGCCCATTTTAAGAGGACGTTCAGCGAGTTCGGCCTCGACACGGAGCACGGCGGCTACGACATCTTCATGCGGACGACCGAGCCGTTCCACTACGAGGGCGTGTCGGAGCTGTGGCGGCGCGTGGCGCGCTCCGTCACGCCGAAGGGGCGCGAGGCGATTTACAAGGGCCATTACGAGGGCTGGTTCTGCGCCTCGTGCGCGGCCTACAAGTCCGAGGGGGAGTACGCGCCCGGCGAACGCCCCGGCGACCCGCCGATCTGTCTTGAGCACCTGAAGCCGCTCGACCACGTCGCCGAGGAGAGCTACTTCTTCCGCCTCTCCGACTACGCCGAAACCCTGCTCGCGCTCTACGACGCACAGCCCGAGTTCATACGCCCCGAAGCACGTCGGAACGAGGTCTTGAGCTTCGTGCGCGGAGGTCTTCAGGACTTGTCCATCAGCCGGCAGAAGACTTCCGTGAGCTGGGGCATCCCCGTGCCGGACGACCCCACGCACACCATCTACGTCTGGTTCGACGCGCTGACCAACTACATCACGGCCATAGGCTTCGGCAACGAGGAGAGGGAGCGCGCCGTCGGCTTCGAAAAATTCTGGCCCGGCGTGAATCTGGTCGGCAAAGACATCCTGCGTTTTCACGCGGTCTACTGGCCCTCGTTCCTGCTGGCGGCGGGCCTCGCGCCCCCGCAGACCGTCTTCGCGCACGGCATGTGGCTCGACCCGACGGGCCGCCGCATGTCCAAGTCGCTCGGCAACGCGATTGACCTCGGAATCCTGCTCAAGCATTTCTCGACTGACGCCGTGCGCTACTACTGCCTGCGCGAGATGGTCTTCGGCCAGGACGGCAAGTTCGGCTACGAGACGCTCATCGACCGCACGAACTCGGACCTGGCGAGCGGGCTCGGCAATCTTTCGAGCCGGACGCTGACAATGATTCACCGTTATTGTGACGGCATCGTTCCCGCCGGGCGAATCGCGGAGGAGAATTACCTGTCGGCCAAGCGCGCGGGCGTCGACACGGACGAGGGCGCGCTCGCCTCGACGCTCGAACACGCGCGCGACCAGTTCGTCCTGCTGTTCGAGGACTACGCCGTCAGCCGCGCGCTGGAGACGGCCTGGGCCATTATCGCGCGCGTGGACAAGATGATTTCGGACGCGAAGCCCTGGGAACTCGTGAAGAACGAAAGTCAGCGCGAGACGCTGAACGCAGTCCTCTACAGGGCGGCTGAGACTTTGCGCTGGCTCTCCGTGCTGCTTCACCCTGTGATGCCGGAGGCGACCGCGAGGATTTACGAGCAGTTGGGGCTCGCGGACAGTTTGGAGAAGGCCGACCCGACGAAGCTCGTCTGGGGAGGCTTGCAGGAAGGGACGCGCGTCGGGGAGGTCAAGCCGCTCTTCCCGCGCATAGACAAGGGGAAAACGATGGCCGAGATAGAGAAAGAGACGGCCGCGGAGAAAGAGACGGCCGCGCAGCCTTCGGGCGTGCACGCGACCGAGGCGGACGCCGTGGCCGGCGCTCCGACCGCGAGCGAGACGAAGCCCGCGCCGCCTATGCGGGGCGCGACCGAGGCGGACGCCGTCCCGGCGGAAGCGAGTTTCATAGAGATAGGCGACTTCGCCAAAGTCGAGATGCGCGTCGGGGAAGTCCTGACGGCCGAGCGCGTGCCGAAGTCTGACAAGCTGCTGCGCTTCACCGTCGATCTGGGCGAAGCGGAGCCGCGCCAGATTCTGGCGGGGATAGCCGAGCACTACGAGCCGGAGAAGATGGTCGGGCGCAAGGTCGTGGTCGTCGCCAACCTCAAGCCGCGCAAGCTCCGCGGCTTCGAATCACAGGGCATGATTCTCGCAGCCTCCGTCGGCGACGAGGGCCGCCCCGTCGTCGCCACCTTCACCGAAGACGTGCCCAACGGCGCGAGACTCAAGTAGCAGTAGGCAGTGGGCGGTTAAAAGAAAGACCGTTACAGTCCGCGGCGATTAGTTCCGGCACAACTGCTCTGCTGTTTCTTAACTGCCCGCTGCCTGCTGCCCACTATTTTATGTTCGTAGATTCCCACGCGCACATTGACGGCGAGGAGTACGACGCGGACCGCGACGAGGTGGTGGCGCGTGCGCGCGAGGCGGGGCTGCGCGCGATTTTGAATGTGGGGACGGGCGACCCGCACAGCGGCTCTCTGGAGCGTGCGGTTGAAGTCGCGGAAAAGTACGAAGGCGTTTACGCGGCGGTCGGCGTTCACCCGCACGACGCGAAGCTCTACGATAATGATGCCGAGCGGCGCATCCTGCGCCTGGTCGAAGAGAGTCGGCGCGTCGTCGCCTGGGGCGAGATAGGGCTCGATTACCATTACGACCACTCGCCGCGCGAGGTGCAGCGCGAGGTCTTCGCGATGCAGTTGCGGCTGGCCCGCGAGGCGGGGCTCCCCGTCGTCATACATTCGCGCGCGGCGGACGAGGACACGGTCAACGTCCTGCGTGAAGAGTGGGCGGGCAGCCCGCGAGGCGGCGTGATGCACTGTTTCGGCGGCGGGCTGCGGATGCTGGGGCAGGTGCTCGAACTAGGCTTCGTGATTTCGTTCGCGGGGAACGTCACCTTCAAGAAGGCGGAAGATTTGCGGGAGGCTGCCCGGCGCGTGCCGCTCGACCGCTTGTTCGTGGAGACGGATTGCCCGTATCTCACGCCCGTCCCGTTCCGCGGCCGGCGCAACGAGCCCGCCCGCGTCGTGGAAGTCGCGCGCTGCCTCGCGGAGCTTCACGGCACGACCGTCGAAGAGATGGGCCGCCTGACCTCCGACAACTTCGCACGCTTTTTCGGCCTGGAACTGAAGGCCCGCGGCCCCGGATTGTCATAAAAATTTGTCGGGGAACTTTCGCCGCGCCGAGATTTGATGTTATGCTCACGCGCGTGCGGCCCACGACGGCGGGCGAAACTACTTTATGGCTCAGCAAAATTCATTCGACATCGTCTCCAAAGTTGACAGGGCTGAAATCACCAACGCCATCAATCAGACCTCGAAGGAAGTCAGCCAGCGGTTCGACTTCAAGGGGAGCCGCGCGTCCGTCACGCTCGAAGAGAAGGAACTCGTCCTGGCGGCCGAAGACGAGACCAAGCTCCGCAACATGAACGACATCCTGCAACAGAAGCTCGTCCGCCGCGGCGTCCCCCTGAAGGCGCTCTCTTACGGCAAGGTCGAGCCGGCCGCAGGCTCCACCGTCCGCCAGCACGTCGAACTCCAGCAGGGCATCCCGCAGGAGAAGGCCAAAGAGATCGTCAAGTTCATCAAGGACAGCAAGGCCAAGGTGCAGGCCGCCATACAGGGCGACACGGTCCGCGTCACCGGCCGCGACCGCGACACCCTGCAAGACGTGATCACTAAACTAAAGGCCAAAGATTTCGGCATCGACATGCAGTTTACGAACTATCGAACGAACTGAAGAGCAGTTGGCGGTAGGCAGTGGGCAGTTCGCAGTTAAAACTGCTTCTTGCTGCCAACTGCCCACTGCCTACTGCCAACTGATTCTTATGCAAACATCCGGCCCCATTGCCGAAGTCGAAGAGCCGCAAGTCTCCGCGCGGCGCATCTTCAGTCTCATCGCCTCGGAGATGGCCGAGGTCGAGACGGAGTTCGAGCGGCAGGCGCAGTCGAACGTCCAGGTCATCGCCTACATCAGCGACTACCTGCGCGCGTCTGGCGGCAAGCGCGTGCGCCCGGCGCTGACCATCCTGTCGAACTACGCGGCGGGCGGCGACGGCTCATCAATCAGCTCCATACGCATGGCGGCCGTGATGGAGTTCCTGCACACGGCCACGCTCGTCCACGACGACATCATCGACAACGCCGAGACGCGCCGCAACCGCCCCTCGATTAACTCGCGCTTCGGCAACCAGACGGCCGTCCTGATGGGCGACTGGCTCTACATGTCTGCCTTCGAGACGAGCCTCGCCGAACGCTCGCTGCCCATCCTGGACATCCTGACGGCCGCGACGCGGAAGATGACCGAGGGCGAGTTGTTGCAGTTGACGCTGCTCGGGCGCACGGACATCACGGAAGAAGAGTACCTGGACATCCTCCAGCGCAAGACGGCCTATCTTTTCAGCGCGTGCTGCCAGATAGGTGCTATCCTGGGCGGGGCGGACGCGACTCGGCAGATTGCGCTCAGAGATTACGGGATGAGCCTGGGGACGGCCTTCCAACTCGTCGACGATCTTTTGGACTTTACGGCGACGGACGAAGTCCTGGGCAAGCCGGCGGGCGTTGACTTGCTCGAAGGGAAACTGACGCTGCCCCTGATCTATCTGCTCGACGGCGGGGGCGACGGCCCCGCGCGCCAGCTCGTGCAGGCGGTGATACGCGAAGGGCGCTATCACCAGGACGCGCGGCATACGCTCCTGGAGATGGTCGAGCGCGCGGGCGCACTCGAACGCGCACGCTCCGAGGCCGCGCGCTACGCAGAGGCCGCCCGCGACGCGATCAGTGTGCTGCCCGCCTCGAACTACACGGACGCCCTGCGCGCGATCCCGAGTTATATTATTGAGAGAGACAGGTAAAACTTTGCGGGATGAGCGATGAATGATGAACTAAAGACGAAGGCTTTTCATTCATCATTCATCCCGCAGAGTTCATCATTCAGATTATGGCTACAGAGAATCTGATTTCGACGCTGGAGCAGAGCCTGCGGCAGACGCGCGCGGCGCGGACGCGTCTGGCGGCGCGCCTGGCCGAGTTGGAGGCCGAGGCCGAGACCCTGCGCGCGGAGCTGGCCGAGATGGACACGCTCACGAGCCAGACGGAGGCGGCCGTCGTGCGCCTGCTCTCGTCCGTGCTGACGCCCGCGCCGCAGCCGCAGCCGGCGACGCTCCACGCGCCCTCCGACTCGGAACTCGAAGCGGCCATGCAGCGCGACGGTGTTTCGCGCAGGGGCGCTGGCTTTACGCCGCGCACGGTCATCCCGCCCCACCACATCCCGCCCGTCCACCCCGAAATCGAAGTCAAGAGCGACCGCTTCTTCGACCGCACGATCCCGCAGGCGACGACCATGATTCTCAGGGAGGCGGGCGAGCCCCTGCACGTCAACGAGATTTACAACCGCCTCGTCGAAGGCGGCTTCAATTTCACGGGACACAACCCCACCATCAGCATCGCCGTTTCGCTCAACCGCAACGGCCGCTTCCGCAAAGTAGCCCCCGGAACCTTCGACCTGGTGATGCGCGACGCGTCGTCGCAAGCCTCCTGACGAGCCAAGGGTTTTACACACATGCGCGCGATGATTCTTGCTGCCGGCTACGGGACGCGGCTCTGGCCGCTGACTGTTGACCGCACGAAGCCCGCCATCCCTTTCCTGGGCAAGCCTCTCGTCGGCTACGTGGCCGAATACCTGGGCCGCCACGGCTGCCGCGAGGTCGTCGTCAACCTGCACCACCAGCCGGACTCCGTGCGCGCCGCCCTCGGCGACGGCACCCGCTTCGGCGTCCGCCTCGACTACGTCGAAGAAGAAATCATCCTGGGCACGAGCGGCGCGCTCGACAACGCGCGGCACCTGCTCGAAGGCGGCACCTTCTTCGTCGTCAACGGCAAGATCGCGACCGACATCGACCTCACGCGGGCGCTCGAAACGCACCGCGAGACCGGCGCGCTCGCCACGCTCGTCCTGCTGCCGAACGAGCGGCGCGAGCGCTTCAGCGTGGTCGAAACGCGCGGCCCTTTGGTCACGGGTTTCGGCGGGATGCCCGCGCCGGGCGGCGACCGCGGCGACGCGCCGCTGATGTTCACGGGGATTCAGGTTCTTGAGCCGCGCATCTTCGACTACATCCCGCGCGGCCGTTTCTCGCACTCGACCACGGACGTTTACCCGCAGGCCATCGCGCGCGGCGAGCGCGTCGTCGCGCACGTCGCCGAGGGGCGCTGGTACGAGCTCTCGACCATCCCGCGCTACCTGGACATCAGCCTCGCGCTCATGAAAGACGAGGGGCGCGACGTGGAGGCGGGCGAGAATTGTGCCATTCACGCGGGCGCGACGGTGCGCGACTCCGTGCTCTGGGACGGTGTAACTGTCGAAGAGGGGGCGCGCGTCGGCCGCGCCGTTTTGGGCGACGGCGTGCGCGTCCGCGCGGGCGAGGTGTTGGAGAACGCGGCCGTGGTTCGCGCCGACCTGGTGCGCGGCGAGGAGCCGCCGCCGAAGGCGCTCAAAGGCGAGTTTCGTGGGGAAAACTTTGTCGTCCCGTTGTCTGGGTGATACAATCCCCGCTACTCTTTAGTACAAGGAAAACGCCGGGAAAAGCCGGGCCTCTTTGGCGTTCGGCTCCGTTTTGTGAAAATCCCCTGGGCGCTTCTCTTCAGTTAATGAGCCAATCTCCTACGGCCACAACGAGCGGCTTCGACACACCGGCGCGCGAGCGGCTGCTGCGCTTCCTCGCGGCGCGCGGCGGGGCGAAGGACGGCGACGTGCTGGCGCTCACGCCCGACGCCTCCACGCGCGAGTATTTCCGCTTCCCCTGGAAGAAAAAGACGGCGGTCGCGGCCGTCTACCCGGAGCCGTTCGACCCGAACTTTCACCCGTACCTGGACGTGACGCGCCTCTTCCTCGCAGCGAAATTGCCTGTGCCGGAAATCTACGAGGTGGAGGCCGCGCAGGGCATCATCGTGCAGGAGGACTTGGGCGACCGCCAGTTGCGGCTGGTCTACGAGTCGTCCTCGGAAGAAGAGGTGGAGGCGTACAAGGAGCAGGCCATCACGCTCATCGCGCACATACAGGCGGCCACGCCGCTCGCGGTCGAGCGCAAGTCAATCGCGGGCCGACTGGCCTTCGACGAGGCGAAGCTCGCCTGGGAGCTGGGCTTCTTCTTCGAACACTACTTCGGGAGCCTGCGCCGGGAGAGGCTCTCGCACGGCGAGGCGGCCGAGCTGAAGGCGGAGATGAACGACGTGGCGGCGGAACTCTCGGCGCGGCCGCGCGTTTTGTGCCACAGGGACTTCCACCCGTCGAACCTGATGGTGGACAGGAAGGGCAGGCTGCGCATAGTTGACCACCAGGACGCGCGCATGGGGCCGGCGAGCTACGACCTCGTGTCGCTGCTTCTGGACCGCCTGAGCGCGCCGCCGTCACTGGCGGAAGTCCGCGCGCACCGCCTCTTCCTGATTGACGAGCGGCGGCGGCACGGCCTGGACGCGCTCGACCCGGACGACTTCGCGCGCGAGTTCCGCCTGATGACCGTCCAGCGCGGCCTCAAGGCCGTCGGCACGTTCTCGTACCAGACGGCCGTCTGCGGCCGCGCGCAAACTTACGCCCGGTTCATCAAGCCCACTTTTCAGATAGTGCTCCAGGCGGCCGAGTGGCTCGACCGTTTCCCGGCGCTGAAAAAGGCGATTACGGAAAGACTAAATAACAGCGATGAGTACTGAGGACTGAGGACTGAGCAAAAGCGAGTCCTTACCCAGTCCCCAGTACTCAGCACTCAGTACTTTTTCTTATGCAGACATACATCAACCAATTGTCCGAGCACGTCGGCCGGGAGGTCACGCTCCAGGGGTGGCTTTACAATCTGCGTTCGAGCGGGAAGCTGCTGTTCCCGCAGTTGAGGGACGGGACGGGGATCGTGCAGGGCGTGGTCTTCAAGAAGGCCGTGCCGGAGGAGACGTGGGAGGCGCTCAAAAACTTGGGCCAGGAGTCCGCGCTCGTGATCCGCGGGACCGTGCGCGCCGACGAGCGCGCGCCGGGCGGGTACGAGATCGACGTGACTGGGGCCGAGGTCGTCAGTACCGCGCACGACTACCCGATTACGCCCAAAGAGCACGGGACGGAATTTTTGATGGATCACCGCCACCTGTGGCTGCGGTCGCGCCGCCAGCACGCGATCTTGAAAGTGCGCCACACGGTCGTCAAGGCGGTGCGCGACTTCCTGGACTCGGACGGGTTCACGCTGATGGACGCGCCCATCTTCACGCCGGCCGCGTGCGAGGGGACGACGACGCTCTTCGAGGTCGACTACTTCGGCGGCGAGAAGGCTTACCTGACGCAGTCCGGCCAGCTCTACAACGAGGCGACGGCCGCGGCCTTCGGCAAGGTCTACTGCTTCGGCCCCACGTTCCGCGCCGAAAAGTCCAAGACGCGCCGCCACCTGACGGAGTTCTGGATGGTCGAGCCCGAGATGGCTTACAGTACGCTCGACGACGTGATGTCGCTCGCCGAGCGCTTCCTCTCCTCCATAGCGTCGCGCGTGCTCGCGGACCGCGCCGAGGAGTTGAAGCTGCTCGAACGCGACGCGTCAAGGCTGGAGGCAATCGTGCCGCCGTTCCCGCGTCTGCACTACGACGACGCCGTCAAGATGTTGCACGAGGGCTTCGAGCGCGGCGACCTGCCCTCGCGCTTCGAGTGGGGCGGCGACTTCGGCGCGCCCGACGAGACTTACATCTCGGGCAAGTTCGACAAGCCCGTCATGGTTCACCACTACCCGGCGGCGGTCAAAGCCTTCTACATGGCGCGCGACCCCGAAAGGCCGGAGTTGGCGCTCGGCGTCGACGTGCTCGCGCCCGAGGGTTACGGCGAAGTCATCGGGGGCGGCGAGCGCGCGACCTCTTTGGAGTTCTTGCAGGGCCAGATCGCCGAGCACCAGTTGCCGCAGGAGGCTTTCGAGTGGTATCTGGACTTGCGCCGCTACGGCTCGGTCCCGCACGCGGGCTTCGGCATGGGCATCGAGCGCTGCACGGCCTGGATGTGCGGCATCGAGCACATCCGCGAGACGATTCCGTTCCCGCGGATGCTCTACCGCTTAAAGCCGTGAATCGTGAATTGTAAATCGTGAATGGAAGAGAACGATTTTACGATTTACGATTCACGACTCACGACTCACGACTCTTATGACTGACACTCACGAACGCATCGTCACCATCTTCGGCGGGTCGCGCTGCACCGAGGCGGACCCGGAGTACGCGCAGGCGCACCGGGTCGGCGAGTTGCTGGCCGAGGCCGGCTACGTGATTTGCACGGGCGGATACCTGGGCGTCATGGAGGCCGCGAGCCGCGGGGCGCGCGAGCGCGGCGGGCGCGTGCTCGGCATCGTGATGAATCAGTTCAAGGCCGAGCCCAACCGCTACCTGACGGACAAGGTGGCGACGGCGCACTTTTACGAACGCCTGCAACACCTCATCACGCGCTCGGTCGGCTTCATCGCTTTGCGCGGCGGGATGGGCACCGTGACGGAAGTCTCGCTCGTCTGGAACAAGGTGCAGACGCGCGTCATCGAGCCGCGCCCGCTCGTGCTCCTGGGCGATTGCTGGCCGCCGGTCGTGGAAGCCTGGCGGCGGCACCTGGTCGTCAGCGAACGGGACGTGAGCGCGCTCGACTTCGCGGAGACGCCGGAGCAGGCCGTTTCCACCATCATCGAAAAGGCAAAAGGAGTCTTACTATGACCTGTCCACAGTGCGGCGCGCAGGCCGCGCCGGGCGTGAAGTTTTGCAGTACGTGCGGCTCAAGCTTGAACGCCTTCTCGCCGCCGCCTCCGCCCCCGCCGCCGAATTATCAGCCGGGAGGCTACAGTGTGGGCGCGCCGCCGCAACCCCCGCAGCCGCCGCAAGCACCGGGCTACCCGCCCCCGCCGCCTCAGCCTGCTTACCCCCCGCCGCAAGCGGCTTACCCGCCGCCCCCGCCGGGCTATCCGGGCGCGGGCGCGCAGCCCTACGGCTACCCGCCGCAGCAGCAACAGCAGGGCCGCGGGATTCACCTGGACGCGGACGCGAGCGGGCAGGGGCTCGGCTTCACTTACGAGATTCAGCACCAGCCCTCTTTCTCGCTCGCCGTCGTGCAGCTACAGCCCGAGCAGTCCATACTGGCCGAGGCCGGGGCGATGGTCTCGATGTCCGCCAACGTGGAGTTGCAGTCGGAGATGAAGGGCGGGTTCTTCGGCGCGCTCAAGCGCGCGGCCGGCGGCGAGTCCGCGTTCGTCTCGACGTTCACGGCGCGCAACGGCCCCGGCGAGGTCTGCTTCGCGCCCGGCTCGCCCGGCGACATCGCGGCGCTCGAACTCAGTAACCAATCCTTCTTCGTGCAGTCGAGCTCTTACCTCGCGGGCGACGCGGGGCTGACGGTGGACACGCGCTGGGGCGGCGCGAAGAACTTCTTCGGCGGCGAAGGGTTGTTCGTCATGCAGGTGAGCGGGACGGGGCTGCTGCTGCTCTCCTCGTTCGGCGCGATTCACCGTAAGAAGTTGGGGCCGGGCGAGCGCTACGTGGTGGACACGGGCCACCTGGTCGCGTGGGAGGGGACGACGCAGTACACGCTGCGCAAGGCGGCCGCCGGCTTCTGGCGCAGCATGATGAGCGGCGAGGGCATCGTCTCCGAGTTCGTCGGCCCCGGCGAAATCCTGATCCAGACGCGCAACCTCGAAGCCTTCGCGGGCCTGATGAAGCCCTTCTTCCCGACGCAGTCGAGCTGAGAAGGCGGGTGATTTCAAAGGTCAAATTTGAAATCTGAGATTAGTTTTATGAGTGAAGTCTTAACATCGCAGAAGTCGCAGGCTCTCCCCTCTGACCGGCCCGGCGTGGGGCGGCGCGTGAGCATTCTGGGCGTCCCGCTCGGCTTCGGCTCAAGCCTCGCGGGCGTGGACATAGGGCCCGCGGCGCTCAGGGTGGCGCGGCTCAACCAGCGCATCGCGCAGCTAGGCTACGAGGTGCGCGACCTCGGCGACATGAGGATCGTGCGCCCGCAAGGTCCGCCCGACCCGGCGGAGAAGGTGAAGTACCTGGCGGAGATCAGCGCCGCGTGCGAGGAATTGGCGCGGGAGGTGCGGAACATTCTGGACGGCGGCGAACTCCCGCTCGTCCTCGGCGGCGACCATTCGATAGCCGTCGGCTCCATCTCCGGCGCGGCCTCCTTCTACCGCGAGCGCAGCCAGACGCTCGGCCTCATCTGGTTCGACGCGCACGCGGACATGAACACGCCCGACACTTCTCCGTCCGGCAACATCCACGGGATGCCGCTCTCGGCGCTCCTCGGCTTCGGCGCGCCCGAGTTGACGCACGTCGCGGGCTTCGCGCCGAAACTCGACCCCGCATTGTGCGCGCACCTCGGCGCGCGCGACTTAGACCAGGGGGAGCGCGAGCTGATACGCCAACTCGGGCTGCGCTTCTTCACCATGCGCGAGATTGACGAGCGGGGCATCGGCGCGTGCATGGACGAGGCCATCTCCATCGTCTCGCGTGCGACGGCCGGCTACAGCGTGACGTTCGACGTGGACGCGCTCGACCCGGGCGACGCGCCCGGCTCGGGCACGCTCGTGCGCGGCGGTCTGACCTACCGCGAGTCGCACCTCGCGATGGAGAAGATCGCGGAGGCGGGCGGGATGCGCACGCTCGAAATCGTGGAGATCAACACCGCGCTCGACAGCAACAACCGGACGGCCGAGCTCGGCGTCGAGCTCATCCTGTCGGCGTTAGGAAAAACCATTCTTTAGAGTGCTGAGTACTGAGCGCTGAGTGCCGAGTAAAAGAAAGCAGGTCTTTACTCAGCCCTCAGTCCTCAGCACTCATCACTTCTTTCCAGGAGCTTGATTTGGCGAAGAAGTTGAGGGTCGGGGTTGTCTTCGGGGGGCGTTCGGGGGAGCACGAGGTCTCTGTGCGCTCGGCGCGGGCGGTGATTGACGGGCTGGACGCGCGCAGGTACGAGGTCGTGCCGATTGCGATAACGAAGGAAGGGAAGTGGCTCTCGCCGGCGCACGCAGTCCGCCTGCTGCCGCAGGAGACCAGGAGGCTCGTGGCCGAGGAGGTGGCTGCGGAAGAGCGCCAGCCGTCGGCTCTCATCGGCGACCCCTCTTCGAACGGCCTCGTCGCGCACGACGCGGGCGAGGCGACGCCGCTCGACGTGGTCTTCCCCGTGCTGCACGGGACGTTCGGCGAGGACGGCACGATTCAGGGCTGGCTGGAGATGGTCGGGATGCCTTACGTCGGCTGCGGCGTGCTGGCCTCCTCCTGTGGGATGGACAAGGTGGCTATGAAGTCGCTCTTCAAGGACGCGGGGCTCCCCGTCTGCGGCTACACCTGGTTCCTGCGTAAAGCTTGGGACGAAGACCGCGGGGCCGTCCTGCGCCGCGTCGCGCGCGAGATAGGCTTCCCGTTGTTCGTCAAGCCCGCGAACCTGGGCTCAAGCGTCGGCATCTCGAAGGCCACCGACAAGGCTTCCCTGGAGCGGGCCGTGGAGTTGGCCGCGCGCTACGACCGGAAGATCATCGTCGAGGAGGGGCTCGACGCGCGCGAGATAGAGTGCGCCGTCATCGGCAACGAGAAGCCTGAGGCGAGCCTGCCCGGCGAGTACATCGTGAAAGACCCGGCCGCGGCCTTCCTGGATTACACGGAGAAATATTCCGGCACGGGGCACGTCGAGTTCGTGGTCCCGGCCCCGCTCCCTAAGTCGGTGACGGAGCGCGTGCGCCGCCTCGCGGTGCGGGCCTTCCAGTCGCTCGACTGCTCCGGCCTCGCGCGCGTGGACTTCTTCCTGCGCCGCGACACGCGCGAGCTGCTCGTCAACGAGCTGAACACCATTCCGGGTCTGACGGACGTTTCCGGCTTCCCGAAGATGTGGGAGGCTTCGGGAGTCCCTTTCCCGCGCGTCCTGGACCGCCTGATTGAACTCGCCCTCGACCGCCACCGCGAGAAGGCTCGCAACGAGACGAGCCTCTGAAACGCGCGGCGCGCCCTGAGAGCAATTTTCAGAGGGACGTGAGGCGTGCGATAAAATCGTAGGGGCCGGGCTCGTCCCTGCCCGCTAAGTTTCGCAGCCGAGCGGGCAGGGACGGACCCTGCCCCTACAGATATGCAGAGCCTTCTTTCAGCCTTTGGGGGCGCGGTAGCCTTTGCGCGTTCGCGTGGTCAGTTCCGCGCGGGCAGGCTTGACATCGATCTCGCGCCAGCGGCCGTCGCGCGCGCGGTTCGTGGGCCTGTAGGCGAGCGTGTACTGGTTGCCGAGTTCTTCGATGATGCTTTCGAAGGCTTCGCGCAACTCCTGCCCGCCGGGCGTCTTGATGTAGCGGCCGCCGCTCTTGCCCGCGAAGTTGCGCAGGATGCCTGAGGCTTGCGCGCGCGCCTCCGGGCGGGCGTTGGTGGGCGTCATGTCCACCGTGTAAATCGTTACGCCCGCGTCCGCGGCCGCGGCCAGCGCCTTGTCCATCGAGGCGCTGCTCTTCGTGTCGTAGCCGTCGGAGAGCACGACGATGGCGCGCCGCTTCTCGGGGCGGCGCGAGAGGTCTGCGGCCGCGCGCATGACGGCGTCGTTGAGCACGGTCATGCCCTTGGCGCGCATCCCGAAGGCGAGCGGGGCCAGGTCGCGGCTCGGCGAGTAGTCCTGTAGCTGCTCGATCTCCGAGTCGAAGCGGTAGACGGCGGCCACGTCCTCTTCGCGCAGCCCGTCCAGAAAACGTATCGCGGCCGCGCGCGCCATCGAGACGCGCGTCTCCATGCTGCCCGAAAAGTCCAGGAGCACGGCCGCCGCGAACGGCGTCTCCTCCGCGCCGAAACTCGCAATCGTCTGCTCGCGCCCGTCCTCCGTCAGCTTGAAGTCCGCGCGCTTGAGGCCCCGCACGTACTTGCCCGCGCCGTCCGTCACCGTGACGTTGACGACGACTAAATCAGTGTTGACGCGCACCACGTCGCCGTCGTCGTCGCCCTCCTGCGCGCGCGCGGGGGCGAACAGGACGAGCGCGGCGAGCAGCGAGGCGAGCCAGTAAAGCGAAGGTCTGCGGAGTGTGTGCCCGTGGGCCGACATCATCTCTCTCTTCGGGGAAGTGGTTCAGCGCGCTAAGCCGCGCACGTAGCGAATGATTTCGAGCAGTTCGTTGGACTGTTCTATGACGGAGGCGGAGATGACCTGGCGCGGCGTCTTCTCGACCACCTTGCGCACCTTGTCGGTAAGCTCCGCGATGCGCGAGAGCGCGGGCTCTATCTGCGACGGCACGTTCTCAATGGTCACGTCGCCGCCGGAGCCGCCGGCCTCGCTGCGAATCTTGCGCGTGAGTTTCTCCAGGCGCTCCAGCTTCTTCTGCTCGGTGCGCCCGAACGCCTTGTTGTGCAGGTAGGCATCGCGGATTTCCGTGCTCAACTGCGCGGCCTCGCGCGCGCGATCTATGTTCTCCCTGTAGTCCTTCTCGGCGGCCTCTATGTCCTGGCGCGCCATCATCTCTTCTTCGGGCATCCCAATCATGACCTTCGACCGGTTGCGGCGGCGGCTCTCGGAGCCCTTGTCCGCGCCCATCGTGTCGCTGGGGTTGTCTGTGAGCGGCCTGGGCTGCTGCGCGCGGGCCGCGCCGGCCGCGCAGGCCACGAGGGCCGCGAAAAGGAGTGTGCGTAGAAGGACTGGCATCAAGTTCATCTTAGGAAGCGTCGTTCGGGCAAAATTCCGGGTCGTCGAAAACGCCCGAATTGTAACGGAAACTTTCCGAGGGCGGCAAGCTTGTCGCCGGAACACTGCTGGGACGATTCCGCACGCGACATTGGTTGCCCTTCCGAATGCTGAATGCGGATTTCGGAATGCGGATTTAAGAGAAGCGTCGCACCCTTTCTTTGCGCCTTTGCGTGAATTAACCTCACGCAAAGGCGCAAAGGTGTTGAGTCGCTCCGGCTGTTGAGTGATTTCTCTTAAATCCGCATTCCGCCATCGGCTCAGGGAATCTTCGAAGGGTTGTCCGGGGTGTTGATGAACTCCTCGCCCTGTTTGGAAGGGGCGGGCCGGTTGACGATGATGGTCCTGTGTTCGGGCGCGCGCTCCGCGGGCCGCTGTGCGCCCGGCGCGGCTTTGAAGCCTATCTCGTCCGAGGCGGTCTTGATGCGCAGCAGCTTGAAGCTGCGGTAGTCGCCCGTCAGCGTGAGCGAGTAGCGGCCCTTCTGGTCCGGGGCCAACTCCTTCGGCTCCACGTTCAGGGAGCGCACCTCCGTGCCCGCGTCCTTGCGGTGGCTCAACTCTATCTCGACCGACAGGTTCGTCAAACTCTCGCCAGAGATGTTGTGGACCGTGCCGCCGATGATCGCCTCGGAGCCCTTGCGGACGGCCTCGTCCATGTAGATTTGCACCTTGGCGGGCAGGGCAGGCTTGGCCTGTTTCGCCTGCGCCTGCGGCTGGGCGACGCCGACGCTCTCCTCGTGGCGCTTGCGCCACACCAGGAAGCCCACGAGCAGCGTGGCCGTGACCGCGACTGCCAGGATGATGGAGACGATTTTGATGATGGGGGAGCGGTCCCGCTTAATCTCGGAGCCGTCAGTCTCCGCGAAGTTATTGCCTGTGTCGTCTGGAGTAATCATAAAAAAAGTCCTTGCAGACGTTGAGGTGTACGGTGAGGCGCGGGGAGACGAACTTTGATTTCAAAGGCTCACGGTTGGGGAGAGACGTGTTCTCACGGCTCGGTCGCGGGCAGTCGGCCCGGCGGCGGCGCGCCGGTCAAGTCTTCCACGAGCTTGCTCAGGAACTCTTCCTCGGCCACGCCCGTGCTCCTGAGCGTCACCCACTCCGCGCCGGAAGCGCCGTCGCTGCGGCCCTCGACTTTGACGTTGACCGCGACGTTGGTGTTGTTGCCGTCAATCGGCTGCACCTCGACGATCAGCGTGTAGCGGCCGCGCGTCCACCCGCGCGACTGCGCCTCGGTGAGTTCCGCGTAACGGCCGATCTCCGAGGTGGCGACGACCGCGCCCTTGGCGAAGGTGTAGGGCTGGCTGATCAGGATTCCCTCGTCGGGCTTGGAGGCCGCCGTGTCCATGACGAGCTTGCGGTCGCGGATGGCGTTTTCGATGGCCTGGATGACGGCGTCGCGGCGGACGGCGAAGCGGTAAGGGTTGGGGACGGGCGGCGGCGTGGGCGTGCGGCCCTTGCCGAAGTCGATCCCGCGCCCCGCGCCGTTGTCCTGCTTCGTGCCGTTGTCGGCCGGGGTGCGGTTGTTGCCGGAGTCGCGCACGCGCTCATTCTGAGAGTCGACGCCCTTCTCCTGCTGGGCGAGCGCGCCCGCTGAAGCGAGGGCCAGAACGAAAATGATGCCGATGATTCTTTTCACTTCTTGCCGCCTTTGTTTACTGCCCGCAACCCTACGGAAAAACGCTTCGCCTCGAAGCCTGAGAGACGCTTCGGAGCATAAATCAACCAACCGTCAAAAGCAATGCGGAATGCCGAATGATGAATGATGAATTAAAAAGGAAACGCCTTTTCATTCCGCATTCCGCGTTCATCATTGCGTCCTCGTCGCGGCCTCGCGGGCGTCGCGCTGGCGCTCCCACTCGCGCAGGGCCTGCACGCCGCGCTCGAAGTCGGCCGCGTTGTTGTAAAAATTGTGCGCCCCGTCGTCGCGCGCCGGCTCGCGGACGTAATAAAGGTAGTCCGTCTCGGCCGGGTTGAGCGCGGCCTGTAGAGAACTCAGGCTCGGCGACGCTATCGGCCCCGGCGGCAGCCCCGCGTTGAGGCGCGTGTTGTACGGCGACTGGCGGTCGAGGTCGCTCCTGTAAACCTTCCCGTCGTTCTTCCACTTCCCGGCGAGCTTCGAGGCGTAGATGACGGACGAGTCTATGCCGAGTGCCATCTGTTTCTTCAGGCGGTTGTAGATGACGGAGGCGATGACGGGTCGCTCTTCGGGGAGCTTCGCCTCGGTCTCTATCAGCGAGGCGACGGTCACGACCTGGCGGGGCGTGAAGCCCAGCCTGCGCGCCGCGTCCGTCCACTCGGGCTTCCACTGCTGGCGGAAGCGCTTGACCATCCCGGCGACCATGCTGTTCGGCGTCGCGTCCGGCGGGAAGTTGTACGTGTCCGGGTAGAGGTAGCCTTCGAGGTTGCGCGCCTCCGGGTCCAGGTCGCGGATTGCTTCCGTCTCGTTCATCAGGGTCATGGCCTGCTCCGCGCTCTCCAACTTCAACTCGGGGACGCGCGCCATCGCCGCCGCGATCTCGAAACGCGACCAGCCCTCTATGACCGTGAACCGGCTCAGGCGCTCCTCGCCCTCCTCCAGCTTCTTCAAAACGCCGAGCGGCGAGATGGGCGAGGGGAAGCGGTACTCGCCAGCCTTGAGGCGCGAGCCCGCCCCCGTCAGCTTCATGTAGGCCAGGAGCGGCCACTCGCGGCTGAGGATGCCTTCGGCCGCGAGCTTGTGCACGATCTGCGACGGCGTGAGCCCGCGCGGAATCTCTATGTACGTGTCGGCCTTGCTGTGCGCGACCGGCGAGTTCAGCTCGCGGTACGTCCAGAAAAGAAAGCCGCCGGCGGCGACCAGGAAGACGAGCAGGCCCAGCCCGAGGAATTTAACTTTACGTTTCATCAAGCCGTTATTAGAGCAGACTGGCGACGCGCTATCAACTCAATGCAGACTATTGACATTCACCTCCGACGGGAATATCGTGCGCCCGTCCTTGTCCTCGCGCATCCGCTGACGAGCGCCCGAACCCCGGCCCCCGTTAGCCTCACCTAACCGCCGATAGGAATGTGCGTCTAACCCGTAAACAGTACGGCCGGCTATTGACTTCAGGCACTCGCGACAAAACACGGGGCGGCCGACTTTAGCTAATAGCGTCCGAGCGTCGCAAGCAAGTTTTGGAGGATTCCTCATGAGTGACGACCTTAACAAAGTAGTCGAGCTTAGTGGCGATGAAAGAGACTCGGTGGTGCACAAAAAAGCCGCCTGCCCGTTTATCGGCAGCGCCGTGGCCCAGGGCCAACTCCCCGTGCGAAACAGCGCGCGCGACCCGCTCGCCAGTATCGAGGACGTGAGAAGATTGGGCAACACAGGCGGCGGCGACCTCGGAGACTTTCTCGTCTTGTTCGCGAGGGGCAATCACGCGCTCATGCGGGGCGACTCCGGGAGGCTGGACAAGCACCTTCCGGGCGACCTATTCTCACTGGATTTCCCGGGCTCACAGGGTTCCCACACCGGTCACAGCTTCATTCTTCAGGACGACCCGGAGGTGTTGGATTCGGGCCGTCTGAGCGAAGATAATTTCGCGAGGCTGACGAGGCGGGCGAAGGATGGTTTGATCACGCGCTCAGAAGTCGGACGCTTCATCGCGGAAAACCTGATCAGGGACCCGAAGTCCAAGGTGACAGGGATAAACACGACCAAGCTGTTAATCCGGGACGTGGGCGACCTCCTGGAAACCTTGGGCTCGGTGTTACTGGGGAAAATCACCGGCTCCCACGACGACGCGGCCCTCCGAGAGGTGCAGGAGAAGTTCACCAGGCTGGCGGGGGAGAATAATCTCGTCGGCTCCGCGGGCGAGTTCGGCCTGCTCTTCGCCTTCCTCGTCAACAAACCTGACGCCAGGGAAGTGAAGAACGAGCCGGCGCTGGCCGTCGAGGACCTGAGGGCCATGTTCGTGGACAAGCGCCTCCCGGCCGGGTGGGAGACGTGGAAGAAAAGCTGGAAAGACTGGGTGGAGAACACCGCCGGTCTGGTAAAGAGCGCGGCGAAGGAGTACCACGCTCTCAAGAAGAATCAGTGATTCGCCATATACGAGCCACCCAGGTATGTTTGGCGGTCGCCGCCGCGGCGTTCCTGATCGTCGGCGTCGGCCACCTCGTCGCGCCGCTGAAGATGGTCGAGCCGGTGGACATACAACTGCGGGGCGTCAACGCACTCAACGAGATTCGTGCCAATTACGGGGGGATGCACTTCCTGATGGGCGTCTTCTTCCTGGCGGGTGCCTTTCTGTCGAAGTTGAGATGGGCGGCGCTCGTCGCCCTGGCCGTCTTTACGAGCGGTCTGGTCCTGGGGCGCGTGGCGAGCGTGGCCGTTGATGGGACGCCGGGCACGTTCGTCTGGATGTTGCTCGCCGGGGAACTCGTCATCGCCGCGGCGGCCTGGTTCCTGTTGTGGCGCGGCGGTCGTGATTAGGATGCAAGTTCCGCACGGAGGAAACGATGGAAACTGTTAAGGACGCGAGTCACCTCTACGAAGTCGAGCGCAGGGCGCTTCACGCCGAGCGGCCCGGCTTCCGCATCAGCGAGCTACAGATTTCGCCTACCCAGCGGGTGCCCTGGCACTACCACAATAATATCCGGGACACGTTTTACGTGATCGAGGGGCACCTCAGGCTCTTCATGCGCGAGCCGGCGGAGGAGGTGCGACTCGGCCCCGGCGACACATATCCCGTCCCGCCGCGCCGCCCGCACATGGTAGCCAACGGCGGGGAGAGTTCGGCGACGTTCCTCGTGCTTCAAGGCATAGGCGAGTACGATTACGTCCCGCTCGGGTAGTTATTGGTCCGGCGGCTCGGCGGACGCTAAATTACTCTAATCAAGGCCCTGCGGCCGGCAACCGCCGGCGGCCTCAACGCATCTCAGGTCTCCCCCGACGGCCGGCTTACAAATCATTCCCGATGTATTTTTTAACCGCGGGCGCGCACTGTTAGGCCCGGTAAGAGGTGACCTGGGGGGTAGTCCTCACAAATCTCTATTTCCCATAAAAATATATTCCGCTTTCGGGTGACGGAGTCGCCGCCTTCGGTGACGTGCGTCGCAGCGGAAAAAGAACGAACAAGCTCAGGAGAGATCAGAAAATGCCTCGCGTTCCCCTTGCAACGTACCGTACTTATCTGCCGGTTTCGGCTTTAATCGTGGCGGCCCTGTCGGCCCTGTTTTTTCTGCCCCTTAATCATTCGAGCAAACACCTACAGTCAATCGCGGACCCCGCGCCCGAGAGTTCCGCGCCCGGCTCGTCGCACGCCGCGGATATCGGCGAGGCTTACGGCAAACTCCCGCTCAGCTTCGTGGAGAACGTGGGCCAGGCGGACGCGGGCGTCAAATTTTCGGCGCGCGGCCCAGGCTACGGACTCTTCCTGACGCCGACGGAGGCCGTCCTCGCGCTCTCCAGGCCCGCCGAGAAAAACGCGGAGCGCGCGGTCGTCAGAATGAAACTCGTCGGGGCTAACGATGCCCCGCGTGTCTCCGGCCGCGAAGAGCTCGCGGGCAAGAACAACTACTTCATCGGGAACGACCCCGCGAAGTGGCGCACCGCCGTGCCGACTTACGCCAGGGTCGAGTACCAGGGCGTTTACCCCGGCATCGACCTCGTCTACTACGGCAACCAGCGCCAACTCGAATACGACTTTGTCCTCGCGCCCGGCGCGGACCCGCACACCATCGCGCTCGGCTTCGAGGGCGCGGACAAGTTAGAAGTAGACGCCGCGGGCGAGCTGGTGCTGCACACGTCTGGCGGCGAGGTCCGCCAGCGCAGGCCCTTCGCCTACCAGGAGACGGACGGCGAGCGCCGCGAGGTCGCGGCCAACTACGTCCTCAAGGGCGGCCGCGAGGTCGCTTTCGAGGTGGGGGACTACGACCCCGCGCGCCCGCTGGTGATTGACCCCGTGCTGGTCTATTCGACATACCTCGGCGGAATCAACAGCGACAGCGGCTACGGCATCGCCGTCAACGCCGCCGGCCAGGCTTTCGTCACGGGCTCGACCGCCTCGGACAATTTCCCCGTCTCTGCGGCCACGGAGCAAACGAAGCGCGCCCCTTACCCCGGACGCGCGGGCGCGCTCTACAGCGACGCCTTCGTCACCAAGCTCAACGCGGCCGGGACGGCCGCCGTCTATTCGACCTTCCTCGGCGGCGGGATAGGCGGCGAGACGGGCAAGGGAATAGCCGTTGACTCGCTCGGCAACGCCTACGTTACGGGCGTGACGGGCGGCGGCGGCGTGACCACGAAGGGCACCAACGACTTCCCGCTGGTCAACGCCTCGCAGACCACCTTCGGCGGCACGGACGACGCCTTCGTCGTCAAACTCAACCCGACCGGCTCGGCCATCCTCTTCTCGACTTACCTCGGCGGCAACAGCACCGACTCGGCCGAGAGGATCGCCGTCAACGCCGCGACCGGCGAGTCTTACGTGACGGGGGGCGCGAGCTCCGGGAACTTCCCGACGACGCCCGGCGCCTACAGGCCGGCGACCGGCTGCGTCAGCACCAACTGTTTTTACGAGCCGACCTACGCCTTCGTGGCGAAGTTCGGCGCGGCCGGCGCGGTCGATTGGTCCACGCTCGTCGGCCCCGGCACGGCCACCGACATCGCGATTGACGCGGCCGGCAACAGCTACATCACGGGCGGCGCGACCAACACCGTCGTGGGCGGGGTGCCCACCTCTCTCTACCCCGTGACGCCCGGCGCTCACCAGACGGCCAACGGCGGCGCGGACTCCTTCGTCACCAAATTGAACCCGCTCGGGAGCGCGCTCGTCTACTCGACCTTCCTCGGCGGCGGCCCGCAGTCCGACCGCGCCTACGGCATCGCGGTTGACCCGTCCGGCAACGCCTACGTCACGGGGCAGACGCAGAACGCTGCCTTCCCCGTCACGCCCGGCGCTTTCGACGTGACCTACAACGGCGGCGAGGACGCCTTCGTCGCCAAGTTCAGCGCGGACGGCTCCGACGTGCTCTACGCCACCTTCCTCGGCGGCGCGGCGCAGGACGTGGCGCGCGCCATCGCGCTCGACAAGGCCCTCAACGTCTACGTCACGGGCCAGACCAAGTCCGCCAACTTCCCCGTCAAGAATTCCATCCAGCCGAAAACAACCGGCGCGGAAGTCTTCCTGACCAAGCTGAACACGGCGGGCAACGCGCTCGTCTTCTCAACCTACCTCGGCACGGGCGACGGCCGCGACGTGGTCTATTCCGAGGCTTACGGTGCATACCTGACCGGGCAGGCGGTGCAGATTCCCGTGACGGCCGGCGCGTTGCAGACTAGGGAAAACACTGGCACAGAATCCAACTACTACGACGCCTTCGTCATGCGCGTCCGCTCCACGAACGAGACGGCCGCCGTCTACAGCGTCGGCGGCAAGATAATCGACGCGACCAACTTCGGCTCCGCCTCTCCCGGCCTCGTGACCGTGACGCTGAGCGGCGCGCAGAACCGGACGACCTACCTGACGCCGACGAACACTTACTCTTTCGGCGCGCTGCCGCCCGGCAATTACACCGTCACCGCGTCCAAGCCCGGCTTCAAACTCACGCCCGCGAGCCAGACCTTCACGAGCCTCGCGGCGAACCAGGTCGCGGACTTCACGGTCCTGCCGAACAGCGAGCCGACCGTGACCCTCACCGGCCCGGCCCAGAGCGCGACCTACACGGCCCCGGCCACCATCACCGTCACGGCCACGGCCGCCGACGCGGACGGCACCGTCAAAGAGGTGCAGTTCTACGCCAACACGCTACAGGGCACGACCGTCGTCATCGGGACCGACACGACCGCGCCCTACTCCGTCACCTGGACGAACGTGGCGGGCGGCTCATACGTCATCGGCGCGATTGTCAAAGACGACCTGGGCGCGGAGGGCCAGTCCGAGGGAGTCGCCGTCTCCGTCGCCAGCACGGTCCCGGCGACCGTCGCCCTGACCAGCCCCGCCAGCGGCTCAACCTACAAGACGGGCGACTACGTCAAGCTCGCGGCGAACGTCACGGGCGGCGGCGCGGCGGCCATAGACTACGTGGACTTCTACGCCGGCGCGACGCTCATCGGGCACGACACCACGAGCCCGTACGCCGTCGACTGGCGGCCGACCGCGGCGGGGACTTTCTCGATCACGGCGAAGGCCGTCGACCTGGGCAAGGCCGTCGGCACCAGCCCCGCCGTCAGCGTCACCATCAACGACGCCATCAGCACTATCCAGGGCCAGATTCTAGACGGCACGACGCCCATGAGCGGCGTGACCGTCACGCTCTCCGGCAACAAGACTGGCACAGTCACGACCGCGGCGGACGGCAAGTACTCGTTCCCGAATCTCCCCGCGGAGTACGGCTACACCGTCACGCCGACGAAGGCCGGCGTCACGTTTGACCCCGCGTCTACCAGCACGGACTTCCTCGGCTACTACGACGTGACGATGAACTTCAAAGTCGCGCGGCCCAGCCCCGTGTCCGTGATGGTCACGAGCCCCAGGTGGGGCGAGCGCTACACCGCGCCGGCCGCCGTCACGATTGAGGCCGCGGCTTCGAGCACCGCCGGGCCGGTCACGAAGGTGGAGTTCTACGCCAACGTGGAGAGAGTGGGCAAGACTTTCATCGGCACGGACACGACCGCGCCTTACAGCTTCGTCTGGAAGAACGTCCCGGCCGGCGGTCACGGCGTCTACGCCGTCGCGACCGACAGCACGGGCGCGATGAAGACTGCCGAGGCTAACGTCATCCTGGTTGACCCAGCGCCGACGACCGTCGCCATCAGCGGGCAGATCACGGACGGCGACGGCACAGGGATGAGCGGCCTGAAGGTCACGCTCTCGGGCACGAAGGCTGCCACGGTCGTCACCAACATGTACGGCTATTACGGCTTCGGCGGCCTGCCGGTAGGCGGGAACTACACGGTCACCCCGCCCGCGTCTTACGCCTTCACGCCGTCGAGCCGCACCTACACCAACATGACCGCGGATGAGATTGACACGAACTTCAACACCGCGTCGTTCAACGGTGCGCCCGTCGTCACGCTGACGGCCCCGGCCGCGAACGCCACCTACACGGCACCCGCGACCGTCACTCTGAGCGCGACCGCCTCGGACAAGGACGGCACGGTCACGCGCGTCCAGTTCTTCCGCCGTACCGCTACCAGTAGCTTTTCCATCGGCACGGACACGGTCGCGCCTTACACCTTGAACTGGGGCATCTCGGCCGCCGGCACCTACGAGCTCGTGGCCGTGGCGACCGACAACGGCGGCCTGCGAACGACCTCCGCCCCCATCACCATCACGGTCAAGGCCGGCACGACGGCGGCCCTCGGCGGCGGCGAGTTGAACTCAAGCTCGAACGACTCGCTGGCGAGCCTGCTCTTCCAGCCCTCAGTCTTCCAGTCCGCCTTCGACACGGCCCTCACGTTCCCCTCCGAGCGCGCGGCCGGTCAGGGGAGGGCCGAGAAAGCGTACCCCTCAAGCGACGCGCTCGCCCCGTATTTCGGCCTGGCAATTGCGGCGGTCGGCGTCCTCTAGCCGCCCGCAGTCAAAACTCGCGCCACGCGCAATCGCGGGCGGCCACTCGAACGAGGGCCGCCCGCATTTTTTCTCCCCGCCGGTTTCTCCTCTTGACAATAGTCGTTATAACGACTATATTGCCGGGCATGGTCCCGAAGCTGAGTGAGGAGTTGAAGCAGACGAAGCCGTTCGCGAGCCGCGAGGAGGAGGTCTACCTCAACATACAGCACACGGCCGAGGCGCTCTGGTGGGGCGTCAACGAGACGCTCAAGCGCGCGGAGTTAACCCCTACGCAATACAACGTCCTCAGAATCCTGCGCGGGGCAGGGCCGGAAGGCGCGAGCTGCGGCGAGATCAGCGAGCGGCTGGTGACGAAGGACTCGGACATCACGCGGCTGTTGGACCGCCTGGACGCGCGCGGGCTCATCTCGCGCGGGCGCGAGGCGAAGGACCGGCGGCGCATCACGACGCGCATCACCGACGACGGCCTGCGCATCCTGGCCGAGCTGGACGCGCCCATCGTCGAGTGCCACCGCCGCCAGCTAGGGCATCTCGGCGCAAAACAGCTCGCCACCCTGAGCCGCCTGCTCGACGCGGCGCGCAACGGACTGAAACAATGATGAGTGATAAGAAAAAGCATATACTCATCACTCATCATTCATCACTTTGTTAGGAGATAGAGATGGCTAATTCGGATTCATCTTCTTCGACGTGGGGGCCGCGCGTGTTGAGCGTGTTGCGTATCGTCGCGGCGTTCATGCTGTTGCAGCACGGCATGCAGAAAATCTTCGGCGTGTTGTTGCCGCCGGCAGACCCCGGCGCGCCGCAGTCGCACGGCACGTTCGAGTGGCTCTCGCTGGCGGGCATCGCCGGGATACTGGAGTTCGTCGGCCCGCTGTTCCTGCTCCTCGGGCTCTTCACGCGCCCGGTGGCTTTCATCCTTTCGGGGCTGATGGCCTTCGCCTACTTCATAGGGCACTTCAAACAAGGCTGGTACGGCTTCTGGCCCATTTTGAACAGGGGCGAGCTGGCGGCGCTCTACAGCTTCGTCTTCCTCTACCTCGCCGCGGCGGGCGGCGGCGCGTGGAGCCTCGACCGCCTCCTGCGCCGCGACCGGCCGTCTTACAGGTAGGGCGGCCCACACACGGATTTGAAATAAACTGTTACCGAAAAATTTAAGGAGAGAGAAATGAGACGTTTGAGAAACGCGGTTCTGTTAATCGCTCTGGCGGCGCTCGTCGCGCTGCCGTTTGTGGGCGGCGGCGCGTCCGCCCTGGTGGCCGCGGCGCAGGAGAAGGCGGTCAAGGTCAACTACGCGCCCATCACCAGCGGCGACTACCAGATTGACCCCATGCACAGCACCATAGGCTTCGCCATACGCCACATGGAGATCAACTGGGTCGAAGGGCGCTTCAAGGATTTCACGGGCACGATTCGCTACGACGAGTCGGACATCACCAAGTCGTCGGTCGAGTTCACGGCCAAAGTCGAGAGCATTGACACGGGCGTGGAGCCGCGCGACAAGCACCTGCGCACGGCGGACTTCTTCGAGGTGGAGAAGTACCCGACGATGACCTTCAAGAGCACGCGCGTTGAGCGCAAGGGGAAGAACGGCGGCGTGCTGCACGGCGACTTCACGCTCAAGGGCGTAACCAAGCAGGTCTCCCTGCCGTTCACCATCACGGGCGCGATCAAAGACCCGCGGGGCAACACGCGCTTCGGCGTCAGCGCCAGGACCACCATCAACCGCCGCGACTACGGCATCACCTTCGGCAAGCCCATGGACGGCGGCGGCCTCGACATCGGCAACGAGGTCAGCATCAGCCTACAGCTCGAAGCCCTCAAGGCCGCGCCCAAGCCGGCTGGGGAATAAGGCAGTGACGAGTTGAGAGTGACGAGTGACAAGCGAAAACGCTCTAACTCGTCACTCGCCACTTGCCAGTCGTCACCGGAGTTTTTATGAGTGAGACGATGCCGGCGATTTTCTTCGGGCACGGGAACCCTATGAACGCGCTGGCGGATAACGAGTACACGCGGGCGTGGGCGGCGGTCGGCGCGGAGATTCCGCGGCCGCGCGCCGTCCTCTGCGTGTCGGCGCACTGGTACTTGCCTGGGACGGCCGTGACCGCTATGGGGCGGCCGCGCACGATTCACGACTTCGGCGGCTTCCCGCGCGAGTTGTACGAGTTCAAGTACCCCGCGCCGGGCGACGTGGAGCTCGCGGCCCGCGTGCGCGAGTTGCTCGCGCCCGCGCCGGTCGCGTCGGACGAGCGCTGGGGCCTGGACCACGGGACGTGGTCCGTGCTCTGCCACGCCTTCCCCGACGCGGACATCCCAGTCGTTCAGCTCAGCATGGACGAGACGCAGCCGGCCGCATTCCACTACGAAATCGGGAGGCGTCTGGCACCGCTTCGCGACGAGGGCGTGCTAATCATCGGGAGCGGAAACGTCGTGCACAACCTGCACACCTACTCGTGGGGCAGGCACGCGGTCGAGCCTTTCGACTGGGCCGTGCGTTTCGAGGAGCGCGCGCGCGAGTTGCTGGTCGCGGGAGACGACCGGCAACTCGTCAACTACGAGGCGCTGGGCAAGGACGCCTTGCTTTCCGCCCCGACGCCCGAGCACTTCCTGCCGCTGCTCTACGTCATAGCGCTGCGCAGGGAAGGCGAGCGGGTCAGCTTCCCCGTGGAAGGGTTCGACGGCGGCTCCGTCTCCATGCTCACGGTCAAAATCGGCTGAGCGACATTCAAATCAAACCCCCTCGCGTTAACGCGCAAGAGTCAGGGAGGAGAATCATTCGATGTCAGTCAAAGTTGCGATCATCTATTACAGCTCGACGGGAACGACCTACAAGTTGGCGCGCGCCGTCGAGGAGGGTGCGCGCGGGGCCGGGGCGGAAGTGCGCCTGAGGAAAGTTCACGAGCTTGCCCCGGAGGCGGCCATCGCTTCGAACGAGGGCTGGGCCGCGCACAGGCTGGAGACGCAGGACGTGGAAGAGGCCGCGCTCGACGACCTGCGCTGGGCCGACGCGATCATCTTCGGCACGCCGACGCGCTACGGGCTGCCTACCGCGCAGCTCAAGCAGTTCATAGACTCGACCGGGCCGCTCTGGTTCAAGGGCGAGCTGGCGAACAAGGTCGCCTCGTCTTTCACGAGCGCGGCGACCGTGCACGGCGGGCAGGAGGCGACGATCCTCTCGCTCAACACGACCTTCTATCACTGGGGCTGTCTCATCGTCGGGCCGGGCTACGCGGACCCCATACAGTTCCAGTCCGGCAACCCTTACGGCGTCTCCTTCACCAGCAACAACGGCGCGCTCAAGCCGGACGAGGTGGCGACGGCCGCCGCGCGCTTCCAGGGCAAGCGCGTCGCGGAACTCACCGCGCAGTTCGTCGCCGGCCGCGGCAAGTGATGAGAGTCAGTATGGCCTGCGGCAGCGGGCGGGTGCTCTGCGTTGAGATACCCGCCCGCTGCCGCAGGCCGTACTGACCCACTGGCGCTTAACTGTCGCGCTGTGCCAGTTCGCAAAAGCCGTGTGGGCGCGGCGTCAACCTTCACACTTACGGGCACGCGGGCGGGTTAGCGAAAAACAACTGCGACAGTTCGGGCCGACCTGATTTATACTGTGGGCGGAGATTCACGGAGTCGCAGCTTCTTTCTCGCTGACTCCGCGCGTTCGAAGAGTAGAAGGGTGGCCGCACATGACCGGGTTCGCATCAGTAGTCAGTTCTTTCTCGAAAAAATTCGCCGGCCCGTTAACCGGCTTCCTGCCCGCGCTGCTGTTCCTGAGCCTGAGCGCCTCGGCGCAGGCCCCGCACCCCGCCCAGAGCGCGGCTTCGGCCACGGCCCCGGCGACGCCGGCCGCCGCCGCGCCGAAGGCCCCCAGTAAATTCATAGAGCCCAAGTACCTCAACCTCGGCAAGACCGTGAAGGGGCGCGACATCAACGCGGTCGTCTACGGGACGGGCGCGAAGCGCGTGCTCGTCTTCGGCGGGATTCACGGCGACGAGCCGCACACGACCGTCGTCGCGCGCTCTCTGGCCGTCAACATGAACCGCGACACGCTGCCGCCGGACCTGACCGTCATCATCGTGCCGGACGTGAACCCGGACGGGCTGATGGCCGCCACGCGCGTCAACGCCAACGGCGTGGACATCAACCGCAACTTCCCCTCGAAGACCTGGCGCTCGGACTACACGGAGCAGAAGCGTTACCCAGGCACGCAGCCTTCGTCCGAGCCAGAGACGCGCGCCGTCCTCTCCCTGCTCGAACGCTACCCGCCGCACCTGGTCGTCACACTGCACGCCGCGCTCGGCTGCATGAACTGGGACGGGCCGGGCGGCTCCTTCGCGCAGGTCATGGCCTCGATCAACGGCTACCCGCTCTGCGAGTCGTTGGGCTACGAGACGCCCGGCTCGCTCGGCATCCTGATGGGGATTGACAAGCAGGTCCCGACCGTTACCATCGAGCTGCGCGCGAAGAACCCCAGCGATTTGGTCCAGGAGAATCTGCCCGCGCTGCTCGCCCTGCTCAAGCACTTCGCCGCGAAGTGAGTCTCGACTTGTAGGTTAAAAATTCTAAGCCGCGGAGGGGGCCGTGATGAGAATCTGCCCGGGCGGCTTTCTGCTCACCGCCAGGGCCTTCTAATCAAAGTGCGCGCCCGAATCAGCAGCCGGCTCGATCTTTATAAATCGGCACAGAAAAACCGCGGCGGCTTCGGGGTCGCTCAAAGTCAGAAAGGCAGGCGGGTCTAGTAGCCCTCGCCTGCCCGAGAAGTTGGAGTTGTTTTGTTGCTTGTCGGCGGGACGCCGCCGCCCTACTTGTACCTGTAGGTGATGCGCCCGCGCGTGAGGTCGTAAGGGGACATCTCTACGCTGACGCGGTCGCCCGCGAGGATGCGTATAAAATTCTTCCGCATCTTGCCGGAGACGGCCGCCAGCACCACGTGGTCGCTGCCGTCGAGTCGCACTTTGAAGAAAGCGTTGGGCAGCTTGTCAATCACGACACCTTCAGCCGGAATCAAATCGTCTTTAGCCAATCAGTATCTCCTCGAATGAAATGAAGTGAAATTTGGGCCAAGCCTGGGGCACAGGCCCGGCCCGTGAACAAGTGGGTTACCGCCCGCGGCGCGGCCTGAAAGAGCGGCGGCCGGCGCTACTCGCGCCGCGCCCGCTCAGGGCGCTGACGGGGGCTTTCCACGCGGGGGCGGCCTCGCCCCGGCCGCCGAAGCCCGGCAGCACGACGCGCTCGACCTTCTGCCCGGTCAGGCGCTCTATGGCGCGCATGGACAGTTCGTCCACAGGCGAGACCAGCGTGATCGCCTGGCCCGCGTTGCCGGCCCGGCCCGTGCGGCCGATGCGGTGCACGTAGTCCTCGGGCGCGGTGGGCACGTCGTAGTTGATGACGTGCGAGACCGAGTCGACGTCAATCCCGCGCGCCGCTATGTCGGTGGCGACCAGCACGCGGTGACGCCCGTCCTTGAAGCCGCGCAGGGCGGCCTCGCGCTGGGGCTGCGTGCGGTCGGCGTGTATGCGGTTCACCTTGTGCTCGCGCGCTTGCAGGATGTGCGAGAGGCGCTCGGCCCCGCGGCGGGTCCGCGTGAAGACGAGCACGCGCTCGAAGCGCTCGCGTTCGAGCAGGTCGATCAGGAGCGCCGTCTTCGATTCGAGCGCCACCGGGTAAGCCTTCTGCTCGACGGTCGCGGCCGCGGTCCCGCGCCGACTGACTTCGACCATCTTCGGCTCCTTCATCGTCGTGCGCGCGAGCTGTTCGATCTCCGGCGACATCGTCGCCGAGAAGAGCAGCGTCTGACGCTTCGCGGGAAGCATCGCGAGCACGCGGCGGATCGCGGGCCAGAAGCCCATGTCGAGCATCCGGTCGGCTTCGTCCAGGACGAGCGTTTCGAGCTGCGCGAAGTCGAGCGCGCCGCGCTCGACGTGGTCAAGCAGGCGGCCCGGCGTGGCGATGACCACGCTCGGACGACCGCGCAAGTCCGAAGTCTGTTTGCCCAGGCCGGTGCCGCCGATGAGAATCGCGGCCTTCAGGCTTTTGACGGGACAGAGCGAGCGGAAGCTGGCCTCTATCTGCATCGCCAGTTCGCGCGTCGGCGCGAGGACGAGCACGCGCACGCCTGGGCGCGGCCGCTCTTGCAGTCGTTGAATAATCGGGAGCAGGAACGCGGCCGTCTTGCCCGTCCCCGTCTCGGCGCAGCCGATCAAATCCGAGCCCGTGAGGACTATGGGGATCGCCCGCTTTTGAATTGGTGTTGGTTCGGTGTACCCGAGGGACTGGCACACGCGCGCGAGCGCGGGCACGAGTCCCAACTCAGAGAAGTTCATGAAAATCCTTATCGTGCTGCTCGACCACCTCACGCGGCGGGAGCAGGTCATTACTTGACTAGAAATTTAGAAAGCGCCCCCGGCGGGAAAAATTCTCGTCGGAGGCGCTTTATCTATCCGACACTGTTGTAA
>DATMVE010000117.1:0-130550 GCA_035563515.1 Pyrinomonadaceae bacterium
TGGGGCCGGGGCGCGCAGACCAACGCGCCGCCCGCGGCCGCGGACGCGGTCAAACCTTCCCCGGCGCTGGCCTCGCTGGACTCTTCCTTGACGGGGGCGCAGGTGCAGCGCGCGGCCACGGCCGGCGCTCCGCTCTCGCAGGACGCCGCGCGCCAGATAGTCAATTCCGTTTCGCACGGGCAGATCGCGGCCGTGCACGTCGTCAAGACGGACGCGCGGCAGAGCCAGGCGCTCATCGCCATACACGACGAGCGCGACAAGGGCACGACGCACCTTTTCGTGATGGAGCCGCGGGGCGGGCGCTACCGCGTGATCTCGCGCACGCCGCTCGACGCGCACAACTTCAAGGGGGCGAATTGGACCGCGGAGAGCCGCGACATCGACGGCGACGGCTTCGACGAAGTCATCTGCACGGGCACGAACGCCAGGGGCCACGCCTCGGACTACAGGCTCGTGCTCTACGTCCCGCGCACGCGCCGCGCCTACTCCATGCGCGTCGAGTCGAGCGGGGCCTACAAGGGGCGTCCGCGCACCACCTTCTCCCCGAACGTCTGGGCGCGCGAGGCCGCCGCCTACCGCGCCGCCCTACACCAGCGCGCCCGCGCCGCCGTGGCAACTTTTTAAAGAAGTGCTGAGTGCTGAGTAAGAACTTTCTTTCTTTTACTCAGTCCTCAGCACTCAGCACTTCTTTTATTCTTCCAGCTTTGCTTCCATCGTGATCTCTGCGTTGAGGACTTTGGAGACGGGGCAGCCGGCCTTGGCGTTGTTGGCGGCGGTGTCGAAGGCTTGCTGATCCGCGCCGGGAACTTTGGCCGTCACGTCCAGGTGAACGGAAGTGATGGCGAAGCCCGCGTCGGTCTTCTCCAGCCTGACGGTGGCGGTCGTCCTGATACTGTCGGCCGTCAGCCCCGCCTGTGCCAGTTGCCCCGAAAGCGCCATCGAGAAACAGCCCGCGTGCGCGGCGGCGATCAACTCCTCCGGGTTCGTCCCCTTGCCGTCCTCGAAGCGCGTGCTGAAGGAGTACTGCGTCTCGGAAAGGACGCCGCTGTCGGTCGAAATCGTACCCTTGCCGTCTTTGAGGCCGCCCTGCCAGACGGCCGATGCTTTACGTCTCATCTGCTCTCCTCGGTCAAACGAAATTTGGAAATCTTTTGCGACAATGTACCTCACCGACCGCGCCGACGGCCAACGCGCGAAACAGAGGCTCAAAAAAGTAACCACGAAACAACACTAAGCGACGCGAAAATTCTTGAACCTACTTCGCGTCGCTTGGTGTTACTTCGTGGTTCCTTCAGTCGTAGTCGTGAAACCGCTAACAGCCGCCGGGCTCGTTGTCGCAGCGCTTGTTGACGGCCACCGCGATAATCACCACGACGGCCACCGCGATGCCCACGCCGATGGCTATCTTCGTGCCCCTGGAAAGACTGTTGCCCTTCGAAGTTTGAATCTGCGCGCGCGGCGGCGTGACGGTTCTGCTCCCCGCTTTGGCGTCGGCGACGAGCTTAAAGATGTCCGCGCGCAGCGTCTCCTTCGACACTTTGCCGGGCGTCTCCGGCGCTTCGGCTTCGGGTTTGGTCTCGGCCAGCCCGCTCGTCCCGCCGAGCGCGCAGACGAGGGCCGCGGCGACGAGGACGGACAAGAGTTTCTTTATCATGCTGTCTCCTCACGGAAGATTAGGACTTACGCTGGGGGGCCGGGCAATCCGCACGCCAGAGGATAATGTGCCCGCACCGCGCGGGCAAGAATTTTCTGGCCCAGCCGAATCGCGACACCCGAAAGATAAATACTGCGCCCGCCGCGAGCACCTCACCGCGCCACCAGGGCCGGGAACTTGAAGAAGACGAAGGCGAGCGCCGCGCACACGACTGCGAAGAAGGGCAGCAACCAGACGGCGCGAAAGCTCCTGTCCATCACGGCCTCGGCGGGCTCGGCCGGGTCGTAGTAGACCTGCACCTGACTGCCCGCGGGATGGCGCGCGGCCAACTCCTGCGCGTAAGAGCCGGTGCAGTGTCTGTAAAAGGCCACGCGGCCGGCCCTGTAGACCCGCCCGCCTGCGGCGTACTCGTAGGCGAGGCGCAGCCGCAGCGTCCGGCCGCCCTTCGTGCCGCTGCCCCACACGACCCCGGACTCGACAACGGTCGCGACCGCCGGCACCCAGCGACTGACGGCCCGCTTCTTCCTCAGAGCCACGATGGAAAAGCCTGCTAACAACACCGCGAAGAAAGAGAGCAGGCCGCCGAAGAAGTAGGACAGCGGCGAGTCTGAAAAACTCCCCTCAAGCAGAGAGCCGAGCCAAAGGGCACCGATTATTAGGAGCGCCGCCACGAGGATCGCGGCGGCGCGTGGAAGTCGTATGACGACGCCGCGATTACTTGGCGGCGAATCTTTACGCCTCGCCATAACCTTTACCCAGGCCGGCGTCCGCCTTCAGGGATTATTCTGTCGCGCGAGCGCCGCTCGCCGCCGCGCGATCAGGATCGCCCCGACGACGCCCACGGCCGCGCCGACACCTGCGCCCGTCGCGCGCGCCGAAAGACCGAACACCCATCCCAACAAGCCCAGCAGCAGGCCCACGGCGAGGCCAACTCCGACCATTATCGCGATGATCTTCCACCACCCGGGCACTTTCGCTTCGTCACTTTCCATCGGCATCCTCTCTCACAAGCGCGCGTCGCAAACAACCGCGGTCGAGTTGAACAGGTCAGCAGGTGCGAAGCGGATCTTCAACACCGCTGCAAACAATCAGGAGGGCAATTCCGGCCGACATGATGACCAGAGGCAAAATCACCCAAAATAAATGACTGCTGCTCACTTTCCCTATTTTACCGACGTAACTCCCTTTGTGCTTACTATTCGCGTCTCCTATAACCTTTCCAAGTGTTCTTCCAACCGGCTCTTTGAAGACCGTGCTGTCCAGTTCCTCCTGGTATTCACGCGCCCTGGTTTTATGCTTCAGAGTTCTTTCCGTGTACGAGGCGCTGAAAAAGAATCCTAAAAAACCAATCCCTATGAGCAACCAGGCGGCAGCCGAGTCACCGCGAGATAGCGCTTTGTCGTACGTGACGAAGCCGATGGCGGCGACGGAAGCTATGATGAGCATATTGTTGACCGTCGCCCTCAGCGTCTCGTTGTGACGGGCGTGCGCGCGGTGCTCCTGGTGTAGCCCCCACAGAACATCTTTTTGACTCTTTAATCTGTCCTGTGCCAGATCATCTTCAGCCTTTTGTTTCTCCGATTGTGTCATATCGTGTCTCACTTTTTTTTACGAGTGACCTGGAAGAGCCTTTACACAGTGCCGAGCCGCTTCTCCATGCAGACGCTCAGCGGGTCGTCCGCGTACACGCCGTAACGCTCGACCCGCCGGTAACCCGCGCCCTCGTAGAGCGCGATGGCCGCCGGCTGCTTCACCCCCGTCTCCAGCCGCAGGGCGACGTAGCCTAACACGCCGGCCTCCCTCTCAAGCTCCTGTAAAATCCGCCGCCCGACCCCGAGCCCGCGGGCCTCCGGCTCGACGAACATGCGCTTCACTTCGGCCACTCCGGGCGCGAGCGGCCTGACGGCCCCGCACCCGACCGGCCGCCCGTCGAGGCGCGCGACGACGAAGGCGGAGCCCGCGCCCAACACGTCCGCGGGCTTGAACTCGCAGGGGCCCGTGTTGCCGTACAACTGGCCCAACTCTTTCCACAGGTGCTCAAAGAGCAGCAGGCTCTCGGGCGCGGAAGAATCCGCGAGCGCCACGGTAACACGGCCGCCCTCAAGCGCAGGGGCATTCTGTGTCGCCTCGTCTCTGACCACTAACAAGTCATACCATGCAAAGGCCCCGCGGCCGAACCCGCACGCGAGCGCCCGGTGGGAGAAGTCTTCAATCTCGCGTAAGACTTAAAACACTCGCTCACTTCTCGGGCGACCACCGTTGCGGTAGTATCATGCAGTGTGATGACCGTTGAATTCCAACTTGAGGGGCAGGATTTTATTGCATTAAAAGGCGGAGAGGAAGGGCCGTGCGGCTGGCTCAAAGATAAGCACGGCCTGTCCTGGCAAATCGTCCCCACCGTTTTGACGGAGATGCTGAAAGACGAGGACGCGGAGGAAGGCAAAAGGGTCACGCGCGCCATGCTTCAAATGAAGAAGCTCGACATCGAAACTCTGAAGCGGGCGTACGAGGGAGCGTAAGGCAGTCAGCCTAGCTTATTCCCCCTTGCTTGTATCACGACCTGTCAGGCAGCCCCGCGCCGGCTCGCATCGAGAATCTCTTGGAAGACTTTTCTGTTCAGCGGGCATGTTTCAGACTCGAGCGCCTCTTCCATAACGGGGCCGAGCCCGGGAAACTGTATTTCTCGCAACGTAAGACCGATCCAGAAACGGGTCCCGCTATACTGCGAGCGCATTCCTTCGACCAAACAGGTCGCTAAATCTCCCGGGATGTTCTTCAGAATGGTCGCGAGCTCCTCCTGCGCAAAATGTACCTCATCCGTCGCATCTCCGTCCCATGGCGTCTCCTTCTCAATCTGCTCTCTCGTGGCGGATAGCGAATCGAGATCAGCTATAGCCTGTGCGATATCCTCAGCTCGCAGACTGCGACCTATCTCCTTAAGAGCACGATCGGGAGTCCTTTCCCAAGGTTCGAGCCCGGAGCGAACATCTTTAAATAAACTTTGTATCCGACTCATCTTCTCTGCCTAACGCCCGAGTTAACCGGGCGGGAAGAATCTATGAACGGCCTTCAATCATGCGGATGAGAAGCAAGCTGATTCCGCGGCAGTGTTGCAAACATTATTTTAGACCGCAGAGGTTCGTGCGCCAACATTTGTCTATGCCGCAAGATGGAAGAGGCCCTCGACTTACCGACCTTGATACGGGTCTCATCCACTCGACAGGACGTCCCACTCATCTTCAGATGTTGTCGGATACGTTTGTTGATTTCTGGGGCGTATTTTTGGGCCCGGCGAAAAACCGTTGAGTGATCCGCGTCTAGGCCGCGCTCACACATCATCTCTTCTACGTCGCGATAAGAAAGTTGGAAGCGACAGTACCGTCTGTCGCATAAAAGGATGACGTCCTGGGCGTAGTGTCGCCATTTGAAGGGCGAGGAGTTACGGCTCATGAATAGGCCTGACGATACAAGTTGAGAGAACGTGAGTGAGGTATAATAGCTGAAAGGCTATTTTTGCAACACAGCCGATTTTCCCGCCGTCTCTCGGCTACACCGCCCGGTATGGTGGGAACGTCCTGTCCGGCCCGGCCGGGAATCGCTGGCTATTCCTGGGCGAGAGTGCTATCGTCCCCGGCGGTGACCAGCCACTGCTTTCTATAACAGGGCAGTTATGACTGAGCGTGCGCCTGTTCGCGTCTCACCCACCCGGACTTCTTACATTGACTGACTATCGGCCCTACCTGAACGTCATCTCAAGGACAAAGTATGACTAACCCCCGCCTCGCCAAGCTACTTGTACTGGCCGCCCTCATTACGGGCGGCGCCCTGTTGTATTTAAGCGCCCCGTCCCCCGCGGCGGCTCAAGCCAAGCCGGACGGGGCGGCCGCCCCCGCGGGCGTCGGGCTGCGAGGTTACGGCGCGCCGTCGGAGTCTGTGGGTGATGACATATCTCCTGAGCAGCGGGCCAAAGTCGAGCGGAAGATCAAGGATTACGAAGCACGCTACGGGACGCTCGGGCCGCGTCGAGTGACAGGGGCTGCCGCCGAAGCCACTTCGACCTCACCCCAGCCTTACACCTTCCACCCCCAGGCCGGCACTCTCTGGCAGGACCTGTATATAAGAAACTTCGCCGACCTGGACGCCTCCGGCGGGCTACTCGACTGGGACTGTAGTAACTACACTTACGACGGTCACAAGGGGCATGACGCGGGCATCGGCAGCTTTAAGCGCCAGGCCATCGGCGTCCCGGTCTTCGCGGCCCTGGACGGCGTTGTTGTCGACGCGCACGACGGCGAGCCGGACATGAACACGACCTGGGCCGGTCAGCCGGCCAACTACGTCGTCCTGGATCACGGGAACACTCATTACACTTGGTACTGGCATCTCAAGCGCGGCAGCGTGGCGGTCTCCGTGAACCAAGTGGTGAAGGCCGGCACGCAGCTCGGCCTGACGGCCAGCAGCGGCCACAGCTCGGGGCCACACCTGCACTTCGAGTCGCGCTACCAGGGGACCTGGTTCGAGCCGAACGCCGGGCCGTGCCGGGCGGGGACGAGTAACTGGGTAAGCCAGACGCCGATCCGGCGAGGGGCGTACGCCAGGGATTTCGTCCTCAGCCCGTCCGGCTTCGCAGGCAGCGCCGGGCTCCCTTTTGATGAGGCCGTCAGAACGGGGACGTTTCTATCTGGCCAGCGGCCGGTCTACTTTCGAGTTGAGATGGGTGAAATACCCGCCGCCAGCACTTTCCGCGTCAGGTTTGTGCGGCCCGATGGCACCACTTCCCTGGACTACCCGGGCGCTTTCAACAACAGCTCGACGACGCCCGGGGGGTATTACTGGTTCTCGTTCAACTTGAATCTTAATACCACGGGCGTCTGGCGACTGCTCTTCGACATCAACGACGTGAAAATCGTGGACGCGCCCTTCAGGGTCGTAGCCACGGAGGCGGAAATTATCAACCGTCCGCCGAACCCCGTCGGCAAGGTCACCTTCGACCCGGCGACGCCGACGCCCGACGACGCGGTCTTCTGCCGCGTCCAGACTTCACTCGTCACCGAAGACCCTGACTACGACCTCGTCCGCTACAGGTATCAGTGGAGCCGCAACGGCGTGGTGATTCGTGACCGCGTGAGCGCCGCGCTCTCCGACGCCATCCCGAAGGGGAGTTACCAGGCGGGCGACACGCTCACCTGTAAGGTCACGCCGTCGGACGGGAAGGTCTCCGGGCCGGCGGCGTCGGTCAGCTTCACGAATTGCGCCGGCACGCTCACGCCGGCCGGCAAGTCTTTCGCGGCCGCTGGCGGCCCGGGCAGCGTGAGCCTGGCGACGGGCAGCGCCTGCGCCTGGACGGCCAAGAGCAACGTGAGTTGGGTCACCCTCGCCGCCGGGGCCGCGAGCGGCACGGGCAGCAAGTCCATCGGCTACACGGTGGCGGCCAACACCGGCGCGGCCGCGCGCACGGGCACGCTGACCATCGCCGGAAAAACGTTCACGGTCACTCAGTCCGCGCAGACCTACACCATCAGCGGGCAGGTGAAGTTGGGCACGGCCGCGCTGGGCGGCGTGAAGATGACTCTCAGCAGCCCCTCGCCGGCGGGCTTCGCGCCCCGCACCTTCATCACGACGAGCACGGGGGCTTACTCCTTCCCGAATCTCCCGGCGGGCCGCAGCTACGCGCTCAAGCCCACGAAACTCTACTACTCGTTCACGCCGGCGACCAAAAACTTCCCCGGCCTGAGCGCGGACCAGGCGGCGCAAAATTTCGCCGCGACCCTGAACGCCCACACCCTCGGCGGCAAGGTCCTGGTCGGCACGGCCCCGCTCGCCGGCGTGACCGTCACGCTGAAGAGTCCGTCGCCGGCGGGCTTCACGCCGCGCACGGCGACGACAAACTCTCTCGGCAACTACTCCTTCGCGAGTCTGCCGGCGGGCCGGACCTACTACGTCACGCCCGCGAAGACGCATTACACCTTCACGCCGGCCTCGCGCACCTACACGGGGCTGAGCGCCAACCAGACGGCGGCCAACTTCGCCGCGACGCTCAGGACCTACTCGATCAGCGGCAAGGTGACCCGGTCGGGGACGACCACGGGGTTGGCGGGAGTGACCGTCACGGTGACGAGCCCGACGCCCGCGGGCTTCAGCCCGCGCACGGTGCAGACGACGAGCACGGGTTCCTACACGCTACTGAACTTGCCGGCCGGGAGGAACTACACGGTCAAGCCGACATTGACCGGCTTTACCTTCAGCCCTGCTTACAGAAACTTCGCCAACCTGAGCACGAACCAAGCTGCGGGGCCCGCGACCAACTTCACCGGCACGCAGTGAGCCCCCCGTGACAACACTAAACACCAGGAGCGGCAGCCCCCTTCTCCGGGGCCGCCGCTCTTTTTGTCGGGAGTAATTAGACCAGAAAGACCGTAACGGCAATTATCCGACCTGATAATGAAAAGGGAGAGAGATTTTAGGGGCGGAGCACAAGATGTCGTGTGAGGCTCGTGCGGATTGATCCGGGGATTTCCGAGCAATTTCAAAATCTCACGGATTCCGCGTCCGGCCACAACCTATGATGGCAGAGCCTTCTTGCAGCAATTATGTAAATGTAACGGGTTGAAGGCCCGGATTAATCGGACGGGAAGTATCGGCGAACAGCATCCAACTTCTCGATCAGAGACAGGCTCATTCCGTCCCGGTTGAATGAGTTCCTATGAAAGTCAACGCTCAAGCTGCGGCATCGAGCGCACGCAGTTTGCGGTTGTAGAGTCTGCCCTCCGTGTACCAGTAGTCAAGCCCCTTCTTCAGCATGACGAAGATCACAGTCAGCAACTTCCGGGCAGTGGCGCAGATGGCCTTGCCTGAACCCTTCTCCCGCTTCTTCTTTTGGTAGAACTCCGTCAAAGGCGTTCTGGTCTTGTTGACCATCGAGAGCACCGCCCGGATACAGATGGTGCGCATGCGCTTGCGCCCCTGCTTGGTGATCGCCCCGCGCCTGGTCGTCTCATTCGACTGCCTGGTCGAAGTCGCCAGCCCCGCGTAAGAGACGAGCTGCTTCGACTGCTCGAACAGATTGAAGTCTCCGACCTCAGCCGGGAGCGCGATGGGCGACAGCAAGTTCAGCCCGTGCACCTGCGACAGCCGCCGCAGCCCCGGCAGGCTCTTCCCGGCTCGCACGATCTCAGCTTCGGGCTGCGCGACCTCCGCTTCCAGCGCGGAGAGCTGCCGGAGTGCCGCCTCCATGATCGCCCGGTCTGCGCTCGCTAAGTCCGCGCGCTGTCCCAGGCGCTTGCGGCTACTGTCCGAGGCGAAGGCGGCCCTTGAGAGCGCCACGCCGTTGCGACTGAGCGCCGCGTGCGCCATGTCCTTGAGCTTGGTCGTCAGGCTGACCAAAGTCTCGCGGGCTTGCAGGAGGTGGCGCAACCGGCGGACGCGCTCCGAAGGCACGCTCACCTCCGGCAGCCAACCCAAGCGGAGGAAGCGGGCCAGCGCCGCGGCGTCCGCGCGCTCCGCCTTCTTCTTCGACTTGGCGATGACGGAAAAGCGGTAGGCGTCCACGAGCACGACGCGACCCAACGCAGCCCTGATCTGGTCGTAGAAGTAGTAGACGTTCTGCGTCACCTCGACGGCCACCTCGTCCGCCTTCCTGAGCTGCCGCTTGAAGCGGGAGATGCCGTCAGGGTTGAGTGGGAACGTCTCCAGGCGCGAGGTGTCGTCCGCGGCGAGGAAGCAGGCGACGGAGTTAGTCTTGTGCAGGTCTACCCCGATGTGGCGCATCACTCGAACCTCCTTACGGTTGTCGGAGGTCGATAAAGCGAGAGGACTGCCCGGCGTAGCTCCACGCTCCTATCCGGGATCAAAGTCCCACGCCATGCTTCGGGCAAGGGCTCAACAAGGTCACACTGTTATCTGGGCTCTCGCGGCCCAAACTCATTCCCGGCCCTCACCCTATCTTTCTCACGCCTCCGCTGAAGCGTGAGCATCCTACACCGAACGCTCTGACTTTTATCATGACCTGTTATGCCCGCCCTCTTCTTCAGTACGCCACCTGAGCAGCGCACCTCTGAGCCATTCCGGGGCAGTCTCCATCGGCGGCATTGGCTCGTTACGCGTCACCTCTTCGGCACGCCTCTCCATCTCCGCCAGCGAAGGCACATCCCATTCTGCGCGCTCATCATCAGTAGTTGCTGACTCAACATCCCACACGCGCTGCCGCTTTCCGTCCGGCACAATCTGCGTCCCGTACTTCTGCGGCTTACCTTGATACATCAGCCATCTATCGTACGTCGCAGCAGCCAGCCAGCGCGCACGCCGGAAGCCGAATTCAGCCGCCTTCTTTGCTAAGATGTGAGCTTGCCAAATCTCTTCTACACTCTCACCATGATTGAGAATCCAGGCGGCATGATAATAATCTTCCGGCTCTTTCAACCCGCCAGACTCGATGATGCCTTCGAGACGCTTCCTACGTTCTGTATCCCGTTCGCGCAGTAACCTATACTCAGGTGTGCCGTAATCAGGATGATTCGCGCGGTCAGCTTGATCTGCATGAAATAATTCGTGTAGTTCGCTACTCATCAACCATCTCTCGGTTCAACCGACGCTACAGGCTAGAGCATAACGCCGAATCTAACCGGCGCGCTTAGAACTCGCACTTCCGCTCGCAGCTTTGGTAGATTCCTGCCCATCCATTCAAGCCTCCTTTCGCTCCACATCACTATCTCCCATTGTTAGGCCGGCTGTGAAGTCCTCAGGCGGTCGGACCTCCCGCGTGACCCTGGAATTGGGCCCGGCGGCGGTCAACGCGCGCCTGGAGTTCGGGGAACGAACCCATAAGATGCGGCGCCGCAGGCGTCGCTACCATAGGCCGACCGTCCGGTTCATGTAACGTCAGTCGTCGCGGGCGCGACGGTCGCGACGCGCCCGCATTCTGACACCCACGGCCTCGTCACACTCGGCGCAGGGCGCTCTTGACATACGCCTGCCGGAGTCGTACTCTGTGTCACAAAGTACTTGTCGTTCGATGGCCGGCGCGCGGATAGCGCGTCCCATTGAGCGTCTGGAGGTAGTCATGAAGAAGTGGGGACGACGCATCCGTGGGGCAATCGGGATGGGCCTCGTCTGGGGAGCGGCAGGGTCTGCTGCGGGCTTCCTGCTGGCGCGGGTGCCCGGTTTCTACTCCGACCTCCCGTTTGCCCTCCTGTTTGCTCCGCTCGGCTTTATTACCGGCATCATATTCTCCGGGATCCTCATGGTTACCGAGGGCCGTCGCGGGTTTGACGGCATGTCGCTTTCGCGCCTTGCGGGGTTGGGCGCCGTGAGTGGCCTGCTGCTGTCCGGGGTCTTCGTCGTCGGCGCGGCCCTTCGAGGAGCTGCCTTGTGGGGAGAGTTCCTGGTGTTCGGGCCCGCGCTCGCCGTGGCGGGCGCGGTCTGCGCTGCTGGTTCGCTGGCTGTAGCCAGACGGGCTGAGAGGCGAGAAATCGCCGGCCCCAGTGGGGGTCCGGCCGAGGCCGAACTTACCGGGGACGAAAAGCGGGAACTGCTCGGACGCGGTGACTGAGATGTCCGCGTGGCTACAGCCCGCCGCATCGGAGGCCGTTGCTCATCCAGATGTGGGTGGTGGCAGGGACGCCTAAAGCCCGAATTAACCGGGCGGGAATCAATGAATCAGGCATTCAACCTTGCGGATGAAAGGTAGATTATTCCGCTCCGGTTCAATGAATTGTTCATTGCGTCGCCCGCCGAAACCACATCCTCTATTTTGATTCGACCTTCGTGGCGATCCCATAGATGCAATTATGACCGACCCAGCCATTAACACCGCCTCGATTATTACCAATCAAGAATCTGCCCTGATTCACAGCTTTGATTAGATGAAGGTAATCATTACCCTTCACCCGCACCAGGACAATATCGCCGACTGATAACTCCTCGGCATCGCAAGGCTCAACCGTGACGAGGTCGCCATCATTCACCTTGCCCTTCATGGAATGGCCGCGGGGGCGGATTTGAACAGTCTCGCCCTTCCTCAATTTTTCGATTGCGAATTTGGCCCAACTCATCTTCGAGATACGATAGCAGTCTAATTCATATCATGCGCCCTAATAAGCGTCATGAACTGCGCCTATTAAGACGCATAATCCCACGCGACTGCAAATGCCGTCAGTAAAAATAGACCACATCGTGAGATATGTAGCCGGCGCGCAAGCGGATTATACGGCGGCCCGAGCTTTTGAGGATATAGGGTTCAAGTGGGGAAAGCGCGGCGCGGAAGGTGGCTGGCGCGCGGCGAGGGATGAGATGTGGAAGGTGAAAATTGATTGATGGCGGGTGAAAATTGGTCCGTGACGTGTCAAAGAAGGCTCGTGGCGTGCGAAAGAGGGCTCGTCGGGCGTGAAAATTCATCGGTGGGCGGTGAGAATTGGCTCGTCGGTTGCAAAAATTGGCGTGTCGAGTGTGAAAGAAGGCTCGCGGCGGGTGAAAATCGATTCGTCGGGAGTCAAAATCGGCTCGTGGCGTGCGAAAGAGGGGTGTCGGGCGCGAAAGTGCAGTGATTCCGTGCGAAAGACGGCGGGTGCGGGGGCGGAAGGTGAAATGAGTGTTGGCGACTACTGAAAATCCCGTATGTCTTTGAAAGGCTTCTCGCTGTCCGTGAAGTCGGGGCGGTAGTAGTGTGAGGCCCCGTCGTACTCCTGCATCCAGCCTTCCTCCATGCCGAGTTCGTCGAGGGCGGAGAGGGCGCGGAGCCATTCGGTTTCGGTGATGCGGCGCGAGAGCAGGGTGTAGCGGGCGTCCGCGGCGGCGCGGTTGGTCGCGTAGTATTGGGCCATCATCGAGACGGCGACGCGCGGGCTCAGGGCGTCCCTGATCCACTCCAACGATTCGCGCACGCCCGCGAGGTCGTTCGGCAGCACGAGCAGGCGAATCACAAGGCCGCGCTTGAGCAGGCCGTCCGCGCCGAAGACTAAAGAGTCGCCCGTCTGGCGGTACATCTCGATGATCGCGCGGCGCGCGTGCTCCGTGTAGTCCTTGACCTTAGAGTATTCGTAGCCCTCCGCGGAGTCAGCGTACTTCAGGTCGGGCAGGTAAACGTCGACGACGCCGTCGAGTTGCCGCAGGACTTCGACCGAGTCGTAGGCGTTGGTGTTGTAGACGATTGGGAGCGTGAGCCCGCGGCGCGCGGCGATGAGGATGGAGCGCGCCATCTGCGGGGCGAAATGCGTGGGCGAGACGAAGTTGATGTTGTGGCAGCCGCGGGCCTGAAGTTCCAGCATCATCTCTGCGAGGCGCTCGTGCGTCACCTGATTCTTAATCTGCTCCTTGTGCGTCTGCGAGATTTGATAGTTCTGGCAGTAGACGCAGCGCAGGTTGCAGTTGCCGAAAAAGATGTTGCCCGCGCCATTGCGCCCGACGAGCGCGGGCTCTTCGCCGAAGTGCGCGGTGTAGGATGAGACTATGGGGAGGCGGCCCGAATAGCAGCGGGCAATCTCGTCCTTCAGCCTGTCGTTGCCGCAATCGAGCGGGCACACGCGGCAGCCCTTGAGCAGCGCCTCAAGCGCCTCGACGCGCCGCTCAAGCTCGCCCGCCTCAAAAAGACCGAGGTACGAGGCGGCGAACTCCTGACTGGTGACTTCTGACTCCTGACTCTTACTCATGTCTTCTGAAGTGTACGAAGTGCGGCCTGTGCCGCTCGACCAGTTCGCGCGGGGCGAAGTGTTTGGTGAAGCGCCAGATGAAATCCATCTCGCTGTGAATCGTGCTCAGGGCCAGCCGCGCCTCGAAGATGAGGAGCACGCTGCCGTAAAAGAGGAAGCCCGCGCCGAAGAGCGCGACGACGACCGGAATCCAACTGTAGCGCACGCCCGTCACGGCGACAATCCCTATGGCGACGCTCGTCGAGACGAAGATGCCGAGCGCCGTGTAGAAGACCGTCATGGAGCGTTGCAGGATGCGCGCGCGGCTGGTCAGCTTGTCCAACTGGTCGAAGATGACCGCGCGCCTGTCGTCCAGGAGCGCGACCTCGCCTTCGTTGTGTGCCAGTTCTTCCAGCTTGTCGGAGAGCGCGCGCACGCGATCGACGACGCGCCCGAGCCGCGAGGAGGTGGACAGAATCATCGTCCCGCAGGCGGAGATCAGCACGGCGGGCGTGATCATGGCCGTCAGGACGGCGAGCGCTGATGAGAGTCCTTCCATAAAACAGTGGGCGGCAGGCAGTGGGCAGTTAAAACCCCATGCCGAATCTTGACGCTTAATCATCAAGGCGCAATGCAGCCGTTACTCGACGACTGCCGACTGCCCACTGCCTGCTGCCCACTGTCCTTTATACCGGGTGAAGACGCGCGAGGGCAACCGCGCCCCGGCGGGCGCAAAAATTTTGGCGGCGCGCGTAGAAAGTGCGGAACAGTTGCGCGCAAGTTGTGATATTCTCCGCCGCAAAAGCAACGACAGCAACAGAGGTCTGTGCAAGTTCTAAATCAACCTCTGACTCTCAGGGTGATAACTTAGAAAAGGAGCAGACGATCATGGCTGAAAAGGGGAAGCGTGGGAAGAAGGCTCAGGGAACCAGCAGCAGCGCCGGCGCGGTGAGCGACATGGGCGGCCTGTCCACAGACAGATCGGAGGGCGGTGCGGGCGGAGGCGGACGCCCGAAACCGGAAGGCGGCGGTGAGGGCCACGGCGGCACGGCCATAGGCCGCGCGACAGGCGTCACCAGCGGAGCCGGTTCAGGCGGCGGACGCCCGAAACCGGAAGGCGGCGGGAGTCCGAAGCCGCTCGAAGGTGGGCTCGCCAAACCGCTCGGCGGCGGACGCGCTAAATCAGCCGGGGGCGGCCGCGGTAAAGCCGGTGGCGGCAGTCCTAAGCCAGCGGGCGGCGGCCAGAGCGTCGGCGGCAGTAAAGGCGCGGGCGGAGGCGGCGGGAGCAAGTCCGGCGGAGGCGCGGCCAAGGGCGGCGCAGCGACGGGCGGAAGCAAAGGCGCGGGCGGCGGCTCTAAGGGCGGCGGTGGCAGTAAAGGCGGCGGCTCCAAAGCAGGCGGCGGTGCCGGCGCGGGTAAGGGTGGTGGCGGCTCGAAGGGCGGCGCGAAAGGCGGCGGCTCGAAGGGCGCGTCCAAGACGGGCGGCAACGCAGGAGGCGGACGCGGCGCGGGTAAAGGCGGCGGCTCCAAGAAAGGCGGCGCGTCGAAAGCCGGAACCAAAGGCAGCACCAAAGGCGGTGCCGGTAAAGGTGGTGCCGGTAAAGGCGGCGGCAGTAAAGGCGGTGCCAAAGGCGGGAGCAAAGGTGGGAGCAAAGGCGGCTCGAAGGGCAGCAAAGGCGCGGGCGGAAGTAAAGGCGCAGGCGGCTCCAAAGGCGGCGGCGCGAAAGCCGGCGGCTCGAAGGGAGGTGGCTCGAAGGGCGGCGGGTCTAAAGGCGGCCGCGCCTACGGCGGCTCGAAGGGAGGCGGCGCTGGTAAAGGCGGAGGCAGCAAGCGCGGGGGCGGCGGCGGAATTCTCGCGACCGCGACCAACGTCGTCGGCACCGCCGCGACGGTCGTCACAGACTTCATAGGCGGGTTAGCCGGGGGCGGCTCCAAGCGCCGCAAACGATAAAACCTCCGTACAATGGATGAAAACCGAGAGGCCGCGCCCCCACAGGCAGCGCGGCCTCTCGGTTTTCAAGCCCGCCTTTGCCCCTTATCTTCTGCCCGCAACCGACCCTCCGCCATGCTCAGAATCGGTCCAAAAGTTATTGACATTTGTCCAGTTATAATGTATCTTACGCTTTCATTTGGGACCTCAGTTCCAGGCGAAAATTAAGCCCCCTGTCGGACGACAATCACTATCAGCTCTGAAAAATTACCTCGCGCGGCCTCCGTCTGTTTGAAGGACTAGGGGCGGTTCGCGGTGCGGCTAGAGCGGCCGGTTCCCCCTTAGGATTTTGACCCTTTCAACCAAATGGAGGTTACCCTTAGTGCGTTTTCAAACGACCCGCTTTACCCCCGTTCGATTCCTTTCCTGGCTGATCGCCATCGCCCTTATCGCCGGCTCCGTCGCAATCCCCGTCGGCGCGCAGAATGATTCAGACGAAGGCACGACACTCGAATCCTTAAACGCCCAAGACATCGAAGAGGCCAACGGCTCTTCCGAAGAATCCAAAGAGGAACGTTTTCACAGGCGCGGCGGTGACAACTTCAAGTCGCCGCGCGCTGCCGAACAGTTCAAGCGCAGGCAGGAGGCGCTCAAGCAGAGGATCGCCGGCAAGCAGAGCGGCAGAGTCCACGAAGTCGCCAAGGGCCAGTACGTCGAACTCGGCCTTGAGAGGACCGACAAAATCTTCGTCATCCTCGTCGAGTACGGCAACGGCGCGGGCGCGAGCCTGCCCGCCACGGCCGGCCCGCTCCACAACCAGATTCCAGAGCCCAACCGCGGGACCGACAACAACACCATCTGGCAGGCGAACTACGACCGCGCCCACTTCGAGGACATGTACTTCAACCGCATGGCGCAGTACTACCAGACGCAGTCCTCCGGCCGCTACACCGTCAACGGTCAGGTGACCGAGTGGGTCAAGGTGCCCTTCAACGGCTACCGCTACGGCTCGAACTCGATGGGCGACGCCGGTGCGTGGACGCTCATCGCCGACGCGATCAACGTCTGGACGAAAGAGCAGCTCGCCTCCGGCAAGACGCTCGACGAGGTCAAGACCTACCTCCAGAGCTTCGACCAGTGGGACCGCTACGACTACAACAACAACGGCAACTTCGACGAGCCCGACGGCTACATTGACCACTTCCAGATCGTCCACTCCGGCGCGGGCGAAGAGACCGGCGGCGGCACCCTCGGCGCCGCGGCCATCTGGTCGCACCGCTGGCAAGCCTGGTACAACTTCGCGGGCGTCACCGGCCCCTCCTTCAACAAGGACGGCGGCGTAGAGTTCGGCGGCGGCTGGGGCGCGAACCCGAACGGCGGCACGTTCGGCTCCTCGGGCGCTGCGGTTCAGGGCATCAACACGGCCAGCGCCAGCTCGGCCACCGTCCAGAACGCGCACCCCGTCAACCACACTGGCATCTGGGTCGGCGACTACACCGTCCAGCCCGAGAACGGCGGCCTCGGCGTCTTCGCGCACGAGTACGGCCACGACCTCGGCCTGCCCGACCACTACGACCGCAACGGCGGCAGCAACGCGACCGGCTTCTGGACGCTCATGTCGAGCGGCTCCTACCTCGGCGAAGGCACGACCGACATCGGCTCGCGCCCCGGCGACTTCGGCGCGTGGGACAAACTCCAGCTCGGCTGGCTCAACTACGAGACCGCCAACCCGGCGCAGTTCAAGAGCGTCAAGCTCGGCCCCGCCGAGACGAACACGAAGCAGGCGCAGGCCGTCGTCGTCCCGCTGCCCGCCGAGAAGAACGTCTTCTACCTCTATGACCCGGCCGTCGGCTCGCTCGCCTACGGCGCGAAGGCGTGGTGGGGCGGCAAGGGCGACCTTCAGGACAACTCTATGACCCGCACCGTCACGGTGCCCGTGGCCCCTGCGACGTTGCAGATGCGCCTCAACTACCAGATCGAGAATAACTGGGACTACGCCTACGTCTCCGTCTCGACCGACGGCGGCACGACCTGGGCGAACCTCGCCGGCACGTACCTCAACGGCAACGTGCAGTCGCCTCTGACGACGAACACGAACCCGAACGGCTCGAACCTCGGCAACGGCATCACCGGCACGACGAACGGCGCGTGGAGGCTCGCCTCCTTCAACATGAACGCCTACGCCGGGCAGACCGTGCTGCTGCGCCTGCGCTACAAGACGGACGAGTTCACCAATCTGAAGGGCGTCATGGCCGACGAAATCACGCTCGGCACCTTCGCGGACGGGGCCGAGACGGGCGACAACGGCTGGACGCTGAACGGCTTCAAGAACACGACGGGCGTCGAGAACTCGAACGCGGCGCACTACTACATCGCCGAGTTCCGCCAGTACCGCACCTACGACACGGGTCTTCAGACCGGCCCGTACACGTTCGGCCGCGCGGGCTCGGGCCTCCCGAACTGGGTTGACCACTACCCGTACCAGGACGGCCTGCTCGTCTGGTACTGGGACTCGGGCGAGGCGAACAACGACACGAGCCTCCACCGCGGCGAGGGCCTCGTCCTCCCCGTGGACTCGCACCCCGAGCCGCTGCTGCGCACCGTGCAGTATCCGGGTCAGCCCGCCACGCTCGCGACGTGGTCCAGCACCGTGCAGAGCTACGACTCGCCGTTCGGACTTGAGCCGACCGACGCACTGACGCTGCCGTTCTCGGGCACGTTCCAGAACGTCAGCTACCAGTTCTCGCAGAGCTACCCGTCGCTTCCGGGCGTGCCGACGTTCAACGACCTGAACACCTACTGGTACGCCTCGAAGCCCGACGCCGGCGTCATCGTCCCGAAGACGGGCACGACCATCCGCGTCGTCTCGACGAGCGCTCAGGGGAGCTTCATGCAGGTGCACGTCGGCCCGGCTTCCAAGTAAGAGGGCGGACGCTTAACTTCTCGCCCGCTCGCGGCGAATTTAACAGGTGGCGGAGTCATCCCCAGGACTCCGCCACTTTTTTATCTTTCGGACGCGAGCGCGCGCTCGCGGAAGAAGAGGAAGAGCGGCAGGGCGAGCGAGACGCCGACCGCCAGGTTGCAGAGGACGTAGAGCCACAAATTTTTCATGCGCCGCCTGCGCCCTTCCGAGAAGACGAAGAGCCAGAGCGCCACGGACGACACGATCACGTCCAGGCCGAAGAAGGCCGCCGCGTGAGTCTCGAAAAGCTGTCTGAAGAGCAGCGGCACGTCCAGCCCGTGCGCCGCCACGAACGGGACCAACTGCGACAGCGGGAGCGCCGCGCCTAAGACCGCAACCGCCAGATAAAGCCACTGCATAAGCCTTCCTCCGTCCCGCAGGCATTTCACTTCGAGCAAGAGTCCGGGAGGGCGTGTATGCTTCTCCGAGCCCGGCCCGTCAATAAGAATATAACTTTCGGGCGAACCGAATAAGTGTTAAAAGTAGTCGCTGCGGGCTGCGGGCTTTTTCGGAGGGCACTAAGATGAAATCACTTCGGACTCGTTGGCGGCTGTGGCTCTCCATCCTCACCGGCGCGACACTGATCGGCCTCGCCTACACCTATAACTATTCACACTACGCCGACAACTACGTCAAGATATTCAGCACGTACCCCACCTTTGTAGAAATGCTGGTCTGGGAAATGCCTTACTGGCTTCTATGGGCCATGCTCTCCCCGCTGGTCTTCTGGCTGGATCGGCGCTTTAGCCTTGAGCGCCGGAGCTTGTTGCGCAATATTATACTGGTCCAGGCCGTAGCGTTCGTAGCGTTCTCGCTGGCTCACCGCGCCGTTTATCTACTGATTGACTGGAACCTCAATGTCAGGGCTTATACGGGTCTGGGTTTCCTCTCGGTGGTCTACAACGATAATTTCTTCTTCAATCTCCCGAACGGATTCTTGTGTTACGGGACAATCCTGCTCGCGAGCAATTACTATCGCCACTATCAGCAGGCCGAGCTACAGGTGACCCAGGCGCGGTTGCAGGCCCTGCAAATGCAGCTTCACCCGCACTTCCTTTTCAACACGCTCCACTCCATCTCGGCGTTAATGAAAGATGACGTCAAGGCCGCCGGCGAGATGCTGACGCGGCTGGGCGACTTCCTGCAACTGACGCTGAAGAATTCGGGGGCCGACGAGGTCACACTCGAAGACGAGTTGAAGTTTACGAGTTGTTACCTGGACATCGAGAGCGTCAGCTTTCAGGACCGGCTGACGGTCGAGATGGAGGTCGAGCCGGAAACGCTCAAGGCCCGCGTGCCGAATTTGATCCTCCAGCCGCTCGTCGAGAACGCCATCCTGCACGGCATCATGGCCCGCGTCGGCAAAGGGCGCGTCGCGATCCGTTCGAGCCGCCGGGACGGTCAACTGCGCCTGGAAGTGGAGGACAACGGGCCGGGCCTCCAGGCGGACTCGGACGCCACCCGCAGGCCCAAAGGGGGCCGGGGCTTCGCGCTCACGCGTGAGCGGCTTGAGCATTTATACGCGACCCGGCATCGCTTCCTGCTGTCGGACGCGCCGGGGGGTGGGTTGCGTGTGACGCTGGAAATCCCCTTCAGCGTCTCGGCGGCCGCCCCCGCCGAAGCGCCCGCAGGGGGCGAGAAGCGAGTGGCTGTCGTATGAGCGAAGTCCTGAGCCTCCGCGCGCTGATAGTCGACGACCAGCGGTTGCACCGCAGCCGCATCCGGCAGTTACTAGGGTCTCACCCAGAGGTGGAGGTCGTCGGCGAATGCGACGACGGTTACAAAGCCATCGCGGCCGTCCGCGAGCTGGCCCCCGACCTGGTCTTCCTGGACATAGTCATGCCGGAGGTTAACGGCTTCGACGTGATCGAGGCGCTCCTGCCCGGCCCGCTCCCGCTCATCATCTTCGTCACGGGTCATGACGAGTTCGCGGTCCGTGCGTTCGAAGTCTCCGCCGTCGATTACCTGCGCAAGCCTTTCGACCAGGAGCGTTTCGATAGAGCCCTGCACAAAGCCAAACGCACACTCGCCACCGAAAAGAGCGGCGAGTTGACCGAGCGCGTCCTGGCGCTGCTTGAGAAGTTTGACCGCGGGCGGGGGCCGCTCGAATGGCTGGTGATAAAAAGCGGGGCGAACGACCTGTTCATCCGCACTGAAGAGATAGCCTGGATTGACGCCGACCGCAAAGAAACCTGGATTCACGTCGGGGGAAAGACTTACCTGTCGCCGAAAAAGATCGGCGTCCTCGAAGCCCAACTCGATCCCGCAAAATTCGTGCGGGTTAATCGCTCCTTCATCGTGAACATTGATTTCGTGCAGGGGACATTTCACCGGCCCGGTGAGAATGAGTATAAAGTCGTCCTGAAGGACGGTAAAAAATTAGATTTGAGCGACGGCGGGCGCGCGAGAATCAAGAAGCTGTTGAGCGACAACCCTTGAGGCCCCGACCCCTCCCGCCAGTTTGTTCCTTCCCGCAGTCAACTCGTACCTGAATTCCCGGCATTCGTTCTCAAGGCTATTGTCCGCGCCCGCCGCGCCTCCCTATATTCGCCGCACTCCGAAAGAAAACCGCGAGGGAGGTGGACAATGGCAAAACAGATTTTCGCAAGGAAGCCGCTGGCACTCCTTTTGGAAGAGGCGGCGGGCGAGCACGGGTTGCGGCGCGTCCTGGGGCCGGTTCAACTGACGAGCCTCGGCGTCGGCGCCATCATCGGCACGGGAATCTTCGTCCTGACCGGCGAGGTCGCGCACGACCGCTCCGGCCCGGCGATGATTCTCTCCTTCGTCGTCGCAGGCTTCGCGTGCGCGCTGGCCGCGCTCTGCTACGCCGAATTCGCCTCGATGGCACCGGTCGCGGGGTCGGCCTACACCTACGCTTTCGCGACCCTCGGCGAGCTGTTCGCCTGGATCATAGGTTGGGATTTGGTGATCGAATATTCGGTCGCCGCCTCGGCCGTCGTGCACGGCGCGTCGCACTACTTCCAGGACCTGATAAGCGTCTTCAACCTGAGTCTCCCGGAAGCATTGACCGACGCCCCGTTCGACTACAGGCCAGACCTCGGCGGCTTCGTCTCGACGGGCAAGATACTTGACCTCCCGGCGCTGCTCATCACGGCGGGCGTGACGGTAGTGCTCGTGCGCGGCATACGCGAGAGCGCGAGCTTCAACGCCGCCATGGTCATTCTCAAGGTGGCGATTGTCCTCTTCGTCATCGTCGTCGGGGCCTTCTACGTCGACCCTGCCAACTGGCACCCTTTCGCGCCCTTCGGCTACGGGGGCATTAAACCTCTCGGCTTCAACCTCTGGGGCGAGACGGACGCGGGCGGCAGGCCCGTGGGGATGATTGCCGGGGCGGCGGTCATCTTTTTCGCTTACATCGGCTTCGATTCCGTCTCGACCCACGCGGAGGAGGCACGCCGGCCGCAGCGCGACGTGCCGGTCGGCATCATCGCCTCACTCCTGATCTGCACGCTGCTTTACATGGCCGTCGGAGCGGTGCTGACGGGAATGGTGCCCTCCCATCAGATCGACCGCGACGCGCCGATCTCGGTCGCGCTCGGGCAGGTCGGACTGACCTGGGCGCGGACGCTGGTCTCACTCGGCGCGCTGATAGGCATCACGTCCGTCGCGCTGGTGATGATGCTCAGCCAGGCGCGCATCCTGCTGGCGATGGCGCGCGACGGCCTCCTGCCGCGGAAATTCTTCGGCGACGTGCACGAGCGGTTCCACACGCCCTGGAAGTCAACGATTCTGACGGGCGTCTTCGTCGGACTGCTCTCGTCACTCCTGCCGCTCAAGGTCCTGTCCGATTTGGTCAGCATAGGGACCTTGCTGGCCTTCGTCATCGTCTGCGCGGCGGTGCTCATCATGCGCAAGACCAACCCGCACGCGGAGCGTCCTTTCCGCACGCCGCTCGTGCCGCTGGTCCCTGTCCTGGGAATCCTGACCTGCCTGCTGCTGATGTTCTCGCTCCCCGTGGAGAACTGGCTGCGGCTCGGCGCGTGGCTGCTGATAGGGTTGGCGCTCTACTTCTTCTACGGCCGCAAGCACAGCCGGATGCGGTCCCACCTCAGTCACGAAATTACTAAACACGGCGTCTCGCCCGCCGGCTCACCCGTCACGCACACGGAGGCGGGACCGGACGGCGAGGCGGAAGAGAAGAAAGAATATAAGGGGGTAGAGATTTCGGATTGATAGAGACGCGCCGAGCCGTCTTCAGCGACTTTCGCGCCTTCGCGCGAGAAATCAGCCTCGCGCGAAGGCGCAAAAGTCGCTAAGGGTTTTGAGTGGTTACTTCCCCTTTTCGGCGAAGACCTGGACGAGGTGCAGGAGCGCCTCGGTTGATTTCTGGAGGCCGCGCAGGGAGTTGAATTCGAGCTTGCCGTGGAAGTTGTGGCCGCCCGTGAAGAGGTTCGGCGTCGGCAGGCCGCGGAACGTGAGGCGCGCGCCGTCCGTCCCGCCGCGAATCGGGCGCAGGTGCGGCTTGAGCCCCGCGCGGCGCGCGGCCTCCATCGCGTTCTCGGTCAGCTCCGGGAAGTCCTTCAAGACCTCCTTCATGTTCTTGTAATTCTCCTCGACCTCGACCGTGACCTTCACCTTCGGAAACTTCTGCCCGGTCGCCTGCGCCATCTCGCGGATTAACTTTTCCTTCGCCTCCAGTCCGCTCAGGTCGAAGTCCCTGAGCAGTATCTTGACGGAAGACTCTTCGACCCCGACCGAGCCCGTGTAAGGGTGCACGAAGCCCACGCGGTCCGCGGTCGTCTCGGGGAGCATGTCCGCGGGGAAGCGCGTCATGAAATCTCCCGCCGCGTAGGCCGAGTTGACCATGATGTCTTTGGCCGTGCCCGGGTGCGTGTTCTTGCCCTGGAAGCGGACGGTCGCGGTGCGCGCGCTCCAGGTCTCGTTGCTGATCTCGCCCAGCTCCTCGCCGTCCACCGTGTAGGCGAACTTCGCGCCGAAGCCTTCCACGTCGAACTTGTCAATGCCCCCGCCGACCTCCTCGTCGGGCGTGAACGCGATGGCGATCGTGCCGTGCTTGATCTGCGGGTTGCGGCGCAGGGTGTCTATCATCGTCATGATCTCGGCGATGCCAGCCTTGTCGTCCGAGCCGAGCAAGGTCGTTCCGTCCGCGGTGATGATGTCGTCGCCGACGAGGTTCTTGAGGTCCGGGTTGGTGGCGACGGCGATGACCTGCGTCGTGTCTTTCGGGAGAATGATGTCGCCGCCCTGATAGTTTTTGTGGATGATGGGGTTGACGTTCGCGCCGGAGACTTCGGGCGACGTGTCCATGTGCGCGAGCAAGCCTATGACGGGGACTTTCGAGTTGTCCGGCAGATTGCCGGGCACCCTGGCGTAGACGATGCCGAACTCGCTGACGCGCACGTTCTCCGCGCCGAGCGCCTTCAGCTCCTCGGCCAGGAGCTTCGCCAGCACGAGCTGCTTGTCCGTGCTCGGGACCTTGTTCTGATCCTCCTGCGACTGCGTGTCAATCTTCACGTACCGCAGGAAACGGTCCAGAACGGACTCCGCCGGCGGGTTCGTCTGCGCGTTCGCCGTTAAAGTAAAAATCAGGAGAGCAAAGAACACCAATAATTTTTTCATCTCGTCATCCCTCTTAAAATTTAGTCTCGGGAAGAGCCGTCACAGGAGAGCCGTTCAACCCTTTGCGCGAAGGGTAAAATTTAAGACGCAGAGAAGGCGATTGAGGTGGTCTCAGCTTTGTCCCGAGTTGTTCCGCAGCACCCTCTCGACTTCCTCGTCCATCCGCCCGGCGAGCATCAGCGCGAACATCTTCTGGTCGGCCATGAAAGACCAGAGCGGGTACTTGAAGGTCGCGGGCCTGTTCTTCTCGACCAGGAAATGGCCCGCCCAAGCCGCCGCGTAGCCCGGGACCAGGGCGAGCGGCAGCCACTTCCATCTCCCGCTCGCCGCCAGCGCCGTGGCTGTAGCCAGCGCGGCCGCCGTCCCGGCGAAATGCAGAGCGCGCGTCCGCGGCCGGCTGTGCTCCGCGACGTAAAAGGGCCAGAACTCCTCGAACGATTTTATCTCCTCCGGCATCGCAGTTGACCTCCGCTATTCTCCGTCCTCGCCGAACAGCCGCTGAAAATCTTCGGGCAGCACGGGCGCGACGCGCACGAGCTGCAAGTTCTCTTCGACGTGCTCGCGGCGGCTCATGCCCACGAGCGCGGTCGTCACTCCCGGCGTCGAGCGCACGAACTGAATCGCCGTCTGCGCGTCGGTCGCGAGCGAGCCCAAAGGCTCGCGTATGTGATCGGGCAGCCCGCGCGCCACCTTGCCCTGAAGGATGGAGGCGCTGGCGACGACCGTGACGCCGAGCGCGCTCGCCGCTTCGAGCACGGACATCTCTTCGCCCTCGACCGTCTGATTCGCCGCGACGAGCGCCTCGGGCATGGCGAGGTTGAAGGGGAGCTGTATGAAGCGGAAGCCGTGCGAGTCGCCGCCGGCCTCGCGCGCCAGCTCGACCATGCGCTCAAGCCCCAGGTACTCGCGCGCGCTCGGCGCGACGCGGAAGCCGTTCCACGTCGCCGCGCCGTACGCCCTGATTTTGCCGTCCGCGATGTTCTTCTCGAACAACTCGAAGGCCGCGCGCAACCTGGACTCGAACTCCTCGCGCGCGACCGCGCCGAGCTGCGACTCGGGGTTGTGGACGTAGTAAACGTCGACGGTCTCAAGCCTGAGGTTGTTGAGGGACTGGTCGATCTGGCTCTGCAAGTAGCCCGGCGTCATGCAGTGGCTGCCGCCGACGAAGTCGGAAAATTGTGCCAGCCCCGGACGGACGAACGTCTCTTCGACGTAGCGGCGGACATCACCCGGCGGCTCACCGTCGAAAGGCAGGTAGCCGCCCTTCGTGCAGACGACCACCTCGTCGCGCGCGGAAATCTGGCCCTCGGTCAGGTGCTCCAGCGCCGCGCCGATTGAGCGCTCGCTCCGCTGGAAGCGGTAGTTGGCCGCGGTGTCTATGACGTTCGCGCCCAGCTCGACGGCGCGCGTCGCGGCCTCCATGTAGCGCTCGTCCGTCGGCCCGTCCCCGTCGCCCAGGTAAGTGCCTATGCCGACGGACGAGAGCCACAGATTCTGTTCGAGGCCGAAGTGGTTCGCGGCGGCGCGCCCCTTGAAACGCTCGCGGTAGCGCGCCGTCCCTTCGAGCGTCGCATAGCCGTTGATTGGCATGACAAAACCTCAATGATGAGTGCGGAATGATGAACGATGAATGAAAAGGGCGATGAATGAAAAGGCTTTCGCCTTTACTTCATCCCTCATCCCTCATCCCTTCTAAGTTCCCAGCCGGTCGCGGAAGAAGTCGAGCGTGCGCTTCCAGGCGTCGGCGGCGGCCTCCGCGTTGAAGGCTTCGGGGCGCGTGTCGTTGTAGAAGCCGTGCTTGGCCCCCTCGTAGATTTTGAAGTCGGCCTTCCTGCCGGCCTTCTTCAGGGCCCCTTCGATCTCTTTCACCGTCGCGGGCGGAATCCCCGTGTCGAGCGAGCCGAAGTGGCCCAAAAGCGGGACGGAAATTTTTGGCACAAGCTCGGGCGGCATCCGGCCGTAGAAGATGACCGCGCCCGTCAGGTCTTTCGCGCCCGAGGCGGCCAGCCGGTAAGAGAAGCCCCCGCCCATGCAGAAGCCCACGGAGGCGAAGCGCGGGCGCGCGCCGCCGACGCCCCGCAGGTATTCGAGGCCGGCCACCATGTCTTTGACGGACGCCTCGGGCGGGATGCTTGAGGCGGCCTTGCGCAGCGCGTCGATGTCGGAGGCGTCTTTCGGCGGCGGCTCGGGCGCGCGCACGAAGAAGTCTGGCGCGAGCGCGACGTAGCCGGCCTTCGAGACGCGGTCGGCGATTGACTTGATGTGGTCGTTGAGGCCGAAGACTTCGTGTATGACGAGCACGGAGCCGGGCGCGACGCGCCGCGCGAGCGGCATCGAGAGGTAAGCGGGGATCATCAGGTCGCCGCTCTTGTACTCGACCATCTTGCCGCGCAGCCCCTGCGCCGCGGCGGCTTGCGCGGCCGCCTTGTCCTGCGGCGCGGGCGTGGGCTGCGGTTCCCCTTCCTGCGCGGCGGCGCAAGTTGAATTGACGGCGGCTACAATCGCCGCGCCTCCCGCGTAGCCCGTGCGCTCCAAAAACTTCCTGCGCGAGACCCCGCTCGTCTCGTCGCGCTCCTGGCCCTTGCGAGCGTCGTTGCCCATCCGGCTCTCCTCTTGGTTGCGTAGTTCCAAAGCGGTGTTTGGGGATGAGACGAGAGGATATACGAGGCGAGCGCGCCGCCGCAAGCCGGGCTTCGGCGAAGCGCGTGCCGTGTGTTAAAAAACAGGTAGTGGAAAACGAACGGCCCGATGAATCCCTCGACATGACGGACGACGAACTGCGCGAGCTGTCCGAGCAATCGGTCGCGCTCGTCTCGGACTACTTCGCGCGCGTGGCGTCACTCCCCGTCTTCCCGGCGACGGACGCGGCGCGCGTGTCGAACCGGCTGCGGACCAGTTTGCCCATCGAAGGCGAGCCGCTCGCCGCGCTCATGGAGGACTGCCGCGCCGTCATCGAAGCGAGCCGGCACAACGGCCACCCGCGCTTCTTCGGCTACGTCGCGTCGCCCTCCACGCCCGCCGGGGCCTTCGCGGATTTAATCGCCTCCGCGCTCAACGCGAACGTGACCTCCTGGCGCTCCGCCCCCGCCGCGACCGAAGTCGAGCGCACGGCCGTGCGCTGGCTGGGCTCACTGATAGGCTACGACGAAGACGCGCGCGGGCTGCTGACCAGCGGCGGCTCGATGGCGAACTTGAACGCGCTCTACGTAGCCCACCGCGTCAAGGCCGGTGACGAGACTTCGCGGCGCGGCCTCTGGACGGCGGGCCGGCCCGCGACCGTTTACAGCTCGGACCAGGTTCACCTGTCCGTCGTGAAGGCTGCGGACGTGCTCGGCCTGGGGCGCGAGCAGGTGCGGCTCGTGCCGACGGACGGGCGGCTGCGACTCGACGTGCGCTCTTTGCGCGAGCGCATCGCGGCCGACACCAACGAAGGCTTGCGACCGTTCTGCGTCGTGGCGAACGCAGGCACTGTGAACACGGGCGCGGTCGACCCGCTCAGGGACGTTGCGGACGTGGCCGCGGAGCATGACTTGTGGCTTCACGTTGACGGCGCTTACGGCGCGCTGGCCGCGATGGACGAGACTAAGCGCGCGCTCTTCGAAGGCATAGACCGCGCGGACTCCGTCTCGCTTGACCCGCACAAGTGGCTCTACGCGCCGGTGGACGCGGGCTGCCTGCTGTTCCGCGACGAGCGCGCGGTCAAGAGCGCCTTCCAGTCGCTCGACGCGGATTACATCAAGGTCCACGAGCGGCAGGACGAAGAGGCTTTCGCCTTCTGGGATTACGGCGTCGAGCTGTCGCGCCGCTTCCGCGCGCTGAAAATCTGGCTCATGCTGCGCTACTACGGGACGCGCCGCGTGGCCGCCGCCATTGCCAAAGACAACAGGCTCGCCGCGGAGCTGGGCGCGCTCGTCAATGCGGCAGACGATTTCGAGCTGCTCGCGCCGGTCGAACTGAGCATCTGCTGCTTCCGCTACGTCCCGCACGGCGCGCGGAGCGACGAGGAGTTGAACGAGCTGAACGCGCGCGTCATGCACCGCGTGCAGCGCGGCGGCCGCGCCTATCTTTCGAACGCGGTCATCGGCGGGCGCTACGGCCTGCGCGCGTGCGTCACCAACTTCCGCACGACGAGCGGCGACATGCTCGCGACGCTGGACATCGTGCGCGAAGCGGCGCACAGTCTTGCGGTGGACTAACACTCTCGGTCAGTACTGCCTGCCGCAAGCGGGTGGGTCCGCAACACTGAGCACCCGCCCGCTTGCGGCAGGCGGTACTGACATGAGACGCAAAGGCGCTAAAGAAGAGTTGAAGGGGCTCGGCTCGGGTTAGGACAAGGGATGAAAGCGATAAGCCAAACATACGAACGGGAGATGCAGGTCGCGCTGAGGCTGGCGCGCGAGGCGGGCGCGGCCATCCTCGATTATTACGACACGCCGCTGCACGTCGAGCGCAAGGTCGACGCCGACGAGCAGACGGAGCCCGTCACGCAGGCCGACCGCGCGGCGAACGAGTTGATCGTCGCCGGCCTGCGCCGCGAGTTCCCGGACGACGGCATCCTCGCCGAAGAGTCCATAGACACGGAGCGCCGCCTGGCGAAGCGCCGCGTCTGGATGGTCGACCCGCTGGACGGGACCAACGGCTTCATCGCGCGCGACGGCGACTTCGCAGTGCAGATCGGACTCGCCGTCGAGGGGCGCAGCGTGCTCGGGGTCGTTTACCAGCCGCTGCCGGACCTGCTCTACCGCGCGGTGGAGGGGGCCGGCGCGTGGGTCGAGCGCGAAGGGTTCGAGGCCGAGCGGGCGCGCGTGACCGAGCACGCGGAACTGGCACAGTTGCGCATGGCCGCGAGCCGCACGCACCGCAGCCCGCGCCAGGACAGGCTCATCGAAACCCTGGGCATCAGGGAAGAGGTGCGCCGCGGCTCGGTCGGCATCAAGGTCGGGCTGATCATAGAGCGGCAGTGCGACCTGTACGTCCACCTCAGCTCGCGCACGAAGCAGTGGGACACGTGCGCGCCGGAGATAATTCTGGCGGAGGCGGGCGGGCGCTTCACGGACCTCTTCGGCGAGCCGCTCGCCTACAACCACCCGGACGTGCAGAACCGCAACGGCCTCATCGCCTCGAACGGCGTCACGCACAATCAGGTCGTCGAACGCCTCGCGCCGCTCCTCAAAGAGTTCGGGCGATTCAGGGTGTGAGATTTAAGAGTTTGCGCCTCATGTCAGTGCCGCCTGCCGCAAGCGGGCGGGCCTCACTCAAGGGGGTTCGTGCCAGGTGGTAGCATGAGGAGTAACCTTTGAGGGGAATTTCTCGTGAGCACTCGAACCAAACTGCTGCTGGCCTTCACGGGATTGGGCGTCGTCCCCCTGATCGCGCTGGGCGTGGTCGGCTATCTCAACGGGCGGCGCGCCGTCGAGGCGCGTCTGCGCGACGAGGCCGAGCGCGAAGTGCGCCTCATCGCGGGCAACGTCGACGGCCGCCTGCGCGAGCGCGAGGACGCACTGGCCGCGCTCGCCCGCTCGCCCGCCCTGCGCGATTACCTGCGCAACGTGCCGGAAGCGGCTTCCACTTCCGGCGAGCGCCCCCTCCCCGCGTCTGCACGGCCCGCTCAGCCCGCCGCGGAGGACATCATCCCGAAGGACGTACAGGGCGAGGTCCGCGCCTTCCTTCAAAGCGGCCAGAAGTATTACCTTTCGGTCACCTGCTTCGACGCGGCCCGCCGGCCGCTGTTCCGTGCCGAGCCGAACCGCGGCGGCGCGGGCCCCGCGACGCGCTTCCAGGCCACGGACTTTCTCAAGGAGAGTATCAGCCGGCCGGACGAGCGCGTCTGGTCCGCCGCGGACGCGACGCCCGTCAGGTCTGGGGCCGCGCGCGAGTCCTTCGGCTCCGTCCTGCGCTACACGGTGCCGGCCTTCCTCGAAGATGAGAAGGCGGACTCGCAGCGCGGCGCGCTCGTCGTCGACTTCAAGCTCGACGCGCTGCTCAACGAGGCGGCCGGGGCGGTCGCGGGCTCCGAGGGCGGACGCGATTCTGGCCCACAGCCCGCGCGCGTCGTCCTCATCCTCGACCGCGACGGCAACGCCGTCTACCACTCGAACGACGCGCTCAAGTACCAGCCCGTCGCCACGGCCATGCCCGCCTCCTTCAAGCCAATCGCAGACGCGATGAACGGTGGGCAGGGCGGGTGGCAGTTCTTCACCGCGCCAGAGGGCAACGAGTGGGTCGCGGCCTACCGGCCGCTCGCGCCGCTCGACGTGTCGGCCGCCGTGGCGGTCAACTACACGGCGGCCGTGGCCTCCCAGAGCCGCAGCGGCTGGCTGATTGTCGGCCTCATCGCGCTCATCGCGCTCGCGGCCGCAAGCTTCCTCTGGCTCTACCTGCGCCGCCAGGCCCGCGGCATCGAGCGCATCACGGAGGGCGCGGTCGCCATCGCCGGCGGCAAGCTGGACGAGCGCATAGAGGTGCGCTCCTCGGACGAAACGCGCGTGCTCGCAGAGACCTTCAACCAGATGAGCGACCGCCTGAGCGAGCAGATCGCGCGCGAGGCCGAGACGCGCCAGTTCGAGTCCTTCATGCGGCTCTCGGCCATGCTGACGCACGACCTGAAGAACTCCATCCAGGCGCTCACGCTCGTCGTCTCCAACATGGAGCAGCAGTTCCACCGCGAGGAGTTCCGCGCCGACGTCATGCAGTCGCTCAGGGACGCGACCTCGAAACTCGGCACGCTCGTCGCCAAGCTGAGCGAGCCCGTGCGCAGCCTGAGCGGCGAGTTCAAGCGCCCGCGCCCGGTGGACCTGGTGCCCGTCATCCGCCGCGCGCTCGACGCGACGGCCGAGCAGGCGGCCGACATGCACGAGGTGGACATCCAGCTCCCCGCGACGCTCGTGGCCGTCGCCGACGACGAGCGGATAGATAAGGTGGTCGAGAACCTCGTCCTCAACGCGCTCGAAGCGATGGCGTCCAAGCGCGGCCGCCTCGGCGTGACGGCCGGCCCGGCCGAAGAGGGCTTCGTCTTCTTCAGCGTCTCCGACACCGGCACAGGAATGACGCAGGAGTTCCAGCGCTCGCGCCTCTTCCGCCCCTTCGCCACGACCAAGTCGAAGGGAGTGGGCCTGGGCCTCTACACCTGCCGCGAGCTGGTGCGCGCCCTCGGCGGGCGAGTGGAGGTCGAATCACAGCGCGGCTCTGGCACAACTTTTCGCGTCGTGCTACCATCGGGCGAGGTCGCGGGGGGCGCTCAGCAGAGCGGCGGCCGCGCCTGAGAGGCGCTCCAACCCCCGATCCATTGCCTCGGGCAACTGTGCCAATTCTGTTTTTCCAGTAAAGAAACTCGTCGAGCCTCGTCCGGGCCTCCCTCGCTGGAGGGGCCTCGGGCCGGCCACCCATTCAAGTCCGCAGCAGCGAAGGCCCCGAAAGTTGATGAGCGAGCAGGCGCAATCCAAGACGACGATCCTGGTGGTTGACGACGACCCGGCCATCCGCACGGGCATGCGCTGGACTTTCAACGACTGCTACCGCGTGCTCGAAGCCGGGACGCGCGCCGAGGCGGTGGAACTCCTGCACCGCGAGCGCGTGGACGTGGTCCTGAGCGACCTGCGCCTGCCGCCCGCCGCGGACGACATCAAGGAGGGGCTGGCCGTGGTCGAGGCCGCGCGCGCGATGCGGCTGCCCGTCCCCGTCATCGTCGTCACGGCGAGCGAGGCGAAGAAGGCCGCGCTCGAAGCAGTCCGCCGCGGGGCCTACGGCTTCTTCGAAAAGCCCTTCAACCCGGAAGAGGTCCGGCACATCGTCCACCAGGCGGCGCACTCGCACCGCCTTGAGCAGGAGATCGTGCGGCTGCGCTCGGAATTGATGGGCGGCCGCGGCTTCGGCCACCTGATCGGCGTGAGCCCCGCGCTCGACGCCACGCTCAAGCAGGCGCGCGCCGTCGCCAGGACGAGCGCGACCGCGCTGCTGACCGGCGAAAATGGCACAGGCAAGGAACTCCTCGCGCGCGCCATACACGAAGAGAGCGCGCGGGCCGCGGGCCCCTTCGTCGCCGTCTCTTGCGCGGCGCTGCCGGAGACGCTGATCGAGTCAGAGTTGTTCGGCCACGAGAGGGGGGCCTTCACCGGCGCGGAGAAGATGCGCAAGGGCCGCTTCGAATTGGCCCACGGCGGCACGCTCTTCCTGGACGAGATCAGCGAGCTGACGCAGGCCGTCCAGGTCAAGCTCCTGCGCGTGCTACAGAAGCCAGAGTTCGAGCGCGTCGGCGGGGACAAGACCATAGAGGTGGACATACGCCTGATTGCCGCCTGCAACCGCGACCTGGAGAAGGACGTCGAGACGGGACGCTTCCGCCGCGACCTCTTCTACAGGCTGAACGTCGTCCCGCTCGTCCTGCCCCCGCTGCGCCAGCGCCACGAAGACATCCCGCTGCTCGCGGCGCACTTCGCCGTCAAGGCCGCCGAGAAGCACGGGCGCACGCCTCAGCCCGAGCTGGACCCGGAGCTGATCGAGGCGCTCGTCGAATACGAGTGGCCGGGCAACGTGCGCGAGTTGGAAAACCTGATGGAGCGGCTCGTCGTGCTGAGCGCGGGGCCGCGGCTCGGCGTCGAGTTCCTACCGGAGACGATGCAGCGCACGCTGCCGAAGCACGCGGCGCTCGGCGACGAGACGACGCTCGAAGGCGCGATAGCGGCCGCCAAGCGCAGGGCCATCACCGCCGCCCTCAAAAACGAAGGCGGCAACAAAGTCGCCGCCGCCCGCCGCCTCGGCATCAGCCGCTCCTACCTGCACAAACTCATCAGCGAACTGGAAATCGCCGAACCCGAAACGCCGGCCCTCAGAAAGTAAAAGGCAAAGGGAAGGCGGGAGCGGGTTTAAAAAGTCGAGCCTTCCTCATCCCCGAAGGGGTCTTTATTTTTTCCTTTTACCTTTCCTCCTTCCTTCCTGTCCACAAATGTAGACACGTGCTATCCGTTTAGTTAGCTCCTGAGGACAGTCGGCCCGGGGCCGTGCGGCGCAGGGGGATTTGCAGGCCCACGGAACCCGCGTGATTGCGCGATTTCTTTGAAGGGAAGGGAGGACGGGGGCGTTTGTTGCGACTGCGGTATGGGCTTTGCAATGAATCCGCAACAGCTAAGGAGTTGAACCAGGATGAAGCCCAGAGTGTTGATAGTTGATGACGACGCGGCCATCACGCAGCAGCTTTTTTGGACGCTGTGCGACGAGTACGACGTGATGACGGCCAACGATCTCGCGTCAGCCGTGCGGCGGGCGACCATCTACGAGCCGGCCGTTTCGATCCTGGACTTGCACCTGCCGCCGGCCACCGATTCGCCCGAAGTGGGCTTGCGAATACTCGGATATTTGAAAGACCGACTGCCGCATTCGAAGGTGCTGATCGTCAGCTCCGCCGCCGACGCGGAGATGCGCAACGCCTGCTTCGCCAACGGCGCGGACGAGTTCCTCGACAAGCCTTTCGAGATCGAGAACCTGCTGGCGACCATGCGCCGCATCGCGCCGGAGCGTTCCTTCACCGCGGCGGATTGAAAATTTTTTCGCGGCGACCGCTGGCAAAAGGCCGCGGCCGCCCGCGTCAACGGGCTCTTGAGGTGAGCAGAGCGCAGGACATTTTGTCGATGGCGGTCGTCGCCCTCTACGCTCTGCTCACGGCGACGCGGCTCCTGAGCATGTGCAGCAGCGTCACGAGAGTTCATAGAGTTTCGAACAAGGGGAAGTAAGCAGGTTGCCTCGCGCAGTGGCGCGCGGGGTCTGGCATGAAGTGAGGTCTCCGAGGAAAAGGAAGGCGGGCGGCTGCCTCACCAACCGCCCACCGACTACAAGTTCTTTGTTAATCAGATTCGGCCGCTCGCCCCCTTTGAGAGGCCGTGAAGCGCCCCGCGCAAGTGGAATCCCCTCCCACAGCGCGGAGCCACGAAGCCCCTGCTCCCATTCGACTCCTGCCCTGAGTCGCAGGGGCTTCATTATGCCTTGAAAACAGCCACCTTCCGCTGTTTCTTGTGACAAAGTTTCTACCGCGCGACCTCCGACCTGCCAGTTTGAAGGCACCTTTCTTTATTCAATCAACCTAACCTTGTCCGAAACAACTCGGCTGCGACACCGTGCGGCAGGTGAAGACACTACATGCAGCGTCTTCGCCCTCCCTGGCGACGTAATTACTGGCACGGTGGTAGTGAGTATGCACTGTCTGGCGGGCTAACCCAATGAACGCGTCTATGGAGCGAATGCGCCGCAGGCGTCGCGCGGGCGCTCTGAAGTTTTACCCGTCCAGCCCGTTGATGTCGGACATCGGACGCCTTATGATTCGAGCGCGCGCCAAGTAAGATTGGCGCTCGATAAAATGATGAGCGAGTCTTCTACGCACAAGGTAGAGCAAAAGAGAGACGAGACACTTACTCCGCGTGCCTTTCGCCGACTCCTCAATTGGCTGGATGAAGGCACAGATTCCGGCGGGCATAAGTACCTGGAGATGCGGCAGCGCCTTGTGACCTACTTCGACCGAAAGAACTGCGCGATGCCCGACGAGTTAGCGGATGAAACCCTGAACCGCGTCGCCCGCAGGCTCGAAGAGGAGGGCGTTATCAAAAGCGATGCCCCGGCGAGATACTGTTACATAGTTGCCCGCTTTGTCTTCATGGAACATCTGCGTGCGTCACAGAAGGATGCTGCGCTGCTTGATGACGTGCAGCGACAGACACGCGGCGATAATGTTGTTCCATCTGAAGCTGACGAGGAAAAAGAGATCACAGAGAAGATGCTAAATTGCCTTGAGCAGTGTACGGGCAAGTTAGAGCCTCTGAACCGCGAGATCATCACCCGGTATTATGTAGGGAAGGGGCAGGTCAAGATTGAGAATCGGCGCGCGTTGGCCGAAGAGTTAGGCATCACTGCGAACGCTTTGATCATCCGCGCCTGCCGCATCCGCGACAAACTCGAAGCCTGTGTCCGTCAGTGTGTAGGTGCGGGATGAAATACTTTTCAAAAATTGTCTAATAGGTATAGGACACAAGATGGCCGGTGTCTTGCCTCCACCCGACATGAGTAAACAGTTATACGACAAGGAAATCATCGCGCAGTATCTGCTCGGCGCTCTGCCCGGAGCGGAGACGGAGGCTTTGGACGAATTGAGTTTCACTGACGAAGAATTCGCGAACGCGTTACAGGCCGCCGAAAAAGATTTGGTTGACGCCTACGTCCAGGGCGAATTGACCGGCGCGGAGTTGGAAAAGTTCAAATCTTACTATCTGACTTCGCCGCTCAGACGCGAGAAGGTGCAGTTCGCGCGAGCGTTCCAGGTTTTCGCAGCCGGGCATGCTGCCACGCAGGTCGTGGAAGTCCGGGCGGGAAAACCCGCCGAGCCTGCGGCGAGACGAAAAAGCGCCGGGTGGCTTTCTACGCTGAGAGACTTCGCAACCCCGCGCCGGGCGCTGCGCTGGGGCGCGGCTTTCGCGGCGTTAGCCTTGCTCGTCGCGGGCGCCTGGCTGATGTTCGAGAACAGGCGGCTGCGCGAGCGCGCGTCTCAAACGCAGACGCGACCAGACGTGCTCACGCCGCGCGAGCAGGAGCTGCAAAAGGAACTCGAGGGGCAGCGAGAGGCTAACGCGACGACCGCAGGGGAGCTTGAGCGCGTGCGCGAAGAACGTGCGCGTTTAGAGCAGGAGCTAAAAGTAGAGCGGGAAAAACGTCTCGCCGAGCAGCAACGCGCGGCCGGGCAACAGCAGCCACCAGCGCAGAGCGGGGCCGGCATTGTTTCGTTCATTCTCGCGCCGCAGTTGCGCGGCGTCGAACAACCCCCGACGGTCACCATCCCTACTCAGACCCGTTATGTCGCCATGCAGCTGCGACTCGAACCTAATGATTATCCTGCTTACCAGGTCTCGCTTCTGGATCAGGCGGGCAATCAGACCCTGTGGCGCAGCGGTAAACTCAAGGCGAGAGCGACAGGGGATGGCAAAGCTCTCGGCTTCAGTTTTCGCGCCGGTCTGCTCGGGCCGCAGACTTATGTGCTCAGAGTCTACGGCGTCCCGGCGAGCGGCACGCCGGAAGTAATGAGTGACTATCCTTTCAAAGTTGTGAAATAATGGCCGCGCCAACCCGACACCAAAAAACTTTCGCCTCAGCACGAAAATGGAGGTTGGGCTGATGTTCGGACGGATAAACGGCTGCCCGAGGCTAAGCTTCCTGGCCCGTAGCAGCCTACGCCTCATTCCTCTTTTATTGCTCACGCCCTGGGTTCAATTCACACACAACCCGAACGCACGGGCACGGAGCCTTCGCCTGTCTACGGCAGAGTCGCCCTCGCCGCAGCAAAGCGCCGGGGCGCAGAACGCGCAGGAAGTCACGCCGCTCGAATTAGGCCAGCCCGTCGAGCGCGAGCTCTCCGGCAGCCAGAAACAGGCGTATCAGGTGACGCTCGCTAAAAAACAGTACGCGAATTTCATTGTCGAGCAGCGCGGCATTGACGTGGTGGTGCGGCTCTTCGGCCCGGACGGAAAATTGATTGTCGAGCTTGACGCCGAAAGCCGCACACAGGGGCAGGAAAGTTTGGATGTGGTGGCTGATACCGCGGGCGCTTACAAAGTGGAGGTCGGGACAAAATACAAATTGCTCCCGGCGGGACGTTATGAGATTCGCCTCGCCGAGTCGCGGGCCGCGACTGAAAAAGATAGCTCGCTGGAGGAGGCGCGAAAGCTGCATTCGCAAGCCCGGCGGGTCTTCAACGCAGGCAATTATGACGAAGCAGTCAAACTCGCCGAGAAGTCCCTGAGCCTCAGGGAGAGCATCTTAGGCCCGGAGCACCCGGATGTCTCTCAGCTTCTTTTTAACTTGGCCCTGTACTACCGGAACGCCGGTGACGTTCCGAGAGCGGAACAACTCCTATTGCGGGTGCTGGCGACTAGAGAGAAGGCGTTGGGGCCGGAACATGTGAATATAGCTCCTGTCTTGCACAACCTGGCATATCTCTATCATGATTCGCTCCGCGATTACCGCAGTGCGGAACCGCTTTACCAGCGTTCGTTGGCTATCAAGGAGAAGACGCTGGGAGCGGATCATCCGCAAGTGGCCTTGACGCTCAACAACATGGGCCTGCTGCACTGGAAAAAAAGCGATTACGTTATGGCGGAGAATTATTATCAACGCGCGCGGGCGATCTGGGAGAAAGCCTCCGGCCCTGAAAGCCAAGAGGTCGCAAACGGCACGCATAATCTGGGGATCGTTTACAAAGAGAGCGGAGATTATACGAGGGGCGAAGCGGCCTACAAACGTGCGCTGCAAATCTGGGAAAAAGCGCTGGGCAAAGAGCATCCACGGGTCGCCCTCGCGCTTGAGAGTCTAGGCATTCTCTACCGCGACAAAGGGGATTACGTCAACGCCGAGCCTCTTCTTCAACGCGCCCTGGAGATAGAAGAAAAAACAGAAGGGGTCAATCACCCCAACGTCGCCAACACGCTCGTCCTCCTCGCACGGCTCTACGAGGCGAAGGGCGATATAGCCCGCGCCGTCGAGTTGCAAACGCGCGCCAACGCCATCGAAGAAAAGAATATCGCGCTCAATCTCTTAATCGGCTCGGAGCGGCAAAAACTGTCCTACTTTTCTCAAGCGTTGAGGGAAGAGGAACGGCGCATTTCGCTCCACGTCCGCGCCGCACCTGATGACCGAGCGGCGCGGGAGCTGGCCGCGACCGCGATTCTGCAACGCAAAGGCCGTGTGCTGGACGCGATGGCCGACACGGTCGCCACTTTGCGACGGCGGCTCAACGCCCAAGATCAAACTCTGCTTGATCAGTTGAAAGACACGACAGCGCAAGTGGGGCGGCTCATCCTCGGCGGGCCGCAGGGAATGACGTTGGCGGAGCATGAGGAAAAAGTAAAAGCCCTTGAGGAGCGGCGCGAGCAGATCGAAAGCGAAGTCAGCCGCCGCAGCTTTGGCCTCTATCAGCCGTCACAGCCAGTCACGCTGGACAATGTTCGCGCGGCGGTGCCGTTGGATGCGGCGTTGGTCGAATTCGTCGTCTATCACGCGCGCGACCCGAAAATACCAGTCGAACGAGAGCGCGAGTCTCCCGGTGAAGCGCGCTACGTCGTGTACGTCATACGCAATCAGGGTGAGGTGCGCTGGGCGGAACTCGGCGCGGCGAAGGAGATTGACGCGAACGTTGACAAGCTGCGCCAGGCCTTGCGCGACCCTCTTCGCAAAGACGTGCGCGACCTGGCGCGGGCCGTTGACGAGAAGGTGCTGCGGCCCGTGCGTGTTCTCCTGGGCGACACAACGCGCCTGCTCATCTCGCCTGACGGCGAGCTGAATCTGATTCCGTTCGAGGCGTTGGTTGACGAGGACGGCCGTTATGCGGTCGAACGTTACTCTTTCACTTACCTGACCAGCGGGCGTGACCTGCTGCGCATGCAGGTGGCGCGGGGAAGTAAAAGTAAGCCGCTGGTGGTCGCCAACCCGTCGTTCGGCGCGCCGGCCGCCGAGTTGTTGGCCGCGACGAACACGGCCAGGAAAGCGGCCGCGCCCAAGGACAGACGACGCGGCGTGACGACCGGGCGCGATTTAACGGAAGTCTACTTCGCCTCGCTCGTCAGCACGGCGAAGGAAGCCGACTCCATCCAGAAGCTCTTTGACGCTCACTTGTTGACCGGAGAGCAGGCGACGGAAGCGGCGGTCAAGAGCGTCTCCGCGCCGCGCATTCTGCATATCGCGACGCACGGCTTCTTCCTCCAAGACGCGGGCAAGGAGACGGCCGAACAGGCGCAGGCGGCGACGCGCGGCATCAAGTCGAGCGCTAAGATCGAGAACCCGCTGCTGCGTTCGGGCCTGGCGCTGGCGGGAGCAAACACGCGCAGCGGTGGCGCGGGCGAAGACGGCATTCTGACCGCGCTGGAAGCTTCGGGGTTGAACCTTTGGGGCACAAAGCTCGTCACTCTTTCGGCGTGCGACACAGGCGTCGGCGAAGTCAGAAACGGCGAAGGCGTGTATGGGCTGCGCCGCGCGTTGGTGCTGGCAGGCGCGGAGTCGCTGGTGATGAGCCTGTGGCCTGTGAGCGATTACATCACGCGGGAATTGATGACGAATTATTATAAGAAGCTGAGAGAAGGGGCGGGGCGTGGCTCGGCTTTACGGCAAGTGCAATTAGAGATGCTCAGGAGCAAAGAGCGGCAGCGCCCCTTCTACTGGGCGAGTTTCATTCAATCCGGCGAGTGGGCTAACCTTAACGGCAAACGTTAAGGAGTCGCAACCGCGCCAGCCTCGGCGGACGGCTCATAAAGTGTCGCCCCGTCCCGCGGCGGAGAAAGTAACCGTCTGGCGGCACGCACGCCTCGTGCACTTCTCTCTCTTCGTCTCCCCTTTGTCTTACCCAACCCTTCTTGCCGCTTCACCAAAAATCCTCGGCAAATCCACCTTCCGAACAAAATTCAAGCCTCCGATGAAAGATTTTTCTCGAAACGTCTTATCAAGATGAACCCCGACTTGTGAGTGGAAAAGGAGGACATTGCGATGAAGAGGTCTGGTTTGCGGAGTCTCGGCCGTCGAATACGAATGATGGTAATCGTGAGCGCACTACTCGGTCTGGCGTGGGGGTTCAAATACGGTCTGGACTCCGAACTGGTCGGCGCAACCGGCCCGGAATTCCAGGAGGTGATCCCCAACAACCACCCCGTGCGGAACCCGGGCGGGAAGGCGGCGACCTTCAGCACGCAGGGCTCCGTTAACCTCACGGGCGAGTACTTCCAGGCGCAGGGCACGAACGGCCGCAGTTGCGCCTCCTGCCACATCCCCGAGGAGGCCTGGGGCATCAACCCCGGCACGCTGCAACACCTGTTCGACGAGACGGAGGGCACGCACCCGGTCTTCAACCTGCTCGACGCCAACAACCCCAACATGGACGTCTCGACGACGGACGCGCGCCTGGCGGCTTACAGCATGCTCCTGAGCCGCGGCGTCTTCCGCAGGGGCGGCGCCCCGAGGGCCGAGCGGGAATGGGACCTCATCGCCGTGGAGGACCCGCACGGCTTCGCGAACCTTAACCGGCTGGTGCACTGGCGGCGCGTCATGCCGACCATCAACTTCGCCCAGGGCAGCGCGACGATCAACTGGGACGGCGGCAACAGTATCGGCGCCGATCAGCACGCGGGGCTCGTCAACCAGGCCACGCGCAACGTGACGGGCGGCCAGCAGGGGCCGCCTGCCCCGCCGGAAGTCATCGCCGACATCGTCGGGTTTGAAGAGTCTTTGTTCACGGCGCAGCTCATCGTGCCGGGCGCGGGGCGCCTTGACTCGGACGGGGCGCGCGGCGGCCCCGAGGCGCTGTCAATGATGACGAAGGCCGCCGGCCGCTTCGACCTCTTCGACGCCTGGGCCGGTCACGGGAACCCGCGGCGGGCGCAGATCGCGCGCGGCCAGGAGTTGTTCAACAACAAGGCCAGCCTCGGCGGGCGCACCTGCGGCGGCTGCCACAACTCGGCGAACAACGGCACGAACGTCAACAACCTGCTGTTCGACATAGGCACGGCGTCGGAGGAGGCGCGCACGCCAGACCTGCCGCTCTACACCTTCCGCAGCAGGGCGAACCCGGCCGTGACGCGCAAGCTGACGGACGCGGGCCAGGGCAACGTCACGGGGCTCTGGGCCCACCTCGGCCGCTTCAAGACGCCGACCTTGCGCGCGCTGGCCGCCCGCGCCCCGTACTTCCACAACGGCACTGCCGCGACGTTTGAGGACGTGGTGCGCCACTACGAGGCTCACCTGGGCTTTCGTTTCACGGACGAGGAGCGGGCAGACCTCGTCGCCTTCCTCAACGCGCTCTAAGGGCGATTCAGGGGGCACAGACGCCTGCACCGTGAAGGCGCAGGCGTCGGGGTCTGAGTGAAAAGCCACTCTGTAAGGAGTTTCCGCCATGAATACTATCAAACGCTTCAGTGCTGCTGTCGTCCTGACCCTCTTCGCACTCTACGCCAGCGCGTGGGCGCAGACGCCCACGGTCTCGACCGTCAACATCACGCCTGATTCGGACAAGGTTCGCGTCTACGCCCTGGGCGACGTGACGGGGATGCGCCTTGAGGTCTCGGACGAAGCGGGCGACATCGTCTTCGAGAGCGGGCAGATGACCGCTCGGGAGCTTATTTGGGAGATGCGCGACTCGCAAGGCGCACGGGTCGCCCCGGGCACTTACACGGTGGCGGTCAGTTACCGCATGCCGTCGGGCAAGCTGCGTAAGCGGGTCGAGCAGGTGACCGTCACAGAGGAGGTGACTTCAGGAGGCGGCACTGAGAAGACGAATGCTCAGACGGCTTCGGGGCCTACGCCGACGGCCGTCGGCACGATCACGGGCGAGGGGACGACTAATCGCATCACGAAGTTCACCGGCCCCAACTCCATTGACGATTCCGTAATGACGGAGAGCGCGGGCAAAATAGGTCTCAACACCATCGCGCCCACGCACGCCCTGACCGTCAACGGCGGCCCGGCGTGGACGACGGGCGGGTGGACGGGCTCTATCGCACTTCCCAACCAGGGGGCCATCGGCTGGAACGCCAACAGCGCCGGGCAGAGTCGGGGCATCGTGCACAACAGCGGCGGCCTGCACTTCTTCCGCACGGCGAGCAACCCCGGGTCAAGCTCAAGCCCTGCCCTCTACGACCTGACGATCAACAACACGGGCAACGTCGGGGTCGGGACGACCGTCCCGGCCTCGAAGCTGTCGGTCAACGGGGAGATCCAAATCCTGGGCGCGGGCAACGGCATCAAGTTCGCGGACGGGAGCGTCCAGACCAAGGCGGCCGTAGGCTCAGGCTCAGGCGTGACGGGGACGGGGACAGTCGGCAGTCTGGTGAAGTTCACGGCGACGAATGCCGTAGCCGACTCAGTGGTTAAAGAGAACGGGGGCAACGTCGGTATAGGGACGAGCACCCCTGGGGCGAAGTTGTCAGTGCAAGGCAGCGGCGACCCCGCGCTGCTAATTAACCACACGGGGGCCTCCGGCAATCCCGCCCTGTGGCTTCAGCAGGACGGGTATACCAGGGCGTATATGTGGTGGGACAGAACCGGCAATCGCCTCAACCTGGGGACGCCGACAACGAACCCGATCATCTCGTTCTACAACAACGGCGCGATCAAAATCCCTCCAACCACGCGCGTCAAAAGCATCCACAGCTCAGCGTTTAGGCCCATATTCCAACATCAGGGGGTTCTCGATAATGTCGATCCCTTTGCTGTCTATTCCGAGAATTGGTTATGGGGGGAAAACTACATCGAATGCGATGAAGGATCAGGTTGTGACAAAAGCCCAGAATGGATAGCCTCCGTGGAACTCCCCGATGGCGTAGTCATTACCGAATTCTGTCTATCCGCCGCCGTTAACAATCCGAATTACCCCGCCATCTCGGCGAATCTATACAAAACTAACCTCGACACCGGCGGGGCTGCTCTCATAGCGAGAACTTTCACCGCCGAAGGCTCAACTAACTTTCAGAACGTCTGCATTGACAGCAATGAACTCGTGAACAACAACAAAGTTGCTTACTCGGTAAAGGTCCGTATGGAACTTGGGTTATTGGTCGGTGTTCGACTCAAGTATCAGGTGACGCAGCTTCCGTAGCCGCATCGCCTGTGCGGGCGGACGGGCGGATGGCGGAATTGGAAACGCAATCTTTAATCGGCCAGCCGTTCATTAACGGCAGAAAGGAGCTTCAGATGAAGCACGTACTAACTCTGGTTTTATTTCTCGCCGTCCTGGTCTCTGGCGCGACCGTCGGCATCGCGCAAAGCTCACAGTGGCATGTTAATGACCGGGTGTTGGCCAAGTGGAGCGGGGACGAGTATTGGTATCCGGCGACCATCACCGAAGTCAACGGCTCGCGCTACCACGTCGCGTTCGACGACGGCGATGCGGAATGGACTGACGCCGCGCGCATCACCAACGAGAATCTGGTCGTCGGCAGCCGTGTGTTCGGCAACTGGCAGCGTCGGGGCATGTACTATCCTGGCAAAATTACTGCCCGGCGCGGCGACACGATCACCATCCTGTACGACGACGGCGATCAGGAGACCACGACGATTGCGGTCGTCAGAGTCAAACGATAAAGATGGTGAGGGAGACGGCGGAGTTTTGACGCGACTCAAGGCAGTAGCTAGCACGTGCCAGGCTCAGTCAGGCGCAAGGGTCGAAATCTTCTACCCTTCGAGAACGGCTGCAAAGGTGCGGTAAAAGTAGAAAAGCGCCCCCTAGTCGATACAGGCGCACTTCTCAAGATGGCGGAGTCGACGGCACTCGCACCCGCGAACCCGGACACCATTAAAGCTGTGACAAACTTGAGACAAAAAACCTTGCTATCCCCTGATACTCCCTCCCAAGATTTACTAATCAGCACTCGCAACTCGCCCGATTTTGTTAATCCTTAGCAGAATGTGTGAAAGTGTGCGGCCTCATAGATACTCCTGCCCTGAGTCGCAGGGGCTTCATTATTGCCCGAAAACAGCCACCTCTCGCCCTGTAGAGTGACAAATCCGGGACGAAGATTCTACCGCCCGCCTCTGGCCCTCCGCCGAAGAGTTTAGATACCTGATCGCCATCCCGGGCTTTGAGCGCCCCGGGATTTCGTTGATGTCGGTGTCGAACGTCAAACCCGGAATCCCCGTGGCCCTCATGCCCGTGTTGCTCGCGGTCTCGAAAACGCCTTAAGACTCTGGTAGCGAACGTTCCCCTGGCGTCGCCCCGATTAGTCGCGGCCGAAACGAGAACGATGTTAAAGGGTGATCGCGTGATTCTTGTTGAAGTTAACAGGTGAAGTTATAATCCGGGACGCCTACCGCAGTATTCTCACGTCGGCTTTGTTAACGGTGAGCCTTTTCTACGTCACCCTGGCGAGAGACAACTCGCGGTGAGCCTCCCGAAAGGGGACGAGCGGAATGAGTGACGATAGACCTATCCGTGAAGGACAAGTTCTTGCCGGCGCGCTCTTCAGTGAGCCGATGCGTGTGGAGACAGTCCGAGCAAACGGGCCTGACACTTGGATCGCGGGATTAGTCGGCGTGCGGTCCGAACGTTTTCGGAGCGTCACCCTCACGGCGCGCGACCTGGACGCGCTGATGGTCACCGATACCGCTGCGACACACGACGGTGACGGGCAGCTACTTCGGTTAGGTCTTCAGGCGTATTCGCTCGGAATCGCCTACGAGTTCGACCCTTATTTCGGACTATCCATCTGCCGCGTAGACCCTTTGCCGCATCAGCTCTCGGCCATCTATGACTATCTGCTCAAGCTCCCCAGCGTGCGCTTCCTCCTTGCGGACGATGCGGGGGCGGGGAAGACGATCATGGCCGGGCTGCTCGTCAGGGAGCTAAAGCTCAGGGGCTTGGCCGAGCGTATCCTCATCATCTGTCCCGCGAACCTCTCTTTCCAGTGGCAGCGGGAGATGAGCGAAAAGTTTGACGAGAAGTTTCTCGTCCTGCAAGGACATAACATCCGTGACCAGTTCGGCGTCAATCAGTGGCTGGAGCAGAAGCAGGTCATCACCTCTCTTGACCTGGCGAAGCGCGCGGACATTTTGCCCGGACTGCGGCAGGTTAACTGGGACCTGGTGATAGTTGACGAGGCGCACCGGATGTCCTGGACCCCGCCGTCCCGCAAAACTGCGCGTTACGCTTTGGGAGAGCTTCTGAGGGACACCTCCGATAACCTCCTGCTGCTCACGGCCACGCCGCACAAAGGCGACCCGGATAATTTCAGCCTCTTCCTTCAGTTGTTAGATCAAGACGCCTACGCGGACGTGAGGTCCATCCGCGAAGCTATGGAACGCCGGTGTGCGCCCTTTTACCTGCGCCGCACGAAGGAGGCGATGGTCTATTTCCCCGAGCGCCAGCCGGACGGCACTTGGGTGGGCAGGAAGATATTCACCGAGCGGATTCCGCACACGGTCGATTTCCAGATCGACGGCGCAGAATTCGACCTCTACCGCGACGTGACCCATTTCGTCAAACAGAACAGCGCGCGGGCTGCCGCGCAGGGAGACGACCCGAGGGCGCGGGCGGTCGGCTTCCTGATGTCGCTTTATCAGCGCAGGCTGGCGTCGAGCATTCACGCCGTGCGACGTTCTCTGGAGAACCGCGCCAGGAGGCTGGAGGACGGACTCAAGCGCGCCCAGACTCTCGCCGGTCTCGCCCCGCCTGACCTCCCGGAACCGGAAGAACTGGAAGAGATGGAGGAGAGCGAGCGCGGGCGATTGGAGGAGTTGCTTGAGGCCGTCACGATTGCTGGCAATGCCGAACAGGTCCGTGAAGAGATCGCGGACCTGAGACAGCTCGCCGGGCAGGCTCTCGCCGTCGAAGATGCCGGAGCCGAGGCGAAGCTCAGCCGCCTGAAAGACCTTCTTCAGCGGGAAGGCTTTTTCGATCACCCGCAGAAGCGGCTGCTCCTGTTCACCGAGTTTAAGGACACGCTCGATTACCTGTTGGCGTGCCTCAAAAAGTGGGGCTTCCGAGTCGGATGTATCCACGGCGGCATGAGGCCCGGCTCCAGGGACGAGGCGGGCACGCGGCTCCACGCCGAGCAGCAGTTCAAAGACGGCGAGATTCAAATCCTCGTCGCGACGGAGGCGGCGGGCGAAGGAATCAACCTCCAGTGCTGCCACATCCTCTTCAACTACGACATCCCCTGGAACCCGAACCGGCTTGAGCAGAGGATGGGGCGCATTCACCGCTACGGCCAGACCAGGGACTGCTTGATATTCAACTTCGTAGCCACGAACACCATCGAGGGGCGCGTCCTCCAGCGGCTGCTCGAAAAGCTCCAGGAGATTCGCGACGCCCTCGACGACGACGCAGTTTTCAACGTGGTCGGAGAGATTCTGCCCGCCGCCCAGGTCGAGCGCATACTGAGAGACTACTACGCGGGGCGCTTGGGCGACGCCGACCTGGAAGACCGCCTGCTGAGAGACGTGGACGAAGATCAGTTCCGCGCGATCTGCCAGAACGCTCTCGAAGGACTCGCCTCTAAAAAGCTAAACCTCGAAATGCTCGTCGAGCGGCGCGCGCGGGCGCAGGAGCGCCGCGTGGTGCCGGAAACCATCTCGCGCTTCCTACAGGAGTCCGCCGACCAGGTCCCCCTCGGGTTGAAGCAGGTGGCGTCGCTGCCGCACACTTTCGAGCCGGCGAGGACGCCGACCATCCTCAGGCGTTACGAGAGCCAACAGGACTGGAAGCTGCCGGCCCTGGCGGCAAAGTATCCGCGACTTTCGACCGACCGCGAGACGGCGGAGGAGAACAATCTCGAATGGGTCACGCCGGGACACCCGCTCTTCGAGGCCCTGCGCCGTCACGCCTTGTCCCTGGCGCAGGAAGAGTTCGGCAAGGGCGCTTGCTTCTACTCCCTTGAGCGGGAAACGCCGTCGCGCCTCGATTTCTACCGCGCGCGGGTGGTCGACGGCCTCGGCAACGTGGTCCACGAACGCCTTTTCGCCGCGGAGTTGGGTGAAGGGGTGGAGACCCGCCTGCAAGAGGCGAGCGTACTCGGAAACTGCGCGCCGGCCTCGCCGCCGGACGTACTGCCGCCCGTCGCCGCTCGGCCCGAAGATACCGAGTGGTTATGGAAACACGTCCTCACTCCTTTTCTGGACGAGGTGCGCGCCGAGCGGCTGCCGGAGGTGAACCGGGTTGCGGCCCATGTGGAGCTTTCGCTGACAGAACTTTTGCAGAAGGCCGACGACGAGATCGGGAAGGCCGCCCTGGACGTCGAGCAGAAAGCTCCCGGGGCCGAAGGGCGACTCGCAAAGGCGGAGACGCGGCACGCCGACCTGCTGGCCCGGCGCGAGAGGAGACGCCAGGAGCTGGAGCGGCAAAGGTCACTCACCCTCCAGGCGGTCGAGCGGATGACGAGCGCGCTCATTCTTCCGCATCCCGAGCGGAACGCGCCGGAGCTTCAACGCCTCAGGCCCGACTTCGAGACTGAAGCCACCGCCATGCGGGTCGCGATGGAGTATGAGACGGCGCAGGGCCGCCAGGTCTACGACGTTCACGAAAAGAACCTGGGTTACGATCTGACCAGCCTCGACGCGAACTCCGGCGAGTTGCGGCTCATAGAGGTTAAGGGCATCGGCGCGCCGACCGGCACCGTGCTTCTCACGCCCAACGAGCGGCGCGTCGCCGAAGACCGGCGCGACTGCTACTGGCTCTACGTCGTCACGAACTGCAACGAGACGCCCAAACTCGAAGAACCCATCAAGGACCCGGCCCGATTCGAATGGCACGAAGTCACTAAGGTGGAGTATTACTATCTCTCGGTTAACGCGATGACCCGTGAGGAACGTCGCGGCGCGAAGAACGCGCCCGGCCCGGCGACGAATGACGGAGATAGACAATGATCGGTAATCCTCTCAAGATCAAAGATATTATCTCGGAGATGTCGCAGAGCAGTATTCGCATCCCGGAAATCCAGCGGAACTACGTCTGGAAGCGCTCGCAGATCGCCAAGCTCCTGGATTCGATTTACCGCGGATTCCCGACGGGCTCAATCCTGCTTTGGGACACGATCCAGGACGTGACCTTCAAAGACATGAAGACGAACTTGGGCCGCGGTGTCCGCCCGGACTTCATCCCGAAGATCGTGCTCGACGGGCAGCAGCGCCTGACCTCGCTCGGCCGGGTCTTCGACAGGACCACGGCCAAGCAGGATCGGATCATCTTCAACGTCATGAACGAAGTCTTCGAGCCCTACTCGCCGCGCAACTTTTCCGACCCGCGCTGGATTGATGTCACGCAACTGCTCACGGAGGAGCTGAGCGAGCTGGACGTGCTTGAGCGCCTGGAAGACGCGGGGGTGATCGACGGAAAGGATAGGGAACGGAAGCGGGAGATTCACAGGCGGCTGAAGAAGCTCGCGGCGATGCGCGAGTATCAATACCCGGTCGAGATCGTGCGCGAGGACGACTTGGAGGTCGTCACGGAAGTCTTCATTCGTGTGAACTCCGGCGGCACGCGTTTGCGCGAGGCGGAGTTGGCGCTGGCGCGTCTGGCCTGGAAGCTGCCGGGCAGCATCGTCGGGCCGTTCGAGCAGATGGAGGACATGTGCGAGGACCGCGGGTTCGAACTCGACGCTCGTTTCCTGATGCGCTCGCTCATCTCGACGGCGACACGCCAGAGCCGCTTCCGCGACCTCAAGGCGTTCTGGGAGCGGCCCGCCGGGGAGATCGAGCGGGCGTGGAAAACGACGGAGAAGGGCCTCCGCCTGGCGCTCGATTTTGTGGAAGGGAACATCGGCATCCCCGGCACCGAATTTCTGCCGTCGCAGTTCAGCCTAGTTCCTGTGGTCGTGATTTTCTCAAGGCGCGAGCATCTGTCCGGGACGGAAGAAAAAGATTTGCGGCGTTGGTTCCTGCTCGCCAACTCTTTCTCACGCTACGCCGGCCCGTCCGAGACGATACTGAATCAGGACTTGGCGATGCTCGGCAGCGACTGTGAAAATATTTCGGGACTGCTCGACCAGCTTCTGCGCGACCAGCGCGGCGAGCCGAAAGTCCGCAGCCAGGATTTGGAGCGCGCCGGGACGTCCAGCCCGTTCTTCCCGCTCTCTTACCTGGGCGCTATCCGCCGCAACGCGACTGACTGGTTCAAGGGCATTAAGATTCGGCGCGACTCGTTCGCCGAGGACCAGAACATCGAATACCATCACATCTTCCCGAAGAAGCACCTGAACGCGCGTAGCGTTGATCGCTACACGCGCGACGAGATGGCGAACCTCGCGTTCCTCGGTCAGAAGGCGAACCGGCGGATACTCGCGCGCGAGCCTGCGGACTACCTCGCCGAGATAGCCGAGCATGACCCCGCGCGGCTTGAGGCACAATTCGTCCCGATGGATCGCAGCCTGTGGGAGCTTGACCGCTACGAGGACTTCCTCGCCGCCCGCCGTCAGCTGCTCGCGGACGCCATGAATGAAGTGTTGGAGAATTAGGCAGTATCTGATTAATCGAGTAGCGAATTAGGGAGGAAGGGTTGCCGCGGATGAATACGGGCGGGCACAGATAAGAAGAGAAGCGGAGAAGATGTCCGGGACTGCCGGACTTCTCCATTCCCATCTGAGTCCACGCGCGTCCATTCGTGTTTAATTCAAAATGATTCCGAAAGAATGCAAGCGGCTGGCAGAGGTTGATTTCCCGATTGCCGTGGTGTCGAAGCACGCGGCGCGGGAGAAGTCCATACGGCACGGGCACCCCTCGACGCTGCACCTGTGGTGGGCGCGGCGTCCGCTGGCGGCGTGCCGCGCGATGCTGTTGGGGCTGCTCCTGCCGGACCCGTGCGACGAGAACTGCCCCGTTGATTTCAAGGAGAGGGCGCGTGCGCTGCTGGCGCGCGTGCAGGGGCGCGCGGGGCGGGCGGACGAAGACCTGCGCGCCGCGCTGCTCAGGTTCATCGGAGACTTCGCCAACTGGGACTTGTCCGCCAACGAGACCTACCTTGAAGTCTCGCGCGGGCTGGTGCGTGCGGCGCACGGCGGGGAGACGCCGCTGGTGGTTGACCCGTTCGCGGGCGGCGGCTCAATCCCGCTCGAAGCCCTGCGGCTGGGTTGCGACGCCTTCGCCAGCGACCTCAACCCCGTCGCCTGCCTGATAGAGAAGACGCTGCTCGAAGACATCCCGCGCCACGGGCCGGAGCTGGCCGAAGAGTTGCGACGCGTGGGGAAGCGGATCAAGCAGGCGGCGGAGAAGGAACTGGCCGAGTTCTACCCGGACGACCCGGACGGCGCGAAGCCCATCGCGTACCTGTGGGCGCGCACCGTGCGCTGCGAGACGCCGAACTGCGGCGCGGAGATTCCGCTCGTGCGCTCGTTCTGGCTGAGCAAGAAGGCGAGCCGCCGCCGCGCGCTGCGTCACGGGTGCGTGCGCCCGAAGGGCGAGACGCCGCGCGTGGAGTTCGAGATTTTCGAGCCGCGTTCGGAGGCGGAAGTCCAAAAGGGAACTGTCTCGCGTGCTAAGGCGACGTGCCCCTGCTGCAATATCACACTTTCGCCTGACCGCGTGCGGGCGTTGTTGTATGAGCAACGCGGAGGAGCCAACGTCGTTTTCGATACCCGCGGCCGGCGAGCCGGAGGCGCGAGGTTACTCGCCGTCGTCGTAAAGGCCGGGGGGCAGGGACGGCGTTATCGTCTCCCGACCGAGGCGGACTATAAAGCCATCTGGAAGGCGGAGCGGCGTCTGAGCCATCTGGTATCTGAATTCAGGCCGGGCAGCCTGAGTCCGCTACCTGACGAGCCGTTACCACCCGTCGGCGCGTTAGGATTTCGAGTCCAGCGTTATGGGGTTGTCGAGTGGGGAGACTTCTTCACCAGCCGACAGAAACTAGCCCTATTGAGCATCTCCAGGTACATAGCTGACCAAAAAGTATTCGCGCGCTCTATTGCCCTCGCCCTGGGGAAGCTGGCTGACCTCGCGAATGTCGTTTGTCCCTGGGAGCCTATCGCAGAATGTCCGCGGAATGTGCTCTCGAACGGCAGGATTAAACCGTCCTGGGACTTCGCAGAGGGAGTGCCAATTTCAGATTCGAGCGGAAGCTTTAGCGTGTGCGTTGAGAATCTAGTCAGTGGAATTTTGTCTGTTGAAGGCGTAACCAAGGTGGCGACGACGGAAGTCGCAGCCGCCCAAAGTTCCCCCTTACCTTCGGATTCCGCCCAGATTTGGTTTACCGATCCGCCGTACTACAATGCTATCCCTTACTCTAACCTGTCGGACATGTTCTTCGTTTGGTACAAGCGTGCTCTGCCGAACGATAACCTGCTGCGCGATCCATTCGAGCCTCAGAATCAATTAACCCCGAAAGCGAAGGAGATTATTCAGGACGAGGTTGAAGAAGTCGGCGGGGAGGTAAAAGACAAAGATTTCTTCGAGAGAGAAATGGCGCAGTCCTTCTTAGAAGGGCAGCGGGTTCTACAGGACAATGGTGTGGGCTGTGTGGTCTTCGCGCATAAAACAACCGAAGGTTGGGAGGCCCTGCTCTCCGGCATGATCAGGGGAGGGTGGGTCATCAGCGGGTCGTGGCCGATTGCGACCGAAATGGCTTCAAGGCTTCGCGCGCGGGATTCCGCCGCACTTGCCACCAGCGTCCACCTCGTCTGTCGCCCGCGCAGCGAAGACGAGGTCGGCGATTGGGGCAAGGTGTTGCGCGAGCTTCCACGCCGCGTCAGGGATTGGATGGACAGGTTGCAGGCGGAGGGCGTGCGCGGCGCTGACCTCGTCTTCGCGTGCATCGGCCCGGCGCTCGAAATCTACAGCCGCTACGCGAAGGTCGTTGACCCCGACGAGCGCGAGATACCTCTGGGCGGCGACCCCGAAGCCAAAGAGGCGCACCGCCGCGGCTACCTCGCCTACGTCTGGGAGGTGGTCGGGCGCACAGCCCTTGAGCAGGTGCTCGGGACGGCCGAGTCCACCGCGCGCAACGGCGCAGCCGGCGCTCTCGAAGAAGACGCGCGCCTCACAGCGCTCTTCCTCTGGACGCTGCAAAGCACCAACCCCGAAGCCCCCGACGACGGCGCGGAAGAACCCGAAGACGAAGCGCCCGAAGAGGAAGACGACGAGGACGAGTCCGCACAGGGCAAAAAGAAGAAGGGCTTCACGCTCGTCTTCGACGTGGTGCGCCGCTTCGCGCAGCCGCTCGGCATCCACCTCGACGACTGGGAAGGGCGCGTCGTCGAGACCAGGAAGGGCGTCGTCCGCCTCCTGCCCGTCGCCGAACGCGCCAGGCAGCTCTTCGGCGAGGAAGGGGCCGACGCGGTCGCCAGCCGCGTCGAGGCGACCGCAGACCTCAAGCCGACGACGTGGCTGCCCGGCTTCGAGCCGTCCGCCTCGCCCGCCATCAAAGGTAGAGGCCGCAAGCGCAGGGCGACGCAACTCCAGGCATCCGACGAAGCCTTGCAGGCCCGCCGCGAAGCGACCACGCTCGACCGCGTCCACGCGGCCATGCTCATGCAGGCCAGCGGCAGGGCCAACGCCCTCCGCGCCCTGCTCAAGGCCGAACAGGAGCGCGGCACAGACTTCGTCCGCCTCGCCAACGCCCTCTCCGCCCTCTACCCCAAGGGCAGCGAAGAGAAGCGCCTGGTGGACGCGATGCTCCTGGCCGTCCCAAGATAGTAGCCGCCGAGCCTTTTCCGACAACGCGAGAGTAAAAGGAAGTCCGAGATGGAGCCCTGGTACAAGGTAGCAACGCCCCGCGACGAAGTCCGCAAAGGGCGCTCATTCAACCCCGACGAGTTCGCCATCGCCCTTGAGCAGGTCGTCGCCGGCACCGCGCCCGAAGACTACAAAGACCCGAGAAAGTTTTTCTCCAGGACTTACTTCACGCGCGCCCTCCGCGAGCACTGCGGCATGGTGCTTCGCCGCCTGTCGGGCAAGACCGAGAACACCGCGCCCGTCCTCATGCTCATCACGCAGTTCGGCGGCGGCAAAACACACACCCTCACCACGCTCTATCATCTGGCGAACAAAGGGGAGAAAGCCAGCGATTACACGGGAGTCTCTGGGCTGCTCGAATCCGCCGGGCTCTCCGAAATCCCATCCTCGAAAGTCGCCATCTTCGTCGGCAACGCCTGGGACCCGCGCGAGGGACGGGAGACCCCCTGGATTGACATCGCGCGTCAGCTCGCCGGCGACGAAGGCGTCGCCATCCTCGGGACCGCGGCCAAAACTTCTCCCCCGGGGACGGAGACCATTAGTCGCATCTTCCAGGCGGCGGGCGGCTCGGTCCTGCTCCTCTTCGATGAGGTGCTGAACTTCGTCAACCGCCACCGCGGCATGGCCGAGAGCTTCCACGCCTTCATCCAAAACCTCACGGTCGCCACCACCGGCACCTCGCGCGGCGCGGCCGTCATCAGCCTCCCGCGCAGCCAGGTCGAGATGACCGACTGGGATATGCAGTGGCAGGAGAGGATCACGAAGGTCGTGCGCCGAGTCGCCAAAGACCTCATCGCCAACGACGAGGCCGAAATAAGCGAGGTGATCCGCCGCCGCCTCTTCGAGGACCTGGGCAACGAGCGCACCCGCAAAGGCGTCGCCAAAGCCTACGCCGACTGGTGCTTCGAGCGCCGCGCCCAACTCCCCTCGGAGTGGACGGCCGTTGACACTGCCCTGACCGAGACGAAGGCGAGGGAGTATCTGCGTACCAGGTTTGAAGCCTGCTTCCCCTTCCATCCCGCGACCCTGTCGGTCTTCCAGCGGAAGTGGCAGGCGCTCCCGCAATACCAGCAGACGCGCGGCACGCTGACCATGCTCGCCCAGTGGATTTCATGGGCGTACCGCGAGGGCTATCAACTCGCGCGGCGCGAGCCTCTCATCACCCTCGGCTCTGCGCCCCTCGAAGTGCCCGAATTCAGGGGCACGGTTCTGGGCCAACTGGGTGAATCTCGACTCCTCGCCGCCATCGAGTCCGACATCGCCGGCCCGCAGTCGCACGCGCGCGCGCTGGACGCCGACACCAAGGGCACGCTCCGCGACATTCACCGGCGAGTAGCCACGACGATCCTGTTCGAAAGCTCCGGCGGGCAAGTCGATAAGGTCGCTCATCTCCCCGAACTGCGGTTCGCCATCGGAGAGCCGCAGGTTGACACAACCTCCATCGACAACGCCGCGCTCGCCCTCGAAGCCAAAGCCTTCTTCATTCGCAAGGCGGGCTCCGACGGTTTCCAGATTCGCCATCAGCCAACGCTCAAAAAAGTTGTCAGCGACCGCCGCGCCTCTCTCGACGAGGAGACGGAGATTAAGCCGTCGATGCGCACCCTCGTCCGTAAGGAATTCGAGAAAGGCGCGAGACTCCCACTCGTAACCTTCCCGGACGACAGTTCGGCGGTCCAGGACTCTCCGAAACTAACCCTCGTCATAATGGAGCCGGAATCTGAGTGGACCGGCGACGCCACTCTCCGCCAGCAAATCGCCGAACGGACGCAGCGCCGCGGTGCTTCCCCGCGGCTCTACCCCGGCTCGCTTGTCTGGTGCTTGAAGAAACCTGGGCGCGACCTGCGTGAGAAAATAGAGGTCTGGCTGGCGTGGAAGCGAGTCGCCAAGGACGTTGCCGAAGGCACACTGGGCGCAGACTTCGACCGAGCGGACCGCGCCGAGATACAAACCAAGGTCACCGACGCCGAAGACGCGGCCAAAGATGAAGTGTGGGCCGGGTACCGCTTTGTCGTGTTAGCCGACAGCGGCGAGCCTGACGGCCTCAAAACGATTGACCTGGGTGCGGGCCACGCCAGCGGCTCGGAGACTCTGTGCGGGCGCATCATCACGGCCCTCAAATCACAAGCCCTTCTCAACGAGTCTGTCGGCGCGGGCTACATCGAGCGCAACTGGCCGCCCGCGCTCAAAGAATCCGGCGCGTGGCCCCTGCCCAGCCTCCGGCAAAGCTTCCTCAACGGCGCTTTGACCAGAATCATAGACCCGGACGCAGTCCTCCGAGGCAAGATCGTGGAATTCGTCGGCAACGGCGACTTCGGCCTCGCTTCAGGGCAGAAGGCCGACGGGACGTATGAGCGGGTCTGGTTCGCGGAACTCGTCGCCCCTGATGAGGTAGTATTTGAACACGGCGTTTTCTTACTCAAGAAATCAAAAGCTAAGGAACTTAAGACCGAAACTAAGACTGAGCCGGACGCCAGGTCTGTGCCCACCCCCGAGCCCCAATCAGAACCCGCACAAGGCGCGGCGGCAGGACGCGGCTCAATAGTCGAACCCGAGCCGCCCGCTCACACCCAGACAAGAACCTTTCATTTAAGAGGGACAGTTTCTCCAGAGGTGTGGAATCGGCTGGGGACAAAAATAATTCCAAAACTCCGCTCCGGGAATGACTTCAACATCGGAGTCGATTTTTCCGTCACCTTGTACGCCGACCTCGCTCAAAACATGGAGTCCGAGCTGCGCCAAATTCTGGAAGACTTGAACCTGACGGATAAGATGCGTATCGAGGAACACTAGGGCGGTTTTAAATTACGTGTCAGTTGAGACTGTAGGGGAGGGGACATGTCCCCTCCCCTACAGTCTCAACTGGCGCGCGCACGGACATATCGTTTCGCACGCGGCTGTGAAGCACCGTTAAAGATTCACTCGTAGACATCCACGGCGATTTGGGTGAGCGCATCGAGGTCAGGGTCTACGCGTCGATCGCGCCATTGCTCAAGCTTCAAGAAGTTGCCGCCTTCACCCACAACCGCGAACGCTTCGGGATGATCTTTCACGTCGCGCACGTAATTGGTAGCCGCGTGCGCGAGGGACGACTCCCTCCCGAAAGTTAGGAACTGCCCGGTGTCGGCGATGCTCCATTGCTCGCTGCCGTTGTCGTCCTGCCGCAACACTATATGTCCGGCCTTGTAGGCGCGCGCGAAGGAGCGGAAGGCGGTCGGGTGTGCCAGGGCGATGCGCAGTTGGGGCGGGAAGATTGGCAGGGCGATCTTATACTTGGTCTCGGCGCGGCGGCGTACGGATTCGGCGATGCTCTCGGGCATTTCGACGAAGGTGAGCGGCCGGCCCGCGGGGTCCACGCGCTCGGCGGCGGCTTCGTTCAACTCAAGCCGCCGGACGGCCGAATGGTCATCGCCCAGTTGTTGGGAGCGCGGCCCGTGACTGGGGGGCTTGGGAATATCGTTCCCGAACTCCTCTACGGCTTGCTGCTCCTCGCGTCCCAACTCTGTCGTCTTCGGCAGGATGAGCAAGACCTGCTGCGGCTGGCTCTCGGTGCGGACTAACTCGCGGCCCACCTCGCGCCGGCGGTTCCTGGTCATGTCCGCGAGGACGGTACCGATGCGCATGGCCGGGACGTTGAGCGCGAGGGTGCGCGTCAGGCGGTCTATCTCCGCGGTGACCTCGCCGGCGGCGGCGAAGCCCCGGCGCTCTTTGGCGATAAAGGATTCGACGGAGACGGAGGCGCGGTCTCCGTCGGCCTTGACCGCGAAGAAGAGGCGCTGGCGAATCGCCGAGATGGTGTCCGGCGTGCCGACCCAAGCCTCCAGGCCGGACCTGGCCCAGTGCTGAATCTGCTCCGGCCTCACCTCCAGGTCGAGGTAGACGCGGCCCTGAAGGCGCAGGAGGTGGCGGCGCGCCTGTTCGAGCTGGCTGCGCTGCGCCGCGACCTGCTCCAGCGCGCGACAGAAATCCTGCACCCACCGCTCCAGGTCGGCCGCCGCCGACTCTGCCAGGCTGATCACGTGGTCGGTCGCCTCGGTGGGCTGCGCGGGCGAGGTGCGGCTTCGGAGTTCGGGCTTCACGTTGCGCTCCAGCCGCGTAGCCAGCAGCCGCAAGGTGGCGACGGCTTCGCCGGGCCGCCAACCCCGCTCCCAGCCGGAGTCGCCGGCGGCGTGGCCCTGCAACTGCCGCGTCACCGCCGAGGCGAAGGCGTCGCCTAACCATTGAAGCGGGGCCGAGGAAGTGGACTCCATCAGATTTAAAAAACCGGTTACCTCGGCGGGATCAAGCGCGGCCCGCAGCAGCAATTGCAGCGGGCTGCCCGGCGTCTCCGCCCGGCTCCAGTCGTCCAGGAGTTGGCCGGGCCGGTCGGCCGACACGGGCTGGGGCTTCAAGCCGCCCTGCGCGTCGGGGACGACGTCGAGCAGGATGTCCGGGCCGAGCAGGCGCAGAAAGAGCTCGCACCTGACCTGGTCGTAGATGAGCGTCGGCAGGACGTGCGCGCCGAAGGTGGTCGTAGCCACCGCCGCGTGGGAAGAGATTGTCTGGGCTTGGTCAAGCAGGCGCGAGCGCGGGAGGCGCTCGACCAGCACCGAGGCCAGTTCGCCGCACTGGGCGGCGGCCGAATTTTGATCGCCGGCCGCCACGGAGAATATCCAGTGGTAAGGGCTTTGGGCCTCCACCTGGTCGAGCAAGGTCTCGCCGGGGACGTAGGTAACGCGCTGCGGGAATCTACGCGTGGTCAGCGCGGTCTCAAGCTCCATCGCCAGCGCCTGCTTGTTTTCGGGGTGACGACGTTCCGGGTCTTCGGATAAGACGCCGATTACCTTGAGCTGCGCGTCGAGACCCTGGCCCCCCTGCTGGCGCGCGATGCGCTGGAACAGTCGCCCCAAGTCCAGGAACCAGCCGCTCCCGACTCCGCCGTCGGCGGAGGCGAAGATCACGACCTGGCGCTCGCCGTCGGCGGCCGGGAGCGCGGCCAGTTGTTTGACCTTTTCGACCAGCGTCGGGAGTATGCCGTTCGGCGCGGAGAGCCAATTAAATAGCGCCAACCGCGCCAGCGGGCGTTCGCCCTTGGCACCGTCCGCCAGATTAAGCGTCGGGGGCGGCGCGTCGCGGTACGCGTAGGGGTTGAACCACAGCAGGTGGTCGGCGCGCGCGGGCTCGGGCAGGTATTCTTCGGTCTGCCGCACGGCGGCCGGGGCGACCAGAGGCTCAATCGGGTAACCTCCCCAATCCTCGAAGAGCAATTCCCGTTCGGCCTCCTGAGTGTCCGTGTCTATCCAGAGGAAGCTGTAGGGCTCGCCCGCGCGGCCCAGGTGCGCTTGCTTCAAGTCGGCGCGCACGGCGTGGAGCGCGCGCCGCCCCGCGCCGCCAATCCCGATGAAGAGCGTCGGGACCGGCGGGAGCCGTTCGAGCGTCGGGCGCGGCAGGGCGGGCAGAGGCCCGGGAAAGGTCGGTTCAGGAATCGGCGGCAGGTCCAGCTCCCTTGTCTCGACGACGCCGCGGGCCGGCTTACGCCTGCGCGCGTGCCCCAGGGCCCACGCCAGGGCAGGCAGGAGCATCAACAGGAGTGTGAAGTAAGTGATCTTGAGCAACAGCGGGCGGCGCTGCGCTTCAATCTGGTGCCTTTGCCCGGCCTTGTCAAAGAAGACCAGCCGGGGCGGCTCGACGCCGACATCCCACAGCCCGGCCGAGAGCGGAACGAGCGGGTGTGCGTAGGTCGTCGGCCCCTGCGGCACGGGCCGGATTGGGAGATTGATTGCGCCGCCGCCGGGCATCCAGTTAGTGTCTTCGAGCGGGGTCGCGAAGTGCCGCCCGTCCAGGCGGTGCGACAGTTGGCCGCTGCTGTCTCGCGGGGTCCGCGCCCCAGACGGCGCGCCCCTTGACCCGGCCGAAGCCGACGGCGCGATGGCGACCTTTATCTCCTGGAACATGCGCGCCAGTTCCGTGGGGTTGAGCGGGTCGAAGACTTTATCGGGGTCTGCCGTCACCTCGATCATCAGGGGGTCGGAACCCCTGTACGGCAGGCCGACCGAATAAAAGTTCACCTGCTGATTCTCCCGCATCACTCGGGCCGCTTCCATGATCTCGTCGGCGCAGGTCGGGCAGGAGGCTATCAATCCGTCGGTGTAGAAGATGACGACCTTGTCCGCGCCCGGTCGGGCGGTCGCCAACTGCTCCCCCAACTTGGCGAAGGCGACGCGTCCGTCCGTGCCCCGGCCTCTGGGCGACTGGGCGATGGCACTCAGCCCCTGGGAGAGCTGGTCGGGATTGTCCGTCCAATCGGTCTGCGTCTCGGCGGACTCGTCGAAGCGGATCGCTGAGTAGCGGATGCGCCCGCGCCGCTCTTTGGCGAGGTCTTGCACGACGTTCTGCGCGGCGGCGGCCATCTCGTCAATCGAGTCGGTCATCGAGGACGATTCGTCCACGACGAAGACCATGTCGATTGAGGACGGCTGCGTCGGCGCGGGCGTCGGCGCGGGCGTCGCCGCGGGGCTGGGCGGGGGCGTGGGGGTGGGCTTGAACCCGGCGTAGTCCATGTAGTAGACGGCCTCCCCCCACGGCATGACGACTTGAGGGGACACCCTGGTCTGCAGCTCGCCGGCCTGCGGCCGCGCGTTGGCTATGTAGACGTAAGCGGCGAAGGCCGCCAGCACCAGCAGCGGCGCAAGCAACAGGGCAATCAATCCGACCCAGAATCTCTTCCTGCGATCCATTGTGTTCACCTCGTGTCGCTAGGGGTTACGTCCGGCCGAGCGAACAGGCCGCAGCCGGCTACGGCAAGTTCACACGGTGTTGCAGGCCGGTGCGCGTCTTGGGGTCGCAGTAGAAGGTGAAGACCATCTTCAGCGGTTCGCGCAGGTATTCCGGCGCGTGCTTCGCGAGGAAATCATCGAGCCTGTCTTTGACGAACTCGACGAGCATCTCGTCGCGCGTCCCGTTCCTGGCCTGCGCGCTCTGGTTGACGCTCTGCCGGGCGGCCTCGCGCGGGATCGTCGTCAGGCTGCCGCGCCGGCCCTCGCCCTGTTTGAGCGTGAAGACGACCGCGGCCCTGACCACGTCGGCGCTGGGGTCATCCTCGCTGCTGGTGAGGAGCACCTTGCCGTTGGGGCCGTGCCAGACCCAGCCCTCGGCGGCCGGTTCGACCGCGCCGGTGGCGATGCCCTGCACGAAGAGCTGCATCATCTCCGGGTCTTCCAGCAGCCGCGCGACGCGCGGCGGGAGCGCGGGCACGTTGGCGTTACCCACCTTCATCAGGTAATAGCGCTCGACGTACCAGGCTTCCAGTTCCTGCCGGAACGGGTGGAAGACCTGCGCGCGGCGCAGCTCGTTGTCGTGCGTCTCGTCCCTGGTCAGGCTGTCGGCGCGCAGCGCGAAGTAATCGTTCCGGCAGACCTCTATGTCTCTGATGTCGTTGAGACTGGGCTTGACGATCTTGATCAGCGTGATCGCGTTGCGGTCGGAGTAGGCGCGCTCGACGTCGACGTTCCCGAACTTGAGGACGATGGCGTCGGCCAGGTCCTTCTTGCTGCCCCCCTTGGGGTCCTGAAAGACGAGCGTGCGCGACTCGGAGACGCCCGTGTTGATGAGCGGGGTGGTCTCCTTCTCCAACAGCTCGACGACGTCCTTGGGCTCGATGCCTTTGTTCTCGCGCACCCAGTCGAGGTAGGTGAAGATGTCCGTGTTGCTCAGCCGCTCGCTGATGCGCTTGTAGAAGTACTCGTAAAGCTCCTGCGGCAGGTTTCGGATGTGGCGCGTGGAGAAGCGCTGCTCCCGCAGGTCGAGCGAGTCGATGACGAGTGTGACGGTCGGCTGCCCGTCGGGCGTGAGGCCCGCCTCCCAGTGCGACTTGTTGATCAGGTCGGCGGCCAGCCCGCCGGCCGACTGCTCGCGCAGCGCCTGCTGGTAGCCGTGCATCGTCTCGTCGGGCTTCGTGCCGAAGCTGATCAGGGCGCTGCGGTTGTGCGCCGCGCGGCGCAGCCGCTCCTCCAGCGTGCCCTTGAGGTAGAGCTGGGTCACGGTGAAGAGCGCGGAGGCTTCGCCCTGCTCGCGCCCCTCGCGCCGCACCATCGCGTCGAAGAGCTGGCCGAGCAGGTACTCCCAGTCGCGCAGCCGGCGGTCGACTTTAAGCACGAGCTGCTGCATGTCCTTCAGCAGCTCGTGCTTCTGATACCAGCTGATGAAGGCGGAGGACTCGTCGCGCGCCGTCTGCTGGTAGTCCTCCACCCAGGTGCCGAAGCCGAGCATCCCGGACTTCTTGCTCTCGCGCAGTTCTTGAAGCGCCCGCGTGTACCTGTTGTTGCGCTCGGACTGCTCCTTGGCGACGGCGGCGACGAACTGCCCAATCACTTCGTGAATCTTCCGTAGCGGCCCCTTGTCGCCCAGCATCCAGGTCACCTCGGCGAAGAGCCGCGTCAGCACCGTGCCTTCATCCGGCGCGTCGCCCGACTGCGCGAACTGCCCGCGCTGCCTCTCCAGTTCGCCGATGAAGAGGTCGTCCAACTCCTTCTGCAGGCGCTTGGAGATGGTTTCGAGCACGTGGCGGCGGCCCCTCTCGAAGGTGCGCTCGCCGCCGTCGGAGTTGGTGTAACGCTTCTTGATCTCTTCGAGCTTGTCGGCGAAGCGGACTTTCGAGTCCTCTTGCCTCTCCTTCACGCCTTTGGGGTCGGCGGCGTTCTCCTTGTAGGTCTTGGTCTCCCACTCCTTGGGGTCCTTCGGGCGATCCGGCTCCTTCAGCGAGTAGTAGGGGTCGACGTAGCTCAACAGCACGGCCTGCTCTTCGGGCGTGCGCGTGCCGCCGGTCAGCTCGTACCAGACGGTGACGATGCTCCGGGCGTTCAGCTCGCGCCGGACGAACCCCTCGCGCGCCTGCTCCGGCTTGTTCTCGTGGTCGAGCAGTTGCTTGAAGAGTTCGAGCAGGTTGCGGAACTTCTCCGTCGCGCGGTCGGCGCGGTCCTGCTCCTTCCCGGCGAGCAGACTCTCGACGCGGTCACCCACCTCCTTCGGGGCGGCCGCGCGCCGCAGGTACTCGGCCACCTGCTCCCACGCGAAAATCTGCGCGAAGGTCTCGGTCGGGACGTAGACGCGCGCCGCCCCGAAGGCCGAGGCCGCGGCGTAATCGTTGACCGCCTTCTCCAGAAGATTCGGGCCGGAGGCGTCGTCGAGGTAAGGGTCGATGGCGCTCGCCACCGAGGTGAAGAACTTCTTCCGGTCCTCCGGCGTCGGGCAGTCGCTGCCGAGATAGAAGAGGTCGCTGAAGAGCTTGCTCTCGACCAGCGCCGCCTGCTGACCGTTCTTGTCGTAGACCACGCGCGAGGAGACCAGCTTGTTGCGCCTCACGTCCACGTACTTGTCGTCCGTCGTGATGGTCTGCTCCTGCACGCGCTCCAGCTCGCGCAGCAGGCTGTAGGCCCGCCCCTGGCTGACCCCGCGCACGTTCTTGTAGACGTTGGGCAGGACGATCACGCCCGTCACCTTGAGTTTGATGTTTTCGCTGACGAGCCGCCCGGCGAGGTGCGTCAGGTAGGCCGCGTCGATCAGGCAGCCGGCCCCCGTGCCGCCCGCCGAAGAGCCGACCAGCCAGACGTTCACGTCCGAGCCCCTGGCCTCCTCCGAAAGGTTGCGGATGATCGGGCGCAGGTGGGAGATGATCTTGTCGGCGTTCCTGAACATCGCGTAGCGCCCGATCTGCCGCTGCTGCGCCGCGCCGATGGTGACCGCGAGCTGGTGCGGCGGGACGTTCTCGCTCAGCCACGGGGCGTGCAGCCAGTTCTTCAGGTGCGGGTGCGCGTCCGGGTCCCCGGCCGGCGACAGGTACTCGAAGACGTGCGTGCGGAGGTCGGGCGGGAAGTCCACCAACTGAAAGTACTCGGTGAGGGGGTCGAGCGAGGCCGCCTCGTCTTCACTCTTGGCCGTCTTCTCCTCGGCGCCGCCGCCGACGATCTGCACGTTGATGCCCGGCTCCCAGTCGGCAATGGTGTCGAAGAGGAGGAACTTGATGGTGTCGGGGACGCGCCCGTACTTGAGCACCGTCAACTCCTTGAGCGAAGTCAGGACGTGCGCGCCGGTGCCGCCGAACCCCATGACCAATGCTTGCATTGCCATATCTTTTTCTCCTTAGCTCTCGCGGAAACTGTTATGGGTGTGGCCGTGAGCCGCGCGTCTGAATTGCGGGGCCACGCTGAATGCTGCTGCCGGTGCCCCGGCGGGCGCTACGGTTCCTCTTCGAGGCTGATGGCGTAGTCGCTGCGCGGCAGTCCCTCCAGCCGCTCGACCTTACCTTTCCGCAGCCGCGCGGTGTAGCTCTTCTTAGGGTCGTCATCCCAGCTATAGATCACCTCGGCCTCGACGCGGTCGACCAGCGGCGCGCGCTTGATGCGCAGTTTGACGGCCGTGTAGTCGCGCTCGTCGGTCGGGACGCTGTAGGCCCGGTCGTAGTTAAACTGTGTGCCCCCGGTGATCGAGAACTTTCTGCCGTAATACCCGTCAGGGTCATAGTCGGCGTCGTAGATTTTGACGGCGACGGTGCGCCCCTTGCGGCGGTCGGCGAGCCAGACGACCCCCTTGGGCAGCGCCCGCTTGCCCGCCAGGTAGAGGCCGCCGCCCACGAGCGCCAGCCCGACCAGCAGCACCGGCCCCAGGATGAGCCACGAGAAGCGCACCTTCAGCCCCAGCGCCAGCGGGTCGCCGCCGATGCGCTGCGCCTCGGCGTCCTCGGGCAACTCGACCGAGTCCAGGTAGTTGCCGGCGGTGATGCGCCCAGGCTGCTCCGTCAGGCGGACGTTCACGCGGCCCGGCGTCCACCAGCCTTCGCCCCTCAGCCAGTCGAGCCGCGTCGGGACCGCGCCGGTGAACGACCCGTCGGCGGCCACCGAGAGGGGCAGCGGGGCCCCGCCCAGAGGCGCGCCGGATTGATCCACCAGGTCCAATCGCAGCCAGGTGGCCGGGTCTGTGACTAAGCCGGCGAGGTCGGTGACCTTGTTGCCTTTGGCGTCCACCACCACGAACCTCAGCGGGGCCTCGCCCGACGGCCGCAGCACGCGGAAGCCGCCCACCGGGTCCGGGTCTTCGAACCGGACGAAGTAGGGGTGTAGGTCGCTGACCTCCAGCGCCTCGTCGTACGAGGAGGCGTTCGACTCGAAGACGTCCACCTCCGCGCCGTTCTTGAGCTTGACCAGCCCCTTCAGCCGCACGCGGTACGTGCCGAGAGCGGGCGGCGACCAGCGGGCCGCGAACTTGCCGTCGCCTAAGTATTCCGCCTTGAGTTCGGCCGCGGGGCCGGACTGCGGCGTGATGACGATGACGCCGTTGATCGGGTACTCCGAAAGCATCTCCAGCGGCGCGCCCTGGCTGGTGCGCGCTTGAAAGAGGATGCGCGCGGGGGCTTCGAGGCCGGTGGCCCTGGCGGGCGAGAGCCGCTTGATGTCGGCCGCGGTCTCCTCCACCCGCCAGCTATAGCTGCGTGCCGGGTCGCGCTTGATCTTATAGACGCCTATCTTCGGGTCGTCAACGACGAAGCGGGCGAAGTTACCGGGGGTGACCGCCGGCCCGCCGGAGGAGGTCGGAATGTCTTGCCCGTCGGGGTCGGTGACGGCGACGGCCGAGCGCGGCTGGCCCATGTTGATGCTGAAGACCAATCGCCGCAAGTAGGGCGGGCAGTTGTACTCGTCGCCGTTCAGGGCCGCGCTCTTCGAGCCGAGCCAGTCGTCGACGATGTCCTGCATGATCGTGAAAATCTTCGACGAGGCTGTCTCGGCCAGGCGCGCGTGGCCTGGCTGCTCGGTGACGCTTTCCCAGAAAGCGCCGTCGCCGTCGTTCCAATAGTTGCTGGCGTCGTTCAAGCCCACCACCCACATCTCCACCTTCTCGGCTTTCAACGCCTGGGCTTGAGTTCTGACGGCGGACTGCAACTCGGCGAGCGAGTGGCCGGGCACGTCCGGGCGGCCGTCGGTGATGATGAGCATCACCCGCCGGCGGCCGGGCAGCGGCTGCGCGGCCTCCATCTTCGCGTATTCCGCCAGGGCCAGCCGCATGGCGTCCGGCGTGTTGGTGTTCCGCAGCGGGTTGTCAATCACGGAGCGCTCAACCACGGCCTTCGTGTCGCGCAGCGCGCCCCCCGGGTCTGAAGGGTTGTAGCGGATGACGTGATTCGAGAGCGTCACCGTGGCGGCGTCGCCGAAGTCTATGACCGAGACGCGGTGCACGAACGGCGTGCCTTCGACGTGCTCGGCCAGGCGGTAGATCAGATTCTTACTCTGCCCGACGCGGTGGGCGTACTGGTCGTTGCGCGGGCTCTTCCACATGCTGCCCGACTGATCCAGTAGGATGGTCACGTCAAGTCCCGAGAAGGGCGCGGGCCCGCCCGGCGTCTGCGCCCGGACGGCGCCGCCGAGGACGAACAGCAGGAGCGGGAGCAGGATCAACGTTCGTTTGCGCATGCGGGCACTCCCTTGTCCAGATACTCGCGCACCCATTCGGGCAGATGCGGCCGACTCGCGCGGGCTTCGAGGATCAGCTTCAGCGTATCCCGGCGCGCGCGGTCGAAGCGGTGGTAGAGCTTGAGTGACCGCGGCGCTTGGGCCGGGATGAGCCGCAGGTAGTCCAAGTGCGGCTCCGGGTCAAACGTCCCGCCCCACGGAACTTTCGGCTGGCGGTCACGGTCTTCCAGTTGTGCGAGGGCATGCGTAAAGGCCACCTCTTCGGCATGCAGCGCGTCGAGCGTGGCGGCCAGTTGATCCAACCGCGGCAGGCCCGACGCGGGCAGCAACACGCAAGCCTCGCGGTAGACCATCTCCTCGTACTCGGACGACACCAACTGCCACATCGTGCCCCCGGTGGCCTCGGCCTTAGAAAACGTCTCGACGACCTTCCTGACGTACTCGGCCATCTGCTCGAAGAGGCCCGGCTCTAACACGTCGAGCGCCTCCCTGCTGCGGCACCGCTCGGCGGTCTCGCGGATGCGCTGCCCCAGCGAGAAAAGGTCTTCTTGAAGGGGCCGCAAGCGGTCCAGGTCCTTCAGTATCTGCGCGCGGACGGCGACGCCGTCGAGGCGGCGCGCGCGGGCGTAGGCGTCCTCGAAGTCCTGGCGCGCCTCGTCCTGGCGCAAGTCCGCCTCCTTGAGCCGGGCGAGCGATGTCAGTATCCGGGTGAGTTCGGCGACGCTCAACTTCGCGCGGGCGAACTTCTGCGACGGCTGCCGGTGCTTGACCGGGTGCGGGATGTGCAGGCTGAGAAAGTCGCTGAGTAGCCTCCACCGCTCCTCCTCCCGCTGTAGCGACTCGTGCAGCGGGTTAAGCCCGCCGGGCTCAAGGAACTCGCGTTCGGCCATCGCGCCCAGCGCCCGCTCCGCGACCTGGTCGCTTTCCTCTGCGAGACGGTCCGCCGCCTGGTAGAATTGCTCGGCCGCGCTGCTTTTACGCTGGAATGCCTGGTAGGCCCAGGCCAGCATGACCGTGTTGTTCTCGGCTTGCCAGTGGAGCAGCAGTTTCTTCAGGCGCTGATCCAGCAGCGGGCCTGGTTCGACGTTTCTCAGGTAGTCGGCCAATTGCTTGACGGCCCCCGACGAGAAGCTGTCGAGCAGCCCGTCCTCGATCTCAAGCCACGTCTGCCACTCGGCCAACTCGCGCGTCGTCGCGTCACCCTTCTCCTCACGGGCGAGCGCGCGGGGGATGAGTTGCGCCAGCTTGTCCACCCATTCCTGCCGCCCTTCGGCCCAGACGGCCTCGATGGTCTCCAGCAGGACGCGCTGCGGATGGTCCAGGTAACTCTTGACGTTCTCCCAATCGCTCGAAAGATATTCCGCGGCCTCCGCGCTGCCGCGCCCGCGCGCCTGCGCGATCTTCAATTGCGTCCGCAGCCGGCTGGCGTCGGTGCTCTCGGGCGGTAACTCCTGGTTCAGCTCCCGCTCGGCTTCCGCCAGGCGCGCACTTCTTATGTGCTGCTCGATCCGGCCGATAATTGCTTTACGCTGCAACTCCTGCTGGTAAGTCAGCAGGCTGGTGCCGGCTTCGCCGTCGAGCGAGGAGGCGGCTCCCTCGTACTCTTCCGGCGTGAGGCTGTCCTGGAGCAGCCTGTCCAGCGCGGCGTACCACTCCTGCTGTCGCCTGGCTTCCTGCTGGGCCAACGCCTCTAACAGCGCGTCGGGCTTGGCGGACGGCAGGCGTTTGCTGGCGGCCTGCCAGTCGGCCCACCACTGCGCGGCGGAGCGCCAGTCCGTCAGCGGCCCCCGGCGCGCCAGCGCCCTCAGCTCGAACAGAACCTCCTTCTCGGCCACCAGCGCGGCGTAAATTTCGCCCGGATTGTTGGCCTCGATCAGCTCGAAGAACGCCTCAAGTCTCCAGTTGGTCAACGCGCGGTCGAGTTGGTAGCAGGAGATGCGGCGCGTGGACTCAAGTCGCAGCTTTTGCGCGAGGGCGTGTTTAGGGGCCTGCGCTAGAATCTCCTCGGCGAGCAGCAGGCCCTCCTGATAGACTTGCTCTGAGGGAGGCGGCGTCGCGCCCCTGAATGTGTTCAGCGCCTCTTCGATCCGCTGGAGCCACGCCGCGTACCGCTCGGCCTCGTCGCGCCACGCCTCGGGCGCGGGCGGCGCGCCCGACTCTGCGGCCGGCAGCTCGAAGGCTTGGCCCTCTTGCATCGCCTTCCACGCGGCGGCGTGTTTACTGATGGCCTCGGCCGTCTTGCCCATGTGCGCCGCGACGGCCGGCGGCACGCCTTCCATGTCTGCGCGCAGGCGGTTGGAGATGGCCGTCAGTTCATTCGGGTGGCGCGCCCTCTCCACGTTCGTGCGCGCCTGGACGCTTACCGCCTCGATGCCGCGTTGAAACCAGTCCTCGCCCACCTGCCAGTGACCGGCAGCGAATCCCGCCGGCAGCCGGTCGAATTCCGCCCGGAAGTCGCGCAGTTGCTGGGTCGTCACGGCCACGAGTGCCTGCGCGCGGACGAACTGCTCGACAAACTTTGACAGGCGCTCGCGCGCGTCCCCCAGCCGGGACCGCCATTCCTTCGGCACTCGCGTGTGCGGCAGGTATTCCTCCAATTTCTGGAGCAACTCCACTTGCAGCCGCATCTCGGACCAGTTGGCCGGCGCAGCCTCGGGAACTTGCCGCAGGAAACTCTCCACCGTCCGGCGCAGGCGAACGACTTCGTAAACGTCCTTTTGCAGTTGCTCGACGCTCGGCTTGAACGAGTCGGGCAGGGGGGCCAGCTCGTCCAGTAACCGCTGGGCCTCGTCGAGCGCCCAAACCTTGAGCGCCGCGTCGACGGACGCGGTCGTCTCTTGCAGGCGCAGGTGGAAGAGCCCGTCGCGCAACTGACCGAACTCCGGCAGCGCCTCGTAGGCGGCCACGCCGCGCACGGCGGCCACGAAGTCGTTCAGGGCCGCGATCTGCTTGGACTGCGCCCCCGGCCTTACGTCCGGGAGAGCCCTCGCGATCCAGAGCCGCAACTCCTGTATGACCTCCGTGCGCAGCGGCGCGGCCATACCCGGATAGTCCTCCAGCCGCCTGAGGAAATTTGCCAGCCGGTGATCGTTGAAGCCCATAATCGAAGGCCACAGGAGCATCAGTTCATCCAGTTCCGGGTCCACAAGCTCCGGCACCGCCGGCTTGTCCGTGTTCAGCAGGTCGCGCGCCGCTTTGGCGTAGATAGTCCCTTCCGCTTCGCGTATGACCTCGCGCAATCTCTCCTCCCCTCGCGCACGTTGCTTGGGGTCGGCGCTGCGCCGCATGATTTTGGCATGCCTGAGCTTTTGCTCGATCTCTTCCATGACGCTGCCGACCGTAAACTTACTTCACTTCAACCCGCGGCCCCCAGTAAGCGTTTCCCTGAGGGAAGATGAACCGCAACTTATAAATGCCCGCCGGCACCTCCTTAGGCTCCGGCACGGTGGCCCCGGCGATGGGCCGAGCCCCGCCGACGGCGACGCCTTTATCCGAGGAGAAGAACTCGAATCGGTCCGGGGGCGGCCCCGCGCCGACCGGGCGCGCCGCCAGGTTCAGGCCCTCGCCGCCGCGCACCTCGGCCGGCACGGCCTGCTCGGTCAGCGCGTAGACGGCCGCGAAATTCTGCGTCGCCCGCACGTCCCGCCCCTTGACCGCCACGCCTACGCCGAGGTGCGTGTAATCCTTCTTGAGAATGTTGTCCTTGTGCCCAGGGCTGTTCATCCAGTTGTTCATAATGGACGCCGCTAACTTCTTCTGGTCGGAGAGGTCCATGTTGGTGCCCATCCAGATGTTCTCGCCCGTCAGCCCGATCAACTGCCGGTGCGCCTTCGCGAGCCGGTCACTCGCCGAAAACCCGTCCGGGTCTTCGTGCGCGAAGAAGGCGCGCACGAACATGTCGTCGCTGTGGCCGCGCGCCGCGTCCTGCAACGTGGTGTCCAACTGCAACGGGCCGGCCCCGACCTTCGCCCGCTCCTGATTGACCAACTCCAGAATTTCGCGCTCGATCTCGTCGGAGTGCGCGATGCCCGCCCGCGCCGCGTCGGCCGCCCCCGGCCGCGGGATGGGCGGCCCGATGGTGGAGGCCGGCGGCCCCTGAGTCGCGCCGCCCCCCGTCCCGTCCGCCACCGGCTGGCTGGCGCGCCCCTTCACGTTGGGCGGCGCGGGCGTGCCCATAGACCCCACCACGGGCCGGAACCACAGGAAGAGCGCCAACAGCAGCCCTGCGATAATCGCCAAAGTGACGATCAGCTTCACTCCGCTCACCTCCTTTCACCCGCGGTCGGGGAAAGCCGCCATTTTCAATACTGCAACCAGGCCGAAGGGTTCGCGAGCGAGGCCCGGCCCGGATTCTCCTGGACGCCCTTCACAAAATAGGGGAACGAGGTTATGTCCACGACCACATCCCCTGTCGGGATGGTCTGCATTTTCGAGCGCACTTTGTCCCTGACCGTCGGCAAGTTGCGTAGCCCCGCGTAAACGTCGTCCGGCTCCATACCCTCCGGCCGCTTCTCGAAGAGGCCCACTTCGACGACTTCGACCTGGAACTCCGACAGGGCGGCCAGCATCGCCGAGCAGGCCACGGAAACGGCTCTCCGTAAGAGAGCATATTCCTTCAGGTCGCCATAGTAAGTGCGCAGCAACAGGTCCGCCCTGATCAAATAGTGCAGCCACTTGTCGCCGAAAGCCTCGGAGAGTGCTTTGTCCCATAACTGCTGGCCCGAATACTCCTCCATCTGGCCGAGCAGTTCCTTCACGCCCTTCTTCACCTTGTCGAGGTGGAGCGCCTCGATCACGTCCCGCTGTTCTTCGGAGGTGTTGTCCGCGGTGGTCTCTTTCTCCAGCGCGATAAGTGCCGAAGACAGCCCGAGCCTGAGCTGGAGGTAGACGCTGGCGTCCCTTTCCCGTCTTAACCTCTCAAGAGTCCCGGTGATCGCCTGGTCATCCTCCCTCAGGCCGTCGGTCTTGAAGTTGAGTTGGAGCGCGATTTCTTCGACTAACTCCTTGCCCGCTCCGAGCTGGCCCTGGGCCGTAATCAACTGCTGATTTAAATTGTCGCGCTCGATCTCTAGCCGCCGCGCGCGCTCTGCCTCGGGCTTCACATTCTGGTATTCAGTCGCCAGGGAGAACACCATGTCGCGCACCGTCCCGTTTACGTCAGGCAATACCCGCCGGACCTCACTCGTGATCGCTCCGTAGTTAGCCACGACCGCATCTATGGCCTCGACGAAAGTTTGCTCGTGGTGATACGACCCGAGTTTCTCCACCGTGACTGACCTTTCATTTATCAGGAGCGTGACGGTTTCACTGACCTTCCTCTCCTTCCTGGAATATTCGCGCAGCGACTCTTTTATCGTCTTATACTCTTCGATGACTTCGGCGGCGGCAGACATCTGGCTTTTGAGTATGGTGACGATCTCGTTTGGCGGCGTCGGTTCAGGCAGCCACTCCCTCAGATGGGTCTGCCTGATTTCTTCAAGGCTCGTCTGGACGAACTCCAAATTCCTCTTGATCTCTTTGACATGCGCCCCAGGTCTGGCGTACCGCGCTTTCAAGAAATGATAGAGGTCGGCAACCTCTCCCACCTCTATGACGAGGGCGTCAGTTTGCTCCCCCGCGTATTCCTGCCCGTGCCAGCCGGCCCAAATATTTTGAAGCGCCCGTACAGCCTCGGTGTCCATCGTCAGCTTGCCGCTCAAGCTGTCCACACTGACTTGAACCCCGTCTACTTTTGTCGTGAGCTTATGAAGGTTCTGCGCCATCTCCTGAAAGACCAGCGGCACGTCCGCCATGCCCTGCGGCGGATGCATAAGCGGGAGAGGTGGCGGCGTTCCATCGCCAGGGAGAGACAGGCTTTTTTGAAGTTCCTCCATCTGATTCTGTAGCTCGGTGTAAGCTCCGTACCATTCATCGGCGCGCTGGCGGGCCTTATCTTTCCCCTCATTCAACGCCGCCTCTATCGCTCGTTTTGCTGGGGGGTGATTTTTACGATGTACGATATTCACATTCACTAATCGGGAAACGATGGCGTCGGCCAGGTTATCCTGCCCTTTACCTTTTTGATTTTGCGCCGCGCCCGCCTGCTGCGTTTCAGGGTAAGCCTGTTCAATTCTCCTCCGCCGGTCGCGCGCCGTGTTGATAATCGCCGCCAGAGGCTCCGAGATTTGAGGCGGCACGGTCAGGGCGGGGGGGGACGTATTCCCCGGCGATGCCCCTTGATGAGCAGGGCGGACAAAACCCCAGACGACGAAGGCAAGTGCGGCCAGTGACAGCGAGAGGGTGACGATGAAGCTGGAAATTAGCCAGCCGGGCGCGCCGCCGAAGAAAGAATCCTCTTTCGCCACTACTGACCCCAACATCACTCCTGAAATGGTATTTATACTCTGTAACGAGCTGATTTCAACTTTCAGCTTCAGTTCATCGCGGGAATCTTCAGTCGGCTCTTCGGCGGCCAACACGTTAGACACGTACCGCCGGATGGCTGTGGCAAATCCCACGTCGTCCGACAGCCCTTCAAATAAGTTTAGATTCTCATTTGAGGCATTCTCGACTTGTGCATCGTCAACGGCAACACCCTCGTTTTTCAGCTTTCTTGCTAGCTCGCCCAAAGTCGCAAGGTCACCCGTGACATTTTCGCCCAGCAGCTTATTAATGCCGGCGACTTGCGAGTCCCCGGATGAACATCCCGCCTCGTCAAAGAATTTCACGACCTGACCGCCGCCGTAATTCTTCAATGAACTGCCCAGCTTACCGGTCGTGTCATCCCGATTGGTGGGCGAATCAGATTGAGCATTCATCCAGTAGAAACAAAACACCTTGCTCTCGGTCCCGCCCTTGGGCGTGAGAACGACCCCCACCGCTCTGGCATTCTGACCGCCGATTGGGGCTGCGGCGCTCACCAGTCTCAGTTGATAATTTTTCCCGCCGCACACGATTGGCTGGGTGCTCTTGACCGTCTGCGCTTGCTGGGCCGAGGCGGTTGAGGCCGCGGCGCAGAGCAGCCCTAAGCAGAGCCACAGGGCGCGGAAGACTCGCCGGGCCGGCCGGGGCCGCGCGGCCCGACGCAGCCAAACGAGCCGCGGCACGACGGGCGCGTTGCCGCTCAAAGCTATTGTTCTTCCACTGAGTGCTTGCGACATATCTTGCCTCCTACGGCTCTGAGCTTACCCCTGCGGGTGTAGCAGCACGTTCCCGACCGGCCACGGCGGCGTGGTCACGGTCTTGGCGATCTGCCCCTCCGTGAACACGGGCGTGCTGTTCTCACCGTCTTTGCCCTCCAGGTAGATCGCCAGCTCCCCGCCCCTGATCTCCTTGCGGACGTACAGATGTTTGTCCTGGCCCAGGATGTCGTCGGTGACGAATTCCTGGTCGGTCAAGTCGATGTAGAAGTGCTTGCGCAGCGACTTCAAGTCCTCGCGCGGGTGCGGGTCCTTCAGGTTAACTTGCACGAGCCGGAAGGTCGGGCTCGACGTTAAATCAATCGGCTTGTCCCAGTCTTTCTCCAGCACCAGGTCGTCGTATTTGGTCAGCACGCCGAGCCGCGGAGCCAGGGCCGCGTCGTCGCTGGCGTCACTGAAGGCGCGGCTCAAGTCCTGACGCGCGATGGCCCCGAGCACGACGGCGCTCTTCATCTCGCCGCTGTTGAGCAGGTCTGGGAATTCCGCGTTCGGGAAATGCCCCCAGACCTTCTCGCGCAACTCCGGGTAGAGCGCCCCCCGGCCCGAGACGATGACCGTGTCGATGTCGGCGGCCGCCGCGCCCGCGCTGCCGAGCAGCTCGTTGATGACTTCGTCGGTCACGAAGTCCAGAAAATCCGACATGCGCCGGTCTTCCTCTATCAGCCGCGCGGGGATCGAGAGGTTGATCACGCCTTCCGACACCCACAGGCCGGACCCGTCCGCCGGCTCCTCGATGGTCGGCAACTGACCGCCGGCGTACCTCACCACTTCCATCTCCCTGCCGAAGCCGACCCTGACCGTGAGGGGCGGGCAGTCGGCCAGGCGGCCGCCGCTGTCCAGCACGTCCTTGCACGCGCGGCCCCACTTATGCTTGGCTTCGCGCAGCCACTTCCACAGGCGGATGACGGCCCGCCGGTGCTCGTCCGGGTTCTCCTTATTCAGCGAGCGCCCCACGATGGGCAACTGGTATTTGAACCCTTTTGCCTCGACGATGCTCGGGTCACTCAGGAGGCGGTGGATCAGTCGCGCCAGGACTTCGTCGATGTAGTTGCCGGCCACCGGCACGCCGAGGCGCTTCTCCACCTGCCACTGTAGCGGATAGCGGGGCGGGTCTTGTTTCCACTCGACCTTGATCAGCGAGAGGTCCAGGGTGCCGGCCCCGAAGTCGTAGACCAGGATGCGTTCGGTCCCCGCGCGCGGCTGCCCGCGCATCTGCTCGGTGCAGTAGTGGTAGGCCACCGCGTCGGATTCGCTGATCAGGCGGACCCGCTCGGGCAAGGGGATGCCGAAGCGGTTCGGCTTGCCCAGTGCCCTGTAAGCGGTCCGGTGCAGGAGGTCCTGGTGCCGGCGCGTGAAGGTGTTCGGGTGCGTGATGACGATCTGGTCCGCGTGGTATTCGGAGTCGAACAGGTAAGCCTCCGCCAGGGCGGCAAAGCCCGACTCCACCATCTTCTCAAGCGGCAGCGGCTTCTGTACCTCCCTGCCGTTCTCTTTGACCTGAATCGGGATGCTGCGCGAGGCTTTGCCGAGCCAGGACTTCAGGGAGTAGATGATTCGCCCAGGGCGCTCTTCAAATTCGTGCGTGACGGCCGGCAGCCCGATGTAGTCCGGCTCGCCCGGCTTCATGGAGAGATGCGGGGAGTAGTAGCCGGGGAAGCCGGGCCGACTCTTATCGCCGGACGGGTCGCGCAGGTCCGCGTTGCAGCAGATCCAACTGGGCAGCAGGTAATGGGTGTCCTGCTCTGAGTTCCTGGTGTCGTACTCGGCGAAGCTGCGCCCGCCCTCCACGGTGATGTCTTGCAGCGGGATCATCACCACGCTCTCGCCGCGCCCCGCGCCCAGGGCCGCGCTGATGGCCGAAGTGCCGAAGTCTATCGCCAGCCAGTGCAGGCCCGGCAGTTGTTCAAGGCTGAACGGGATGACGACCGTCAGCGGGCGTTGTCGGACCACTTGCCCCTTATCGTCCGTGACGCGTATGGCGAGCTTGACCACCGCCGCGAGCCGGTCGGCTTCGATGCGCGCCGAGATGATGCGTGAGATGAGGCCGGGCTGGAGGCGCACGGCGCGCACCTGCGCCGGCTCGCCTTCTTTGACCGCCGCTTCGGTTTGCGGCGTGTTGAAGTCGTAGACGCCGAGCATGTCGTCGAGCGTCTGGCCGCCCTCCATCTGGATGCTGTTGCGGACGGCCTGATCGCAGTCGATTTCGACGGTCCAAGAGACCTCGACCAAGCCCCTCCCCGCCGAGCCGGAGTTGCCGATCTCGAAGCTGAGCAGGTCGCGCGCGCGCGTGCTCCTGGCGTCGAACTTGATGGTCTGCGGCTCAAGGTGAATGGTGTCGGCGTTCCGAAGCAGCTCGTTCGCGTCCGCGCCGTCGGGCAGAGTGCGGAGCTGCGTCGCCCCGTCTGTCGTCCAGTAGACCTCAAGCCGGCGCTTCGGCTGGACGATCTCTAACTCTATGTCCGCGCGCGTCGGGTCGCGGTACAGGGTCGTGGGGTGGAAGCCGGGATCGGAATCCGCGCTGTAGTCGCCGATCAGCTTAAAGGAGTATTCGGAGCTGACCGGGTCGGGGTTGGAGATGGTCTGCCCGTCGCAGTAGATGTAAACGGGGACCTCGACCTTGTCCGAGGGCGGCACCTCGACGGCGGGCCCATCCAGCCGGATTGGCTCGCCGCTCAGCGGGCGTTTCCCCTGGTGGGTCTGGATGGTGTAGCCATCCCAACGGTACGGCTCCGCGAATTCGTGCGTGGCCTGGCTCTCAAACCAGAAGCTGCCGACTTGCACCCACGCGTCCTTCTCGAAGTAGAGCTTGGCGTCGTCGGCCCGCGTGTACGTGACGCGCGGCTTGCGCGGCTCTTCGGGCTTAATGATCAGGGAGCACTCGATGTCGGCGGCGGTGCTCTGGCGGTCACTCCACTGCATTTGCGCCTTGAGGGGGACGGCGAAACGCGCGTCGGACACGTTCGCGCCGGCCGCCGCGCCCCCGCCGCCGGCCCGGTAATCACGAATCTTTTCCGCGGCGAGGAAAACGTGCACCTGCTTGCCGTCGGAAACGGCCTCCAGGGTCGTGCGGTCGAGTTCTTCCCGCTCGGGGCCGGTCTTCTCGCCCCTCACGAACCCAATCGGGTGACCGCCGGCCAAGTCCATCCCGCTCTGATCGAAATAGTTGTACTGAAGCGAAAATTCGGCGTGGCGCGTCGGCTGCTCTTTATTCCTGAACAGGCGGCCGAGCCACGGCACGGGTTGGTCGTTCTCGACCTGGAGCGTGCCGACCAGCAGCCGGCTCGCCGCCGGCCGGTTGAAGTCTATGACCACCTCCGGCGCGGCCAGCCACCTGAGCCGCGGGGCGAAGCGGCGGTGGTAGTACTTGAGGAAGAGGACGATCATCACCACGATTGCCGCGATCACCAGTCCAATCGCCAGGAGCAGCCAGTTCACGTTGCGCCTGGCGAGAATGCGGTTCTTGGCCTCTTCTTGCGTGGTCACCCCGTCGTCGTCGCCCACCCACTCGGAGGCGATGTCGGCCTTGCTCAGCTTGGAGGGCGAGGAGAGGAGATTGGGAATTTCCGCGGGCTGGGCCACGCCGGCCTTGATCAGCAACTCCGGCGTTTCGACGCAGAGGTGATCGTAGATGGGCGTCTCGTAGCGAAAGCCGATGCTGAACTTAATCTGTCCCGGCGCGGGGTCGGCGGCGGAGCGCGGCACTCTCAGGGGCGCGCCCACGCCGGCTTCAAAAAGCCCGATGCCCATCCTGTCGTTATCCTTGCTTTCGCAGTGCGGCGGCTGGCACGGCGCGAGGGAGACCGTCCTGGCCGCCTCGGGCCAGCGCGGCAGCGTCTCGCCGCCGATGCGCCAGTCTTTGCCTTGCTCGTCCTGAAAGCCGACTCGCAGCCACAGCGGTTTAAAATCGAACTCCGCGCCTTTCCCCTGGGAGAGCAGTTGAATGTCGCCCAGAAGCTGATCGTTGAGCCGGTAGCGCAACTCGCCGGAAGAGAGCGCCTGCGGGTAGAGGAGGGAGTTGCGCTGATACTGGATGGCGGATTCCGGGACGCGCTGCGAGCTGTATTCGGCGGCCAGGTAGAAGACGCCTTTAAGCGATTCCTGGTTGGGAAGGATGTTGAGGTTAAAGAGTCTCGTGACGCGCTGCAATTGTTGCTCAGCCGCCGGCACGTCTTCCAAGCCCGCCTGCCGGTAGGCAGTCAACTCGTGGCCGGGCTTGGCCTGAGAATTGAACTCCGCGTCGGTCACCTGAATCAGAATGGTTTTCGAATGCAGTTCGCTGGCCGGCAGCTTGGGCTGGAGGTAGGGCAAAACCAGCAGGGATGAGATCACAATCGGCGACCAGCGGCCGTTGAAGTGGCATTCGTTGGACATCCACCCCGCCAGTTTGTTGGCGAAATCTTCCTTGCCCCGCAGCTTCCCCGTGTAAGCGAGGTCGAAGATGCTCTCCGGCAAGGCGGACTTAGGCTTGCGCCCGTCGCAGCCGCTGGGGCTGCCGAGGATGGTGAAGAACAATACTGAGACCCGGTCCCGCTCGGGGTTAAAAGCCTCCAGCCCGTCGATCCCGCCGAACAGGCGGTCGGGCAGAGTCGCCGTGATCGCTTGTCGCTTGTCGCCGACGCCGTTCTGCGCCCGGCCCGCAATACTGCCCGAGTCGTCAATCAGCACGATGAAGTGCCGCCCGAGCGTAGAACCCGGCTGCGCGGGGTTTGGCTGAGCCCACACCGGCACCGTCAGGCCGATCAGGCACACGATGATGAACGCTGCCTTGAGACCTAACCTAAGCGTCGCTTCTACCGGCCCCTGTAAGCTGAGTTCTCTCACGGGATTTTCCCTCACAGTAATCATCGCATCCGGGCGCTACACTCTATTTGCCCCTAAATTAATGATCACCCCGTCCGGCCGCGCCGAGCCAACCTTTTCAATTCAATAAAGCGGCCCAAAAATGGCTGACCGGAATCATCGCCTGGCCTGCTTTCGGTATGTCCGGCGTTTACTCTCGCCTTAACATTTTATCCCTGAGCGGCTCTGATGATGTCGGCTTGACCCCTTCAGCGATGAACATGTCACAAATCACCTACTTATGACGAAGTTCGGGTATTCGTTACATGCGCGCGAAAGATAATGAAGACATGGCGGTGTGCGAGCATTTCCTGCTTGCAGCCGGTTAGGACAGTGAAGGGTGTTGGAAGACTCTCAGAAGGTGACTACTGAGGTCAACATCTTGCGAGGCATCCCTGCGCGTCAGCGTATTCCTGTCGCGCATATCCGCGCTCAAAGGGCGCGAAGCCTTCCAGGTCTCAATGCGTCTCTCATGCGCAGCTTGAGTGGTGAACAGAGAGTCAAAGAATAGGCAATTGCGCGAGAGGTTGTTTGTCTGTCTGGCACCAACTAGTTGCGCCGAGCCTATGAATTGTAGGCTCGTCTGTACAATAAAGTTGCGACTTAAGCCTAAAACGTAAAGATGAGGCTAAAGAATTTATCTCGCCAGCAGGAATACGCGCATAATATAGTGAAAAGATAGGAAGGGGGCAAGTATTTTTTCGCGCCGCGCCACCGGGACGATTAAACGCTCGCTTCCTAGCCGCTACCCGAGGCAAGGTATGCCGCACCGGAAGCATTCGACGCTCTCGACACTGGATATTTGTTCTCAATTCCCCTGAAACTCTGGCGTAGCTGGCCGAACGCGGCTAGAATGAGCGGGCCGTATCGTCATCAAGATGGGCGACCGCTTATCACGTCGCCGAATTCGTCCTTCGCTCGGAAAGCGTGTGTGCGCCCGAAGCGCCGGAGCTGACCATGCCAAGTTACGACCTGATCATCATCGGTTCCGGGCCGGCGGGGCAGCGCGCGGCCATACAGGGCGCGAAGCTGGGCAAGCGCGTGGCCCTGGTCGAGAAGCGCGAGGTGGTCGGCGGCGCGTGCATCAACACCGGCACCATCCCCAGCAAGTCCATGCGCGAGGCCGTCATGCACCTGTCGGGCTACCAGTACCAGAGCATCTACGGCATGAGCTACCGCGTGAAGGAGAAGATCACGGTCGCCGACCTCTCCTTCCGCGTGCAGCACGTCATCAAGACCGAGATAGACGTGACCGTCGCGCAGCTCTCGCGCAACGGGATTGACACGCTGACAGGCACGGCCAGCTTCGTCGACCCTCACCACCTACGGATCGTCAGCGCGAGCGGGCAGTCGAACGAGTACGAGGCGGAGATCATCGTCATCGCGACGGGGACCAGGCCCGCCGTCTCGCCGCTCGTCCCCATCAACGACCGCACGATCATCGACAGCGACCGGATATTCTCGCTGCCCGCGATTCCGAAGACGCTGATCGTCGTCGGCGGGGGCGTCATCGGCATCGAATACGCCTCGATGTTCGCGGCCCTCGGCGTGCGCGTCATCCTCGTCGAGAAGCAGCCGAAGCTCCTGCCCTTCGTCGACTCCGAGATGGTCGAGTCGCTCTGCTACCACCTGCGCGACAACCGCGTCACGCTCAGGCTGAGCGAGGAGGTGGCGAGCGTCGAGGAGACGGCCGACGGGACGGTGGTCGCGAACCTGAAGAGCAACAAAAAGGTTTCCGGCGACGCCCTGCTCTACGCGGTCGGGCGGCAGGGGAACGTCGACGACCTGAACCTGGAGGCCGCGGGCCTTGAGGCCGACAACCGCGGGCGCATCAGCGTCGACGGCCAGTACCGCACGAAGCAGCCGAACATCTTCGCCGTCGGCGACGTGATAGGCTTCCCGAGCCTCGCCTCCGTCTCGATGGAGCAGGGCCGAATCGCTGTCGGCCACGCGCTCGGGTCCGCCATCCGGTCGGACCCGGCCAACTACCCTTACGGCATTTACACGATTCCCGAAATCTCTTTCGTCGGGAAGACCGAGGAACAGTTGACCGACGAGGACGTGCCTTACGAGGTCGGCGTCGCCTACTACCGCGAGATCGCGCGCGGCCAGATTCGCGGCGACACCACGGGGCGGCTCAAGCTCATCTTCCACCGCGAGACGAAAGAGCTGCTGGGCGTGCACATCATCGGCGAGGGCGCTTCGGAAATCCTGCACATAGGGCAGGCGGTCTTGATTCTCAAGGGCACGGTGGATTATTTCGTCAACACGGTGTTCAACTACCCGACGCTGGCCGAGTGCTACAAGGCCGCGGCCTTCAACGGCCTGAACAAGCTGACGCGATTCAGCTCTTTCGAGTGACCGAGGAGCGCGAGAGGTTCGTATGGGACAAGCCATAGGCGTGCTGGTGACGGAGCACATCGCCGTCGGCCTGGTGGGAGACAACCAGATTGTGGGCCAAGTTCGCAGGTTCCCGCAGGAAGGCGCTGGCCCGGAGGTCCTGGAGGGGATGCCCGCCGAAGAGATCGCGCGGCGCATCGCGCTGGAGGTCGAGTCCGTCAGGCAGGACAACCAGGTCGAGGCCGTCGGCGTAGGGTTCCCAGGCATCAACCGCAACGGCCTGGTCGAAGAATCCCCCAACCTGAAGCAGACCAAAGGGCTCAACCTCAAAGACGCGCTCTCCGCGCTGTTCAGCCTGAAGGAGACGCCGACGCCCATTCACGTCCTGAACGACGCGGCGGCACTGGCCGCCGGAATCGCGGCCACGCGCGGTCAGCTCGACAAGCTCGTGCGCGTCTGGTTCCTCGGCGTCGGCATAGGCTTCGGGCGCTACCCGCAGGCGGGTGACTATTCGGAGGGCGGGCACTTCGTCGTCACGCTCGACCCGAAGGAGAACCTCTGCGGGTGCGGAGGCGTCGGCCACCTCGAAGGCATCATGGGCCACCGTGCGATGCGGCTGCGCTTTTTGGACCTGGAGCCGGAAGAAGTTTTTGAGGAGGCGCAGTCGGGCGACCAGCGCTGCGTGGACTTCGTCAAGATGTGGCACAGGGCGCTCGCGGCCGCCACGGCGAACAGCGCCCACATGGAGGGGCCCGGAAAATTCTTCATCTCCGGGCCGAACGCCCGGTTCGTTCAAACCGGACTCTTAGATGAGTACCTGCACGACATGGTCAAGATGAGCCCGCTGCAAGGCAGCAGCTTCGAGATCATCCCGACCAGCGACGTGACCGCCATCGTCGGTGCGGCCGTCAGCGCCCAGCGCGCAACGAAATGATGACTGCGGAATTAAAGGCGGCCGCTTTCTAATCCATCATTCCGCATTCATCATTGCTTTTTCAGTCAATCTTTCGCCACTGCCTGCCGTCGCGGCCGATTAGCTCGTCGGCCTCTTTCGGCCCCCAGGTGCCCGACGCGTAGTTCGGAAAACTCCGCGGCGGGAGCGCCCTCCAGACGTCAATCACGGGTTCGACCACGCTCCAGCCGGCCTCGACCATGTCCGTGCGCTGGAAGAGGGTCGCGTCGCCGATCATGCAGTCGTAGAGCAGTCGCTCGTAGCCCGTGCTCGAAGAGCTGCCGAAATGGTCCACGTACCTGAAGGCCATGTTGACCGCGCCCATGGAGACAATCGGGCCGGGCACTTTGGCCCCGAAGCGCAGCGAGATGCCCTCGTCCGGCTGGACGTGAATTATCAGCCGGTTGGTTGTCAGGTGGTCGACGGAAGTCTTGCGGAAGAGCATGAAGGGCGCGCGCTTGAACTGTATGACGATCTCCGTCACGCGCTTCGCGAGGCGCTTGCCCGTTCGCAGGTAGAAGGGAACGTCGGCCCAGCGCCAGTTGTCTATCGAGAGCTTCAAGGCGACGAAGGTTTCCGTCGTCGAAGTCGGCGAGACCTTCGGCTCGGCGCGGTAGGCGGCGACTCTCTCACCCTCTATCGTGCTCGGCCCGTACTGCCCGCGCACCGTCAGGTTGAGCACGTCCTCGGGCGTGAGCGGCGTGATGGCGTGAAGAATCTTCGCCTGCTCGTTGCGCACGGCGTCGGCCGCGAACGAGATGGGCGGCTCCATCGCCGTCAGCGTGATGAGTTGCAGGATGTGGTTCGGCACCATGTCGCGCAGCGCGCCCGCGCCCTCGTAGTAGCCGCCGCGCCCCTCCACCCCTATGCTCTCGGCGGCCGTGATCTGGACGTGGTCAATGTAGTTGCGATTCCAGACCGGCTCAAAAATGCCGTTGCCGAAGCGGAAGACGAGCAGGTTCTGGACCGTCTCTTTCCCTAGATAATGGTCAATGCGGTAAATCTGGTTCTCGTTCAGGACTTCGCGCAGTTCGCGGTTCAAGGCGCGCGCCGAGTCGAGGTCGTGGCCGAAGGGCTTCTCGATGATGATGCGCCGCCAGCGCTCTTGGTCTTCGTCGGCGAGGCCGACCGCGCCGAGGTTACGGACTATCGGGGCGAAGAGGTCCGGGGCGGTAGCCAGGTAGTAGAAATAGTTGCCGCGCGTCCCGTGTTCCGCGTCGACGCGCGCGAGCAGGTCTTTCAACTGGTGGAAGGTCGCCTCGTCCGTGCCGCTGCCCGAAAGATAGTAGAGCCGGTCGGCGAAGCCGCGCCAGACCTCTGCGTCGACGCCCGTCTTGTAGAGGCTCTCCACGTCGCGCGTGATCTTCTCGCGGAACTCCTCGGAGGTCATCTCGCTGCGGGCGATGCCTACGACGGCGAACCGTTCGGGCAGGAAGTTGTCTTTGGCTAGGTTGTAGAGCGCGGGGATCAGCTTGCGCTTGGTCAAATCGCCCGAAGCGCCGAAGATCACCATGACGCAGGGGTCGCCGGGCTGGCCCGGCCGCTCGGACGCGGCGTCCAATTCGAGAGTGTCCATCTGCGCTCACACTCGCCTTCCGTCTGGACTCTAAAGGCGGACAAGTATAACCCGCTATTAAACCCGTGTCAGTACCGCCTGCCGCAAGCGGGCGGTACTGACATTGATGGGCCGCGCAAGGCTGTGCTAGCCTGACGGGGTCTTACCAAAATCCCGGACATTAACACTCAGTCTAGACCGACTCAGGAGGACTTTTCTTTCGATGAGCAGGAAAGTATCCAGGCGCACATTCGCGAAGCTGGCCGGCGCGGCGGCGCTGGCCTCCACTGTGACGACGCCCTTCGAAGCGGCGGGCGCATTGGCACAAAACAGTCAGGCGGGGGCGACCAACTCCGCCGGCCCGCAGCGCGCCTTCCCGCAAGGCTTCCTCTGGGGCACGGCGACGGCCTCTTACCAGGTCGAGGGCGCGGTCAAAGAGGACGGGCGCGGGCCTTCCATCTGGGACACCTTCTCGCACACGCCCGGCAAGACTGTGAACAACGCGACGGGCGACGTGGCGACGGACCACTATCACCGCTACAAGGGCGACGTGCAGTTGATGAAGGCGCTCGGCGTCAAGGCGTACCGCTTCTCGATAGCGTGGCCGCGCGTCTTCCCCAACGGCGACGGCCCCGCGAACCCGAAGGGGCTGGACTTCTACAACCGGCTCGTGGACGAGCTGTTGGCCCAGGGCATACAGCCGTACGCGACGCTCTACCACTGGGACCTGCCGCAGTCCTTGCAGGACCGCTTCGGCGGCTGGGAGGGGCGCGAGACCTCCGAGGCTTTCGCGCGCTACGCGGGCCACGTCGCCGAGCGCCTGACCGACCGCGTCAAGCACATCTTCACCATTAACGAGTTCGGCGCTTTCGTGGAGGTCGGCTACCGCTGGGGCATCCACGCGCCGGGCCTGAAGCTGACGGGCCTGCGCCTGAACCAGACGCGCCACCACGCCGTTTTGGGCCACGGCCTCGCAGTCCAGGCCATCCGCGCAGTCGCGAAGCCGGGGACGAAAGTGGGCCTGGCCGAGAACATCACCATCCCGGCCCCCGTCATCGAGACGCCCGCGCACGTCGCGGCGGCCGAGCGCGCGGCGCGCGAGATGAACGCGCAGTACCTGACGGTCATCATGGAGGGGAAGTACACGGACTGGTACTTGAAGCAGGCCGGCGCGGACGCGCCGAAGTTCACGCCGGAAGATTTGAAGGCGATCTCCAGCCCGCTCGACTTCGTCGGCATCAACGTCTACACGCCGCAGTTCGTGCGCGCGGACGAGTCTTCGCCCGTCGGCTTCTCACATGTGCCGCACCCGAAGTCTTTCCCGCACTCCCCGTCGCCGTGGCTCTTCGTCGCGCCGGAGGCGCTCTACTGGGGGCCGCGCCACGTCGCGAAGCTCTGGGGCGCGAAGGAGATTTACATCACGGAGAACGGCACCTCTTCGGCGGACGAGCCGGCCGAGGACGGCAAAGTCTACGACACCGACCGCGTCACCTACCTGCGCGGCTACCTCACGCAGCTGCAGCGCGCGACCAGTGAGGGCGTGCCCGTGCGCGGCTACTTCCTCTGGAGCCTGATGGACAACTTCGAGTGGGCCGACGGCTACACCAACCGCTTCGGCGTACACTACGTCAACTACGACACGCAGCAGCGCACGCCGAAGCTGAGCGCGGACTTCTACCGCGAAGTCATCGCGCGCAACGCCGTCGTCTGAAATACAGTCAGGTCAGTACGGCAGGCGGTACTGACAATAAGACGGGCCGGAGGGGTTCACCCCTCCGGCCCGTCTTGTTTGAGTTAGTTGTAAGTTTATTCCGGCGCGATGGAAGAGCTCATCTGCGCGGGGCCCTGCGTCATGCCGCGGCTGACGAGGATTTTGACCTCGACGCGGCGGTTCTCGGCGCGGCCGGTGCGCGTCGTGTTGTCCGCGACCGGGTTCAGCTCGCCGTAGCCGTAGGGCGTGATGATGCGGCGCAGCGGGATGTTGTGATTCTCGACGAGGTAGCGAATCACGTTGTCGGCGCGCATCTGGCTGAGGCGGCGGTTCAAGTCCTTGCCGCCTTCCTTGCTGGCGAAGCCGCTCACTTCGAGGACGTAGCCCTTGGACTGGAGCGCCTTCTGTGCCAACTGGTCTAGCTGCGACTTGGCGTCGGCCGAGAGCACCGAGCTGCCCCTGCGGAAGAGCACGGTCGCGCCGCCCTGCGGCTCGTAGTCGTCCAGAGACGAGATGCGCTCGTTCGCCTGATTGACACCGACCAGAGCGGCGTCCGCGGTCTCCTGGGCGGCCTTCGCGCCGCCGCGCGCCGCGTTCGAGACGGCCGCCAACTCGTCGATCTGGCCCGACAGGCGCTGCGCGTTCGACTCGACCTGCTCGATGCGGCCTTCGGCAGAGCCGACGCGCGTCTCGACCGGGTCAACACGCGACTCGACGGTGCGCGCCACGCGCAGGTCGGACTCGTTGAACCTGACCTTCTCGGCCACTAGACTGCCCGAGCCGTCGCCGCGCCCTTCGACCTCCAGGTTGAGGCCGCGCAGGATGTTGGTCACCTGGTAGCGCGTGCCGCCGCCGAAGAAGCCGCCTTTGGATTTGACGCTGGTGGTGTCGGTCAGTCGGACGGTCGTGTCGACGCCGCTCATGTCGCGGACGACGAAGGTGTCGGCGTCGCGGCGCGTGACGACGCCTTTGATCTTCATCTTCTGCCCGGAGGCGACCGACGTGGTGTTGGTGCTCTGAGAAGAGTCCCCTGTGTTCTGGGCGAGCGCGACGGGCGCGAGCGCCAGCAGGAGCACGAGCGAGGCACACAAATAATTTAAGGTTCTAAAGCGATTCGAAGTCATGGACGATGTCTCCCTTATCACAAGAATATTTTGAATCGCCTGCGACACAGTCGGCGGACACGCGCTTTAACCGCGTGCGAGGTTGGGCACGTCGAAGCAGTGCAACGATTCAGTTGGCGGGCAAGATACATGCGATTCGCCCGCCGCGGGTTGCGGCACTGTTATGAATCGCCTGCGGAATTTTTGCGCTCGTCTTCAATCTGCAATCACGTGCGGTCGCGCCCGCCGGCCTCGGGACCAGGAAGGAGGGCCGCGAGCGCGGCCCCGTGAATTTGGCCCAAATAGAAACCGGGACGCTAATCCCCGACTGATTAAGCGCCCCGGTTTTCTTGTGAAGGGAGAAGTTGTCCTTCCCCTCGTGCGGGACATCTTATGTCTGCGCGCCCGCGTCTTGGTTGCGTCTTCGTTGCGGTGCTGTGACGGATAGCTTTCGTCCACGTTGCAATTAATAATCGGTGAGGGCCGCGCGGTGTTGCGCGGTCAACGGTCTTGCGGACAGAATCGGGTATGAGCTTTGAACTACAACCGACCTTGCGGGGCGAGCTGCTCGAACTGAGGCCGCTCCAGGCGGAGGATTTCGCGGACCTTTACAGTGTGGCCTCGGACCCGCTCATCTGGGAGCAGCACCCGAACAGTGACCGCTACAAGGAAGAGGTCTTCGAAGAATTCTTCCGCGGGGCGATTGCTTCGGGCGGCGCGCTCGTCGCCGTCGACTCCGCGACCGCTCGGGTCATAGGGTCGTCGCGCTTCCACGGCTACGACGAAGGGCGGAGCGAGGTCGAGATCGGCTGGACGTTTCTGGCCCGGTCGCACTGGGGCGGGCGCTACAACGGCGAGATGAAACAACTCATGCTCCGGCACGCCTTCAGGTTCGTCCGCAACGTCGTCTTCGTTATTGGCACAAAAAATCTGCGCTCTCAGCGGGCCGTCGAAAAGATAGGCGGGGTCCGCGTGGGCTCGAAGACTGACGGCGACGGCCGCGTGAGTTTCGTCTACCGGATCACCGCCTCGGACTTCGCGCGTAGCGAGTAACGCAAAGAGCGCAGGCGAGACGCGCTGCAACAGCGAACGCGTCTCGCCTGCGCTCTATTATCTTCCAGCTTAAGAGGTCCGCGCGATTGAGTAATCGCGGCGGCCTCAGAAGATGCTGGCTATCTTCTTCATGCCGCGGCTGAACCAGTTGCCGGTCTTCTTGGCGGCGCGGGCGGTCTTGTCTGCCGCTTCCGCTCCCACGTCCTTGCCCTTGCCGACCGCGTCCTCGGCCTTGTCGGCGGCCTCGTGGCCCACTGTTTCGGCCCCGTGCTTAACAGCCTTCGCGCCGTCCGCGGCCACGTCCTTCGCGTCCTCGACCTTATCCGCGGCCTTCTCGCCTACGGCGTAGGCTTTGTCGCCCGCGACCTTCGCGCCCTCCGCGGCCTGATCCTTAACGTCCTCGGCCTTGTCGGCTACGTCTTTGCCAGTGTCGACGGCCTTGCCGGCCGCGTCCTCGGTCTTGTCGGCCGCCTCGGACGCAACTTTCTTCCCGGCTTTGCCCGCCGCCTTAGCGCCTTTGGCCGCCTCGCCCGTCGCGTCCTCGGCCTTGTCGGCGGCCTCGTGGCCGACCTTCTTGGCCCCGTCAACGGTCGCGTCTTTAACGTCCTCGGCCTTGTCGCCCACCTCCTGGGCCGCGGCCTTAGTCTCTTTCTCCGCAGTGCTCTGCGTGTCCTGAGCGAAAACACCCGCCGACAGAGCTAACGTGCAGAAGATCGCACACAAAAATTTACGCATGATACTTAACTCCCCTCGCGCTGTACTGAAATCAACCGCCCCCCTGGGTCTGAAAAGCTAGTCGCAACTGAGATGCCACGCCGCGCGCCGGGTCCAGGCCGGCGGGCATTTCCCCCTGAAACTCTCTCGCCGACGGCAACGCGCCTCGGCCTGTGTGCCGCGCTGATTTCTGGCGTATAATACTTCGACAAATATCGAACACCTTCGCGGCCGCGCGCCGCCGAGGGCTTTATCGGAAGTCAGTGTTAAGAGCATTCTATGAAATTTCTGCATCTGGCGGACGTACACCTGGGCTGCCGCCGCTACAACCTGGAAGAGCGCACGAAGGATTTTTTCCGCGCGTGGCACGAGGTGATTACCGCGCACGCCATCCCGAACCGCGTCGATTTCGTACTCATCGCGGGCGACTTCTTCGACCGCCGCAACATTGACCCGCAGGCCATGAACCACGCCGTCGCCGGCCTCGACCTCCTGAAAGACGCCGGCATCCCCGTCGTCGCCATCGAGGGCAATCACGACCAGCGCGACGCGGTCTCCGAGCACAGTTGGATGCGCTCGCTCTCCGAGTGGGGCTTCATCAAGCTGCTTGAGCCGCAGTCGAACCCGGAGGGCGGCTTCCGGCTCGTGCCCTGGGACGAGGACGAGCGCGCGGGCTCTTACGTGGACATCGCGGGCGCGCGCATCTTCGGCTCGCACTGGTTCGGCGCGTCTGCCACGGCCGCGATTCCGCTCCTGGCAGACGCCCTGCGCGACGCGCGCACTGACGGGCGCTTCAACATCCTGATGCTGCACACGGACGTGGAGGGCCAGACCAACCGCCCCATCCCCGCCGTCCCCGTCGCGAAGTTGAAGGAGCTGAAACAGCTCGTCAACTACCTCGCGCTCGGCCACACGCACAAGCGCTTCGACCTGGACGGCTGGGCCTTCAACCCTGGCTCGCTCGAACCCACTTCGATTGACGAATACAAGGAGGCGCGCGGCGCGTTCCTGGTCGAAGTCGACGAAGAACACAACGTCAAGGCGAAGGTGATAGACGACTACGTGCAGCGCCCCTTCCAGCGCCTCTCGTTCGACGTGTCGGGCGTGGAGGACGCCGAGGCCGTCTACGCGGGCGTGATGGAGATGATCGAGCGCGAGGCGCGCAAGCACGACCCCGAAAGCGATGTCCCCGCCCCGATCATCGAAATCACTCTGCGCGGGCAGTTGGGCTTCAAGAACTCGCTCCTCCAGGTCGGCCGCATGAGGGACGAGGCGCGCGAGCGCACGCGGGCTCTCCACGTCATGATTCGCAACCAGAGTGTGCCGGTCGAGTACGCCGTCGCCGCGGGGATGGACGCGCAGGCCCCGCGCCACGAGCGCGAGCGGCGCATCATCGAAGACCTGATCGCGCGCGACAACCGCTACAAGCACCGCGCGCGCGAGATGGCCGAACTCGTCATAGAGGCCAAGCGCCAGGCCCTCTCGAACGAAGCCCCCGACAAGATTCTCGAACTGATCGCGCAAAAGCTCGACCGCGACGGCGCGCGAGATGGCCGCGACCCCGAGGCCGCCGCGGCCGACCCCGCGCCGACCGCCGCCGCCCTGAGCGCCATCGAACGAAACGCAGTCGGCAGCAGGCAGTAGGCGGCAGGCGGTTAAGACTAACTGCTTTTCACTGCCGACTGCCGACTGCCGACTGCCCACTGCTAATGAGTGAACCCTCAGACAAGGTGCGCGGCGTTCGCGAGTTGCCGCTCTTCCCGCTGCCGGTCGTGCTCTTTCCGGGCGTGCCGCTCCCGCTTCACATCTTCGAGCCGCGCTACCAGCGCCTGCTCGCGGACGTGCGCGCCGGCGACCAGTTGTTCGGGCTCTCCTACTTCGACGCCTCGGAGGCGGCGGCGGAAGTGCCGCCCGTCGGACACGTCGGCTGCGTCGCGGAGGTGACTGAAGTACAGCCCCTGCCCGACAACCGCGCCAACATCCTGACGGTCGGGCTGATTCGCTACCGCGTGGAGTCCTACGTCGAGCGCGACGAGCCGTACCTTGTCGGCCGCGTCCAGTTCTTCGAGGACGAGGGCGAGGACGAGTCGTTTCTGGCCGAGCGCGCCGAGGAAGTCTCGAAGCTCTTCATGCGCATCGCGCGCGCCGTGCGCATCATCAACGACGAGCGGGCCAGTCTGCCGGAGTTGCCGCCGACGGAGCCGGAGCGGCTCTCGTTCCTGGTCGCGGCGGCGATGGAGCTGGAGACGGATGTCAAGCTGGAGCTGTTGGAGTTGCGCTCCACGTCCGAGCGCCTGAAACGCCTGCGCGACCTGCTGGCGCGCGCCGTCCCAGGCTACGAGGAGCGCGCGCGCATACACGACATCGCCAGGGGCAACGGCCACGGCGGCAAGAACATAGACCTCGAATGACGAACACTCACGAAGCACCCGCGAACGACAACGCGGCCGGCGGGACTATCACGGTCCGCGTCCTCTTCTTCGGCGCGGCGCGCGACCACGCCGGGCGCGAGGAGGCCGAAGTCAGTTTGCGCGCGCCCGCGAGCGCGGCCGCGGCCTTCGAAGAGATTCTCTCGCTCTACCCCGCCCTGCGCCGCTTCGGGCGCTCGCTCCTTTTCGCCGTCAACCAGGAGTACGCGCGGCCCGACGCGCCCGTCAGCGCGGGCGACGAGCTGGCCGTCTTCCCGCCCGTCAGCGGCGGGTCCGAAGACGAAAGGGAAGCTCTCGACTTCTTCGAGCTGACGACCGCGCCGATTGATGTAGGGGAGGCGGCTCGCCGCGTGGTCCCTCCCGAGTGCGGCGCAACCGTGACGCTCGACGGCTACGTCCGCGAGTGGACGCGCGGGCGCAGGACGCTCTATCTCGTTTACGAGGCTTACGCGCCGATGGCCTTGAGCGAGATGCGGCGGCTCGGGGGCGAGGCGCGCGAGCGTTTCGAGGTCAGTCACGTCGGCATCGTACACCGCACGGGCCGGCTCGAAATCGGGGAGACGAGCGTCTGCATCTCTGTGAGCGCGCCGCACCGCCGCGCGGCCTTCGAGGCGTGCGAGTGGGTTATCCGCGAACTCAAACGCCGCGTGCCGATTTGGAAGAAAGAGTTTTACGAAGACGGCGAGGTCTGGGTCGAAGGCGAAGGCGCGCCCGAAGAGTTGCTCCCGAGCAAATGAACGATTCCGGGTTCCGCGAAATAACTCAGTAGATAAAACAACTCAACCCTTTGCGCCTTGCGTCTTACCTTTGCGAGAAAAGCTACCCGCGCAAAGGTGCGAAGAGTTGAGCCTCTCACTTAGTCCGTCTCTCACGGAGATCAACGTCATGCAGTCACCGAAAAGTTTCGTCCTGCGGGTTCTTCTCTTCGCCGCGCTGCTTCTGTCGGCCGCGCACGTCGCGCCGGTGCGCGCGCAAGGTGAGCAGGACGACGAGGTCTTGCGGATTAAGACCGAGCTAGTCCAGACGGACCTGATGGTCTTCGACAAGCAGGGCCGCTTCGTCGAAGGCTTGGGCCCAGAGCAGTTCGAGCTGACCCTCGACGGCAAGCCCCGCCCCGTCTCTTTCTTCGAGCGCATCGTGGCCGGGAGCAATACTGAGGCCGCGCAACTGGCCGCGATGCCCGGCGGCGCTGCGGCGAAGAGTGCCGGGCAGAGTAAAGCCCCGCCGTCATCGCCGGGCGCGGGCCGCGTGATCTTCTTCTTCCTGGACGACCTGCACTTGAACGAGTCCAGCCTGGCGCGCGCGCGCCAGGCCCTGGCGGAGTTCGTGGAAACTGAGATGGGCCAGGATGACCGCGTGGCGATTGTCTCCGCGAGCGGGCAGGTGGGCTTCTTGCAGCAGTTGACGGACTACAAGCCTATGCTGCGCGAGGCCATCAGCCGGCTGAAGAACAAACGCGTCTCGGAGGCGTACTCGGGCCGCACACAGATCACCGAGTACCAGGCCAACCAGGTGACGGAGCACAACAACCGCGCGCTCATGAATTACCTCATCGTCTCCGTGATGAATGAGTTTCAGCTCGTCGCGCCGAAGGGCGGCGACTCGCGCGGCCTGGGCATGATCGCCGCCAACGTCGTCCGCAACCGCACGCGGCAGATCGACGCCGAGTCGAAGATGACGACCGCCAACCTGCTCGAAGTGCTCGAAAGCCTGATGCTCTCCTCGACGCAGCTCCCCGGCCGGAAGCTGGTCTTCTTCATCTCCGACGGCTTCGTGGTGGACGAGCGCGGCTCGGGCTCGATGACGCTGCTCAAGCGCGTGACCGAGATGGCCGCGCGCACGAACGTGGTCGTCTACACGATGGACGCGCGCGGCACCTTCAACGACCCGGCCGTGGACGCCGGGCGCAACGACTTCCCGGAGGGCATGGGGACGGGCGCGACGGCGCGCAACTTGACGATGGAAGCCTCGGCGATGCAGACGCCGCTGCACATCCTGGCCGAGGGCACCGGCGGCCGCGCCATCCTCAACTCCAACTCGTTCCGCGACGCCTTCCGGCAGGGAGTCAACGAGACTTCGAATTACTATCTGCTCGCCTGGAGGCCCGAGACGGAGGAGCAGCGCGCGGGCCGGGCGCGAATCAAAGTCAGCGTCAAGGGCCGCCCGGACCTGCGCGTGCGTCTCAGGCGCAGCTACTACGCGCCGCCGCCCGCGGAGAAGGCGGGCGAGAAGAGTGCTGGCGCGGCGAAGGGGAAGGCTTTGACGCCGGAGGCTGAGTTGCTGGCGGCGCTCGGGGGCGCTTACCCGCGGCGGACGCTGCCGGTCGCGCTCTCCGCGGGCTACCTCAACACGGCGGAGCAGGGGCTCGCCCTCAAAGTCTCCATGCAGGTCGAGCGCGGGGCGCTGGACGTGGCGACGGGCGAGGCGCAGAAGTCGGAAGTCGACGTGATCGGCGCGGCCATAGACGACCGCGGCGTCGTCGTCAGCTTCAAGCAGGTGCTGACCCTCGCGGCAGACCCTTCGGCGCAGAACGAGCGGGAGCCGGTCGTGTGGCACCAGCAGTTGAAGTTGCCGCCGGGTCTTTACCAGGTGCGCGTGGCCGTGCGCGAGCGGGCGAGCGGGCGCACGGGGAGCGCGCAGCAGTGGGTCGACGTGCCGGACGTTCCGGCCGGACGTTTTCAGTTGAGCAGTCTATTTTTCGGCGAGCGCAAGGCCGCGCGGCCGGACGAGAAGTTTGCCACCGCGGTTGCCGGCCCGCGTCCCGTCATGGTTGACGTTGACCGGCGCTTCCCGCGCTCCTCAGTCCTGCGCTTCCAGACTTACGTGTATAACGCCCCGCGCGGCGGCGACGGCGGCGCAGCGCCCGACGTGGAGATACAGGCGCGCGTGCTCAGCGGCGACCGCCCGGTGATGACCGTGGCCCCCACGCGTCTGCCGGCGGACACCACGAAAGATTTGACGCGCCTGCCCTACTGGTCGGAGATAGCGCTCGACAAACTGCCTCCCGGAAAATACGTGCTTCAGGTGACGGCGCTCGACCGGAAGACGCGAGGCTCCGCGTCGCAGCAGTGTAGCTTCGTCATCGAGTAGAGAAGAGAAGCGTGCGGCGCAGCCGTGTCGCGCTCCGCACGCTTCGCGAGCTTGAATCTCGTAACCGAACCCGCCGCACCAGCCTTTGCCCGAGGTAACTCTTATGCGTCCGTCCAAAATCTTCGGCCCTCTCTTCGCCACTGCGGTCATTCTGTTCGGCGCGTCGCTCTCGTTCGCGCAGGACCGGCCCGCCCCGGCCGACGACGTGGTGCGCGTCAGGACGGAGCTGGTGCAGACGGACGTGACCGTCGTCGACCGGCGCGGGCGCTTCGTCGCGGGACTCGGTCGCGAGCAGTTCGAATTGACGGTCAACGGTAAGCCCCGCTCGCTTAGTTTCTTCGAGCCCGTTTTGGCACAGCCCGCGGCGGGAGAAAAGAGCGCGGCCGCGCCGGGCGGCACGAGCCCGCGCCCGGCGGCCGAGGCCCGGACGACTCACGCGCCCGGCACACAGAGCGGGCGCGGGCGGACCATTCTCTTCTTCGTGGATGACGTGCACCTCGCCCCCGAAAATCTGATTCGCGCGCGCCGTGCGCTCCTCGAATTCTTCGACACGCAGATGGGCCCGGACGACCAGGCGGCCGTCGTCTCGACGAGCGGGCAGGTGGGGTTCTTGCAGCAACTGACGGACAACGCGGCCGTGCTGCGCGAGGCGGCCTCGCGGCTGAGCAACCGGCGCAACACGGAGGCCCACGCCGGCAAAGTGCAGATCAGCGAGTACGACGCCGCGCAGGTGGCCGAAGCCTTCAACCACCAGCTCTTCAACTACCTCGTCAAGGCGACGATGGCCGAGTACCAGACGGACGAGGTGACGGCGTCGAACATGGTGCGCAACCGCGCGCACCAGATCGCGGAGCAGTCCAGGGTCGCGACCTCGAACACTCTCGGCGCGCTCGAAGGCTTGATGCGATCCTCCGCGCAGCTTCCTGGGCGCAAGGTCGTCTTCTTCATCTCGGACGGCTTCGTCACGGACCCGCGGAGCACGAACGCGCTTGAGCGGCTGCGCGGGGTGACGAAGACCGCGGCCGAGGTCGGGGCCGTCATCTACACGATGGACGCGCGCGGCACCTTCGTGAACATCTACACGGACGCGAGCCAGAACCCTTACCCTGACTTCACGGGCAGCGTCTCGCGCAACGTCTTCGCCGAAGGCGTCGCCACGCAGGAGGCGCTACGCATCCTCGCGGACGACACGGGCGGCCGCGCCATCCTCAACTCCAACTCCTTCGGCGACGGCTTCCGCCAGGCGCTCGTAGAGTCGTCCGACTACTACCTGCTGGCCTGGCGTCCCGAAGGCGAAGAGCAGCAGGAAGCGAAGTCGCGCGTCGAGGTCAGAATCAAGGGGCGCGCGGATTTGAAGGTACGCGTCCGCCGCGGCTTCATCAGCGCGCCGGGTGAAGTTGAGGCGAAGCAGCGTCGCGCCGGCATCACGGCGAAAGCCGCGGAGCGCACGCCCGAAGACGAACTGCGCGCGGCGCTCGCTTCTCTTTACCCTGTCCGCGCCCTGCCCGTCGCGCTGTCCGTCGGCTACGCGTCCAAACAGAAGAGCGAAACGACGCTCACGGCTTCGATGCAGATAGACGCCGCCGCATTGACGCTCGACCCGGCCGACAAACGGAAGGCGGAGGTTGACGTGCTCGGCGTCGCCTTGGACGACCGCGGGGCCATCCACAGCTTCAAGCAGACCGTGACCATCTCGCCCGACGCGGGCGAGCGAGGCGGGAGCAAAGTCATCACCTGGAACCAGCCGCTCGCCGTCGCGCCCGGCCTCTACCAGGTCCGCGTCGCGGTGCGCGAGCGCGCCAGCGGCCGCACCGGCAGCGCCATGCAATGGCTCGAAGTCCCAAACCTCTCGTCGGGTCAACTCCAACTCGGCTCCCTCTTCCTCGGCGAGCGCGAGCCCTCCACGGAACCGGACCAAAAACCATCCCCCGCCCCCCGCCCCGTCACCGTCAACGCCTCGCGCCGCTTCGCCCGCGCCTCCCTCCTCCGCTTCCAAACCTCCGTCTACAACGCCACGCACTCCGACACCGCCCGCCCCGACATCGAAATCCACGCCCGCGTCCTCCGCGCCGACCGCGCCGTCATCTCACTGCCCACCGCCAAACTGCCGACCGACACCACCCCCGACCCCACACACCTCCCCTACTGGGCCGAGGTCTATCTCGGCCAACTGCCTCCCGGCAAATACGTGCTCCAAGTGACTGCGACCGATAGAAAGGCGAAAAGCAGCACCTCGCAACGGGTCGGCTTTGTCGTCGAGTAGCAAGAAGAAGTTAAAGGAGAGCGTATGCCTCAGCAGTCCGACGACAACAAAATCCCACATGGCTTCAAGCTCCGGCACACGCTGAAAGGCCGTGGGGGCACTATCGCCCGCCTCTCCTGGTCTCCTGACGGTAAGATGATTGCTTCACCAACTGGCAAAGGTTTCATTGAGGTGTGGGATGCAGAAGCTGCAACTTTAAGGTACACCGTTAAGGGGCATGATCGCGGAGTCATCAGTGCCGCCTGGTCGCCGGACGGGAAGATGTTGGCTTCAAATGGATGGGACGACGCTTCCATCAAGATTTGGGATTCTGCTGACGGGAAACTTCTCAAGGAAGTTAAAATGGACAGAACGTCCAGTGCGAATTTAGATTGGTCACCGGATGGATATTTGCTCGCTTCGCAAACTGCTAGTGGAATCGTCTGGTTATGGAACGCGGGAAATAAGATGTTGGAGCGTAAGATTTCGCCATCCATTCCTCAGCCGTCTGACATGATTTCATTTTCTCTAAACGGACGGTTCCTTGCTTCGGGTATTTATGGATGTATTAACATTTACGATTTAAATACTAATGCTGCCTTTCGGTATTCAGATCAAGGCATGTCATCTGTGGGGGACGTGAAGTGGTCTCCGGGGGATGGTCGAGTTTTCGCTTCAGCGTCTTTCGACGGGGCGATAAGGCTCTGGAAGCTGGACAGGAATCAACCGATAAGTGTACTCGAAGGCCATACGGGAAGCGTTGAGGCGCTCACCTTCTCGGCCGACGGCCTCCTCCTCGCCTCAAAGTCTAGCGATGGAAGCGTTCGATTGTGGCGCTTAAATACCGGGGAGCTTATAACAGTCCTGAATGAGCCTTCCTCCAATACGATTCATACCGGCATCGCCTTTCATCCGGCCGAATTTATCCTCGCGACCTTGGGCGAAGAAGACACAGTCATCCGCATATGGGAACTCGACCTTAATGTCTTGCTCGGGGTTGCGCCGACCATCACGTCAGTCCGCTATTCGAACGCCAAAGTCGTGCTGGTGGGTGATACGGGTGTCGGGAAGTCTGGCTTGAGTATCGTCCTCACGGGAGAGCCCTGGGTAGAGACGGGGGCAACGCACGGGCGGAGAGTGTGGACGTTTGATAGTCGGGAAGTTGAAGGTGAGGACGGGCGGAGGACAACGCGCGAGATATTGCTGTGGGATTTAGCGGGGCAACCTGACTATCGTTTAATACACCAGTTGCATTTGACTGAGGTGGCGCTGGCGTTGGTGGTCTTCGATTCACGGAGCCAGACGGACCCATTCATGGGGGTACGCTATTGGGATAAGGCTTTGCGGCAGGCACAGCGAGTGCAGGGTAATGTTGAGTGGTCAGTGAAAAAATTTCTCGTCGCGGCGCGGGCGGACGTGGGTAGGGTCGGCGTCAGCGTGGCGCGCGTCGAGGCGCTCAAGGAGGAGCTGGGCTTTGACGGTTACTTCGAGACGAGTGCGAAGGAAGGTTGGAGCGTAGCGGAACTGGCGGAGGCCGTTCGCGGGGCGATCAAGTGGGATGCGCTCCCGACCGTTAGCTCGACGGAGCTTTTCCAGACTATCAAGGCTTTCCTCGTGGCGGAGAAAGAAGCGGGTCGGTTACTCTCGACTTCGGACGATCTCTATCGCGCCTTCCTTAAATGCAAAGATGCGCCGGCCGAGACTGCGGAGTTGCGCGCGCAGTTTGAGACCTGCATCGGGCGGGTCGAGTCGCGCGGGTTGATTCAGCGTTTGAGCTTCGGTGATCTAGTGCTACTGCAACCAGAGTTGCGCGACGCCTATGCCTCGGCGATGGTTAACGCTGCCAAGGACGAGCCGGACGGTCTCGGATGCATCAACGAGGAGGACGCGCGCACCGGGCGCTTCCGCATCCCCGAAGACGAGCGTGTCGAAGGCAAGGAGCAGGAGAAGCTGTTGCTCATCGCCACCGTCGAGGAGTTGCTGCGGCACGAGATAGCATTGCGCGAGCATGGCGACGATGGCCTGTACCTGGTCTTCCCGTCGCAGCTCACGCGCGAGAACCCGGACCTGCCGGACCCGGAAGGCAAGGCTCTCGTCTTTAATTTCGAGGGTCCCGTGCTCAACGTGTACGCGACGCTGGCCGTGCGCCTCTCGCACAGCGGAATATTTAGGAAGAAAGAGATGTGGAAGAACGCCGCGACCTACGCGGCGCGCGCGGGCGGCGTGTGCGGCATCTTCCTGCGCGAAGTCGAAGAAGGGCGCGGCGAGCTGACGCTCTTCTTCGATGGGCCTGCGAGCGAGGAGACGCGCTTCCAGTTCGAGGAGTACATACGAGAGCACCTGCGCCGCCGCGCCTTGCCCGAGACAGTTCACCGGCGCAGAGTTTTCATGTGCCGCGAGTGCGGCACACCCGTGGGTGACTTGGCCGCGAAGCGGCGGCGCGAGCGCGGCTTCGATTGGATCGCCTGCAATGTCTGCGACCCGCCGACGCGCATCTCGCTATTGGACCGAGAGGAGCGGCTGGCCTCCGTGCCGCGCTCGGCCATCCTGGAGATGGACCGCGCCGCGGACGCTCAGCGCGAGCGCGCGGCAGCTGCGTCAGTCTTGGAGGGCAAGATTGCTACGGGGGATTTTGATGTCTTTCTGTGCCACAACGTCGCGGACAAGCGGGAGGTCAAAAAGATCGGGGGGCAGTTGAAGCAGCGCGGCATACTGCCGTGGCTGGACGAGTGGGAGTTGCCGCCGGGGCAGCCCTGGCAGCGGCTGCTGGAAGAACAGATACCGAAGATTAAGGCGGCCGCGGTCTTCGTCGGAGAAGACGGGATAGGCCCGTGGCAGCGGCAGGAACTCGACGCCTTCCTGCGCGAATTCGCGCGACGCGAGTGTCCGGTCATCCCCGTCGTCCTGCCGACGGCCACAAAGCAGCCGAAGCTCCCGCTCTTTCTCGAAGGCATGACGTGGGTTGATTTCCGCCAGCCGGACCCGAACCCGTTGGAACATCTCGCCTGGGGAATCACCAAAGAGCGCGGCAGGATTCGCGAACCTTTCGTCCGAGCGTAAAGTGTCAGGCGGTACTGGCTCAGCGTGTGACCAGTCTCTTGCGACTTCACTCGACCGAAAAGTTGATTCTCTGCGCGGCGGTCGCCTTGCCGGCTTCGTTCGTCGCGGAGACCTGCAAGGTGTACTGCCCCGCGGGAAGCTTGTCCAGAGCGATTTCGGCCCAGTAGGGCAGGCGCGCGGGGTCGGCCGTCAGGGGAACCCTGGCCGGGGCGAGCGTCATCACCGGCCGGCGGTTGCGCAAGACCTGCGCGTGAATCCAGACCGGCCCGCCCGCGTTGTAGACGTAAGTCTGGAAGCGCAGCGCGGACGTGCGCGCGAATTTGTGGTCCACGTCAACGGTGACGGACTTCTGGCCCGCCTGTTCGGCGTGCGCGCCCTGCCCGCCCCGCCGCTCGCCCAGGAAGATGCTGCTCAGGTTGAAGACAGCCTGCGACGCGTCCGGCACTTCGATCCACTGCTGCGCGCCGCCAGTCCGGCCGCTCGCCCGCTCGCGCACGGCCACGCGCACTTGATACAAACCGGGCTTGACGTTCAGTTGCTGGTTCCAGACGACCACGGAGCCTTCACCCGGCGGCGTGGACTCGTGCGCGACCGTGACCACCTGTTTGAAGGTGACGACGATGCCGCGGTCGTCCACGGCCGCGCCGATCACGTCCAGGAACGCCTGCTTCGCGCCCGGCTGCGGGTCAAGGTCGAGCGCCTCACGCTCGGTCTGCATCGAGAGTCTCAGGATAGGCTCGGCCGCCTGCATGTAGCCGACCGAGAGCGAGACGGGCAGGGCGCGCCGCGGGTAGAGCGCGCCGAGAGCAGTCAGGAGCTGCGCGTCGGGCGACGCCTGCTGCTGCGCCTTCGCGGCGGCGGTCTCTTTCGCGTTCCCCGATTCTTTCGAATTGCCCGCTGCCTTGCTCACGACCTGCGCGCCAGCCGTCGCCGCCGGTTCGTAAATGCTGTTGCGCAGGCGCACGCGCAAGTCCGGCCGGTCTTTGATGGAGACTTTAAGGCGCAGTCTCCCCTCGCGCTGCTCGGTCGTCGCGGGACGCCACGCCAGCACGTAGTAGTCGGAGGTCTCCCTGATGGCCTCGCGGATTCCCTCGTCGAGCGAGTCGGGGTTGAGGATGGCGCGCCCGCCCGTCTCGTCCGCGATGGTTCTGAGCGGCTCCTGCGCGGCCGCCAGTTCGCCGAACGTCGCGCCGGCCTTGCGGCTGTACGGGTCCACGTAGTCGTTCGTGCTGGCGTCGACGCTGGAGCCCAGGCCCAGAGAGCTCTCGCGCAGGCTCATCGTGTAGACGACGACGCCGGAGCGCTCGGCCGTCTGCGTCACGCTGCGCAGGGCTTCGAGCGCGCCCACCTTGCGCTCGTTGACGATGAAGCCGTCCGAGATGAAGAAGACCAGCTTGCGGCCCGGAAGCTGCGCGGACGAGAGCATCAGGCCGCGCAGCGCGTCGAGCGTGCCCATGGTCGCCATGCGCGCCTGAGTCTCTATCTGGTAGAGGCGGTTCCTGAGGTGCGGGCCCGCCGAGTAACTGCTCGCCAGCTCGTGGTCTCCGTGCCGGTTGCCCGGGCCGGCCTGCATCTCCACCTTCACGGCCTCCATCAGGTAGGTGTAAAGCTCAAGGTTGCGGTAGTCCTGAATCTGGCTCGCCATGTACTCGCTGATGCGCGTCTTGCCGCCGTAGGCTTCGGGCGTGCGCTTGTCGGAGATGCGCGCGATGGCCGCGCGCAGCACGGCCGGGTTGTCCGTCAGTTGCTGCAAGAAGCCTATCTGCCCGCTCGCGGAGACGATCGCCACGCGGTCGTTCGGGTTCATCTCGCGCTCGACGAAGCGGGTCAGGGCGGCGCGCGCACGCGCCACGCTCGCGCCGCTCAGGTGCACGTCGTCCACGAAGAAGAAGATGACGCGCCCGCGGTCCGACGCTAAAGACTCACTCGCCTCTGGCGCGTCCGCTTTCGCCGCAGGCGCGGGGGCCGTGGCGGAGGGCTTGCGCGTGGCCGCGAGCTGCGCCGCCTCGCTGGCGCTTCCCGCGCGCACGCGCTCGAAGAAGGAGACCGCCTGCTTCGTGCCCGCGAGAGTCAACTCGAACTGCTCGGGCCGTAGGCCGTCGGCGAAGCGGCCGTGCTTGTCGAAGACCATGATCTCCGTCTGCACCAGCTCGGTCGTCACGCGGACGATGTCGTCCGCCTGCCCCGCGGCCTGCGCGCGGCCTTCCTGCTGGGCGTCGGCGGGGAGCGAGAAGGCCACGAGCGCGAGAAAGGTCAGCGAAAAAGTTCGTCGGAAAGAGGGTTTGATGAGCGGCATAAGTCGGCCTCGGAGAAAAGATTTTGTGCCAGCGCGGCGCGCGGGAGGCGGGGATTATAACTTAGCCCGCGGTCGAATGGTACGAGAAAGCGGAAATGATACGAAAATGTGGAGCGGGCGGGGTCACTCGCCCTTCCGTCAAATAAAAAGGCGGGCCGGATAAACACCGGCCCGCCGCTGTCTTAAATCAACTCCCGCGTGTCCTTACCCGACCACCGCCTCTTCGACGCCGGCGTCCTCGCTCGACGGGTCGACCAGCGAGGCGCTGGTGACTTTGTCGCCGCCGTCGGTCTTAATCAGGCGGACGCCAGAGGCCGAGCGGCCGGTCTTGCGTATGCTGTCGGCCTCTATGCGGATGAGCTTACCCTGCTGCGTGATGATCATGATCTCCGACTCGTCCTCGACGGGGAAGACCGCGACCACCTTGCCCGTCTTGTCGGTCGTCTTCATGTTGATGACGCCCTTGCCGCCGCGCGACTGGAAGCGGTAGTCCGTGATCTTCGTCTGCTTGCCGAAGCCCTGCTCCGAGACGGAGAGCATGCGCTCCGAGTCGTTGGACGAGACGGCGCAGAGCGCCACCACGATGTCGTCTTTCCTCAGGTCTATCCCGCGCACGCCGCGCGTGGCGCGCCCCATCGGCCGCACCTGCTCCTCGTTGAAGCGAATCGCCAGCCCGTTGTGCGTGGCGATGAAGATGCGCTTCGTGCCGTCGGTCAGGACCACGTCCAAGAGCTCGTCGCCCTCGTCGATGTTGATGGCGACGATGCCGTTCGAGCGTATGTTCTGGAAGTCCGCGAGCGAAGTCTTCTTGATGACGCCCTTGCGCGTCACCATCACGACGTAGCGCCCCTCGGAGAACTCGCGCACGGGCACGACGCCCGCGAGCTTCCTCGACGACGGGAGGTTGACGAGGTTGACGATGGCCTTGCCGCGCGCGGCCGCCGCCGCGTCCGGCACCTCGTGCACCTTCAGCTTGTAGACCTGCCCGTCGTCCGTGAAGACCATCAGGTAGGCGTGAGTCGAGGCGATGAAGAGGTGCTCGACGTAGTCGTCGTTCTTCCCCGTGCCGGCACCGAAGCGGCCCTTGCCGCCGCGGCCCTGGCGCTGGTAGACGGTCACGGGCGTGCGCTTGATGTAGCCCTTGTTCGTCACCGTGATCGCCACGTCCTCGTCAGCGATCAGGTCTTCGATGGAGAGCTCCACGCCCTCGGCCACGATCTCCGTGCGGCGCGCGTCGCCGAAGTCGCGCTTGACCTCTTCCAGCTCACGTATGATGACGCGGCGCAGGGAGCTCTCGTTGGCGAGAATCTCTTCGAGTTCCGCGATGAGCTTGATGATGCCCTCGTACTCGTCAACGATCTTCTGGCGTTCGAGCGCGGAGAGCCTTCTGAGCTGCAGGTCCAGAATCGCCTGCGCCTGCAACTCGGAAAACTCCAGACGCCTGATCGTCTTTTGCAGCTTGCCGAGGTAGCCCGCGAGCGTCAAATCGTTGGGCACGCCCTTCCACTGCTTGACCTCCGACATCGCCGCCGTGTCGCCCGTCAGCCACTGGCGCGCCTCTTCGACGGAGCGCGCGTTGCGGATGAGCGTGACGATGTAGTCGAGCGCGTCAATCGCCTTGGTCAGGCCCTCCAGGATGTGCGCGCGGGCGCGCGCCTTCCTCAAGTCGTACTCGGTGCGGCGGCGCACCACCTCGCGGCGGAAGTCCACGAAGGCTTCGAGCATCTGCTTGAGGTTCAGGACGCGCGGCTGGCCGTTGACGATTGACAGGTTGATGACGCCGAAAGAGGACTGCATGGGCGTCAGCTTGTAGAGCTTGTTGAGAATGACCTGCGGCACCGCGTCGCGCTTCAACTCCACGACGATGCGCATCCCGTCGCGGTCGGACTCGTCGCGCAGGTCGGCCACGCCTTCGAGCTTCTTCTCGTTAACGAGTTCGGCGATGCGCTCGATCAGGCGCGCCTTGTTGACCTGGAAGGGAATCTCCGTGATGACGATGGCGTCGCGCTCCTGCGTCCCGCGGCCGATGCGGTCGATGCCCGCGCGCGCGCGCATCTGGATGACGCCGCGGCCCGTGGTGTAGGAGCGCGTGAGTTCTTCGCCCTTGTAGATGAAGCCGCCGGTCGGGAAGTCAGGGCCGGTGATGATCTTCGTCAGGTCTTTGACGTCGAGGTTCGGCTTGCGTATGAGCGCGATGGTCGCGTCAACGACTTCCGTCAGGTTGTGCGGCGGAATCTTGGTCGCCATCCCGACGGCGATACCGTCAGACCCGTTGACCAGAAGATTGGGGATGCGCGTCGGCAACACCGATGGCTCCGACAATGACTCGTCGTAGTTCGGCTGGAAGTCGACCGTCTCCTTCTCGATGTCGGAGAGCACCTGCGTGGTGAGGCGGTCCATGCGCACTTCGGTGTAACGCATGGCGGCCGCCGCGTCGCCGTCAATCGAGCCGAAGTTGCCCTGGCCGTCGATCAGCGGGTAGCGCATCGAAAAATCCTGTGCCAATCTAACGATGGTGTCGTAGACGGCCGTGTCGCCGTGCGGGTGGTACTTACCAATCACGTCGCCGACCACGCGCGCGCTCTTCTTATAAGCCTTGTTAAACTGGTTCCCTAACTCCTGCATGGCCCAGAGCACCCGGCGGTGCACAGGCTTCAGCCCGTCGCGCACGTCTGGGAGCGCGCGGCCGATGATGACGGACATGGCGTAGTCCAGGTAGGAGCGCCGCATCTCGTCTTCGATGTTGATGTAATTTCTTTCCGTAGTAGTTTCCATTAAATAGACCTTTCCGGTACAATCCGCGCTCGCAAGGGCAATTCGACCCCGGCCGCGGCCTCGCTTGCCGGGCCGCCTCGGAGGCGCGGCAAGACACCTTTAATGCTTCCGGCGTCGCAAAAATTTCTAGTCGTTTCGAGGTTTCCGGTACTCGTTTGACCGGGCCTGCGGGCACGGGCTTGAAGTACGAGATATTGTACCCGGAAAAGGGCGTTTTGGCAAACGCCTGTTGGGCGAAAAAGCCAATAAAAATCGGGGTTTCAGCGCGTTTTTGACCCGCCCGGAGGGGGCGGCCGCGGGCTCTATATTTTGGGCCATGGCGGGTGGACTTTTTGACGTTCTCGGCGCGCCGCAACGGGTATGAATTTCGACGGAAAATCGAGGCGGATGCGCGAGCGGCTGGAGCTGAGCCTCCCGGTGCGCGTCTTCGGCCGAGAGAGCGTGGACATGGACTGGGTGGAGACCACGCGGCTGATTGACGTGACCCCGTTCGGCGCGCGCTTTCCCCTGTCGCACCCGACGGAGCCCGGAAGGCTGCTCCACCTGACGCTGCCCATGCCGCGGCAGTTGCGCTGCTTCGACCACGTCGAAGACCAGTACCGCGTCTGGGCCCTGGTGCGTAACCTCAAAGTCCAGGAGGCCGCCGAGGGCAAGCCCGCGCGCTTCGAGGTCGGCGTCGCCTTCATCGGCAAGCGCGCGCCGGAGAGTTTCGAGCGCGACCCGGCGACGCGATACGAGGTCGCGCAAAGTGCGACGGAGACGGGCATGTATGAGGTCGTCGTGGAAGACCCCACGAAGCGCTACGTCCCGTCTGAGACGCCGCGCCCCGAGACGCGCCACCACATCCCGATAGAGGTGGTCGTCGAGGCGCTGGACGAGAAGGGCCAGGTCTCCGCGCGCGAGACGACCGTCACGGAGAACATCAGCCGGCGCGGCGCGGCCGTCTTCACCACGCTCAACGTCACGCGCGGCCGCTTCGTCAGGGTCACGAGCGCGCAGTACCAGATTGCGGTCATCGCCGCCGTGCGCGCGCGCCGCACGGGGACCGACGGCATCCCGCGCCTGCACCTGGAATTCGTGGACAAGAAGTGGCCGCTCGAAGGAATAGAGTAGCCGATTATGAGAAGTAGAATCGTCATCCCGCGCGAGGTGTTGCTCGTCGAGATAGAGCGGCGGTGCCGCGACGCGGCGTGCAACGCGCGCAACCGGGTCGGGTTGACGAAAGAGGAGGCGCGCGCCTACTGTGGCTTCGAGTGCGAGCGCTGCGGGCGAGAGTGGGACGACGTGCTGGCGGAGCGCGACGCGCCCGACTGGTGGGAGGAGTTGGCGGTCACGGGGCTGCACGCCTTGCGCGGCAAGGCAGAGCGCGGCGGGCAGGCGGAAGCGAGCGAGGTGGTGGAGAGGCTGAGCGAAGACTACAGGCGCGCCCGAGGCAGCGCAGAAGGTACGAGGGAAGAATCTTCTTGAGCGAGAGCAGTCCGAGCGTGGACGAGCGCCGCCGGCCCGCGAAAGAGGCGCAGGCGGAGCCTTTCGTCCTGCCCCTGTGGGCGATCAACATCATCCGCGTCCCTCTGTACCTGATGTCGCGCCTCTTCTGGCGCATCAAGTACGAGGGGCTGGAAAACATCCCGCAGACGGGCGGCGTCATCATCGCCTCCAACCACCAGACGTACCTGGACCCGGTGTGGATGTCTCTGCCCGTCAGGCGCGAGATACGCTACCTCGCCTGGAGCGAGAGCTTCGACTGGCCGGTTGTCGGGAAGGCAATCGCGCTTCTGGGGGCGTGGCCGATTCAGATCAAGAAGGCGGACAGGACGGCGATTCGCCGGTCAAGACAGTGGATGAAGAGCGGCGGCGCGGTCGTCATCTTCCCGGAGGGCGGGCGCTGCCAGCCGGACGGCGCGCTGCTCCCTTTCGAGGCGGGCGCGGCGCGCATGGCGCTCGAATCGAACGTCCCCATCCTGCCCATCACGATCCGCGGCGGCCACCGCGCCTGGCCCAAAGGCAAACGCCTCCCGCGCATCCATAAAGTAGAACTCGTCTACCACCCGCTCCAGCACGTCTCGCTCGAAGAGGGCGAGGACGCCCGCCAGGCGTCGCGCCGCGAGACAGACCGCCTCGCCGCGACCATCGGCAGCGCACTGTGAAAAGCAGTGGGCAGTGGGCAGTTAAGACAAAAAATAGAAGGCAGCCGGTTGTGAATAGCTCGGCTGCCTTCTTGTCTTTCGTTTTTACTGCCAACTGCCTGCTGCCTACTGCCTACTGATTACGGTTGCCCATCTGGCGCTGCTGCTGGCGGCGCTGGCGTTCGAGTTCCGCTTGCCGTTGGATGAGGACCCTTCTTCGCTCGCGCTCGGCGCGGCGGGCCGCGGCGGTAGCGCGACGTGTCTGTTCTTTGATGTACTCCTCGAATTCCGGCGTGCCCGGGGCCGGGACCCTGCCGGCGCGTCTTCCGGGGGCGGGCGGCTCTTCGACTTCGGGCGGCTCGGGCGTGTCGTCATCGTCAACGTCGATGTCCGGCGAGTCGCCCTCGTCCGGCTGCTTGCCCTTCGGCGTCTTGTCCTTGTGTCGAATAATCACCACAGGGGAGGCGGCCGGGACTGGCGGGGCTGCGACGGGAGGGGCCTCCACCTCGGCGTGCTTCTCCGCCTCCTTCGATTCGTCCTTCCCTGTGTTACTCGCCTCGGGCGTGGGCGTCGCGGTCTGCACACTCTGCTGATGTGTCTCGGGCGTAGGCGCGGGCTGGCTCGTGAAGGTGTAGACGGCCGCGACCACCGCGAGCAGCACGGCGGCGCTCGCGGCGATGCCTATCACGCGCCGTCGCGGCATCCCGTCCCTCTTCGCCGCGACCCTCGTCACCACGGAGCCGGGGTCCGTGTCGCCCTTCGACGCGGGGTCGCTCGTGGGAGCCGCGGGGTTGACGGAAGTCGCGGCCGCAGCGCCGGCCCCCTTCACTGTGCCAGTTTCTTCCGCGCCCTCGCCCTCGCCCGCGCGGGTCGCGGGCGCGGCGGCGAACATCAACTGCGTGTCCTGCTCGTAGACGTTGGCCGCGGTCGAGCCGGGGAGCGCGCTCGTGTCCCGCGCGAAGCCGTGCACCTGGCGCGCGGCTTCGCGCAGAAACTCGCGCATCTCGGCGGCCGATTGCGGGCGCTGCCCCGCGTTCTGTGCCATCGTCTTCGAGACGACCTCGGCGACGGCGGGCGTGACCTGCGCGTGCACGTCGTTGGCGGGGAGCAGGGGGTCCGGCTGCCCGTTGAGGACGGCGGTCGCGCGCGTCAGCGCGTCCGGCGGAATCACGCCCGTCATCAGGTGGTAGAGCGTGGCGGCTAGGGAGTAGAGGTCGCTCCTGGGGTCCGTGCCCGCGCCCTGAATCTGTTCGAGCGGCGCGTAGTGGCGCGAGTAGCCGAAGACGCTCTTGGTCGCCGTCGTGGATTGCGCGAGCGTCCCCTTCGCCAGCCCGAAATCGAGAAGGACGATGTGCTTGCGCGGCGTGAGCTTCAGGTTCTGCGGCTTGATGTCGCGGTGGATGATGGGCGGCTCCTGCGTGTGCAGGTAGTCGAGCGCGTCAAGAAGTTGATCGGCCCAACTCAGGACTTCCGACAGGGGAAATGCGCCGCCGCGCTCCTTCAATTTCTCGGCCAGGTCGTCGCCCGCGATGAACTCCATCACGATGAACTGGCCGTCTTCCTCCGCGAAGTGGTCCGAGACGCGCGGCAGGGCGGGGTGGCGCAGGTGATTCAGGAGCCGCGCCTCGCGCTCGAAAGCCTTGCGCAGGTTGGGGTCGTCGAAGAAAGTCTCCTTCAGCGCGACGGTGCTCCCGAAGCGCTGGTCCGTCGCCACGTACACCGCGCCCATCCCGCCCTGCCCGATCTGGTGCTGGACGAGATAACGGTTTTGCAGCAGCGTGTTCGGCGCGATCATCGAAACTCTAACTCCGGCGGCACGCCCTCAGTATAGCTTAAAAAGTGCTGAGTGCTGAGGACCGGGGACTGAGTTAAAAACTCTTTCTTTAAATTCAGTCCTCAGCACTCATTACTGCATTTTGAGTACGCGCATCATCTCGTCGTGGACGAGGCCGTTGGAGGCGAGGATGGGGGGAGTGTAGATGTCGAAGGGCGCTCCGTCGTAGTCGGAGACGCGGCCGCCGGCCTCGTTGACGAGCAGCACGCCCGCGGCCACGTCCCACGGGCGCAGACCCTCCTCCCAGAAGCCGTCGAAGCGGCCGCAGGCGACGTAGGCCAGGTCGAGCGCGGCCGAGCCGTCGCGGCGCACGGCCTGCCCGTGCATGATGAAGTTTTTGAAGTGGCGCACGAAGTCGCTGCGCCCGCGCACGTCGTAGGGGAAGCCCGTGCAGACGAGCGCGCGGTTGAGGTCGTCCACGTCGGAGACGCGTATGCGGCGGCCGTTCAAGGCCGCGCCTTCGCCGCGCTCGGCCGCGAACGTCTCCTCGCGCATGGGGTCGTAGATGACGCCCAACTCAACCTGGCCCGCGCGTTCGAGCGCGACGGAGACGCAGAAGCAGGGGTAGCCGTGCGCGTAGTTCGTGGTGCCGTCCAAGGGGTCTATGATCCACTTCCACTCGCCCTCGCCCTCGTGCCGCTGGCCCGCGGCCTCGGCCTCCTCGGCGAGAATCGCGTGGCGCGGGTAGTGCGACTTGATGCGCTCGATGATGAAGCGCTCGGCGGCCAGGTCCGCCTCCGTCACGATGTCTATGTCGCCCTTGCTGGAGACCTCTATGGCGCGCCCGAAGCGCTCGGCCAGGATGCGCCCGGCGTCGCGCGCGGTCTGGATGGCGAAATTGAGCATAAAAAGTAATCAGTAGTCAGTAACCAGTAATCAGTAAAAGCAAGTTGTCTTTGCTGACTACTGACTACTGATACTGATTACTGCATTTTGAGAATCGCGATGACTTCCGTCTGAATCGGCTGGCCCGTGACGACGGCGTCGCGGTCCGTGACGTGAACGTCTATCTCGGAGCGGATGCCGAACTTGCCTTCGAGGTAGATGCCGGGCTCGATGGAGAAAGTGGTGCGCGGGATGATGCGGCGCGAGTCGCGCGTCTCCAGGTTGTCTATGTTCGCCCCGTTGCCGTGCACCTCCGCGCCGATCGAGTGGCCCGTGCGGTGTATGAACTGGTCGCCGTAGCCCGCGCGCTTAATCACCCCGCGCGACACGTCGTCCACGTCCGCGCCCTTGATGGCGCGCCCGGCGCGCATGCTCTCCTGCACGAAGCGGACGGCCGAGTCGCGCGCCTCGCGCACGACGTTGAAGATGCGCACGTACTCCTCTGGCACGCTCTCGCCGACGTAGCCCGTCCAGGACTGGTCCGTGTAGACCGCGTCCGCCTTCTTCACCTTGGCCCACACGTCGAAGAGGACGAAGTCGCCGCGCCGGATGGGCGCGTTGCGCTCGCGCGTCGGCTCGTAGTGCGGGTTGGCCGCGTTGGCGTTGACGGCGACGATGGGAGGCTCGTTGTCACTCTCCAAACCTTCCTCGGCGTAGCGGCGCACCATGAACTGCTGTATGTCGTACTCGGTCGTCGGCTCGTTCGCCTTAATCCGGCGCGCGATCTCGGCGAAAGCCTCCATGATGATGCGGTGGATTTTGTCGGACGCCTCGCGGTGCATCTCGAACTGCGCGGGCGTCCAGGCGGCCTCGAACCGCTGGACGAGGTCCGCGCTCGGGACCGGCTCGACGCCGAACGAGCGGATGAGTTCTATCGTGCCGGCGTCCACGCGCGACATGTAGGGGATGTCGTTGTTCGGCGAGTACTGCATGGCGATGCGGATGTCGCGCCGGTAGTAGACGCGCATCTTCCCGCGCTGCGTGTGGAGGAGGCCGCCGCGGCTCGCTGTGGCCGCCACAGTCTCGCGCAGATAATTGTGGAGCTGCTGCCAGGGCAGGTAGACGAGTTTGCGGCCGGGCAGTCGATCCAGCTTGTCGCGCTCGATCGAGTGGACGAGCTTGACGGGCTCGCCCGTCGCCGGGACGAAGTAGAACCAGCGCCGCGTCGTGAGCCCGCGCTGGCCCAGTTTGAGAATGCGGTAGGCGAGGGGGTCCGAGCCGCGGAAGTCGTAGAAGAGCCAGCCGTCGAGTTTGGCCTCGCGCAGCGCCGCCTGAATCTCCCTGACACGCTCGGCCGACTCCTGCCGCACAGCCTCCTCCTGCGCGCGGGCGTTAGAAAAAGCGAGCAGCAGGAGCAGAATCGCGCCGGCAATAGACAAACGCCTCATACGTTTTCATCCTGTTTCGGGTTGAGCATCGGGACGTGGACGCCCTTCGCGCGGGCCGTCTCTTCGGCCTCTTCGTAGCCGGCGTCGACGTGGCGGGCGACGCCGAGGCCGGGGTCGTTGGTGAGCACGCGGTTGAGGCGTCGCCCGCCCTCGGCCGTGCCGTCGGCGACGGAGACCTGCCCGGCGTGGAGCGAGTAGCCTATGCCGACGCCCCCGCCGTGGTGGAAGGAGACCCAACTCGCGCCGCTCGCCGTGTTCAGGAGCGCGTTCAGAATGGGCCAGTCCGCCACGGCGTCAGAGCCGTCGCGCATCCCTTCGGTCTCGCGGAAGGGCGAGGCGACGCTCCCTGTATCAAGGTGGTCGCGCCCGATGGCTATGGGCGCTTCGAGGTCGCCGCGCCTGACGAGGTCGTTGATCGCCTCGCCCATCTCGGCGCGCTCGCCGTAGCCGAGCCAGCAGATGCGCGCGGGCAGGCCCTGGAACTGCACGCGGTTGCGCGCGAGCGTGAGCCAGCGGTTCAGCGTCCTGTCTTCGGGGAAGAGTTCGAGCGCGAGGTCGTCGGTCTTGCGTATGTCCTCGGGCGAGCCCGAGAGCGCGACCCAGCGGAACGGGCCTTTGCCCTCGCAGAAGAGCGGGCGTATGTATTCCGGCACAAAACCCGGAATCTCGAAGGCGTCCGCGCACCCCGCGTCGAGTGCCTGCTTGCGTATGTTGTTGCCGTAGTCGAAGGCTACCGCGCCCGCGCGCTTCAATTCGAGCATCGCCTGGACGTGCGCGGCCATAGACTGCATGGAGCGCACGACGTACTCGCGCGGGTCCGCGCGGCGCAACTCGTCGGCCTCTGCGAGACTCAACCCCTCCGGCACGTAGCCGTTCAAAGGGTCGTGCGCGCTCGTCTGGTCAGTGACGGCGTCCACCTGCACGCCGCGGTTGACGATTTCGGGCAGGACTTCGGCGCAGTTGCCGACGAGGCCGACCGAAAGGGCGTTGCCCGTGAGGCGCGCCTCTTCGCAGAGCGCGAGGGCTTCGTCGAGCGAGTGCGCGATGCGGTCGCAGTAGCCCGTGTCAATCCGCCTGCGGATGCGCGCCTCGTCCACGTCTATGCCGAGGAAGACCGCGCCGCTGAGAGTGGCCGCGAGCGGCTGCGCGCCGCCCATCCCGCCCATGCCGCCGGAGACGAGGAGCTTGCCCGTCAGGCTCCCGCCGAAATGTTTGTCGGCCATCGCGGCGAAGGTCTCGAACGTGCCCTGGACGATGCCCTGCGTGCCGATGTAAATCCAGCTCCCGGCGGTCATCTGCCCGTACATCATCAGCCCTTTGCGCTCAAGCTCGTGGAAGTTGTCCCAGTTGGCCCACGCGCCGACGAGGTTCGAGTTGGCGATGAGGACGCGCGGCGCGTACTCGTGCGTGCGGAAGACGGCGACGGGCTTGCCCGACTGCACGAGCAGCGTCTCCTCGTCCCCGAGCGTTTGCAGCTCGCGGACGATGGCGTCGAACGCGGCCCAGTTGCGCGCGGCCTTGCCCGCCCCGCCGTAGACGACCAGGTCGTCGGGCCGCTCGGCCACTTCGGGGTCCAGGTTGTTCATCAGGCACCGCAGCGCGGCCTCCTGGTGCCAGCCCTTGCAATTGAGTTTCGCGCCGCGCGGCGCGCGCACCGTTCTCGAACTCATGGCGGGAATTTTTGATTCGCGACTTTTGATTCTTAATTGGGCGAGAATTAAAGCCGCGACTCCAAATCCTCTTTCAATCGCAAATCAAAAATCTAAAATCAAAAATTACTTTCCTTCCTCTCTTTTCCAGAGCCGGCTCAGCCAGCCGCCGGTGTCGCGCTTGGAGAGTTGTTCCAGCTCGCCCGCGTCGAGCCACACGCCGCCGCAGGCGTTGCAGACGTCAATCTCCACGCCCTCGTTGATGACGCCTTCGAGTTGGCCGTCGCACTTGGGGCATTCGAGAGTGGCCGCGGCCGCCGCCTTCGCCTGCTCCTCGGCCGTCATCTGCTCGCGCAGCTTCTCGATGGCCTCACGCTCCTTGCGCCGGAAGTAATCCTCCTCCAGCGCCCTCCCACGCTCTTCCATAGGGTTCGACATGATTATCCTTCCTCGGTTGCGGTTGAACTGGCGGCTGCGCTAAGTTTTCGAACACGACCGCGCGCCGCGGCTGAAGATTGGTTTGGTCTCTACTTAAATATCAGGAAATCAGCGGCGGGGCAAATGGCCTGTGCTGAGCATGAGACATCAGTCAGACGGGGAAGCTAATGTCTGAGCCCGAAGCCGACGCCGATCAAATCATCACGAGGCGAGATTTCCTGCGCGGCTCGGCGGCGCTCCTGGCGTGCGCCCCCGCGCTCGGACATTCGGCCGCGCACCGGCGGCCGAATGTTCCAACCGAGGCCGACTACTCATCAGTCGAGGCTTGCGCCGTCGGCCACTCGGGCAAAAGAGCTGTGCCAATTGTGAGCGGCGTCGTTCACCCGCTCGTCGCCGCCGGCGGCCTCTTCACCGCCGCCGGCGGGGAGGCGGTGATTTTTAAGGACGGGCAGGTGTCGGTCGGCAACAAACTCTACTTCAGGCGGAACTAGTCTCGCGCGCCGCGCCGCCCGCCGATGCAGTAAAGATGTTTGCCGGTGCGGATGAAGATTTGGCCTTCGGAAATCGCGGGCGAACTGAGGCAGTAGTCGTTGAGGTCATTTTCGGCCAGGACCTCGAACTTCGGGCCGGCCTTGATGACGGTGGTCAGCCCGTCCTCGTTCGTGACGTAAATCTTGCCGTCGGCCAGGACCGGCGAGGCGCTGTAAGTTCCGGCCTTGATGCGCTGCTGGCCGTAAATCTCCCGCCCCGTCTTGGCGTCCAGGCACCAGACGATGCCGCGGTCGTTGACGACGTAGAAATACTTGCCGTCGGTCACGGGCGTAGGCACGTCCGGCCCGTTCACTGTCGACCAGAGCAGGTGCGACTTAGTCACGTCGCCGCGGCCGCCCGGCCTGAGCGCCAGCAGCGGCCGCACGCGCGACGGGGCGTAGACGATGCCGTCGGCGATCACGGGCGAGGCGACGATTCTGTAGAAAGGAGCGTTGTCCGGGTTGAGTCCCTCCGCGCGCCAGAGTTCCTTGCCCGTCGCGGGGTCGTGGCCGGTCACGCTGTCGCCCCCCGTGACGACTATCTCCACAGCCTTGCCGTGGCGCACGACCGCCGGCGTCGTGTACGAGTCCGGCGACTCGCGGACCGCCTTGGTCGGGCGCTCCGTCCGCCACACGGTCTTGCCGGTCTTCTTGTCGACACGCAGCACGTAGGAAGCGTCGTCGGTGTTCATCCCGTGCAGGACCTGTACGTAGAGCGAGTCTTCGTGGAGCAGGGGCGACGAGGCGTAGCCCCAGTTGAGGCCGAACTCGCCGTACTCCTTCTGAATGTCGCGCGACCACAGCTCGCGCCCCTCGAAGTCGAAGCCCTTCAGGACGCCCGTCCCGGTCATCACGTAAACGCTCCGGCCGTCCGTCACGGGCGAAGGCGAAGACATGTTCTGCTTACGCATTTTGACGTTGCCGCCGCCGAGCCGCTTCTTCCAGAGCACCGCGCCCGCCTTGCGGTCCACGCACCAGAGGAAGAGGTCGTCGCCCTCCGCGACGTGCAAGAAAACGCGCCCGCCCCAGACGATGGGCGTCGAGCCGCTCCAACCCGGCAGCTCAAGTTTCCAGGCAATGTTCTCCGTCGCGCCCCACCGCACAGGCAGGCCCGTCTCGCGGCTCGTGCCGTTCAACTCCGGCCCGCGCCACTGCGGCCAGTCGTCCGCGCGAACGAACGCGCAAGAGAGGGCGATGAGAATCACTGCGGACAGGATTGGTTTACGCATGCACATATGGTGTTGAGATTAACTGTGGGGGCAGGGGCGAGTCCTCTGCCCGCGCTTGATTAAAGTTGGGCGGGCAGAGGACTCGCCCCTGCCCATACAAAGCCGCGTGCCCCGCGTTTATCGCGTGCTCGCGGAGTCCTTCGTGCTCGCGCCGGCGAGGAACGCTTTCGCCTCGACGATCTCGGGCCTGTCGCCGTCCGCGTGACGGGACAGCTCGACGAGCTTCCTGTAGTAAGTCTTCGCCCTCTCCTTATCCTCCGCGAGGTTGGCGGCGCGCGCCGCGCCGTAGAGCCCGTTGAAGCGGTTGGGCGCTCTTTGAAGCGACGCCTCGAACTCGCGCAGGGAGGCCGCAGGCTGCTTGAGTTCCAGCAGCAACTCGCCTAGCTGTTCGCGCGCCGGAAGAATCGCGCCGGGCGTGACGGGGTGTTTCTCGGTGGCGTCGTCCAGGTCGGCGGCCGCGCGCATCATTCGAAGCGCCCCTTCGTTATCGCCTTCGGCGAGCGCCAGCCACGCGGCCGCGACCTGACGCCCGATCTCCACCTGTTTGGCCCAGTCGTAACCGCCTTTGACTTCGACGAGCGCCTGACGTATGGCGGCCAGCTTCTCTACCTCCCGGCGCGCGGAGGCCGCGTCATTGGTGCGCGCCGCGCCGACCGCGCGCGCGAGGTGGATGTGCGCCTCAGCCCAGCCGAAGCGCTGCAAGGGGAAGTTTCCCAGAGCGTCCTGGGGCAGCGCCAGTTTGGCCGCCTCGTCCCACCGCCGCCGTTCGAGCACGTAACGCGCGGGGATGGCCGTCAGGGCGTAGGCCACCTTGAAAGTCTCCGGCTCGACCTTCTTAATCTTGTTCAGCTCGTCAATCACGCCCCACGCCTGCTTGTCCTGCGCGCCTTGCAGGTAGGCGTAGGCGAGGTAGTCCATCGCGTGAAGCTGCTCGTCCCACGCGTCGGTCAAGCGGTTCCTGGCGGCGAAGGCTTTCGCGGACGCCCTGGCGTCGAGGTTCGAGCCTATCGCCTCCTGCCACAGTCCGAGCCGTATGAAAATGTGCGAGGGCATGTGCTGCGCGTGGGCCGACGCGGGCGCGATCTTCGCGTAGCTGCGCGCGGCGGGCAGCGCCATGTGGGCCAGCGCTGGGTAGTCGTAGCTGTGAATCAAATAATGAGTGACGCCGGGGTGTTGCGGCTCGCGCGCGAGGACGCGGTTCAAAATCCGCGCGGCCTCTTTCTCGCTGGCGTAACTCTTGTCGGTCGCCATCATCCCCTTCGCGATGAGCGTCAGCGCGTAGAAGACGCCGGCCTCGCGGTCCGTAGGGTAGCGTTTGTGAAGTTGGCCCATCGCCTCGCTGTAGGCGAGCACGCGCGCCCGGTGGTCTAGCTTGTCAGAGTCCTTGTAGAAAACCTCCGCCGCCGCGATGTAGTCTCGTTCGCGCGGGGTGCGCGCCCCGGCCGCCCTGGCCTTTTCGACGGCGCTCAATCCCTTCTGCAACTCCGCGGCGGTCGGGGGTGCCCAGAGCGGGTGGTAGTTGCTCAGCGCGACGCCCCACTGGCCCATGCCGCAGCGCGGGTCAATCGCCGTGACTTCCGCGAACGCCTTCTCGGCCTCCTCGTACTCGAAGGAGTGCAGCCAGGCGACGGCGCGGTTGAATTGCCTCTGCGCCTGTGGAGTGCAGGAGACGGGGAAGTTGACGCGCCCGAGCTTTTCCGCGGCGTCGTGTTTGTGCGGGTGCATCTCCTGCGCGACCGAAGAGGGGGCGTGGCAGAGGAAGGCCGCGGTTAATAACGCGAGGATTGAAACGGCGTGTTTCATAAGTTCTCCTTTCGTGGGCCGCAAGCGCACAGTCGGGGAGTGCCTATACCTCGAAATCGCCGGCGCGAATCATCCCGGCGATTGTTTCCATGTCGGGTGCGAGTGCGCGGTCGCGAGCCACGCGGGGCACGCGCTCGCGCAACGTACTGTAAGCGCGGCGGACGCCGCGGCCGGGTTGCATCGGTTGACGGTGCTCCAAGCCTTCGGCGGCGGCCAGCAGCTCTATGGCCGTGGCGTACTCTGCGTTCTCCACGACGGCGCGCAGCTTGGTCGCGGCCGTCATCCCCATGGAGACGTGGTCCTCTTTGCCGCCGTCGGTCGGGACGTTGTCGACGCTCGCCGGGTGTGCCAGAACGCGCGTCTCGGCGAGGAGCGCGGCCGCCGTGACCTGGGCCATCATGAAGCCCGAAGAGATGCCGGGCTGAGTGGTCAGGAACGGCGGCAGGTCTTCGTTCGAGTCCGGGTTGACCAGCCGGTCTATGCGCCGCTCGGTGATGCTGGCGAGGTCCGTCAGGGCGATGGCGGCGTAGTCGAAGGCGAGCGCGAGCGGCGCGCCGTGAAAGTTCCCGCCCGAGAGCAGCTCGTCATCATTCGCGAAGACGAGCGGGTTGTCGGTCGCGCTCGCCGTCTCTATCTCCAGGGTCTCGCGCGCGTGAGTTAACGCGCCGCGCACGGCCCCGTGCACCTGCGGCATGCAGCGCAAACTGTACGCGTCCTGCACGCGCGGGTCGTTCTCCAGATGCGAGGCGCGGATTTCGCTATCGGCCAGAAGCTCGCGCAGGCGCGCGGCCACTTCGAGTTGGCCCGCGTGCGGGCGCGCGAGGTGAATCCTTTCGTCGAAGGCCACGGGCGTGCCGCGCAGCGCTTCGAGCGTCATCGCGCCGGCCACGTCCGCGGCGCGCGTCACGCGTTCGGCCCGCGCGAGCGCGAGCGCGCCCACGGCCCCCATCGCCTGCGTGCCGTTCAAAAGCGCCAGCCCCTCTTTGGCCTCAAGCTGAACGGGCTCGACCCGCGCGCGCCTCATCGCCTCGCCCCCTCGCATCCTCTCGCCCTCGTAGACGGCCTCGCCCTCGCCTATGACGACGAGCGCGAGGTGCGCCAGCGGCGCGAGGTCGCCGCTGGCGCCGACCGAGCCCTTCTCGGGGATGACGGGATGGACGCCGCGCTCCAGCATGGAGACGAGCGTCTCTATAACCAGGGGCCGCGCGCCGCTGTAGCCGAGCGCCAGGACGTTGGCCCGCAGCAGCAGCATCGCGCGCACTTCCGCCTCGGGGAGCGGGCGGCCCACCCCGCACGCGTGGCTGCGCACCAGATTCAGTTGCAGCTCGCGCAGCTCCGAAGCGCCTATGCGGATGTCGGCCAGTTTCCCGAAGCCGGTGTTGACGCCGTAGACGACGCGGCCCGACCGCGTGATCTCCTCGACCACGCGCCGCGACTCCTCTGCGCGCACGCGCGCATCGTCAGAGAGCGCCACGCCCTCGCGCCTCCACGCGACGGCCTCGATCTCCTCGAGCGAAAGTTTTTGACCGGAAAGAGAAATCATAAAAGTTGGCAGCAGGCAGCGGGCAGTGGGGCAGTGAAAGCAGCTTGTCTTTGCTGCCGACTGCCCGCTGCCTGCTGCCGACTATTTGTTCACCGTTTCCTCCGCGACCGTCCTTTTGTCGGGCGTCTCCGTGATGTCTATGCGTTTGAACTCGCCGGAGAGGGTGCTGGTGGTTTTGACGCGCTGGCGCGCGCGCTTGGCGCGGCGGAGCGTGGCGCTCGTGCGCGCGCTGTCGGCGGCGCGGCGGAAGCCCGGGATGCGGCGCAGCGAGAAGTCGTGTTGCGGCAGCACCTCGCCCGTGGCCTCGCGCAGCCGCACGGTGGCGACGGCGAAAATCAGTACCCCCAGGTTGAAGACGACGCCGACGAGGAAGATGCCCGCGCCGGGGATGCGCCCGACGCTCGCGCGCTCAAGGAATTCGTCGAAGCTCGCGACGGGCCACGGGTGCAGGTAGACCTTGAGGTTCCAGCTCGCGGCGAGCAGCACGAAAATCCACAGGTAATTCCGGCGCAGACGACGCCCGACCGCCTCCCACTCGCTGATCGTGAAGTGCGGCGTCATCAGGTCGGCCGCCAGGTGCTCGGCCCACTCCCTGTTGATGGAGGTCTGCGGGGTGAGCAGTTGCGCGAAGTACCCCGTCTCAAGCACGCGCACGCGGCTGGACCAGAGTTCGTAATAGCGGTAGCGGCGCGCCTCCATGAAGAGGAAGAAGATGACGAGCACGGAGTTGATGGGGATGACGAAGTGCGGGTTGTGGATCGAGCTGAAGGCGAAGGACAGGGTAGCGCCCGCCGTGATGACGGCCCAGTTGGTCGTCGTGTCCAGCCGGTTGCGCCAGGTGTTCGAGCGCTGCACCTCGCCGCGGTAGAAGTGCACCATCGCGGTGTTGAACTCCGCTGGCGAGAGCTTGAGCTGCTGCTCCTGCGTGGGGCTCGCGGCGGGCCGCGTGGGCGCGTCTGTTCGGTGAATCCCGGAGGTGGTTGGGGGGCGCAGGCGGCCCGTGTTGCCTGTGCGCTCGCCGCCGGATAATGGCCCAGTGGTTCCTTTTGGACGCAGGTCAGAACTCATCGCGTCGAATCAATCTTCCTCCGGTGGCTGTGATGAAGAGCCAGGGCGCAAGCCTCACGCGCCCGGCCCCTCGTTGATAATAGCACGCAACGGGCGCAGGTCGATTGTCCCGGCGCGCATCGCGGCGAGAAAATAGACGGCCGCGTAGGAAGCCCACTCGCCCCAGAGCGACGCGGCGAGCGCGCGAATCTCCCGCTCGGGCATCGCGCGCCCGTCGTTGTAGTACTTGACGACGAAGCCGCGCAGGGCCAGGTCGCCCGCCGGGAACACGTCCGTGCGCCCGAAGTGAAGCATCAAGGCCCACTCCGCCGTCCAACGCCCTATGCCGCGAAGTTTCGTGAGGCGCGCGATGAGGGCTTCGTTCTCTTCGCGCCCGAGGACATTTTCGTCCAACTCTCCGTCCCTGGCTTTTTGTGCCAGTTCGGTGACGGCCGCGACCTTCGAGCCTGAGAGGCCGAGCGCGCGAAGCTCTTGCGGCTCCGCTTCGGCCAGCGCCTCGTCGCGCGGGAAAGCGAGAAACGTTTCGCCCCCGCTCTCTAGCCGCTCGCCGTACTTCTCCACCACGCGCCGCTTCAGCGTCATCGCCACGACGGTCGAGATTTGCTGCGACAGGATGGAGATGACGAGCGCCTCGAACACGCTCGGCCATCGCGCGATGTGCAAGCCCCTATGCGCGGCTTCGAGCTTACTCATCAACGCATCGCCCGCCACACGCGCCCGAAACTTCTTCAGGTCGTGCTCCGCACTGAAAATCTGCCGCACGCGCGCTTCCGCCTCTTCCTTCTCGCGCACAGTCGCACGGCCCCCGCCCTCAATCGTGACGCTGAGCAGCGGCCGCGCCGCCGTCCCCCTTGACGCGACGTTCAGCAGATGCAGACGCCCGCCCAGATGCAGCGCACGCCGGTAACGCCCCTCCGCGAAAGTGTCCACCGCCTCGCGCTCCGTGAACCGCAGGAACCGCGCCGTCGCCGCGAAATCGAACGGCGCGCGAGGCCGTATAATGATCTCCATTTCACCCCCGAGTGTCCCCCATCAACAACATTTGCGTCAAAGCCGCAAGCGGAGTAATACTCTGCCGGTGAAGATGAAAGCAACGCCACCGCGCCGACAACGCAGGTGGGCTCAACGTGGCACCCTCTCCGCACGGCACAATGACACGCAACCATACAGCGGCGGACACCCATCCGCCATGCCCCTTGCGCGGACGCTGGCGCAATTCGCAGTTCAATGAGCGGAAGGACGGCAGATTTCGACCCGCCTGACACCAACAGGAAAGGTAGCGGCTATGGCACGTGATGCGGCTTATCAAGAAGCAGAAAAGAAGATTGAAGAAGCGCGGCGGTCGGGGGCGGTGGAACTCAACCTAGCCAGGATGGGACTAACCGAGTTGCCGGAGTCGCTGAGTAAACTCACGCAGTTGCGGGCACTACGCCTCAATGACAACAAATTGACGGCACTGCCGGAGTCACTAAGCCAACTTACTCAGTTGGAGCAACTAGACCTCTATGGGAATCACCTGAACGAACTTCCTAATTCACTTGGGGAGTTGCAACAACTACGGCAGCTTTGGGTTGGGCTCAGCGTGAGCGGGAATCCGATTTGCGAAATCCCTCCCTTTATTCGGCGCCTCAGGTTGCTAGAAGTACTTGATGTCAGCCAAAGCCAAGTAGACTCGGTTCCCGAATGGGTGGGTGAACTTTCTTGCCTGACAGACCTTTACTTGAATCCTTCGCGAGTTAGTGAACTGCCCGTGACCTTGCTGAATCTGCCGAAATTGAAAACACTCAATCTTGACGGCAGTCCTCTGAATCCCGAATTGGCTGCGGCCTACAAGCAAGGCCTCGCCGCCGTCAAGGGTTACCTGCGGGCAAAGTCGGAAGCGCAGATAGTGCTGAACGAGGCCAAGCTGATCTTGGTCGGCGAGGGTGAGGTGGGAAAGAGTTGTCTGCTGGGTGCGTTGCGCGGTGACCCGTGGGAGGAGGGGCGGCCGACGACACACGGGATTGAGATTAAGCCGGTGAAGGTGACTGACCCGGAGAGTGGGACGGAGATTACGCTGAATGGTTGGGACTTCGGCGGCCAGAAGGTCTACCGGCCGACGCACCAGTTGTTCTTCAGCGCGCCGGCGGTTTATCTGGTGGTGTGGAAGCCGCGGGAGGGGCCGGAGCAGGGGTTCGTGAAGGACTGGATTAGGCTGGTGAAGCATCGTGAGCCGGAGGCGAAGATTCTGGTGGTGGCGACGCACGGCGGGCCGGGGCAGCGGCAGCCGGACTTGGACCGGCAGGAGTTCTGGGAGATGTTCGGGCGCGACACGGTGCTCGACTTCTACCATGTGGACAGCAAGCCGGATGAGAAGAAAGAGCGACGTGGTGTTGCCGAGTTGAAAGATGCTGTCGCGCGTGTGGCCGCCGGCCTTCCTGAGATGGGGCGCACGGTGCCTGCGCGGTGGCAGCAGGCGCGTGAGGATTTGAAGAGCACGGGCGCGCCGTACCTGCCGCTGGATGGTGTGCTGGAAATCTGCCGCGGGCGCGGGATGGACGAGGAGGAGGCGCGGCTGTTCGTGAGCATCTCGCACAGGCTGGGGCATCTTATCCACTATGAACACGACCCGACGTTGCGTGACATCGTCGTCCTCAAGCCGGACTGGCTGGCGACGGCCATCAGCTTTGTGCTCGATGATAAAGAGACTCGTGAGCGCCACGGGCTGGTGGATTTCGCAAAGCTGAGCCAGTTGTGGAACGACCCTGCGAGGCCGGAGGAGTTCCGTTACGACCCGAGCCTGCACCCGATCTTCCTGCGGTTGATGGAGCGGTTCGACCTTTCCTACAAGGTGGCGCTGCCGTCCGACGCGACCGACGAGATAGGTTTCTGGCAGCGCGTCGGGAGTGCTTCCAGGAAAGCGTTCTTAACTCCGACTGAGGTCGCGCAACTTCACTACACGAGCCTGATAGCGCAGCTCGTCCCGGACGTTCGCCCGGAGGAAGACCTGAGCCGCGTTTGGCCTCCCGATCCGATGAATGGCGACGAGCAGCAGGTGCAAATCTGCCGGATCGTGGACGCGAAGAGCGGGCAGTCTGCGACGGCCGAGGGGTTGTTCTACCAGTTGATCGTGCGCCTGCATAAGTTCTCGCTCGGGCGAGCCGATTACGGGGAGAGCGTTCACTGGCAGCGCGGGCTGGTCCTGGACAACGACTACAACGGGCGCGCGCTGCTGGAACACGTCGGCAACGACATACGCATCACGGTGCGCGCCCCGTACCCCGAACGATTCCTCTCGGCGCTAACTTACGAAGCGAAGTGGCTGGTGGAGAACTTCTGGGAGGGCCTGCGCTGCGACGTGATGGTGCCGTGCATCGAGCCGTGCGGGCAGCGAGCGCCGGGGGCGGGTCTGTATGAAGTGAGGAAGCTGATCGAGAGTAAGAGGGGAGGGCGGCCGGAATACCCTTGCCCTGTGTGCAGCGAATGGCAGGAGATAGATTGCCTGCTGCGTAACGCGCCCGCCGCGCGGCCAATGCCGGCGGCGGAGTTGCTGGCGGGATTCGCGGAGGTGAAGCGAGAGTTGGTCGTAGTGCGTAGGCAGTTGCGCGGGCAGCATCGCGCGACCGTGCGGCGGTTCGACAACTTGGACGCCAGCACGCAGGCCATCCTCAGCAAGGTGGACGACGCCTTCAGCGGACTGCTGCAAGCGTTGACCGACGAGGCCAAAGACGGGCCGCGCCTTTTTAGCCTGGTGCCCGTCAACCGCGCGCTCTTCAACCCCAAGAAATGGATGAGCGAGAAGTTCCGGCTGACGCTCTGGTGCGAGCATTCGCGCCTGCCGCTCCCCGCGCTCGACGAGAAAGAGGGCCGAGACGGCAGCCGCGGCGTGTATGAAATAGAGTTGAAACGTGAATGGGTGAAGAAAGCCGCCCCGTTCTTGAAAGTGCTCGGAAGTACGCTGAGCCTGGCGCTCCCGGTCGCCTCCTCCGCGCTCAAAATATCCCTGGACGATGCGGCCTTCGAGGCAATCGAAGACGAGCTGGACTTCGGCAATGCGTGCATCGACGCGACCGTCGAGGGCGGAGAGAAAGTGGGCCAGTGGCTCGGCGGCGACGACGCCCCCAAGCTGGGACACGGCGAAGCGATCAGGGCGCAGGGTGTGACCCTGCGGGAGTTGCACGCGCTGTTGAAGAAGCAGGACCCTGGTTTCGGCGGCCTCGTCCGCGTGCAGAACAAGCGCCAGGAGTTCCTGTGGGTTCACCCGCAGTTCGAGAAAGAGTATTAAAAGAGGGCTTCATGGCCGCTCGCTTGACAGGCATAAGTGGCCCCCATATATTTGGGCTTTGCGTCGGGAGACGCGTGCGAGCGCTATATGCCGGGAGCCGTGGCTGAAGGTGACGAGGACGCGCGTTGGATGCGCGAGGCTTTGGCGGCCGCACACGTCGCGCGGGAGGCCGGCGAAGTCCCCGTCGGCGCGTGCGTCGTGACGGAAGACGGGAGGCTGCTGGCGAGCGCGGGCAACCGCACGCGCACGGACTGCGACCCGACGGCGCACGCCGAAGTAGTCGCGCTCAGGGAGGCGGCGCGCCGTCAAGGCAATTACAGGCTGGCGGGCGTCGTGGTTTACTCGACCATCGAGCCGTGCGCGATGTGTGCCGGCGCGCTCATACAGGCGAGGGTCCGGCGGCTGGTCTACGGGGCGCGCGACGAGCGGTTCGGCGCGGTCGAGTCACAGTTTCGCCTCTGCGACTCTGGCTCTTTGAATCATAGAATGGAAATCACTTCCGGCGTGCTCGAAGAAGAGTGCCGAACAGTCATGCAGGAATTCTTCAGGGCGCGGCGGAAAGCAGGGATGAGGGCAGAGGGATGAGGGATGAATTAAGGCAACGGCTTTTTCTTCATCCCTCATCCCTCATCCCTCTGCCCTTCTATAGCGGAGAGGTCGCATAGTGGATTAGTGCACCGGTCTCGAAAACCGGAGTGGGTTAACGCCCACCGTGGGTTCGAATCCCACCCTCTCCGCCATTTATCCTTAATAATCGACCATTTAGAGACGGCTCACGGGCCGTCTCTTTCCTTCTCAGTTACGCCAATTTTGCCACTTGGCGCGAAGTTGGCGCGCTCTCGAAGACGGTGCGCTTACCCTCTTCCAGACTTTCGATCGCTTCCCTCAGTCTTTTCGGGACGCCGTGCGCGTAGCCGCGCGTGACTTTCGTGTTGCGCGTATCGAACGGCGTGGTCGAATGTCCCAGGAGGTCGGCGATGTCATACTCGTGGACGTTGGCCGCCCCGAGCCTGGTGGCGAAGGTGTGCCGCAGGGCATGGAAGTGGAAGTCGTCAATCCCGGCCGCCTCGACAGCATGCTCGAAACAGACCAGTAGCTGACGGCGTTTTTTACCCGTTCTACTATGGTCGAAGATACGCTCGTCGTCGGGGGCGTCCCGCCGCAGGCGGTTGAGGATTCGGAGCGCGCGCACGGTTAAAGGGATCAGTCGTGGCCTGCCGTTCTTGGTCTGAGTGACGAGGATGTGCCTCTCGGCCGCGTCAACGTCCGCCCACGGAGATGATCTTTAGAGTTATGCGGAGGGCCGAAAAGCACTCGACAGTAGACCAAACGCGGATTATCTTTAAGCTCGCTTTCAATCGCTCCCAAATATGGAGGAACGGCAGTGATATTTTATAGTCCCCGTTTGTTTCGACCTTACTGACTGGTCTCAATGCGTTCCCCGTCTCTCGCCACGTTATTCTCCCTGGAAGCATTGATTTGCTCTATCGCGCGGTCAATCTGTTCGGGAGCCCCGAGCAGGACGATGATGTCGCCGACCTCAAACCTGAATTCAGACCCAGGGTTAACGTCCGTCAGCCCGTCTCTGACGACGGCGACGACCGTGGCCCCCGTCCTTCGCCTTAACTCCAACTCACCGATGGTTCTGCCCACTGCCGGCGAACCCTCCTCAAGTTGCAAGGTCTCGGTCGCGGCCGTGCCGAGAGCTTCGGCGATTTCGCTCATCGAAACCAGAGGAACGGACGGCGAGCGCAGCATCTGATACCCTTCGCTTCTAATCTCCGAGACGTGGCGTTGAATTGCGTGCCGGGCGATGCCGTACTCCCTGAGCACACGCGAAAAGATTTCGATGCTGGTCTCGAACTCTTCCGGGATGACTTCGTCGGCACCGAGTTCACGCAGTTCGGCCAGTTCCGACATGTAGCGCGTCCGCACGATGATGTGTATGTCGGGAGTCACCTGCCGCGCGAGCCAGACCGTGTGGCGTGTCGCAGTCGGGTCGGAGATTGCCAGCACCAGAATGCGCGCGTGCTCCAAGCCGACGTGGTATATGACCTCCTTGCGAGTCGCGTCGCCGTAAATAATTCTTTCGTCTTGCGCGGCGGCTTCCCTGACGACTTCGGCGTTCAGTTCCAGCACCAGGTATGGGACCTTCGCCCGCCGCAGAACCTTCGCGAGGTTCCGCCCGTTCAGTCCGTAACCCACGATCACGACGTGGCCGCGCAGGTCGGGCTCATCGGGTCGAAACCCTGTGACTGTCGGCTCGAACATCGAGCCGGGGGCGAAGAGCGTTTGCAGCGCGTAGCCGACGCGGGGCGCTGCCTTGATTAAGAAGGGGGTAGCAATCATCGAAAGGATGGAGGCGGCTAAGAACCTCTGGTAGTCGACGTCAGAGAGCAGCCCTTCCGGGAGTCCGGCCTTGGCGAGAATGAAAGAGAACTCGCCGATTTGTGCCAGCCCGATAGCGGTCATCGTCGAGATGCGAAGCGAATGGCCCAGCAGCCGCACCGCCGCAAAGACCACCAGCGCCTTCCCGAGAGTCAGCGCCCCGATCCAGGCTAGGACGACCGCCAGGTCGGAGAAGAGCGCGCTCAGAGAAAGGAGCATGCCGATTGAGACGAAGAAGAGGCTGTTGAAGACGTCGCGGAACGGCAGGATGTCGGCCACGATCTGGTGGCTGTACTCCGACTCCGAGAGCACCATCCCGGCGATGAAAGCGCCGAGCGCGAGCGAGAGTCCGAACTGCGAAGTGAGCCAGGCCGTCCCAAGGCTCATCAGCACGACGAAGATGATGAAGACTTCGGGGCTTCTGAGGCGCACGATGTGGTAGAGCAGGAACGGGACCACTTTGCGCGCAGCAAAGATGATGATGGCAATGGCTGCGAGCGCAGTCCCGAGCGTCAGAGCGATTCTGCCCGGCGACGACCCCTCCCGGCCGCCGAGCACCGGAACCATGAGCATCATCAAAACAATGCTCAGGTCTTGAAAGAGAAGAATGCCGACGCCCGCGCGCCCGTGCGGCGCGTCCACTTCCGCCCGCTCGATGTAGCTCTTGAGGACGATGGCGGTACTGGAAAGCGCGAAGAGGAAGCCGAAGAAGACAGACTGATTGAGCGGACGCCCGAACCAGTAAGCAATCACCGCCACCAGCAGCGTCGTCAGGGTGACTTGCAGCCCGCCCCCTACGAGCACTATGCGGCGCATCTCAGCGATGCGGCGCAGGGAAAACTCCAGGCCGATTGTGAACAGCAGTAGGACGACGCCGATTTCGGCCAGCACTTCAATCGCGTGAACGTCTTTGATTAGGCCGAAGCCGTAGGGGCCAATCAATACGCCCGTGATCATAAATCCGACGATGGTCGGCAGCCTCAGGCGGCTGAAGAGGAAGGTGATGGGTACTGAGACGAGCAGGAGCAGCAGCAGGTCTCCCAGCAAGGGGAAGTCATTTGGCATGACGGTCGTCCTCCCGGTTCATTACCGTAATCAAATCGCCTCCGGGCGTTTAGTCAGCGCGGCGCTCGACGTGCAGAAGTGTGCCGCCCTCTGGCGACTTAACTCTCAGAACCCTGCACGCGCTTACTTGAGAGTCGTTCGGCCCTTTAACGTAGGGGGCGATGAAGTTCACGCCGGCGTTCGGCGCCAGGGGACCGTCCGACAGGTCTATGATGACGCCCCTCACCCGGCTACCATTTTCCGTTCTGAACTCAACCTCGACCTTCAGGTCACTGAGTGGCCGCGAAGAGATGTTCGTGAGTTCACCGACGCAGCGGGGAGTTTCGGCGGACTCGTAACGCAGGCTCGTCACCTCCAGTTGAGCCTTGTCATCAGGTGAGCCGGGGCAAGAGACGAATAAAAGGGCGCACAGGAAAAAGACGCTCGGATGAATCAGGGATGATCGGTAGATAATCATTCAGAGACTACTCTTAACCCGGTGAAACTCTGTCGCCTGAAACGGCACCAAGGCGGCGGGCAGAACGATTGTCGGCACCTTCCCCGTACCCGGCACCAAGTGCGAGTTACACCTCGATGTCTTCGCGGAGGTTCGCCTCGTGAATAAAGTAAGGACGGACCATCCGGCTACTCAGTTGGGTTTAATCAAGCTTCAGGCAGTGACTAATAGCGGCGGGGCGCGGCCTGGCGGCTGCGGCACAGGTGAAGGTGAGCAGTAAGATGCTGATGCAATGTTAGCGGCGAGCCGAACCGGAACAGCAAGGGGTTCAGAGCTACTGCTAGAGACCGATAGTCCGTCACGCAACTGCTGACGCTGGACGCGCTTTTGCCCGCATTTCTCCAGCCCGCAGGTAGCATACTGATAGCTCAGTGAAATATGGAGCGAGGCGACGGCGGCCCTGAAATTAAGCGGTCCGGTTTCGGAGTGCGCGGGGGAAGGGATCGGCATCAGGCGCAGCCCCTCGCCAGAGGAAAAGCAGAGGCAGGCGAGCACGCCCGTCAATAAAATCGTGCGCGCGCCACGCAATTCAAATGTCCGCCTTCTTCGCATCCGTGTTTAGCCAATAACATAACAGCCTTCACATTATTAAGGCAACGCTGTTCCTCGGATGTTCTATATCTGCCATCAGGCAGCGCAAAACTCCGTCCAACTCAGCCGCGTCAATCGGTAATCCCCTGTGCAGTAATGGAGTCTTTGTTGTAACGGCGTCGCCGACGAGCGCCCAGCCCGCACCATGCGGCTTGCGGAAGAAGTTCGGCATGTCGGCCGAGCCGCGGATCGGCTCTTCACGCCTTCCGGCACGGAGTCTCCCGGCGAGCGAGGGGATAAGCTCAAGCTCCTTCATAAGAAGCTCATTTCCGTGAGGGGCGGGCAGTTGGATGCGCGCAGCTCTTCGAGCAGTCACCAGCGCTTGAGTCTCAAGACGCCCGGCTGATGCACATGATGTGTAGAGATGGTATCGCTCGGGAAGAAAGACCTATCCGTGAGCAGTACGCGGTAACCTTTTCGCGCCAGCAACATGGCGGGCGGCGAGCCCGCGACTCTGGCCCCAACAATGATCGCGTCGTACGTCGCCAGACCTCCTGGCAGGACTTTTGAAAAGACGCCTGCCATCGTCGAACGCGAAAATCGTGGCGGAAAAAGGATCATCCTTCTCGGGTGGCCGATTACTCATTCCGGCCTTTTTGTCCTAGTCGGCTTTCCGCTCAGGACTAATTTGTCCCCGCTCAATTGATAATCGAACGTCGTAACATTTTCCGGCCCGGCGAATGAGCCGTCCGTCAACGCTTCGATAATCAGATGACCGCTTACGATCTTCGGGCCATTCTCGCCCGCGTAAAATACAGTGCCGCCCGCGTAGCTCTTTTGGTAATCGCTCTCCGCGCCTATGCTGTCGAGCCGCGCCAACAATTCAGCCCGCCCGCTTCGGAGCGAGTAGGCGTGTATTTCAAAAGCTCTCAAAGTACCGGCAGAGCTCCCACACCTGATCAACACGACAGCGTCTTCGCTCCCGTCGCCGTTCAAGTCCCCGTAGGCAACCTCGTTTTTGGCCACGTCGAAAAAATTATCCCCATCCTTAAATTTGCCGTCGCGGACCTTAACCGTTTCGGGAAGTCCTACATCTTCCGAGCAGACCGACGGGCGATAGCTGTAATTGAGAAAGTCTACGCTCCGAATATCGGAAGTCATGTTTGACGTGGGGGCAGTGCTGGCTTCCGATACCTTCAGCGCGTCGGACAGAATGTCTTTGAGTGATGAGCTCGATTCGGGGTTTGAGGGGTAATAGACATCACTGATTTTCCAAACTGTTTTTGGACTGTCGCGTTCAAGTCGAAACAGGACCGTTCCGTCTTTACCCATGTTTTTGAAAGTGACCGGAACATCGGCGAGGTTAAGGTTGCCCTCGCCATACATAGGTTTCCCGATTTTGAAAGCGGTGATTTTCGTGTCCTGCGCGTTATAAAGCGGGTCGAAATCAATCGCCCCGACTTCACCATTAGCGGCAACCGCATCTTGCCAAATCAAGTCCGCCAAATCCTTCGTAAAGTAATTGTCAACGGCGGCGCGGTCCTTCGTCTGGAAAAACGGACTCGAACCGGCTTTTTGCGCCGCATATAAATTCTGAACAATGATATTGGGCGCGATGGCCTTTGTTCTTGATTGAGCCAACCCAATCGAGCTAAACGCTAACATGAGCGTCGTCAGCAGGGCGATTTTGATTTTCACTTTTCCTCTTCCCTTTTTGGTTCTATTCTGTCTGTTGCGAACACCGAGTAGATGCCCGGCCGAAAATTCTAAAGACCAGACCGACAAAAGCAATTATTCGATTATCGCTTTCGGCGCTTTGTATCTTTTGTCCCAGTCTAGATAGCAAACGTCATGGCAGTTCATCATGTAAGTGACCACACGCCATTTGCCATTCTTCTTTTTCAGTAGCGCGAAAAGATTGTCCTCGAAATCATTGGTGTCGATGAATTCTTGGTACTTGGTGAGCTTCCAATTTGGCGCGCCGCCCTCCGCGTTTTTCGCTTGGCCGGAGACAAAAGCCCAGTCGCCCTGCACTCTGATCTTTTCCGTCGAAAAAGTGATTTTCTGTCTCAAGTCTTTTGAGACCGGCATGCTTAGAGCCTCCAGGATTGCCGCGCTCTCGGGGGGATTCGCCGCCGGCGTATCGGCTTCCTGGGCAAAGGCCGTGGTGACGCTGAAAGCAAAGATAAGCAATAGGTAACAAACGGTTCTCTTTAACACAACTATTTTCCCTCTCTTACAAGCTGATGGTTCAATCAGCATAGGTGCCTTTGAAGGCACATGTCTTCGTAACGGGGTAGAGCTTCCCGCTCCTCACGGAGCAGTTTTTCATAGGAAGAACGCCGGGAGATGGCGGGAGAGCTGTTGACAGAATTCGTCAGGCGCTCTCAGTATCCACAGTCCTTTATTAAAAGGCTGTTAACAGGGGACGTGTAGGACGAGTTGCTTTGCAACGGCAAGACGAGGTTTAGACTCATAATTTTTTCAAGCTGTAGGGACTATATGCTTAACCCGACGTTCAGGTCAATTCAATGCACACGACCAGAGCGTCCGAACTCAACAGCCCACTCTATACGCAGGACGACGACCTGCTCGTTGGGCCTATCACTTATCTCCATCTCTCTCGCCGCCACTACCGATTTGCGGTGCGGAGTTTATATCGACTCTTTTGTCACACCGCCAGGCCGATGCTCGTTGCCGATTGAGAGACGACGCAGGGCACGGCTGATCATCTTCGCGCCGATCTGGTCGGGTGCTGTCTCACGCGTCACCGATGATAGGGCAGCCTCTATTTCTGCGTCAGTTCTCCGGTTGAGCGGATAGCCACAACTCGCAAACACCCGACGAAGTTTTACAAGCGCCCGCCGTCGCCTGCGTGCGGCGAGCATTCGATAGATTTTAATAAACACTTCAACAAAACCGCCTTTCCTCGCCGCGCCGATCTATTTCTTCTCTCACAAGTTGTAATCGCCGGCCGCCTCCGGCTGGTAGAGAATCCCCTCAATCTTTAACCTTCTCAAGCCTGAAGGGACACGCCATTCGATTACGCTCCCCTCCCTGTAGCCGAGCATCGCCGTCCCGATGGGGGCCAGGACGGAAATCTTGCCCTCGCTGAAATCGGCCTCGGTCGGAAAGACCAGGGTGTAGACGACCACTTCACCTGTGTTCAGGTCGCTCAAGCGCACGCGTGAGCGCATGGTGATGACATCGCCGGGAACTTTTTCTGGAGCGACAGTCTCGGCCTTGTCCAGCTCCTGTTCCAGTTTAAGCAGGTATTCGTGATTCCCCACGCCATCGCGCTCTCTACCGACCTCGATCAGCTTCTCCAGGCGCTGACGATCCAATTTGGTGATGAAAATAGTCGCTTCCTTAACTGTATCTGCCTCCATGACTCTCATCTCTTTTCTCCGCTTTTCTGGACGATAGTCAAAACAGGTAGCATGGAAAAAACCAAACTCCTTTCTAACCCATCCGTCCGTTGTAATTACCTGGGGCCGAGCACCGGCGAGTTCGGTGAGCGTCGGGAACTTCCTGAACCCGGTCCCGAGCCTCGGCCGAAGTTAATGGTTATCCAGCGCCGACTGCGGCCAAATCGTCGGCGACTCTGGCGAGCGGAATGAACGCGCAGGCAGTCTCCCACAGCCGCTTGCGCGCCACCTCGACCGAGCACGGCGCGCAAGCCACAAGCGATGTGACCGCATTATTTGAGTCGCGATGCTCCGTCTCGGTGCCGCGTCGGTTCGGGCCAACGAAGATACAGTCCGCCCCCCACTCACGCGCCTCCCCGCTGAGAACGCGGAGTGGGTCGCCCTCACTGACCCTGGTCAACGTATTTAACCCCGTCGCCCGTAACGCGTCCGCGGTCTCGCGTGCGAGCGCCTCCATGTGTCTCCACGGCGTAACGACAAGACACTCGCTCCCCGCCGGCCACTGTCGAGACCCAATCGTATTGACGGCGCTCTCGGAGCCCGGCGAACCGTCCACCCCCACGATGAGCCGCACGGACGTTTTGTCGGTGACGGGGGCGGGGCGGGAAATCCTGACGGAACAAGCGGCCTCGTCCACTACTTTCAGGAACGAGTGTCCGAGGCCGGCCCCTTCATCATCCTGCCGACTTTTTGAACCCACGACAATCAAGTCGGCCGTCCACGAGACGGCTTTTCGTATTAGTTCAGAGGTCGGCAGCCCGCAGCCCGGAGAAGCTTCGACACTCACCTCCCACGTCGGAAAGGCTGACCGAAAGCGCCGCCCGGCTTCGCGAGTCAGGGCACGCTCTTCTTCGACGGCCCTTAGCGCGGGGGCGAAGGATGACAGCCCGGCGGCCAGTTGCCTCCGCGAATCGGTCGCGCGCGCGAATTCCGCGCGCGACGAAGGCAGCCAGACGTCGGCCACGTAAACGAGCGCCTCGACTTCATCCGGGAGTCCCGCCCGGGGCAGGTCGGAGAGCGGGGCCGCCCCGCTCTCCGACCCGTCGTATGCGATCAATACCTTCATCTTCTTACTCATAAAAAAGGGGCGCGCGGCTAACCGAAGTGGGCTGCCCCGCGCATCATTGCTTTCACCTGAGTGTCCACTGATCGTCGGTCCGTGCCCTGCCGCGGCTCCCTTCGCAACGCGGCTACGATCCAATGGTCGCGCCGCCTCCCACGGTTGCCCCGCACATGAACCAGGGTTGCGACGACCAGTAGACTCTTTGACCTTAGAGGTAAACACGCGTGGGGGGTAGCGTATTAACACCTAAGAATTTCGAGTGTTAACACCCGACGCTGAAGCGGGTGTTAACACCTGCGCCGGGCAGGTGTTGACACGCTATTCCCCAACCCGCCACTCGTCTAAATTAGAACCCGATCAAGCAGAGGATCGGTGAATAGAGTGTTCGAGGAGGCTTTATGGATTTAAGCGGGATTATCGTAATCGTATCAGGCCTGTTGCTGTTTTTCGGTGGGGTGGGGTGGCTTGAGCTCCGTTCGCGGAAAAACAAGATGCCCGCGCGCCGCGACGGGCATACGCCACACTCCGCCCTTTCAACCGCGCCCACCAGGCGTACCGTGTACAGGCGCGGCACCGGGGTGAGTGGCGGTCCCCGTAGGACAGGGGAGCACTAAGACGATTAAGAGAACATGAGAAATGTAAGGGTAACGCGAGGGATGCCGGATCGCACTGCCAGAGAACTCCTTAAGAAGAAAGCGCTCGACCGTTGGGAGAACGAGGGCGGAAGTGTTTTCGCGGGCGCGACGAGGGTGGATGAGTACTACCCCACGGCCGCCCATGGGGCAGAGGCTAATCAATTGCCGGTGCCCCGCGTCATTACCGAAGGCGGCTATCAGCGGCGGGCGACCGACCTTACAACGACTAATCGGTAAGTCCGTCAGACAAGCGCCGAGTGATTAAAACCAAACGTCTTCGCATCAGACGTGACCGACTTCCCTATAATTAGTTCGTTAACGGCGATGACCAGGGGACTGACGTGCGGCTTATCAACGCAGGCGGTCGCGCCGGCCTCGGCCGCCTCCCGGTGATGACCCGCGGAGGCATCCGCGGAGTAGATGATGACGGGCGTATGAGGGTGACGACGGCGCAACTCGCGGCACAGCTCCAGGCCCGCGCCGCGGGGCGG